>NZ_JAFEMD010000001.1 GCF_016892765.1 Microvirga arvi
AACGAAACGCTTCATCGCGACCTCCGCTGATCCGCATCAGCTTAGCCGATGAACACGTTTCCACACAGGCTGGACCCTGAGGGGACAATAGCGCGTGTCGTGTTAGATAGTTTAAGACCGCAAACCGTCGGGTTAGAGCTTCCGGGAGCGGCAGGCTGCGTTACTCGAGATGCGGTATTCTTGCGCGAGCCTCAGCCAGCAGATCCCCTCGGCTCTTCTGCCAGTAGACGCGGCCGCGGCGTAGGAAAAGGTGGTGGATGAGGCGACCCCCACGTGCCTCGACACGCCTTGCGAACGCATCGATCTCCGTTTGCTCGAACCGGCTGTTGCCGGTCGTGACGAGCACGATTTCCTTGCCCGTAAGGTCAGTCTGCTCGACGTAAGACCAAAGCGGCGTCGCCGGACGGAACATCCAGGTCGGTGACACCAGAAAGAGACGGCGAACCGAAACGAGATCGATGGGTTCAACCTCGATACGCGGCAGCTCTCCCGCGTTCGCATCAGAGACGGCCTTTCCCTGACCCGAGAAGTCTAGAGGATAGTCTGCCGAGATGCGAGCGATCGGCGCATTGAACGAGCGCGCGACCTCCCGGGCGACGGCCTCGGAATGGCCGGAGCGTGAGTAGTAGGCCACCGCAGTCGCCCGGTTCGGCTCGCCCACCGGCGCGTAGGCCTCGCTCGCGACGTAGGTCCGGTCCTTCACCGCCATCAAGGCGAAGGCGGCGATCCCAAGGACTGCCATGGTCAGGGCCAGGAGCAGTATGGATTTCCTGGTGCTCACGTCAGTCCCCCATGCGTATTCGGGCTTCGGGTCAGCCGAAGATACGGGTCAGACGACCGCTAGGCGTCGTCGAAAGCCAGCGAAGCCGACAGCGCGCGATGCGCATCGATCTGCCCCTGGATCGCTGTCAGGTTGGCCTCGACACCCGCCATGGCATCGGCCCCCGCCACGAAGCGCAGAGGAAGCTCTCCCGAGTCCGACAGGGTCACCAGTGCAGCGGCCAGCTTGGCCGGGTCACCGCCCTGCTGGCCGTTCATGCCCTTCCAGGCCGCAATCGTCTGCGCCGTGCGGCCGGCATAATCCTCGATCGAAAGCTCCGGCCATATCGTCGAAGCACCCTCCACCAAGAGTTCGGTGCGGAAGAACCCCGGCTCGACCGACATCGTGGCGATGCCATAGGGCGCCACGTCGAAGCGCAGCGACTCCATCCAGCCTTCGAGCGCGAACTTCGATGCCGCGTAGGCGATCACGAATTCCTGCCCGATCAGGCCCGCGGTCGACGTGATTGTGATCACCTGACCGCTGCGCTGCTTCCGCAAGACTGGAAGGATGGCGCGGGTCACGTTCAGCGGCCCGAAGAAGTTCGTCTCCATTTGTGCCCGGAACTGTCTGGCGCTGATCTCTTCGAAGTATCCGGCATGGAAGTTGCCCGCATTGTTCACGAGAACGTCGATGCGGCCGAACCGATCGACCGCGGCCTTCGCGGCGGTGAGCGCGGCCTCCGGGTCGGTGATATCCAGGGCGACGGTCAGCAGGTTGTCGTGCGCGCCTACGGCCTGGAGCACCCGGTCCGCATTGCGTCCGGTCGCCACGACAGAGTGTCCTGCGGCCAAGGCCTTCCGGGCGATATCGATGCCCAGCCCCCGGCTGGCACCTGTGATGAACCAGACCTTGCTCATGTCAGTCTCCCATTTCCGAGCCCTGCATCTACCGCGTCCGGGAATCCGCGATTAGATGGTATTATCTGCATGGACTTAGAAAACGGATTTCTGAATGCGCCGGGACAACGTGAACGATCTCACGGCCTTCATCGCGGTCGCCCGCGAGCAGAGCTTCACCAAGGCGGCGGCGCAGCTTGGGGTATCCCAGTCCGCGCTCAGCTACACGATCCGGACGCTGGAGGCCCGCCTGGGGCTGCGCCTCCTCACCCGCACGACCCGGAGCGTTTCCCTGACGGAGGCCGGCGAGCGCTTGCTTCGCACCATCGGGCCCCACTTCGACGAGATCGAGAGCGAGATCGCCGCCCTCAGCGAAATGCGCGACAAGCCCGCCGGGACGATCCGCATCACCACCGTCGAGCACGCCGCCGAGACCATTCTCTGGCCGACCCTTGCCCCTCTCCTGGCCGAGTATCCCGACATCAACGTCGAGATCATCAGTGATTACGGTCTCAAGGACATCGTCGCAGACCGCTACGACGCAGGCGTGCGGCTGGGCGAGCAGGTCGACAAGGACATGATCTCCCTGCGGATCAGCGCCGACCTGCGCATGGCGGTGGTGGGCGCTCCCTCCTATTTCGAAGGCCGTGCCAAACCTGACGTCCCGCAGGACCTGCTCGAGCACAGTTGCATCAAGCTCCGCTTGCCGACCCACGGTGCATTCTATGCCTGGGAGTTCCAGAAGGACGGTCAGGAGCTCAAGGTGCGGATCCAGGGACGGACCGCCTTCAACAACGTCGGGATGATGCGCCAGGCCGCGCTCGGCGGCTTTGGACTGGCTTACCTTCCCGAGGATCAGGTGGACACGGCGATCGGAGAGGGGAAGCTGATCCGGGTGCTTTCGGACTGGTGCCCGCCGCGCCCTGCGTACCACCTCTACTATCCCAGCCGCCGGCAGCACTCGCCGGCCTTCGCGCTCGTGATCGAGGCGCTTCGCTATCGCGGATAGGCGCATCTGCCCTCGAGAGGAATGGTCCCTCCGACCGGATCGCCTCCCATTCAGAAAACAGCCTTCTAAGCCCATGCTAATCATACGGGCTAATCTCTGAATGTCCGAGCGACTAGCTTTGGTTGGTCACAGGCGCACTGGCGGCTGGGCCTCACCGAAGCATGAAGGGACGACACCATGAGCAAGATCACTGGGCTGAGCCGCCGCCAAATCCTCCTGAGCAGTTCCATCGTCTCCGTCGGCTTTCTGCTGGCTGGGGCCGCCTCCGCCGCCCTAGTTTCCGCACCTCAGAGCGCCGTCATCAGCGCGCAGGCTGGAGACGTCACCGTCAGCAATGTGGAGTTCAAGAAGAACGACATCACCTTGGCCGGGAACGTCTACTATCCCAAGGGTTTCAATCGGAGCCAGAAGTACGCGGCCATCGTGGTTGTCCATCCCGGTGGTGGCGTCAAGGAGCAGACGGCCGGGCTCTACGCACGGAAACTGGCTGAGGAAGGCTTCGTCACCCTGGCCTTCGACTCGGCGCATCAGGGCGCCAGCGGCGGCTTGCCCCGCTTCGTCGATGATCCGATGAGGCGCGTCGGGGACATCTACAGCGCCGTCGACTACCTGGTCTCGCTACCCTACGTGGATGCGGAGCGCATCGGTGCCCTTGGTGTCTGCGCCGGGAGCGGCACGACCGTGAAGGCGGCCATGACTGAGCGCCGCATCAAGGCGCTCGGGACGGTAAGCGCGGTCGACGTCGGTGCGGCCACTCGCAAGGGATGGGATGGCAAGGCGCCGGAATCCGCTCTGATCGAGACGCTCGAGGCCGTTGCCAAGCAGCGCTCAGTCGAGGCTGCGGGAGCCGCGCCGGTCTACGTGAACTACGTTCCCAAGATCGGTGACACGACAGCCCCGCGCGACCTCCAGGAAGCCGCCGACTACTATCTGACGCCGCGCGGCCAGCACCCCAACTCGACCAACCAGATGCTGATGACCAGCATCAGCACCCTGGCGTCGTTCACCGGGTTCGAGGGGGCTGACACCTTCCTGACGCAGCCGCTCCTGATGGTCACCGGGAGCGAGGCAGGCTCGCTGTGGCACAGCCAAGAACTTCACGCCAAGGCCGCCTCGAAGGCCAAGGAACTCTTCATCGTCGACGGTGCCACGCATATGGATCTCTACGATGGCGACGGTTCGTCCGTCGCAGCCCGGAAGCTGGCACCCTTCTTCAAGAGCAACCTCTAGTCCCCGCTGCTCCGAACGGAAGCCCTAGCCGGCCTCGACGGAGGTCGGCCATGGCAATCGCTCACCGTTTCCCGCGCAAGGCTCAAGCCTTGCGGCTGCCACAGAGGCTCCTCATGATCCCCATGCTCCGGATCTTTCCACTCGCGATCACGCTTGCCCTGCTGACCCTGTTGACGTTGGGAGCGAAGGTTCAGGCTCAAACCAATCGGGTCAGGTTTCCAGCCAACTTCGACCAGATGGTGATGTACGGCGACTACAGGCGCGGCACCGGCTGAGAGCTGGCCTATGCCCTCAGAGAAACCATCGATATCGCGAAGGCCGGCCAGCCATTGCCACCAGGCACTCGGCTTGTGCTGGAGATTTACGACAACGGCGCCCTGACTGGCTACTTCGTCATGGAAAAGGGTATCGATTGAGGCCTCGACTTTGCCGCCGAGCAGCGCACCGGCGACTGGCACTTCCAGCAGTTCGGCACCGACAAACAGGTTCGGCGGACTGCCATCGCCACACGCTGCCAATCCTGCCATCAGTCTCAGGCTGCGAACGACTACATGTTCACGATCGACAGGATGCGGGCCTACATCCCGTGAGACCCTTGTTCCTGTTCCGCCTGTTTCTCGATTTCATGGCAGCCTGTTTGTTGCTGGCTGCTCTCGCCTATGACTGGCTCGGCAATGTAGCCCATGAGGTCATCGGCACGGTGATGTTCCTGCTGCTGATCGCTCACGGTATCTTTAATCGCCGATGGTACGGCACGATTGTGAAGGGCTGGCGCGAGCCTCGTAGGGCTGTTTCCAAGACGATCACTCTTTCCCTTCTGATGACCATGCTGGCTCTCGTCGTGACCAGCGTGATCATCTTCCAAGCGGTCTTCAGCTTCCTGCCTTTGACGAGCACCCCGACCTCGCGCCAGATCCATACCTTGGTGGCTTACCTGGTCCTGCTCGCCGTCGGGGCGCATCTTGGGCTGCATTGGTCGATGATCATGGGTAACGTGCGCAGATGGTCCGGTGTTACGGGCAGCAGCAAACCTCGCACCTTTGTTTTACGTGCCGCGGCCGCAGTGATCGCTGCTTACGGAATTCACAGTCTGAATGTCCTGAATGTCGGGTCGAGGCTGTTCATGCGGATGACGTTGGAATTCTGAGACTTCGACACCAGCCTTCTTCCTGCATCACGTCGCCATCGTGGGACTGTGCGCACTGCTTTCGTACTGCCTCGTCAAGTTGCTTCCCAAGGCATAGTCGAACCTCGGTGCGGGGCTGGAAACGTCTCTTAATGGCACATTTCGGACTTTGGCCAATATTCCGCTATCGAGTGGTACGCAGTCATTGGTCCAATCGATCACACCCGCACCTGCCTCTTACGCCACTACCGAACTGGGTAGTTTTAGGGCAGAGAAAAGGAGCAAAATTGGAGCCCTGAAGGCCTCATTCGACTCCGAATAAGGACGCCTCAAAGAATAGTTATCCCGGAATTGTCTAAAGAATACCGCGACTTGCCAATATTGGCCCTGGGGACAAAAATTATGTAATATCAGAGACTTAGATAATGGCGGAGGGAGCGGGATTCGAACCCGCGATACGGTTTCCCGTATACACACTTTCCAGGCGTGCGCCTTCAACCACTCGGCCACCCCTCCAGCATGAGCCTTGTGCGGCTCAAGAACCCTGGCCTGCCGATGGGGGCAGGCTGGTCAGGTTCTTCCGCTTGCGTCTGCGGAGCGCCCGTGTATCGCCAAACCAGGGCAAATAGCAAGACCGAACTTGTGACAAATCATACGGAATCGTCTTTGCCATTGCGACAAAAGGTACTAGATAATTCCCCCTCTGTTTGTAGAGGGGCCCTCCCGTGAAGTTCCTAGCGCGTACCCTTGGCCTCCTGCTGATCGCAGCGGGATTTGTTGGACTTGTGATCGATGGAACACGGTCCATCGTCAACAATGCTGTTTCGTTCGCATCGGTCGGAAAAGTGAGCGGCACCATTTTCCCCGGCGGCATGGCCGGACTCGAGGGAAGCATCGCGCAGCGCGGCTATCCCTGGCTGTGGGATCCGATCGCAACTTACGTTCTCCAGTTGCCCGCCTCGGTGACCGGGTTCATCATCGGGGCCTTCCTGCTGTGGCTGGGCCAGAAGCCCCTGGAGCCCATCGGCTATCTGGCAGGCCGCTGAGCCTTCACGGCAAGGTGACAAGCCGCCCCTCCCGCAGGAACGGGGCCGTGACTACATAAGCGGGATCACGCGAGGGATCCCCATGTTCAGCTTCCGCAAACGTCTCGACCTGCCGACCGCCGCCGAGGCCCTTCCCGGAAGGGCTGCCCCCATTCCCACGGCCGAACGGCACTTCATCAACGGCCGCCCGTTGCAGCCGCCTTATCCTGATGGCATGGAAAAAGCCTTGTTCGGCCTCGGCTGCTTCTGGGGCGCCGAGCGCAAGTTCTGGCAGATGGGCGAGGGCATCTGGATCACCGCGGCCGGCTATGCGGCCGGCATCACGCCGAACCCGACCTACGAGGAGGTCTGCTCCGGCCTCACGGGCCACAACGAGGTCGTGCTGGTGGTCTTCGATCCGAAGGTGATCCCCTTTGAGGCCCTGCTGAAGACGTTCTGGGAGAACCACGACCCGACGCAGGGGATGCGCCAGGGCAACGATGCCGGCACTCAGTACCGCTCCGGGATCTACGTGTTTGACGAGGAGCAGCGCAGGGCTGCCGAAGCGTCGAAGGCTGCCTATGCCCAGGCGCTCGCTTCCAAAGGCTACGGGCCGATCACGACCGAGATCCTGGATGCAGGACCGTTCTACTTCGCTGAGGATTACCACCAGCAATACCTAGCCAAGAATCCGAACGGCTATTGCGGCCTTGGCGGCACCGGCGTGTCCTGCGCCATCGGCGTCGGCGTGGCGGCGGAATAAGCCCAGCATCGCTCACAACCGTCTGACAGCGGCTCGCATGCACAGCCATGCGGGCCGCTTCTGCTTGGGTATCCAGACTGCTCAGGGCGCTTCGAGAACGCCGCGGCACTCGGCCGGCAACTGCGCCATGGTCAGCGGCGGGCGGGGCTTGCCGGGCTTCGGATGCAGCATCTGCGGCGTGAACCAGGCCGCGAGCTCCGATCCGCAGCCGTCGCCGCCTGGGGGAGGGTCCTGATCCGAGCAGGTCGCATCATTCGCAGGGCAGGCGAGGCGGATGTGGAAATGATAGTTGTGGCCCCATGTCGGCCGCACCTTGCTCAGCCAGCTGCGATCCGCTCCGGACTCGCGGCAAAGCGCTTTCTTGATTGCCGGATTCACGAAGATGCGCGCCACGCTCCTCTCCTGCGCGGCAGCGCGGATGAGGGCGGTGTGCCCGGGCGTCCACCGTGCGGGATCGATGTCGAGCCAGTCGTCGCGCACCATGTTGGTGGCCGACATCTCCTCCCGCTCGGCCCGCGACAGGCGTCGGTTGGGCATGGGGGTCAGCCAGATGTCCGCATCCAGGCCGATCTGGTGCGAGGCGTGGCCCGTGATCATGGGCCCGCCGCGCGGCTGCGAGATGTCGCCCACAAGAAGCCCCGGCCAGCCATTGATGGAAGGAAGCTGCGTTGCGAAACGCTGCAGGAAGCCGATCAGCTGAGGGTGGCCCCAGTTGCGGTTGCGCGACAGGCGCATGACCTGCCAGTTCTCGCCATCGACCGGGATCGCCGCCGCCCCTGAAACGCAGCCGCGGGCATAGCCGCCGATGGAGCGCGAGCGACGATCGGCCGGAGTGGCGCGGCGTCCGAACAGCTCCTTCGCGGCCAGCTTCGGATCGTTCGGATTGGCGAGCGGCGGCAGTGGCTTCGGGTCGAGAGTGCCTTTGTCCTGAGCGGCGGCAGAGCCGCTGACGACCAGGGCGAGGATGATGGCGAGGGATCGAATCGGATTCATGCGGAGAGGCTAACCTGCATCCTTCCGCTGTGAAACGTGTCGGCCACAGCCATCTTGTCGCTCTCAAAAAGAAGGGCCGGGGGTGCGCCCCGGCCTTGCGTGATCAAGTCAGTGCCTTGGCTGTGGCCGACCCTCGTAGGGACCCCGCTGGCTTACATGCCCAGGACCGAAAGTACGCTTGTCGTGACCGTTGCCGGCGCGCCTCATGGTGGGCTGGTAGCGCGGGGTTGGGCGCTTGACCTGACGCCGGCGCTGGCCGCCCGTCAGGGGCGGCATGAACAGCGCCGCGATGCCGGCCGCGACACCGGCCAGGATGGCCGCCGTGACGAAGGGGTGAAGCTGGGCCTCGAGCAGCATGCTCGTCTTGCGCGGCTCGCCAGGCAGAGACGAATACATGTCGCCGTCCTGGCGAGCCCGATAGAGGTTGTCGCGCATGCCGGGACGTTCCGGCTGATCCGTCGTCTGCGAGCCGTAGCCTGTCCATTCCATGGCCTTGTCCAAGAGGCGCGGGGCCACCTTGCCCATGGCGCCGATGACCCAGCCGCCGAAGCCGACGGTGATCTCGCGCCGCTGGTGCTCGGCCGCAAACATGATCGCCTTTCCGACGAGGTGCGGATCGTAGGCCGGAGGTGGAACGGCGTTCCCGCGGTCGAGGTAGTTGCGGGCATGCTCGACGTAAGGGGTATCGATCGAGGAAGGCTTGATGAGCGTCACCGCGACCGCTGCGCCCTGGTTTTCCAGCTCCATGCGCAGGCCATCGGTGAAGGCCTTCACCGCGTGCTTCGAGGCGGAATACTGCGTCTGGAGGATCATGGTCCGCTCAGAGAGGACGCTGCCGACATTGATGATGGTGCCGCCGCGATGGCGCATGTGCTCCGCCGCGATCATGGAGCCATTGACGACGCCCCAGTAATTGACGTCGAAGAGCTGCCGCTGATCGTCCATGGGGATCTCGGTGAGATTGCCGTAAAGCGCGACGGCGGCATCGTTCACCCAGGTGTCGAAGCCTCCGAAGGTGTCGATGGCTGTCCGCGCTACGCGCTCCAGCTCCTCCCGCTTGCTCACATCCGCAGCCACCGCAACGGCCCGGGTGCGGCCGCGGCTCAGCTCATCGGCGATCTTGCGCAAGGCATCCTCGTTACGGGCGACAAGAACGAGGCCTCTGGCGCCACGCTCGGCGAACAGGTGGGCTGTTGCAAGTCCGATGCCGCTGGATGCGCCGGTGATGACGATCACCTGTTCCTCGACCGGCTTCTGGCGAACCGCCATGGCACTCTCCTTCGTATCCTCACGTTTCGAAAACGTTGATCAACGTGAGGACGGGAAGGGGGTTCCTACGGCAGCGCTTCGGCAGGCGTCCAAAGCCTTGGAGATCAAAGCCTTTGGCGATTCCGGAGAAGCGGCGCCGAATCGGAACCGGGTTTTCAACCCGAGCGTTGCCTTAGGATCTCACACATGAAGGAGCGAGATGATGCAGACAACGGCACAGAGTGGCGATGTTCGCGAAACCCACAGCCTGATCGCCAGCGACAAGGTCGAGGGGACGCCGGTCCGCCGCTCGGACGGTGAGAAGATCGGTACGATCGAGCGCGTGATGATCGAGAAGCGATCCGGCAAGGTGACCTATGCGGTCATGAGCTTTGGAGGCTTCATGGGGCTTGGCGAGGAATACTACACGCTTCCCTGGGGTGTCCTGAAGTACAATACCGAACTCGATGCCTACGAGCTGAACCTGACCGAGGATCAGCTGCGCGGGGCCCCGCGCCGCAGCGCGGAAGGGCACGATGCCTCCTACGATCGCGAGTGGGAGGAGCATGTCCACCGCTACTACAATGCCACCCCCTACTGGGGGGCCAGCGATCCCATGAGCACAGGCCGCTAGCGCATCGTGCGGAAAAGTGGACCCGGTTTTCCCGCAAAGAGCGATGCGTTCATCAAGGAAGGGAGCATCGGATCGACCCCAAAAGCGGACACCACTTTTAGGTCCGATGCTCAAACCCGGGCTCCACAGCTCCGAACAAAAAATCGCCCGGCTTTCACCGGGCGATTTTTTTTATGTGCAGGCGCCGAAGATAGGAAGACCTATCCCGGCGCGTGCGGGTCTTAACGCCTCGACTTCGAGGGGCTCTTGCGCGAGCTCGAAGAACGGGAGCCGGACGAACGCTTGGCAACCGTACCCGACTTCTTCGTGGAAGAGGTCCGGCTCGAAGCAGCGGCGGCGCGCTTGGGCGACGACTTGGACGCGCTGCGGGACTTGGACGCCGAGCTCCGGGAAGACGACTTCACTGCGCCGCGGCTGGAGCTGCGGGATGCAGTCTTCTTGGCCGAGGAGCGGGACGCGCCGGAACGTGCCGACGACGAACGCGACGAGGACTTCCGGGCCGCCGAACCAGTCGACTTTGCGGAGGTCTTCTTTGCAGTGGTCTTCTTGGCCACCGACTTCTTGGCAGTGGTCTTCTTCGCTGCCGTCTTCCTGGCGGTGGTCTTCTTGGCGCCGGACTTCGCAGACGACTTGGCCGAGGTCTTCTTGGCGGTCGTCTTCTTGGCAGTGGTCTTCTTGGCAGTGGTCTTCTTGGCGCCGGACTTGGCCGAAGACTTCGCGGCCGACCTGGAGGTCGACTTCGCTGCAGTCTTCTTGGTGCCGGCCTTCTTGGTCGCCGAGCTCTTCGAGCCTGATTTCTTGGCGCTCGACGAGCCGCTGCGAGAGCTGCTCTTCTTCGCGGTCTTCTTGGTGCTGGTCGCACCGGTGTCACCCGTGAACAGCATCGTCAGCGGGTTTGACTTTGTATCTGTCGGCATAGCCGCCTCCTTCAAGGGCCTTCGCGTGCAACCGTCACGCTTGCAAGGCAACGTCGTTATACCAAGGGGGTTCCGAATAACGGAAAGTGTAGACAGTAGAACGCGCACTTTTTCTGTGGATATGTCGACCAACGCCACTCTCTTCACTTGCGGGCGCAAGACTCAATATCGGGTGTGAGATGAGACATTTAGAGTCTCTTCTTGAGACAGCTCCATCTGCATATGATCGTTGGTGATCAGTTCTAGCCACTTTGAAAATGTTTTTGAAATCAATCTCTTAACGCGAGTTGAAAGTTGATCTTCAGCACTGTGCGAGTATTCGGACGTCTTCAAGAACGTTCAACATCGCAAGGAAAACCTCTCCACTCAGAGAGGGCAAGATGGGACTTTCATGAGTGCGAAAGTGCAGTCCTGGCAGACTCGAAAAAAATCTGCCTTCTGACGCACCATGCAGGATGCGAGCGGCTCCACGAGGCAAGAATCACGCACGATGACTCGGCATGTGGGACGTTGGGCACATGAACGCAGGAGGTTCGTTGCTCATGCGCGGCTTGGTCGCTGCAGGCTTCGTGTCGATGAAGGCTTCACGCCAGGGAAGCGGCAGGGTAAGCGGAAGGGGCATTCACATCGTCCGGTCCGTCGTGCCCCATCGCAGCATCCTTGCCGTCGTCCTCTGGATGAGCGGTGCGCTTCTCGCCTTCTCCGCAACCGCCATCGCGGTGCGTGCGCTCGCGCCTACCTTCTCGATCTTCGAGATGCTGGCCGTCCGCAATGCCGCCGGCGTCCTGATCCTGCTCTTCCTCGCGCTCCTCAAGCCGGAGCTCAGACCCGGCTTGAAACCGCGGCGCTTCGGCCTGCATCTCACGCGCAACGTCCTGCACTTTGCAGCTACGGATGGGTGGGCCTTCGGACTCACGCTGCTGCCGCTCGCGACCGTCTTCGCGCTCGAATTCACCACGCCCGCCTGGGTGGCGCTGCTGGCGATTCCGCTGCTCAAGGAGACGATGACGAGAGGGCGCCTGGTCGCCGTGATCCTCGGCTTCATCGGCATTCTCGTGATCCTGAGACCAGGGCTGGAAACCTTGCAGCCAGCCAGTTTCCTGATGCTGGGAGTCGCTTTCAGCTTCGCTCTCGTGGCCATCATGACCAAGCGCCTCACGATGACCGAGAGCACCTTTTCCATCCTGTTCTTCATGAACCTCCTGCAACTGCCCATGAATCTTGCGGGCGTGAGGCGGGCCTTCTGGCTCGTGGTGCAGCCGGCCCACGTTCTGCCCTTCCTCGGCATCTGCCTCGGAGGTCTCCTTTCGCATTACTGCCTGACCAACGCCTACCGCCGGGGCGATGCGACCATGGTCGTGCCCTTGGACTTCATGCGCATCCCGCTCATCGCCTTCGTCGGATGGCAGTTCTATGGCGAGCCGCTCGATCCTTATGTCTTCCTCGGCTGCCTCTGCATCATCGTCGGCCTTCTCTACTCCCTGCACCGCGAGGCACGATCCGCATGACCTGGTCGCCGCAACAGGACGCCGCCCTGAAGGCGGTCGCCGAGTGGCTGCGCCGCGGCGATCGTCCGGTGTTTCGCTTGTTCGGCTATGCCGGCACCGGCAAGACGACTCTCGCCAAGCACATCGCCGAGCACGTGGATGGTGAGGTGGCCTTCGGCGCCTATACGGGCAAGGCCGCGCTCGTGCTGCGCACGAAGGGCTGCACGGACGCCTCCACCATCCATTCCATGATCTACCGCTCGCGGGAATCGGACGAGAACGGTCCGCAATTCGTTATCAACCGCCAGAGCCCGGCATCCAAGGCCGATCTCATCGTCATCGACGAATGCTCGATGGTGGACGAGGAGCTGGGGCGCGATCTCCTGTCCTTCGGTCAACCGGTTCTCGTGCTGGGCGATCCGGCGCAGCTGCCGCCGGTCAAGGGGGGAGGATTCTTCACGGATGGCGAACCCGACGTGATGCTGACCGAGGTGCATCGTCAGGCCAAGGACAATCCGATCATTCATCTGTCGATGCAGGTTCGGGAAGGCGGGCGTCTCGAGGCCGGCACCTATGGCGAGAGCCGCATCATCCGCCGCCGCGAGATCGATGCCGCTGCCGTCATGGCGGCCGATCAGGTGCTGGTCGGCCTCAACAAGACGCGGCGCCTCTACAACACGCGCCTGCGCGAGTTGAACGGCTACCGCGATCCCATGCCGGCGGCGGGCGAGAAGCTCGTCTGCCTGCGCAACGACAAGACCAAGGGGCTGCTCAACGGCGGCACCTGGGCCATCCAGGCCCTGCGCGGCATCCGCAACGATTTCATCCGCATGGATGTGCTGCCCGATGACGATGCCCGCCGCCGATCCGTGGAGGTGGCCGTGCACAAGGCCTTCTTCGAAGGAACGGAGGAGGAGGTGCCGTTCGTGCTGCGCAAGGAGTCGGACGAGTTCACCTACGGCTATGCGCTGACCGTGCACAAGGCTCAAGGATCGCAATGGGACGACCTCGTTCTCTTCGACGAATCCTATGCCTTCCGCGAGCACCGCAGCCGCTGGCTTTACACCGCCCTGACCCGAGCGGCCGAGAAGATCACTGTCGTGATTTAGGAAGATGCCATCCTGCTCCGAGGGCCATCGGGAACTCGATCAAGCTTGGGTGCTTATGCCTGTAGCTGGACAGTAAGCAACGAGGGTGCCGACATGCTCAAATGGGCTCTGATCTTTCTCGTGGTCTCCCTCGTGGCGGGAGCCCTGGGCTTCACGGGTATCGCCTCCGGCGCCCGCAGCATCGCCAAGGTCCTGTTCGGCATCTTCCTGCTGATCTTCGTGATCTTCATTCTGCTGGCCTGGGGAGCGGGCGAGCTGATCTTCTAGCCCACAGCTGATGGATCAGAGAAAAAGGCGGGCCGGGAGCCCGCTATTTTCAGGATATCACTGGGTCGCGAAGGCCGAGGTGTCTTCGCCTGCGAGCTTCTTCGCATAATAGGCGATCGTCTTCGAATAGACCTGCGACTTGTTCCAGGCCCGGATGGCCTCGAAATTCGGCGAGCCCGGCTCCCAATCGGCGCCTTTCACCCAGCCATGGCCTTTCAGGTAATTGGCGGTTGAGGCCAGCACGTCCGCCGGGCTGCGCAGGAGATCGGCGCGTCCGTCACCGTCGAAATCGATGGCGTATTTGACATAGTTCGAAGGCATGAACTGGGTCTGCCCCATCTCACCGGCCCAGGCGCCGCGCATCTCTGCCGGCGAAAGATCGCCCTTGTCGACAATGCGCAGGGCATCGAAAAGATGGGCCTTGAAGAAATCGGAGCGTCGGCAATCATAGGCGAGCGTCGCGACCGAGCGAATGACCGGCAGATTGCCGCGCACCGCGCCGAAATCGGTCTCGAGCCCCCAGATCGCCACCAGCACCGGGCCCGGCACGCCGAAGCGCTGCTCGATGCGAGAGAGCGTTCCCGCATGCCGCTGCAACATGTTGGCGCCGCCCCTGAGGCGGGATTGAGACACCATGCGGCCCGCGAACTGCTCGAAACTCTGCTTGAAAACGCCCTGGCCACGATCTTTCTTGATCACGCTCTGGTCGAAGGTGATGCCGGACAGACCCTGCCTGACAGCATCCGCCGAGATGCCCTGCGACACTGCCTCCTGACCGATCTCGTCGAGCCACTTCTCGAACCCTGCCGGGTCACGGCAGGTCGCAGCCGTAGCCTGGCCTGCCGCGAGCAGAGTGGCCGCGACGATGGAGGCGCGTATGAAAGCCTGCATAAAGTCTCTCCAGAGTTCATTTCTTCCTGAGCGAGTTAGGGCCCATCTCCGGCAACTCAAGGTCACGAGAGCTTAAGGCAACCGGTGCAGTTCCGGCGCGTTGCTATGACAGAAGAGTCCGTTCCGGCGGGAGAGTTAAGGTGCACAGCGTCAGATCGTGGGGGATATGGGCAGGCAAAGCCGTCATTCTGGGTTTGTTGACCGCTGCCTCCCATGCGCAGGCCGCCAATGACCCGCTCGCGGCTTCCCCGATGAGCGAGCCCGTTCAGGCGCGGTTCGATCCGGTCACGCGGCAGACCGTCGTCACCGGCGCAACCCCGTCGGATGGTTGCTTCTCCTTCTCTCTTCCGAATGAATGGCACCTATCCGCGGAGGGATTGACGTCCGCTCTCTCCGATGTGCGGGTCGCCGTCGGCCTTCGCTCCGCCCAGGAGCTTCGCAGCATGCCGCAGCCTGATCTCGTCAGCCGCGATGCGGCTTTTCTGCAGCGGGACTACGAGGAGATGCTCGGGCGTCCTGCACAGTCGGTGTCCCTGACATCCAGCGCAGGCGCGACGCGGTGGTCCGCGACCTGGATCGATGCCAATCTGCCAACCGCCTCGAAAGCCATGACGGTCGAGACCCTGATCGTTCCTCTTTCCAGCCAATGGGTGCTCGAACTGTCCCTCACCGGCATCGAGTCCCGGGAAGCCTCCGATGCTCTCACCCGGCAGCTCCTCGCACGATTGAAGCTGCATGGTGGGGCCTCCTGCCAGCGCTGAGGCTTCGCCGCGGCTTCCAAAAGACTTTTCGATTACATGCCGATCCTGCAAGTTGACCGGCAGAGAGCCGACTTCGCTCGCAAGGCAGGGGACAAGCCATGGACGTGATCATCTACCACAATCCCCAATGCGGGACCTCCCGCAACACCCTGGGCCTGATCCGCAATGCAGGGATCGAGCCGCACATCATCGAATATCTCAAGTGTCCGCCGACGCGGCTGCTCCTGCGCCAGCTGATCGCGCGCATGGGGGTGAGCGTCCGCGACGTCATCCGTGAGAAGGGAACGCCGTTCCAGGAGCTCGGATTGGATGATCCATCCGTCAGTGACGACCGGCTGCTCAATGCGATGATGGAGCATCCGATCCTGATCGAGCGGCCCATCGTGGTCACGCCGATAGGCGTCAGGTTGTGCCGCCCATCGGAGACCGTCCTCGACATCCTGCCACCGCAGCAGGGTGAGTTCGCCAAGGAGGACGGCGAGCCGGTGATCGATGCTTTAGGGCGGCGCGTCGGCATCGCCTGACAATCCGGGAACAAGCCGATGCTCGTCCGGTTCAGGGACAGGGCGACCCTATCACCGGAGGAAAGGCAATGGAGCTTCAAGGCAAGGTCGCGCTCGTGACGGGCGCGGGGTCAGGCATCGGCAAGGCTGCAGCGCTGTGCTTCGCCCGCGAGGGTGCCATGGTCGGCGTGCTGAGCCACACTGAAGACGAGATCCGCAAAACGGCCGAAGAGATCGAGCGCGCCGGCGGCAAGGCCATTCCGCTCGTCGCCGACGTCGCCGACGACGGCCAGATGAGGAAGGCTGTGGCCGACCTCGTGCAGGCCTATGGCAGGCTCGACATCGTCTTCGCCAATGCAGGCATCAACGGCGTCTGGGCTCCCATCGACGAGCTGAAGCCGGAGGAGTGGGATCGCACCATCAACACGAACCTGCGCGGCACCTACCTGACGATCCATCATGGCGTGCCGCACCTCAAGAAGGCGGGAGGTTCCATCGTCATCACAGCCTCGATCAACGGCACGCGCACCTTCACGAGCGCGGGCGCGACGGCCTATTCCGCTACCAAGGCTGCGCAGGTGGCGATGGCGCAGATGCTGGCGGTGGAGCTCGCCAAGCACAAGATCCGTGTGAACGTGGTCTGTCCCGGCAAGATCGGCACCGAGATCATGGAGAACACCGAGAAGCGCGATACGGAGGAGGCGGAGGTTCCGGCGGAATATCCGGCCGGGCCGATCCCGCTCACCGGCAAGGAGCCGGGGACGAGCGAGGAGGTGGCGGAACTCGTGCTCTTCCTGGCGTCCGACAGGGCGCGGCACATCACCGGCACGCCGGTCTGGATCGACGGCGCCCAATCGCTCGTCATGTAGGCCTAGAGCATTTTTCGGCGAAGTGGATCCGGTTCGCCGTCAAGAAATGCGGCAAGCCAAAGAAGAGAGATGATTCCACGCAAGCGGAAACAGCTCTAAATGCGCTCAGGACGCCTCCAGCCGTGTGCCCACGGGGATCGTCGGCTCTGGAACGAAGGTCTCCTTTTCCTCCGTTGGAAGCGAAGCGCGCTGCAGGCTGCGATAGGCGCCCCAGATCGCCATCAGAGCCTGGGCGACGATGACCACATAGAGCAGGCCCAGGCGTCCGAACTGCGTCATCGCCATGCCGGCGATCACGGGACCGATCGTGGCACCGACGCCCAACAGGATCAGCAAACCGCCCGCCGCGGCGACGAACTCGCCGGGCCTGACCATGTCGTTCACATGCGCGGTCACGATGCTGTAGGTGGGGATGACGCTGCCGCCGAAAATGGTCACGTAGACGAAGACGAGCCAGACCGGCACCGTGGGCGACACGAAGTGGATGAGCGCGAGCAGGATCGCCGCCGCCATGGCAGCCGTGCCGACGATCACATGGCGGCGGTCCATTCGGTCGGAGAGCCAGCCCAGAGGCCATGTGGTGAGAAAGCCGCCGAGCGTGCCGCAGGTCATGAAGAGCGCGATTTCCGCCGTGTCCAATCCGCGCTCCTGCGCCCAGATCGGCCCGAGTGCAAAGAACGAGCTCGTGGTGATGCCGCACAGCACCGCTGCCACCACGCCGAAGGGCGATTGCCGGTAGAGCTGCATCAGGTTGATCTTCGTATCGCTCACCGCGTGAACCGGCGCGCTCGCCCGCGACAGGGCCGGAGGCACCAAGGCAAGCGAGATCAGGATGGCGACGAAGCAGAACAGCTTGTAGCCATAGGGATCGCCCGTGGGCAGCAGCATCTGCCCGCCGATCCCGGCGACGAGACCGGTCATCCCGTAGACGCTGAGGACCTGCCCGCGCGTCTGTGCGCTGACGGAAGCGTTGAGCCAGCTCTCAACCACGATGAACAGGCCCGCGAAGCAGAAACCGGTCAGCCCGCGGGCCGCAATCCATACGGCCGGACTGATCACGAGGAGATGCAGCAGCGCGGTCGATGCAGCCACGGCCGCCAGCGCTGCGAAAGTACGCGTGTGCCCAACCTGCTGGATCACGCGCCCGGCATAGAGCGAGCCGAGGACGATGCCGGCCCAGAACGCGGCGCCCACGGCGCCGATCTGCGTCGGGGTGAACTGCTCGATGCTACCGCGCACGCTGAGCAGCGTGCCCTGCAGGGTGTTGCCGACCTGCATGAGCGCATAGCCGAGGAGAAGGGCGAACAGGGTTGGCAGGGTGGTCCGCAGGGACGACGTCATGGGCTCTCCTGTGAAGCGAGATCCTGTGGCTCGGATGTGCGGTATGCAGGGGGATGGCCTCATTCTGCAGACCTGCCTAAGCCCGCAGCAAGGACACTATGCTGAAAGCAACAGTCGATGAAGGACTTCAGGGCCCGTGTCTGTTTGAACTCTGGAAGCGGGATGCAGTTCCGGTGCAGTGCAGCAGAGGGGCCACAGGTTCAGCCGGTTGCGGTCATCACGCCCAGGGATCCTCGACTTCGCCCGGGTTCAGGCTTTTGGCCAGTACATTGATGAAGGCCTTCACCTTCGTCGGCACGAACCGTCGATGCGGGTGGAGGACATAAACCTCGAGAGAACCGACATGGTGATCCGGAAACAGTGAGATCAGCTTGCCCTCGCGCAGATCTTGGCCGCAAACGAAGGTCGGAAGCCAGGTGATGCCAGCGCCCGCCCGTGCGGCCAGAATGAGGGGCTCGGCCCTCGTGGAGACGAGCTTGTTGTTGATCCTGATCTTCTTTGTTTCGTCCGCCTTTTGGAACGTCCACTCATCGGAAGCGGAAGGCATGCCATAGGAAAGGCATGGATGCTCGGCAAGCATCTGAGGATCCTTGAGAGGCCCATGCCGGTCAATATAACTGGGGCTTGCGACGATATGAGCCCGCGATATGGCGATGCGGCGGCCGACCAGGCTGGAGTCGAGAGACGCCGAGATGCGGATAGCAACGTCGTAGCCTTCCTCGACCACGTTCACGAACCGGTTTGAGAAATCGAGACTGAGATTAACCTCGGGATAAAGTTTGAGAAACTCGGCCGTCATTTGGCCGAGATAGGGGCTGAACTCGTTCGGAGCAGTAACCCTGAGAGGGCCGCGCGGGGTTGTTACACCAGCACTCGCTTCGCTTTCCGCAGCCTCGAAATCGCTCAATAAGGCGAGGCATCGCTCAAAATAGGCTTGCCCCACCTCGGTTGGGCGCACTTTGCGTGTTGTGCGATGGAGCAGCAACGCCCCGATCCTCTTCTCGAGGTGTGCCACATGCTTCGTCACCATGGCGGGTGAGATATCCAGATTGCGGGCTGCCGCAGCAAAGCTTCCGAACTCCACGATACGCACGAAGGCGCGCATGCTATCCAGGGTATTCATTCCTGCTCCCTTATTATTTACTGCTAGTGTGGAATGAATTTACCGGAAGCACAATTCTCGTATGAGGGTTCCCTAAGGTAGTTTGGGATGCAGAGGGGAAATTTCCCTAAAAATTAACGAGAATTTGGGGCTCAGACAAAACAATGAAGAGCAAGATCGCGGCTGCAGCAAACCCGATTGTTAACCAGCAGTCCTATTTGCCGAATTGGCGTGAAATGTTGGAAGCTCTCCCTGTGCGGTCCACTCCCCGCCGTAAAAGACAGCGTGTCATTGATTTCGTTTTGTCTGTGCTCGCGCGGGAATTACCTCAACACTGACGGTTCTAAGAAGCTAAACTGCTATGAAGGCGCAGGAGGGGGCGGACCTGCCGAACGGGGTTCCTGTGCCTCCTTCTCCTTTAAAAAAGGAAAGAGGGCCGAAAGGCCCTCCTCAACTATCCATCTTCAGCGCCGCGATGAAGGCTTCCTGCGGGATGTCGACCTTGCCGAACTGGCGCATCCGCTTCTTGCCTTCCTTCTGCTTGTCGAGCAGCTTGCGCTTGCGCGAGGCGTCGCCGCCGTAGCACTTGGCGGTCACGTCCTTGCGCAGCGCCCGGATGGTTTCGCGGGCGATGATCTTGCCGCCGATGGCCGCCTGGACCGGGATCTGGAACATGTGCGGCGGGATCAGCTCCTTGAGCTTCTCGCACATGGCGCGCCCCCGGCCTTCGGCGCGGTCGCGGTGCACCAGCATGGAGAGCGCATCCACCGGCTCGGCGTTGACGAGCACCGACATCTTCACGAGGTCGCCCTCGCGATAGTCGGAGATGTGATAGTCGAAGGACGCGTAGCCCTTCGAGATCGACTTCAGGCGGTCGTAGAAGTCGAACACCACCTCGTTGAGCGGCAGGTCGTAGACCACCATGGCGCGCTTGCCGACATAGTTCAGGTCGATCTGGATGCCGCGCCGCTCCTGGCACAGCTTGAGCACGGAGCCGAGATAATCGTCCGGGGTGAGGATCGTGGCGCGGATCCACGGCTCCTCGATGGTTTCGATCTTCATCACGTCCGGCATGTCGGCCGGGTTGTGCAGCTCGATGGTCGAGCCGTCGCGCAGCTTCAGGTGATAGACCACGGAAGGCGCGGTGGAGATCAGGTCGAGGTTGAACTCGCGCTCCAGGCGCTCCTGGATGATCTCGAGGTGCAGGAGGCCGAGGAAGCCGCAGCGGAAGCCGAAGCCGAGCGCCGCCGAGGTCTCCATCTCGTAGGAGAAGCTCGCGTCGTTGAGGCGAAGCTTGCCCATGGCGGCGCGCAGGTTCTCGAACTCGGCCGCATCCACCGGGAAGAGGCCGCAGAACACCACCGGCTGCACGGGCTTGAAGCCCGGAAGCGCTTGTGCCGTGGGTTTGCGCTCGTCGGTGATGGTGTCGCCGACGCGGGTGTCGGCCACTTCCTTGATCGAGGCGGTGAAGAAGCCGACCTCGCCCGGTCCGAGCTGCGCCATTTCCTGCATCTTCGGCGAGAAGACGCCGACGCGGTCGAGGCTGTAGGACGCGCCCGTGCCCATCATCTTGATGGTCGAGCCCTTCTTCATGGATCCATCGATGATGCGGACCAGAACCACGACGCCGAGATAGGCGTCGTACCAGGAATCGACGAGGAGCGCTTTCAGCGGCGCGTCGGGGTCGCCCTTGGGCGGCGGCAGCTTGGTGACGATGGCCTCGAGCACGCCTTCGATGTTGATGCCGGTCTTGGCCGAGATCGGTACGGCCTCCGAGGCGTCGATGCCGATCACCTCCTCGATCTGCTCCTTGATCCTGTCCGGATCGGCGGCGGGCAGGTCGATCTTGTTGAGGACCGGAACGATCTCGTGATTGGCGTCGATGGCCTGATAGACGTTGGCCAGCGTCTGCGCCTCCACGCCCTGGGACGCGTCGACCACCAGGAGCGAGCCCTCGCAGGCGGCAAGCGAACGCGAGACCTCGTAGGCGAAGTCCACGTGGCCGGGGGTGTCCATCAGGTTCAGGATATAGGTCTTGCCGTCCTGGGCCTTGTATTCCAGGCGCACGGTCTGCGCCTTGATGGTGATGCCGCGCTCGCGCTCGATATCCATGCTGTCGAGCACCTGCTCCGTCATCTCGCGGGCGGTCAGCGCCCCCGTGGTCTGGATCAGGCGGTCGGCCAGCGTCGACTTGCCGTGGTCGATATGGGCCACGATGGAGAAGTTGCGGATATTGTCGAAGGTGCGAGCGGTCATAATTCTGCAAATGTAGGAATGGTCAGGCCGCAATAGCAGGGTGGCCCCCTAAAGCCAAGGGAGGCCGGTGTCGCGTGCCGCTCCCGATGGAGCCAAGCCGCTCCCACGGCGCAGCATCGGCAGGCCGCGCTCCATGTTCCTGAAGTTTTCAAGGTTCCTGAAGCCTTTGACGGAGCCGGAGGCGGCAATGACCGAACCCTCCGCGGTTTCAGGCAACGTGGGCCTCTGTGCTCCGGCCGCCCTGAGCTTCACCGGATCCATTGGCTGGGCCTCGGCTGACGGAAAGGGCGCGACAGGCGCAGGATCGAGAGCCCGCGCCTGTCGCTGGGACGACAACGATCAGCGGGCGCACTCGACCGGAACGCGCTGCTCAGTCCCGGGAACGAGAACGGTCCGGCACGGAACACCGTTGAACATGCGGATCTCATGCGGCGCGGCCGTGGGGAAGGCGGAGTTCGGGGTGCCCGAGACAGGCGCTCCTGCGGGAGAGCCAACGAGAACGCTGCCGGTCGTCGTCGGATCCATTCCGACCATACCGGCCGAGGTGGCGCACTGAATCGGGATGCGCTGGTTGTTTTCACGGTCGAGAATGGTGCGGCAGGGCACGCCGTTGATCATCTGAACTTCGTGCGGAGCAGCGTAGGGGAACGGCGAATTCGGCGTCCCGCTCGTCTGCGCCTGCGCCAAGCCGATGGTGCCGAGCGCGGCGACGGTGCTGGCCATGATCGTAAAGGTCTTCACGGAAACCTCCTATGTCGGTGGAAACATGGGCCGCTTTCCACGGTCCGGAGGCTTAACGCCAAGAGAGGCGATAATTTCCTACCCCGATGCGCCTAACGTGAAATGTTAGGAAATGAGACCCGGCCTATGGGCGGACAGCCTCGATTCAGGTCGACGAATGCAGAGCCCGTGCCTGCACTCCTTCTTTTGCTGTCATGCTACCGAGATCCGAGACATCGGAAGGACCACTCCCGAAGAGTTTTAGGTGCATGACATCCAGGTGCGTAGGATCACAGCGGCCCAAGGAGAACAGGCGTATCGATCAGCATGCGCTCATCCTGGAGAAGGAAGACGTGCATGGCCAAGGTTATCGCCATCGCGGAACGGGTGAGATCCAGTCGGAGACATCGCTCCATCGTCGTTGGAGCGATGCTTGTCCTGGGCTTTGGCGTGCTCACGAGCGTGTCAGCCGTCCCGCAACCTGCAACCGACAATCCTCCGCCGACGCTGCAGGATACAGGCCTCTATGCCGATTTCGACACGTTGCAGGTCAATCCCGGACATCTCGCTTTCGCTCCCCAATACCCGCTGTGGAGCGACGGAGCGACGAAGCGCCGGTGGATCTCGCTGCCGGCCGGTGCGGCCATTGACGGCTCCGACCCGGATGCCTGGGTCTTCCCGATCGGCACGCGTTTCTGGAAGGAGTTTTCCTTCAACGGCCAGAAGGTCGAGACACGCTATCTTGAGCGCAAGGCGGATGGTCAATGGCTTTATGCGGCCTATGCCTGGAACGCGGATGGCCGTGAGGCGCAGCTGGTTCCGGCAAAAGGCAAACGTGGTGCCTATCCGCTCGCGGGCGGCCGGTCGCATACGATCCCAGGCGTGACCGATTGCAAGGCGTGCCACCAGGGAGGCCTCTCCGAGGTCCTGGGGTTCAGCACGCTTCAGCTGTCGCCGGAGCGGGACCCTCGCGCGGTGCACGCCGAGCTTCGGCCCGAACCGGGCATCGATCTGCGCGCCCTTGTCGACCGGGGGCTTCTTGTCGGGCTGCCCCAAAACCTCCTGGATGATCCGCCCCGGATCATGGCCGCGACCGCAACGGAGCGCGCCGCGCTCGGCTACATGCACGGCAATTGCGGGCACTGCCACAACGACCGCGGTTCGCTGCAGAACATCGGATTGGTTCTGCGCCAAGATGTCGGGAGCGCGGATCAGCCAGCTGTCGCCAGCACTGTCGGACAGCCGGTGAAGAAACCGGCTCCTGGCCAATCGCCCGATGCCGTGCTGCGGGTCGAGCCGGGCCACGCTGATCGCAGCGGTCTGACGCAGCGGGTCTCGTCGCGCTATCCCGCCTTGCAGATGCCGCCGCTCGGAACCGAGCTTGTCGACGATGAGGCCGTGGCTCTGCTCTACCGCTGGATCGCGGAAAAAGGTGCTTCCGCTCAGCAAGCGCACCTGGATCGAGAAGGGAGATAGCCATGCGTCGTGCTTTGCCGTTGATGTCGATGATTGCCCTGCTGGTGCCCGGCGCCGTGCTCGCTCAGGACGCCGCGGGCGCGCCGGTAAAGCGCGGCGAGTATCTGGTCTCGATTGCGGGTTGCCACGATTGCCATACGCCCTGGATGATGGGCTCTGCCGGTCCGGAGCCCGACATGAAGCGGGCGTTGTCAGGCCACCCGCAGGATCTGACGATTACTGCGCCGGCCAGTGTCTCTCCGCCTTGGAGCGGCGCCATGACTCCAACCTCGACAGGTTGGTCGGGTCCCTGGGGCGTGAGTTTCTCGGCCAATCTCACGCCGGACCCGGAGACAGGCGTGCTGCGGGATTTCACCGAGCAGCAATTCATTCAGACCATGCGCACGGGGCGCCACCAAGGCCAGGGTCGGCAGATCCTGCCGCCGATGCCGTGGCCGGCTTATGGAAAGATGACGGATGACGACCTGAAAGCGGTCTTTGCCTATCTTCGCCAAGTTCCTCCCGTGAAGAACAAGGTGCCCGATCCGCTGCCGCCGAAGCCGTGATGCCCGGGCAAGGCTCCAGCGCATCGTGCGGACAAGTGGTTCCGGTTTTCACTGGCGTGGCCCTTTGGGTCCGATGCTCTAGCGGCCCTTCTCCAAGATGCGCGAGATCACCTTGGCGGTGTAGTCGACCATCGGCACGATGCGGGCATAGTTGAGACGCGTCGGCCCGATGACGCCCAGCACGCCGACGATCTTCTGGCTGCCGTCCCGGAAGGGCGCGGCGATCATCGAGGAGCCGGAGAGCGAGAAAAGCTTGTTCTCCGAGCCGATGAAGATGCGCACCCCTTCGCCCCCCTCGGCGCGGCTCAAGAGTTCGATCACGTCGGTCTGCGTCTCAAGGTCGGAGAAGAGCAGACGGATGCGCTCCAGGTCTTCCGCCGCCTTGAGGTCGTCGAGGAGGTTCGCTTGGCCGCGCACGATGAGCTGGCGTGAATCGGCCGGTCCCACGGTGGTGGCGAGCCCCGCCTCTACGAGCCGGGCCGTCAACGTATCGAGCTCGCGCTCCATGTCGCCCCGGCGGGTTTCGATCTCGCGCTTGATATCGCCGATCGTCTTGCCCTGGATGCGGGCGTTGAGAAAATTACCGGCCTCCACCAGGGCTCCGGCGGGCAAGCCTGCGGGCAGGTCGAGGATACGGTTTTCCACCGAGCCATCCTCGGAGACGAGCACCACCAGGGCGCGGGTCGGATCGAGGCGCACGAATTCGATATGCTTGAGCTGCGCATTGGATTTGGAGGTCACCACCACGCCGGCGCCGCGTGAGACGCCGGAGAGCAGGGCCGAGGCTTCGGCGAGCGCCGTTTCCAGGGTGTGGCCGGAGGCGGCGGCCCGCATCTGTGCCTCGATGCGCGCCCGCTCGTCGGAGGTGACGTCGCCGATCTCCATCATGGCGTCGACGAAAAAGCGCAGGCCCGTCTCGGTCGGCAGGCGCCCGGCGCTGGTATGCGGCGCGAAGATCAGGCCTGCCGCCTCCAGATCCGCCATCACGTTGCGGATCGAGGCCGGCGAGAGCGTCATCGGCAGGATGCGCGAGAGATGGCGCGAGCCCACGGGCTCGCCCGTGATGAGGTAGCTCTCGACGATCTGGCGAAAGATCTCGCGGGAACGGTCGTTCAGCTCCGCGATGGCGCGGGTTTCCGACAGTAGGGAAAAGGGACCGGTTGCATGCATCCGACGGGTTCTACGCTCTTTCGACACTTCCATCCTTAGGATGAGCATTATGTGCGGGTCCGGGGGCTCTTAGGCAAGGCTTGACCCTTGCGCAAAGCGCCGGGGCGCTTCAAACAGGCGTGGAATCACGAGCCCTGAGGAGAAACCCGCCATGCGTCCGTCCAACCGCGCCCCCGACGAACTGCGTCCCGTCACCCTGGAGCGCGGCGTCGCGCGCTATGCGGAAGGCTCCTGCCTCGTCTCCTTCGGCAACACGAAGGTGATTTGCACCGCCTCGCTGGAGGAGAAGGGCCCACCGTGGCTGCGCGGCACAGGCAAGGGCTGGGTGACGGCGGAATATTCCATGCTGCCCCGCGCCACCCATGAGCGCACCCGCCGCGAGGTGAATTCCGGCAAGCCCTCCGGCCGCACCCAGGAGATCCAGCGCCTCATCGGCCGGTCGCTTCGCGCCGTCGTCAACCTGCCCGCCATCGGCGAGCGCCAGATCGTGGTCGATTGCGACGTGATCCAGGCCGATGGCGGCACCCGCACCGCCTCCATCACCGGCGCCTGGGTGGCCCTGCACGACTGCTTCGCCTGGATGCAGAGCCGCTCGATCATCTCGATCAACCCCCTGCGCGAGCCCGTCGCCGCCATCTCCTGCGGCATCTACAAGGGCAAACCGGTGCTCGATCTCGATTACGCGGAGGATTCCGCCGCCGAGACGGATTCCAATTTCGTGATCACGGGCTCCGGCGGCATCGTCGAGGTCCAGGGAACGGCCGAGGGCAAGCCCTTCTCGGAGGAGGAGTTCCTGAATCTGTTGCGCCTTGCCAAGGCCGGCGTAGCCCAGCTCGTGGACCTGCAGAAGAAGGCTGTGGCATGAGCCTGCATCGTGCCCTTGCCGGCAAGGTCGTCATTGCCACCCACAATGCGGGCAAGCTGCGCGAGATGCAGGAGCTGCTTGCACCCTTCGGCATCGAGGCCGTCTCGGCGGGTGAGCTCGGCCTGCCCGTGCCCGAAGAGACAGGACACATGTTCGCCGAGAATGCCGCCATCAAGGCCCATGCGGCCGCCAAGGCCACAGGCCTGCCGGCGCTCTCCGACGATTCGGGGCTCTGCGTTCATGCGCTCGACGGCGCGCCCGGCCTTTTCACCGCCGATTGGGCGGGGCCGAAGCGGGATTTCCATGCCGCCATGGAGCGAGTGATGCGTGAGCTGGGGAAGCGGGAAGCGACGGACCGCCGGGCCCACTTCGTCTCCGCCCTGGTCATCGCCTGGCCCGACGGGCACGAAGAGCTGTTCGAAGGCCGCGTCTTCGGCGAGGTCGTCTGGCCGCCGCGCGGCGAGAAGGGCTTCGGCTACGATCCCATGTTCCAGCCGGATGGTTTTACCGAGACCTTCGGCGAGATTTCGTCCGAGGAGAAGCACGGCATCGACTGGTCGAAGCCGCAGCCCTCAGGCCTGTCTCACCGGGCGAGGGCCTTCGTGAAGCTGGCGGCGAGGTGCCTGCACAGGATCTAACACCCACATCGTCATGCCCGCACTTGTTGCGGGCATCCACGTTTTAATACCGCTATAGACGTGGATGGCCGGGACAAGCCCGGCCATGACGGCAATACAATTTTATAAGAAAGAGCGCCCTTTCGGGCGCTCCCCTTAGCCGACGAGGCTAATTAGACGCTCGTCGGGCCGTTGCCGCGGCGCTTGGCCATGTAGGCGTCGAACTCCTCGCGGTCCTTGGCCCGCTTCAGCTCCTCGACGAAGTTGCGGAAGTCGCGGGCTTCCTCGTCGAGCTTGCGGCGCTCTTCCTCGAGGCGCTCGATCTCGCTGCGGCGATACTCGTCGAAAGCCGCATTGCCGGTGCTGGCAAAGCCGCCAGGGCCGCGGGAGCGGAAGAGGTCATCCTTGGCACGGCCGAAGGTTTCGTTCAGGAAGGCCTTGGCCTCGTCGTATTTCGGATATCCACACATTTTCCACACCAGATAGGCCAGCGCGAGCGGCCAGACGAAGATGAAGCCCAGAATGATGCCGGCGATCTCCAAACCGCGGCCGGGCTTGCGCCCGCAGCGGCGGTTGGTCCGGTTTTCCCACGGCCCCGCATGAGGGCCCGCGTTCCAGGCGGCGGAGGCAGAATCTGACATCGAAAGGGTCCTATGTTAATGCTAACAACATTAACATGCGGATCGATTTCGGCCCTTTCAAGGGATCCTGCATGAAAAATCGGATGAAGGTTTTAAGCCTTGCCCTTCAAGGCGCCATGGACGAGAGCGAGGACCCCGGCGCGCAGAAGCTCGTACTTGTCCGGCAGACCGGGGCCTTTAGGGAGCTGGCCTGCAGCATCCAGGGTGGCGATGCCATGGGAGAGAGCCCAGACCTCGATGGCGATGAACCGGGCGTCGACGGTCTGGAAGCCTTCCGGGAAGGTATCGGCGAGAGCCTTGACCAGGAAATCGAAGGCGTTGCCGGAGGGCTTGCCCCCGCTTTCCACAGCCTTGGCCCAGAATGGTGCACAGGCCTCGCCCTCAGCAGGCTTGGCCGAGAACATGGCGGTATAGAAGCCGGGCTCCTGCTCCGCGAAGGCGAGATAGGCCTCGCCCATGCGGGTGAAGCGCTCCAGCGCCGTGCCCTCGCTTTGCAGCGCCCTGCCGAGCCGTTTGGCCAGTTCGTCGTAGCCGCGAAAGGCCACCTCCGCCACTAGCGCATCGCGGCCCCGGAAATGGCGGTAGAGCGCCGCCGGGGTCACGCCCACGAGCTTGGCCGCATCGGCGAGGGTGAACCCACCGATTCCCCGCTCGGCAATGAAGCGCTGCGCCGCTTCGATCAGCGCCTCCTTCAGATTGCCGTGGTGGTAGCCCTGCCGGTCGAACGGGCCGCGCCAATGCCGCATGATGGGTTCCTGGTTCCTTGCCGATCATCCTAAGGCTCCGATGCTGCGGAAGCCAGAACGGAACGGCTCATAGAGTGAACAACATTGTGGGCGAAGAGGTTCAGAACGAACTTTTCGCGATGTGGCAAAGGTGCCGGTGACGTTTTGTGGAAGACCTGCCATATACGGCCCATGATCGATCATCCGACGCGCGATGTGGGCTTTGGGGTCTATGTCCATTGGCCCTTCTGCGCCTCCAAATGCCCCTATTGCGACTTCAACAGCCATGTCCGCCACCAGCCGGTGGATCAGGAGCGGTTTCTCGCAGCCTTCCGCCGGGAGATCTCCCACACGGCGGCGCGCATTCCCGGCCGCACGGTCACGAGCGTGTTCTTCGGCGGCGGCACGCCCTCGCTCATGAAGCCTCAGACCGTGGGCGCGATCCTCGATGCCATCGGCGGCACCTGGGCCATCGATCCCAACGCCGAGGTGACGCTCGAGGCCAACCCCACCAGCGTCGAGGCGGAGCGCTTCCGCGGCTATCGTCATGCCGGCATCAACCGGGTGTCGCTCGGCGTGCAGGCACTGAACGACTCCGATCTCAAGCGCCTCGGGCGCATGCATTCCGTCGACGAAGCCTTGGGCGCAGTGAAGATCGCCGCCTCAATCTTCGACCGCTATTCTTTCGACCTCATCTATGCTCGGCCGGGCCAGACACCGAAGGATTGGGGCGCGGAGCTGGAGCAGGCGATCTCCCATGCAGTGGAGCACCTGTCGCTCTACCAGCTCACGATCGAGCCAGGCACCTGGTTTCAGCGTCTCTACGATGCGGGCAAGATCACAGTGCCGGACGAGGAGACGGGCCGGGCGCTCTACGACATCACCCAGGAAGTGTGCGAGAAGCACGGCCTTCCCGCCTACGAGATCTCGAACCACGCGCGGCCCGGCGCGGAATCGCAGCACAACCTGCTCTACTGGCGCTACGGCGAATATGCCGGCATCGGCCCCGGCGCCCATGGGCGTCTGGTGACAGGCAATGCGCGGCTCGCGACCGCGACGGAGAAGCACCCCGAGACGTGGCTGGAGCTGGTCGAGCGCGAAGGCCATGGCGTGATCGACGAGGAGGTTCTCACCTCCGAGGCCGAAGGCGACGAGTTCCTGCTCATGGGCCTGCGCCTCAAGGAGGGCGTCGATCCGCGCCGCTTCGAGGCGTTCACCGGCAAGACGCTCAATCAAAGGCGCGTGCGGAACCTGGAAGAGGAAGGCCTGATCCAGGTGGACGGTTCGCGCCTCGCCGTGACGCCGAAAGGCTTTCCGGTGCTCAATGCGGTGATTGCGGAACTGGCGGCTTAAAACACACGCTGTCATCCCGGACGGCGAAGCCGATCCGGGATCGCGACGAGGGTGGCTCCCTTCACCTCTCCCAATGGGAGAGGTCGCGCCGTAGGCGCGGGTGAGGGATGCGCCTTTCCGGATAAACCTGTAACCCCTCACCCCAACCCTCTCCCTCAGGGAGAGGGAGAACCCGAGCCATATCCTGCACGCGATCCCGGATCGTCGCTGCACTTCGTCCGGGATGACGCCTCGGTTACCGCCTCACCTTGCCCTCGATCACATCCCACACCGTCACCGCGAGATCCGGTCCGCCGAGGCGCTTGATGGCGCGGATGCCCGTAGGGGCCGTCACGTTGATCTCGGTGAGGTTGCCGTCAATCACGTCGATGCCGACGAGGACGAGGCCCATGCGCTTGAGATCCGGGCCGATGGTCTCGCAAATCTCGCGTTCGCGGGGCGTGAGGTCGGTTGGCTTCGCAGCCCCGCCGCGCACCATGTTGGAGCGGATGTCGTTGGCCGCGGGCACGCGGTTGATCGCGCCTGCCGCCTCGCCGTCGATGAGGATGATGCGCTTGTCGCCTTCCGTGATCTTGGGCAGGAAGCGCTGGATCACCCAGGGCTCGCGGAACAGGTTGGCGAAGAGGTCGTAGAGCGAACCGAAATTCGGATCCTCCCGCCCGACCTTGAACACGCTCGCGCCGCCGTGCCCGTAGAGCGGCTTCATCACCACGTCGCCGTGCTCGCGGCGGAACTCCTCGATCTCCTGCTTGTCGCGGGAGATCAGTGTCGGCGGCATCAGGTGGGGAAAATGGGTGACGAAGATCTTTTCCGGCGCGTTGCGCACATGGGTCGGATCGTTGACCACGAGGGTCTTCGGATGGATGCGCTCCAGGAAATGGGTGGCGGTGATGTAGGCAAGGTCGAAGGGCGGATCCTGTCTCATCAGCACCGCATCGACCGTCGAGAGGTCGACACGTTCGGGTGTTCCCAAGGTGAAGTGGTCGCCCTCCACGTCGCGCGCCTCGATGGGCTCGGCCATGGCGATGACCGCACCGTCCCTCAGGGAGAGGCGGTCCGGCGTGTAGTGCAGGACCCGATGCCCCCGCCGCTGGGCCTCGAGCAGCAGCGCAAAGCCCGTATCGCCTGCGATCTTGATGCTGCGGATGTGATCCATCTGGAACGCAACAGTGAGGGTCATGCGTCAAGCCTCCTTGGAAGCAGGGTTATTGGGCCTAAAATGCGGGATGGCAACTCTTCATCGCGGGGCCGGTGAACGAAAACGGGAGAGGCGGGTTATCCGACAGCCCGGCTTCGGCCTCGGCCCTTGCAGATCCCCTCAAGCTTTTCCATGTAATCGAGTATGCCCCGCCGCGCCCTTTTGATCGTCAATGCCAAGAGCCGCAGCGGCGCCGCCCAGCGCGATATCGCCGTCGAGCGGCTGAAGGATCACGGCATCGAGCCCGTGCATGTGGATTGCGGCCGCCGGGAGGACCTGTCGCCGCTCATCGTTCAGCACGCGAAAGATGTGGATTGCGCCGTCGTCGGCGGAGGAGACGGCACGCTCAACGCGGCAGCCTTCGGCGTCATCGAGACCGGGCTGCCGCTCGGCATCCTGCCGCTCGGCACGGCCAACGATCTCGCGCGGACCCTCGACATCCCTTCCGATCTCGACAGCGCCGCCCAGATCATTGCCGATGGCCATACCCGCAAGATCGATCTCGGCATCGTCAATGGCGAGCCGTTCTTCAACGTCGCGAGCCTCGGGCTCTCGGCGGAACTGGCGCAGAAGCTGACGCGGGACATCAAGCGCCGCTGGGGGCGCCTCGGCTACGCCATGGTGGCCCTGAATGTTCTGATGCACGCGAAACCCTTCCGGGCGACGATCTACAGCGAGAACGAGACGGTGCGCGTGCGCACGCTGCAGATCGCCGTCGGCAACGGCCGCTTCTACGGGGGCGGCAATGCGGTCGAGCAGGACGCTGCCATCGACGACCGCCATCTCGATCTCTACAGCCTGGAATTGGAGCGGGCCTGGAAGCTCGCTCTCATGGCGCGCTCCTTCCGGCATGGCCGGCACGGTGCCTGGAACGAGGTGCGGGCGGTGCGGGCTAAGGAGTTCGACATCCGCACCCGCAAGCCGAGGCCCATCAATGCGGATGGCGAGATCGTGACCCAGACGCCGGCTCACTTCTCCATCAGGCCCGCAGCCGTGACCGTGCTGGCACCCAAGACGGAAGATTAATGCCGGCCGCACCGGATGGTGTCTTCCATGTTCCCCGGGGTGAGGCCGATATCGTGCAGCATCGCATCGTCGAGGGAATTGACCTCGCGCCGGGCGCGCCGGATCTCGATTTCCCGCCTGAGCGATGCGAAGAGGCTCCTGATGAATGAGGGCTTCGCGGCCGTCTGCTCGAAGGTCCAATCGCAGGTGGTGGAACGGGCTGTCATGGCTGTCTCCTCAAGTTCGATGAGACAATGATGCGCCGACCTCTTGCATAAATAAAACGAATGTTCATTATATCAAGAATAACGAATTCTTATTGAGGTCGGCCATGGCCCGGAATCTCGATGTCAGCCTGCTCAGGGCGTTTGTGGCGGTGGTGGATGCAGGCGGCATGACGGCCGCGACAGGCGTCCTCAACCTGACTCAAGCGGCGGTAAGCCAGCAGATCAAGCGGCTCGAGGAGACGCTCGGCGAGGAGCTCGTCACCCGCGACCGGCGCGGCATCCGGCTCACGGCTGCGGGCGAGCGCCTGTTCGGACGGGCGAAGCGGCTCTTGGCCCTCAACGACGAGATCTGGACCGAGATGACCACCCCGGAATTCGAGGGCGAGGTAAGGCTCGGCATCCCGAGCGACATCATCACCACCTATCTGCCGACCTTCCTGAAGGACTTCGCACGGCTTTACCCACGCGTGCAGATCTCGCTCAACAGCGGCTCCAGCGCGTCGTTGCGCGCGAAGCTCTACGACGGCAAGGTCGATGTGGTTCTTGCCACCGAGATGAATTGCGACTCCGATGGCGAGAACCTCGTCATGGACCGCCTCGTCTGGGTCGGAGCGCGCGGCGGCGATGCGGCGCGGCAGCGCCCTCTGCCGGTTTCCATCGGCTGCTCCGACTGCGCCTTCCGCGCCCCGATTCGCGAGGTGCTGCAGAGAGCCGCCATTGAGTGGCGCTCGGTCTCGGAAGTGACGAACACCTCGGCGCAGGTGGCGACGGTGGCGGCCGACATTGCCGTGATGGCCTGGATGGCATCGACCGTTCCGAACGGATTGGAAGTGCTCGGGCCTGAATCCGGCCTGCCGCCGCTGCCGCCCTTCATGGTCAACCTCTACCTGCCGCGCGACGGCGGCAATCATGTCGTGCAGGAGCTGGCGCGGCATATCCGCGAGGCGGTGGCGGATCGGCATCGGCTGGCGGCTTAGATCGCATCACACCTTAGCGTCATGCCCGGGCTTGTCCCGGGCATCCACGTCTTCATGCTGTGGTGGTTTAAAGACGTGGATGGCCGCAACAAGTGCGGCCATGACGGGAAACTTTGCCTCTCACCGTATCTCCAGCTCGAACGCGCTCACGATATGCCGCGGCCATCGCTTCGGCGCGATAAACACCGCATCCGCACGCCATATCTTATCCGCCGCCCAATCGTTGCGCGTGAGCCAGGTGCGCACGGCCCGCGAGAAGCGCTGGCGCTTGCGAGCGGTGATCGCGGATAATGCATCGTCCATGAGCCCGCGCGCCTTCACCTCCACAAACGCGATGGTGTCGCCGCGTACAACGATCAGATCGATCTCGCCGCCCGATGCCGCATAGCGGCGCGAGAGCGGGCGATAGCCTTTCATCACGAGAAACAGCAGCGCGATCCATTCCGCCCGATGGCCGCGCAGGAAGGTCGCTTCGCGGCGTGCTAATGATTTTTCGTCCTGTCGCATTTCCTTGCGCAAAACCGCATACACTTTTGCGGGGAAATGCTTGAAGGCGCTCTTCATTCGCCCTTCTTCGCTAACGTCAGCGCGCGTGCATAGACCTCGCGCTTGGGCATATCGAGTTCCGCCGCCACCAGCGCTGCGGCATCCTTGATCGAGTGGTTCTTCAGCGCCGCTTCCAGCCTGCCGTCGAGCGCCGCATCGGCTTCCGCCGCGTGCATCGCTTTCGTGGCTTCGCCGATCAGTACCACGATCTCGCCCTTGGGCGGTCCTTCCTCGGCGAATTGCCTGGCGAGCTCGGGCAGGGTGCCGCGCCGGATCGTCTCGAACAGCTTGGTCAGCTCCCGCGCCACCACGGCCTGCCGCTCGCCCAGCACCTCGGCGGCATCTGCCAGCATCTCGGGCAGACGGTGCGGACCCTCGAAGAGCATGAGAGTGCCGGGAATGGTGCCGATCTCGGCAAGCCTTGTACGGCGCGCGGCGCTTTTGGGCGGCAGAAAACCCTCGAAGAAGAAACGGTCCGTCGGCAGGCCCGACGCCACGAGGGCGGTGAGAACGGCGGAGGGGCCGGGGATCGGGGTCACCGGCAACCCTTCCTCGATCGCCGCCTGAACGAGCTTGTAGCCGGGGTCCGACACCAGCGGCGTACCGGCATCGGAGACCAAGGCGAGGGCCTGTCCCTCCCTGACCCGATGAACCATGCGCTCGCGCACGGCATCGTTGGAATGCTCGTGATAGGCGACCAGCGGCGTGGTGATGCCGTAATGGGCGAGCAGCGTCTTCGTCACCCGCGTGTCCTCGGCCAGGATCGCGTCCGCAGCGGCCAGCACGCTGAGCGCGCGGAATGATACGTCCTGCAGGTTTCCGATAGGGGTCGCGACCACGTACAGGCCGGGCGACAGGGGCTTGGCCTCGGCGGCAAGGCCGAAGGCGGTGAAGGTGGCGGCCCGCTCGTTGGGCTCGCGGCGTCTGGTGCGGTTGTCGATTCTCTGGGTCATGAGATGGTCACTCTCGCATGAAGGGACACCTTCATGAAAGCCGGGTCGTCAAGCCTGAATCATGCATTGGAAACAATGTTTACTTTTTGCTGGCACGCTTCTCTTGGTGGCAAAAGCTGTTTCCCAAGGGGGGTGGAGATGGCACGCGTGTCGTTTCATAAGGCCTGCGGCTTTTCGAGCCGAACGGCTCTGCTCGTTCTTGTGGCCGGATCGCTGGTCCTGTCCGGATGCGTCGGCTCGGGCAGCCTGACGCCGCCGCGCAAGGTCGCCCGGCCACAGCCCGCTGCCGCTGAACCGGCCTATGCGGCCGGGGTTATGCCGCCGAGCGCTCCGATGCCGGATCCCGTGCCCCGGCAACCGGGCGGTACGATTCTCGGGACCGGCCCCGTCAAGGTCGCCCTGGTCCTGCCCATGAGCGCTGCGGGGCAGGGGGCGGTGGTGGCGCAGAGCATGCATAACGCCGCCGAAATGGCCCTCGGCGAATTCCAGGGCTCGGACATCACCCTGCTTGTGAAGGATGACCGTGGCACTCCCGAGGGAGCTCAGGCCGCCGCGCAGCAGGCGCTTGCGGAGGGGGCCGAACTCATCATCGGCCCGCTCTTCGCAGGCTCCGTGCAAGCTGCGGGGCAGGTGGCGCGCGAGCGGGGCAAATCCGTCATCGGCTTCTCGTCCGATGCGAGCGTCGCCACCCGCGGCGTCTATCTCCTGAGCTTCCTCGTGCAGGAGGAGGTCGACCGCATCGTCGCCTTCGCCGCTGCCCAAGGCCGTCGCTCCCTTGCGGCCATGATCCCGGAGACCGCCTATGGCCGCGTGGCCGAAGCGCGGCTGCAGCAGGCCGCTGCCCGGCAAGGCATCCGCATCGCCGCTCTCGAGTATTATCCGGCCGGACAGCCGCAGGTGGCCGTGCAGCGCCTGTCCCGGGTGATCGGCGGCCCCGCGCCCCAGGCCGATGCGCTGTTCATCCCCGACAACGGCGACGGCCTTCCCGCCGTCGCCCAGGCGCTGCAGATGGCGGGCTTCGACCCCATGCGGGTCAAGCCGCTCGGCACCGGCGTGTGGAACGAACCGCGCGTGCTCGCCCTTCCGGCCCTGCAGGGCGGCTGGTTCGCGGCGCCCGACAACCGCGGCTTCGAGGCCTTCGCCGAGCGCTACCGCGCGCGCTTCAACACCGATCCGATCCGGCTTGCGACCCTGTCCTACGATGCGGTGACCCTCGCGGCGGCGCTGGCGCGGATGCAGGGCGCGCAGGGCTTCAATGACGGGATGCTCACCAACCCGGCGGGCTTCGCCGGGGCCGACGGCGTGTTCCGCTTCAACCCCGACGGCACCAACGCCCGCGCCCTGACCGTGCAGGAGATCCGGGGCGGTGCCACTGTCGCGATCAGCGGCGCACCGCGAACATTGGTGGCTGGGAACTGACACCATTCTGCTACTGCTGCCTTTAGCCGGATCACGACGAGAAAAGCCGTCCTCCGTCCCTCATCCTAAGGAGCGCGCTCTTCCCTCCCCCTTGCGGGGAGGGATGAAGGGTGGGGGGCGTAAAGTCAGTCCATCGTTCTCGATTCAGAAGACCCAACGACGATACAGCGCCTGACTGGATGAGGCCGTCACCCGGTCGGACCACCCCCACCCCTTACCCCTCCCCGCAAGGGGGAGGGGAGATTGCCGGTCCGCCGCAATGAGGACGGTGCGAAGTAGCAATCCTACTTACGCGTCAGCGTCGCGCTCAGCTCAGGCTTGTTGTTGAGGCTTTGGAAGACGACGCAGTAACGCTCGGTGAGCTTGAGCAGCTGGTCGATCTTCTCCTGCGGCGCATCCGTGTCGACCTCGAAGGAGAGGCGAATGCTCCTGAAGCCCACGGGGGCGGTCTTGTCGACGCCGAGGGTGCCGCGGAAATCAAGGTCGCCTTCCGCCTTCACGGCACCGTGGCGCAGGTCGATCTCGAGCGCGGTCGCCACGGCCTTCAGCGTCACGCCCGCGCAGGCGACGAGCGCCTCGAGCAGCATGTCGCCGGAACACAGTTCCGCACCGGAGCCGCCTGAGGCCGGGTGAAGGCCCGCAACCGCGAGCGCACGGCCGGTCTCGACCTTGCACGCGATGTGCTGGTCGTCGAGGGTGCCCTGAGCCTTCAAGGTGATGACGGCGGCGTTCGGGTCGCTGCGGTATTGATCCTTCAACGGCGCCTGGAGGGCGCGAAGGGCGGTCGCATCCATGATGGTGTCCTTAAGGTGTGTTACCACCACAGCGCAGCGGCCTGACGGTCGCGTTCGCGCTGTGGCTGGGCTTGCGGAGCTTTGAGGGAATGGTCCAGGGCCGTCAAGACGCGGCGCACGGAGGTCTCGAAGGGAAGGCCCGTCCTGTCGCGCGGCCGCGAGAGCGTCAGGGGCAGCTCGTCGAAGATGCGGCCGGGCTTGGGCTGCATGACGACGGCGCGATCCGCGAGCGTCACCGCCTCCTGCACGTCGTGCGTGACGAGCACCACGGTCGGGCGCGTCTCCTCCCATAGGCCCAAGAGATGCTCGTGCAGGCTTGCGCGGGTGAAGGCGTCGAGCGCCGAGAACGGCTCGTCGAGGAGCAGCACTTTCGGGTTGGTCACGAAGGCGCGCGCGATCGACACGCGCTGCTGCTGCCCGCCCGAGAGATCGCGCGGCCAGCGGTCCGCGTGCTCGACGAGGCTGACCTTTTCGAGCGCATGCGCGACGCGCGCCTTCTTCTGGGCGGCGCTCAACCCATCGAGACCGAAGGCGATGTTGTCGGAAACCGACAGCCAGGGCAGCAGGCGCGGCTCCTGGAACACGATGCCCACAGCCGGATGCGGCCCTGAAAGCACTTCGTCGTCGAGGCGGATCCGGCCGGCGCTTTCCCGGTCGAGGCCGGCGATGAGGCGCAGCAGCGTGGTCTTGCCGCAACCGGAGCCGCCGATCAGCGAGACGATCTCGCCCTCGTGCACGGTGAGATTTATGTCGGAGAGCGCCCGCGTGCCGTCGGCATAGGTTTTTGAGAGATGTTCGAGGCTCAGCACGAAGCGTTGCTCCTGTCTTGGTCGACACCGGTACTGTCATTCCGGGGCGGCCATAGGCCGAGCCCGGAATCCATAACCGCTAACGAAGCAGAATAAGGAGCCATGTAAGCCGAAATGCTTTTCCTTGTAGCCTTGTGTTTATGGATTCCGGGCTCCGCTGCGCGGCCCCGGAATGACAGTGAGGAGCAGGAATTGATCATCACAGCCTCTCCCGCACGGTGTCCTGCCAGCGCACGAGCGGCTTGGTGGCTGCAACGAGCAGGCTGTCGGCCGTCTTGCCAAGCAGTGCGAAGGCGATGATGGCGGCGAGGATCTGGTCGGGCTTGCCCATCTGCTGACCGTCGACGAGGAGGTAGCCCAGGCCCTCGGATGCGCCCATAAACTCGGCAGCGACCACGAACATGAAGCCGAGTCCCAGACCCGACCGCAGCGCGATCACGGCCTCAGGCAGCACTGCCGGCAGCAGGATGCGTCGCGCGAGCTGAATGCGCGAAAGGCGGAACACGTGGCCGACCTCCACGAGCTTGCGGTCGACGGAGAGGATCGCGCCCGCGATGCCGAGATAGACGGGAAAGAACACGCCCACCGCAATGAGCGCCACTTTCGATGCCTCGAAGATGCCGAGCCAGAGAATGAACAGCGGCACCCAGGCGATGGAGGGGATGGCACGCAGGGCCTGCAGCGTGGGATCGAGCAGTTGCCGGATGGTCCGGTTCGCTCCCGACATCGCACCGAGCACGATGCCGGCTGCAGCCCCGATGACGAAGCCGACGAGAACGCGCCAGAGCGTCATCCAGGTATGCGCCCACAACTCGCCGGTCTGGGCCAAGCCCCAGAGCGTCGCGATGATGCGGCTCGGGGGCGGAACGAGGCGCCCCTGCGCGAGGCCAGATTTGACGGCGGCCTCCCAGAGAAGCGCAATGGCGATGGGCAAGAAAAAACCGAGAAGGATGCGCCAGTCGAAGGCGCGTCGCTTCTCGGTGGAGGCAGGGGCCGCGAGAGCGGCGGCACCCTCATGGGAGGACCAGGCTTGGCTTGCAGCTTTGCCTGTCACGGCGCTCTCCCGTGATGAACTCATCAGCGCTGCGCGGTGGCGAAGCGGCGGTCGATCAGGGAATCGACGGCGGCGCGCACGTTGGTCTCAGGGGTGATGACGCCGGCCTGCTGCAGGGCGAGACCTGCGGCGAGGATGGTGTCGACCTGAGCCTGACCGATGGACGAGTGCGTCAGCTCCGTGCGCTCGAGCTGGCGCTCGATGACCGCGTCGGACAGCTTGGTGTAGGTCACGAGGATCTTCTTCAGCTCGGCCGGATTGGCGAGAGCGTATTTGCGGGCTTCCTCATAGGCCTTGAGCACGCGCTCCACGAGAGCAGGGCTCTCCTTGGCGAAGGCTTCGGAGACGTTGAGCACGCCCCAGGTGTTGGCGCCGGCGTTGCGGTAGAAGAGCTGGGCACCGCTTTCCACTTCGGCTGCGGCCATCAGCGGGTCCAGGCCGGCCCAGGCATCCACGTCGCCGCGCTCGAGGGCGGTGCGGCCATCCGGATGTTGGAGCAGGACGAGCTTCACGTCCTTCTCGGTGAGCTTGGCCTCCTGCAGAGCGCGCACCAGGAAGATGTGCGGATCGGTGCCGCGGGTCACGGCCACGCGCTTGCCCTTCAGGTCCTCGACCTTGGCGATGCCCGTATCCTTGCGGGTGACGAGCGCCGTCCATTCGGGGCGGGAATAGACATAGATCGACTTGATCGGGTTGCCGTTGATCTTGCCGATCAGCGCGGCGGCGCCGGCGGTGGAGCCGAAATCGATCGAGCCGGCATTGAGGAATTCGAGCGCCTTGTTGGAGCCGAGCGACTGCACCCAGCGGACGCCGATATTGTCCTTCGCCAGTTCCTTCTCCAGGAAGCCCTTCTCCTTCAGGAGCAGGCTCACCGGGTTGTAGGTGGCGAAGTCAATGCGGATTTCCTTCACCTGGGCCACGGCGGCACCGGTGAAGGAGGCGAGGCCGGTCGCAAGCGAAGCGGCGAGGAGAAGGCGGCGGGTCAGGCTCATCGTGTCATTCCCATGTTTGGCGCATGGGAGCATCGTTGGAGGCGCCCGGCGCTTTAGCTGCACTTGTTTCGCGCCCGCAATCTGCATGCTCAAATCGGCGCGTGTCCGTTTTTTAGGAAGGTTTGTTTGTTATGTCAAACAATATCTCTTATAAAGAACATAGTATTCGTTCTGCCGGATAATGCCAGTCCGCCCGTGGGCGAAGCCTCTATGAGGTGGTAAGGCAGGCGGCTCCTCGTATACGGTTGTTCCATGCCAGCCCACAGCCCCCAGAGCCTCCTGAAAAGCCTCGGCAGCCAAACGATCCGGGATGCGGCGGACCTGCGCGCCAGGCTCGTTCCTGCGCTGAAGACTTTTCTCGACGAGGGACGGGCCGAGGCGGAGGCAAATCTTCTGGAGAGCCAGAACGGCCTCGCCTGCGCCCGCTATCTCTGCGAGCAGATGGACCAGGTGGTGCGCATCGTCCACGATGCCGTGGCCCGGCACCTCTACCCCGCGGCCAATCCGTCCGCCGGCGAGCGCCTCGCCGTGGCGGCGACCGGCGGCTACGGGCGCGGGACCCTGGCGCCGGGCTCAGACGTCGATCTCCTGTTCCTGCTGCCCTACAAGCAGACCGCCTGGAGCGAGAGCGTCGTCGAAGCGATGCTCTACATGCTGTGGGACCTGAAGCTGAAAGTCGGGCATGCGACCCGCTCGGTGGAGGAGTGCCTGCGCGAGGCCCATGCGGACATGACGATCCGCACCTCGCTCCTCGAAGCCCGCTTCCTCTTCGGCGACCGGGATCTCTTCGAGGATCTGGAGAAACGCTTCGACAAGGAAGTCGTCGCGACCTCGGCGCCGGCCTTCGTCGATGCCAAGCTGAAGGAGCGCGACGCACGCGTCGCCAAGGCCGGCGCCTCGCGCTATCTTGTCGAGCCCAACGTGAAGGACGGCAAGGGAGGCCTGCGCGACCTCAACACGCTCTTCTGGATCGCCAAATACGTCTACCGGGTGAAGGAGCCCAAGGAGCTGGTGACGGCAGGCCTCTTCACGCAGGAGGAATTCAACCTGTTCGCGCGCTGCGAGGAGTTCCTGTGGCGGGTGCGCTGCCACATGCATTTCGCCACCGGCCGAGCCGAGGAGCGGCTGACCTTCGACCTGCAGCGGACCATCGCCGAGCGCATAGGCGTTGCACCCCGTGGCGGGTTGTCGGCGGTCGAGCGCTTCATGAAGGCGTATTTCCTCATCGCCAAGGATGTCGGCGATCTGACCGCCATCGTCTGTGCGGAGCTCGAAGCGCGTCAGACGAAGCGGCGCCCCATGCTGGACCGGATGTTCGGCCGCTTCCGTCGCCAGCGCGGCGGCGCCCTGGTGGGTGACGGCTTCGTCATCGACAACAACCGTCTCAACGTCGAGAACGAGGACGTATTCGAGCACGATCCCGTCAACCTGATCCGCCTGTTCTGGCTCGCCGACCGGCACAACCTTGCGGTCCATCCCGATGCAAAGCGTCTGGCGACACGCTCGCTCAAGCTGATCGCGCCGAGCCTGCGCAACGATCCGGAAGCCAACAAGCTCTTTCTCGAGATCATCACGTCGAAGAATGCGCCCGAGATCGTGCTGCGTCATATGAACGAGGCCGGCGTGCTCGGCCGCTTCGTTCCGGATTTCGGACGCATCGTAGCGATGATGCAGTTCAATATGTATCACCACTATACGGTGGACGAGCACCTCATCCGCTCGGTCGGCGTGCTCACCGAGATCGAAGCCGGCCATCTCGGCGACGAGCATCCGCTCGCCAACCAGATCTTTCCGACCATCCGCAACCGCCGTGCGCTCTACGTGGCCGTCTTCCTGCACGACATCGCCAAGGGACGGCCCGAGGATCACTCGACCGCAGGCGCCGCGATCGCCCGCAAGCTCGGACCCCGTTTCGGCCTCACCGATGCGGAGACCGACACGGTATCCTGGCTCGTCGAGCATCATCTTCTGATGTCGAACACCGCGCAGAGCCGCGATCTCTCGGATCCTGCCACCATCAAGAGCTTTGCGGAGGTGGTGCAGACCATGGAGCGCCTGAAGCTCCTGCTCGTGCTCACCATCGCCGACATCAAGGCCGTGGGTCCGGGCACCTGGACCGGCTGGAAGGGCCAGCTCCTGCGCAACCTCTACCAGGAAACGGAGGTTTTTCTCGGCGGCGGCGCGGTGGACCTCGCCCGCTCCGAGCGGGTGCGCATGGTGCAGGAGCAGCTGCGCGCCGAGCTGCCCGACTGGCCGGACGCGGAATTCGAGGCCTATGCCGCGCGCCATACGCCGGCGTACTGGCTCAAGACCGACGAGACCCGGCGCGCGAAGCAGGCGCGCTTCCTGCAGCAATCCGACCGGGCCGGGCGTACGGTCACCACCGCCTACGAGACGGACCAGTTCCGCGACGTGACGGAGTTCACGGTCCTTTCGCCGGACCACCCGCGCCTGCTCGCCATCATCACCGGGGCCTGTGCTGCGGCGGGCGGCAACATTGTCGATGCGCAGATCTTCACCACCACGGACGGCATGGCGCTCGACACCATCGTCCTCTCCCGTGCCTTCGACCGGGATGAGGACGAGCTGCGCCGTGCCGAGCGGGTCGCCAAGGCCATCGAGCGGGCGCTGAAAGGGGAGGTGAAGATCGCCGACCTCGTGGACGGCAAGCGCCCGGCGAAGGAGCGTTCCAAGGCCTTCCACGTGCCGCCCGAGGTGACGATCGACAATTCCCTGTCGAACCGCCAGACGGTGATCGAGGTCTCGGGCCTGGACCGACCGGGCCTGCTCTACGACCTGACCACTGCCCTCGGGAAGCTCAACCTCAACATCGCCTCGGCCCATATCGTCACCTTCGGCGAGAAGGCCGTGGACGTGTTCTACGTGACGGACCTGACGGGCACGAAGATCACCCATGCGGGCCGCCAGGCCACCATCCGCCGGGCCCTGCTGGACGTCTTCAAGACGGAGGAAACCGAGTCTCTCCAGCGGCGCAGCGCTTGATTTGTGGCGTCGGGGACCTGATATGTGCCCCGAACCCTTCTCCTTATCCACCTTTAGCTGATCGATCATGAATCCGAACGACACGGAAAACCAGAACGCGGCCCCGCAGACCGAGCCCGCCCACGACGCTGTCAATCAGGACACCGTCAACCAGGCCTCGTCTGCGCCAGAGGCCGACCCGATCGCCGTTCTCGAGGCCGAGAAGGCGGATCTGAAGGACAAGCTCCTGCGCCTGATGGCCGATATGGAGAACTTGCGGCGCCGCACTGCCCGCGAAATCACGGATGCCCGAACCTATGCGGTGACGAACTTCGCCCGCGACATGCTCAATGTGGCCGACAACGTGCGCCGCGCCATCGAGAGCGTGCCGGAGGAGGCGAGCAAGACCGCCGAGGGCGCCTTCAGAGGCCTCCTCGACGGCATCGACCTCACCGAGCGCGACCTGCTCAAGACCCTCGAGCGCCACGGGGTCAAGAAGCTCGATCCGCAGGGCCAGAAGTTCGATCCGAACCTACACCAGGCCATGTTCGAGATCCCCAATCCGGAGGTGCCGAGCGGCACGGTCCTACAGGTGGTCCAGTCCGGTTATGTCATCGGCGACCGCGTCCTGCGCCCGGCCCTGGTCGGCGTGTCCAAGGGTGGCCCGAAGGCTGCCGCCAACGGTAACGGTGCCGAGACGGCGGATAACCCATCCGCGTCTTCATAAGAGGCCAAGCTCTACGCCTGTGCCCTCCCCCTTGCGGGGAGGGGGGCGTAAAGTCAGGACGCTGCCTCTGGTGAGGGAGACCCTGCACGACTACAGCATTCGATCGAGGATCTTTCACCCGGGAAGCGGATGCCGGCCCGCCGTCCGGCAACGGCGGCAGGCGGGAAACCCCGTCAGGGATTCATCTCGACACCGTCGATCAGGCCCCGGAACCGCCGCAGGTTGTCGTCCCGCTGTTCGGCCCGGGTCAGGCCGACCATGCGCACGTAGCGGTTCGGCTCGAAGCGGATGGTCTGCATGACGATGACCGGCTGGCCCGATTCCGCCTCCACCGCCTTGGCGACGATCTCGTGCCAGTCCTGCCCCTTGAAGCGGAAGGCCTCCGAGCGCTCGATCTTGATGTCCTTGAGGATCTGGTTCGAGTTGAGCGCGGCGCGGGCGAACTGGTTGCGCTGGTCGCCGGCAGGGGGCGCGGCATTGAGGGACGAGGCCACAATGACGATCGGCTGCTCCACCGCCTTGATCATGTCCTTGGGTCCGTCCGTGAACAGGACCGAATTGCCCGACATGACCCGGACCGGGCGGAAACCCGCCTTGTCCCCGAGCCGGAAGGGCAGGGCGGAGATCTGCTCCTCGAGGGAAACCGGGCCGCGGAGGGCGACCGTCTTCAGAGCCTCGCGCATCTGCGCTTCGCTGTAGCCGTCTTCCCCGCCGCGAACCTGGGCGATGATGAGGCCCGCCATGTCCTCGCCCTTGACCGCCATCACCCATTTGCGGCCCTGCACGGGGCCAGCCATGGTGCCGCCGATCAGCACGCCGGTCTTGGCGCCCAGGGTCAGTGTCTCGCGGGAGGTCTCGTCCAGACCCTGGCGCTTCAGGGCATCCTTCGTGAAGCCCTTGAGCAGCTGCTCATAGGCGGCGGCCGGCATCTCCACGAAATTGATGGCGGCGGCCTTCTCCTCGTTCTCGAAACCACTGAACCGCCGCGAGACCATCATGTCCGCAGGCGGAACGATGCCGATCCGGGAGGCTGGCGGAAAGACGGGCTCGGCCGCGAAGGCGGCCTGGGCCGACAGGATGAGGCCTAAGGCAGCGGCTGCGAAAGCTTTCATGGATGCGCCCCTCCAGAGGTGCTTGCAGGTGATCTGTCCCGTCGACGCTAAAGCGCCTTATCAACCTTGCGCAAGGTGAGATTGAGCCGCCCGCCCTGCGGCAGCAGGTCCGAGCTACCCGCATTCAGCCGGTCGATGCCATGATAGATCAGCCGCGCAGGACCGCCGAACACGATCGCGTCACCGGATCGGAGCCTGATCGATTTCGTCGGATCCCTGCGCTCCAGGCCGCCATAGCGGAACAGCGCCGTGTCGCCCAGCGACAGGGAGACCACGGGCGCCTCGAACTCCTTCTCGTCCTTGTCCTGATGCATCCCCATGCGGGCGCTCTGTTCGTAGAAGTTGATCAGGCAGGCATCGGGCGGATGCGGGTAGAAGCTCAATTCCTCCCAGGCGCGCAGGACCTGTTCCGGCATGGCCGGCCAGGGCTTGCCGGTCTCGGGATGGGTGGGCTGGTAGCGGTAGCCGTCGACGTCCGACACCCAGCCCAGCCGCCCGCAATTGGTCATGCGCACCGAGAACGGCTTGCCCGTGCGCGGCATGCGCGGCGTGAAGAGAGGAGCTTGCATCGTGATCTCGCGCAGCGATTGGAGCAGGCGCTCCTGCGCGGGGCGGTCGAGATAGTCGGGGTAGTAGACGAGGCCGGGGCTGAGGGTGATGGGGGACATGGTACGATTCTGAAAGATGCCACGGCTTGCGTCATCCCCGGACTTGTTCCGGGGATCCACGTCTTTTTCCAACGCTGTGGTTCTAGAGCATATTTCGGCGAAGTGGATCCGGTTCGCCGTCAAAATATGCGGCGAGCCAAAGAAGAGAGATGATTCCACGTCAGTGGAAACAGCTCTAAAAACGTGGATGGCCGGGACAAGCCCGGCCATGACGTGTGGGGAACGAGATTGAAACCTCCCTTACCCCTCCAGCACCTCTTTGCTGGCCACCGTCGTGTCCTCGTTGAGCTTGTAGACGAGCGGGATGCCCGTCGCGAGCTCGAGGCTCGGGATCGTCTCGGAGGTGAGGCCGTCGAGCACCATCACGAGGGCGCGCAGGGAATTGCCGTGGGCGGCCACCAGCACGCGCTCGCCGCGCATGACGCGGGGCAGGATCTCGCGGATGTAGTAGGGCAGCACGCGGGCCACCGTGTCCTTCAGGCTCTCGCCGCCGGGCGGGGGCACGTCGTAGGAGCGACGCCAGAGATGAACCTGCTCCTCGCCCCAGCGGGCGCGGGCATCGTCCTTGTTGAGGCCTGCCAGATCGCCGTAATCGCGCTCGTTCAGGGCGAGGTTCGCAATGGTCTTGAGATCCGGCTGGCTGATCTCTTCCAGGATCAGCTTGCAGGTGCGCTGGGCGCGCGACAGATCGGATGTGAAGGCGACGTCGAACTGCACCCCCATCTCCTTCAGGCGACGGCCCGCGTTGCGCGCCTCCTCGATGCCGAGATCGGTTAGGCCCGGATCCTTCCAGCCGGTGAACAGGTTCTTGAGGTTCCACTCGCTCTGGCCGTGGCGGGCAAGCACAAGAAGGCGATCCATATCGTAGCGTCTCCGATGTCGGTGCGATGTAAGCGGGTTTTAGAGCTGATCGAGGCCAAGGACATGGGCCATGGTGTAAAGCCCAGGCTTCTTGTCGAATCCCCAGAGCGCGGCCCTCACGGCGCCGCGGGCGAAGATGCTGCGATCCTCGGCCCGGTGCGACAGCTCCAGGCGCTCGCCGGCTCCGGCGAAGATCACCGAATGCTCGCCGACGACCGTGCCGCCCCGAAGGGTCGCGAAACCGATATCGCCCGCATTGCGTGCGCCGGTATGTCCGTCGCGGCTGCGCACGGAGCGATCCTTGAGGGATACCTTCCGTCCTTCCGCCGCGGCCTCGCCGAGAAGCAGGGCCGTGCCGGAGGGCGCGTCCACCTTCATGCGGTGGTGCATCTCGAGGATCTCAATGTCGAAGTCTTCACCCAGCGTCGCCGCGACCTTGCGCACGAGGCCGGCGAGCAGGTTGACGCCGAGCGACATGTTGCCGGACTGGACGATGCGCGCATGACGCGCAGCCGCCTCCAGCTTGGTGAAGTCGGCTTCTGCCAAGCCGGTGGTGCCGATCACATGGACGATGCGCGCCTGGGCCGCGAGCGCCGCGAACGCGACAGTTCCGGCAGGCGCCGTGAAGTCGAGAACGCCGTCGGCCTGGGCGAAGACGGGCAGGGGATCGTCGGTCACGTCCACGTCGAGAAGCCCGATACCGGCCAGCAGCCCGGCATCGTGCCCGAGAGCAGGCGAGCCTTCCCGCTCGATGGCGCCGACGAGGGTGCAGCCCTCGGTTTCGGCCACGGTTTTGATGAGCATGCGCCCCATGCGTCCGGCGGCACCCACCACGACAAGTCGCATCTCGCTCATGACCATTCTCCTGTTGTCACGGGGTCAGGGTATAGCGGCTTGGGGGATGGCTGAGAAGCGTGGAGGTTGCCTTAACCCTCCCCCCTTTGCGGGGGAGGGTGGCGAACGAAGTGAGCCGGAAGAGGGGGCGTTCTTCGATTGAGCGCGGCCCCTCTCCCGACCCTCGCTCACGCGAGGGCCACCCTCCCCCACTGAGGGGAGAGGGCGAGTGGCGCACTTCACCCCGGCTGCGGGCCCTCATAGGCTTCGATGATGATGATGTCGGCCACCGCATGGCCGTCGCGCTCGGCCTTCGCGGCCTGGTATTCCGGCGAATCCCAGCACGCCAAGGCGGCCTCGTAGGAGGGGAATTCGATCACCACGTTGCGCGACCGAGCCTCGCCCTCGGCGACCCGGTAAGTGCCGCCGCGCACCAGGAAGCGGGCGCCGTACTTGGCGAAAGGCACGGCATTGGCCTTCACGTAGTTCTGGTAGGCGTCGGGATTCGAGACATCGACGCGGCCGATCCAGTAGCCTTTCATCGCTTACGCTCCTTCCACCAGAACGAACTCGGCGATGCAGGCGCCCTCGCGCTTGGCCTTGGCCGCCTGATATTCCGGCGAATGATAATAGGTCCTGGCCTGCTCCACCGAGTCGAATTCGATCACCACGTTGCGGGCGCGCGCCTCGCCCTCGAGCGCCTCGTAGGCGCCGCCGCGCACCAAGGGGCGGCCGCCATACTGGCGGATCGCCTCCGTCGCGCCCTTGGCGTACTCGGCGTAAGCCTCGGGATTCGTGACGGTGACGCGGGCAATGACATAGCCTTTGGGCATCAGGCGCTCCTCTTCGTTATGGGATGTGGCAGCGGAAGGCGGCAAGGTCCGAGCGTCAGGATCTGGTCGTCAAGCCGCCGATTGGGCGATTTCGCGCACGATCGCTTCCGCCGCGGCGCGCGGATCGGCTGCCTTCACGATGGGGCGGGCGACCACGAGGTGGTTGGCGCCGAGGCGGATGCCCTCCGTCGGCGTGACGATGCGCTTCTGGTCGCCCGCGTCCGTTCCGGCCGGGCGGATGCCGGGGGTGACGATGAGGCAATCGGGACCGACGATGGATCGCACGCGCTCGGCCTCCGTCGCGGCGCAGACGATGCCGTCGACGCCGAGATCGCGGGCCTGCCCCGCGCGGCGGGCGACAAGCTCCGCAGCCGATATGGACGCGTAGCCCGCCTCGACGAGGTCGTTGTCGTCGTAAGACGTGAGCACGGTCACGGCGAGGATCTTCAGGTCCGTGCCCGCCTTGCCGGCCATCGCCGCGCGCATGGTCTGCGGGTAGGCGTGGACCGTGAGGAACGTGGCGCCGAGCTTTGCCACCGAGCGCACGCCTTCCTCCACCGTGTTGCCGATGTCGTGGAGCTTGAGATCGAGAAAGACCTTCTTGCACTGTCCGATCAGCTCGCGGGCGAAGTCGAAGCCGCCGGCATAGGCCAGCTGATAGCCGATCTTGTAGAAGGTGCCGGCCTCGCCGATGCGCCCGACGAGGGCGCGCGCCTCCTCGACGCTGGCGACGTCGAGTCCGATGATGAGCTTGTCGCGGATGTCTCCTGCGGGGATGGGGTTCGTCGGAAGAGACATCGCGGCGCTCATGGATGATGGACCCTGTTGTAGACCCACACGCGGGCCGGGGGCAGGTTGCGCCAGATCCGGTTGGAGGCTCTGGCCCTGTAGGCTTGCGAGCGCGCCGGGATCGGCGGCACCACCGCATAGGTGAACTGGATGAAGGGCCCGTTGGGGTGCATCAGCTCCTGCGCGACCTCGAGAAGCTCCAGGCGCTGGTCCATGGGCTTGGTGAAGAGCGGCAGGCTCGACACGGTGGCCGCTGCCGGCTCCTCGAGGATACCGGAGAGCGTCTCCTTGAGATCGTAGGCATCGCCCTGGATGATCGTCGCCTTGGGGAAGCGGCGCTTCAGCAGCTGGCAGAATTCGGGGTTGTATTCGATGAGGACCAGCCGGTCCTGCGCCACGCCGCGCCGGATCAGGGCATCGGTCACCGGGCCGGTGCCGGGGCCGAGCTCGACGACAGGCCCGGGAATGCGCGGATCCACATAGGCCGCCATGGTTCTGGCCAGGATCTTGCCGGACGGGGTGACCGCCCCCATGACGAGCGGTCGTTCGAGCCAGGAGCGCAGGAAGCGCGCCTCGTCCTGGAAACGATCTTTCTTGAGAGGGAACTTCCGGGCCGTTGGCCGTTGAAACGACTGAAGCACTGGCAGAGAACCCCTCAACTGGCGGATCGCCGTGTTTGTTTAGAACCCAATGAAAACGACCGTCAAGTTAAGTTGATCCGCCCAACCCATCCAGAAACTCGCGGAATCGCGAGAAAAAGCCCGAGCTCTCCGGGTGATTTTCCTTGGAGCACTCCTGGTCGAACTCCATCAGGAGCTCGCGCTGGCGCTTGGTGAGCTTCTGCGGAGTTTCCACAACAACCTGAATGTAGAGGTCGCCCACATCGCGCGAGCGCAGCACCGGCATGCCCTTGCCGCGCAGGCGGAACTGCTTGCCGGTCTGGGTGCCCTCGGGCACCTTCACGAGCGTCTCGGAGCCCCCGAGCGTCGGCACGCTGAACTCGCCCCCCAGCGCCGCCGTCACCATGGAGATCGGCACGCGGCAGAACAGGTCCGCGCCGTCGCGCTGGAAGAACGGGTGCGGTTTCAGGGACAGGAAGATGTAGAGATCGCCCGCAGGCCCGCCGCGCAGGCCCGCCTCGCCCTCGCCGGCAAGGCGGATGCGCGTGCCGTCCTCGACACCGGCCGGAATGTTCACGGAGAGAGTGCGCTCGCGGGTAACCCGGCCGGCGCCGCCGCAGGAGGCACAAGGATCGTCGATGACCTCGCCGCGCCCATGGCAGTTCGGGCAGGTGCGCTCGATGGAGAAGAAGCCTTGCGTCGCCCGCACCCGGCCGGCGCCGCCGCAGGTGGGGCAGGCCTTGGGCTTGGAGCCCGGCTTCGCGCCGCTCCCCGAGCAGGCCTCGCAGGTCACGGAGGTCGGGATCTTCAGCTCGGCATTCTTGCCGTGGAAAGCCTCGTCGAGGGTGATCTCGAGGTTGTAGCGCATGTCGGCGCCGCGCTCGCGTCCGCCTGTGCCGCGCCCGCGTCCGCCGCCCCGTCCGGTGGCATCGCCGAAGAAGTTCTCGAAGATGTCCGACATGAAGTCGGAGAAATCGCCGTTGAAGCCGGCGCCGGCGCCACCGCCGCCATTGGCGAAGGCCGCATGGCCGTAACGGTCGTAGGCCGCGCGCTTCTGCCCGTCGGAGAGGGTTTGGTAGGCCTCGTTGATTTCCTTGAACTTGACCTCGGCCTCGTGATCGCCGGGGTTGCGGTCCGGATGATACTGCATCGCGAGCTTGCGGAAGGCGGATTTCATCTCCGCTTCGCTGGCCGTCTTCACGACGCCGAGAACCTCGTAGTAATCGCGCTTGGACATGTCAGGCGCCCCTCGGAGCGGTCGGCCGCTCCGTCATGCTCGTTGGCCGCCATGCATGCGCTGCACAGGGAAAGGCTCCGAAAGCCCTTGCCGGAACATCGCGAAAAGCGGTCGGTTGATCGGTCATTTTTGATTCAAGCCCATTCATGAAAACGGCACCCGGACATGAAGCCGGGTGCCGATTTTCCTCAATGTGCGCTCATGGCTTTTAAGCGCGCTTCTTCTTGTCGCCTTCGTCGACTTCCTGGAAGTCGGCGTCGATGACGTCGTCCTTCTGGGCAGCCTCGCCTTCAGGCTGCTGCTCGCCGCCTTCCGCAGCGCCGGCCTGAGCCGCATACATGGCCTCGCCGAGCTTCATGGACGCCTGCATCAGGTCCGTGGTGCGGGCCTTGATGACCTCGGAGTCCTCGCCGGCAAGCGCCTGACGCAGGGCGTCGATGGCGGTCGTGATGCCCTGCCTGTCGGACTCGGACACCTTGTCGCCGTACTCGGCCACGGACTTCTCTGTGGCGTGGATCAGGCTCTCGCCCTGGTTCCTCGCCTCGACGAGCTCGCGGCGCTTCTTGTCTTCCTCGGCGTGAGCCTCGGCGTCCTTGACCATCTTGTCGATGTCGGCATCCGACAGACCGCCGGAGGCCTGGATGCGGATCTGGTGCTCCTTGGCCGTAGCCTTGTCCTTCGCCGTGACGTTCACGATGCCGTTCGCGTCGATGTCGAAGGTCACCTCGATCTGCGGCACGCCGCGGGGTGCGGGCGGAATGCCCACGAGGTCGAACTGGCCGAGCAGCTTGTTGTCCGCCGCCATTTCGCGCTCGCCCTGGAAGACGCGGATGGTGACCGCATTCTGGTTGTCTTCCGCGGTGGAGAACACCTGGCTCTTCTTCGTCGGGATCGTCGTGTTGCGGTCGATCAGACGGGTGAACACGCCGCCCAGCGTCTCGATGCCGAGCGAGAGCGGGGTCACGTCGAGGAGCAGAACGTCCTTCACGTCGCCCTGGAGCACGCCGGCCTGGATGGCCGCGCCGATGGCCACGACCTCATCCGGGTTGACGCCCTTGTGGGGCTCCTTGCCGAAGAAGTTTTTGACGACTTCCTGGATCTTCGGCATGCGGGTCATGCCGCCGACGAGAACCACCTCGTCGATGTCGCCCGGCGAGATGCCGGCGTCCTTGAGCGCCTTGCGGCAGGGCTCGATGGTCTTCTGCACGAGGTCGTCCACGAGCTGCTCGAACTTGGCGCGCGAGAGCTTGAGGGCGAGGTGCTTCGGGCCGGAGGCGTCCGCCGTGATGTAGGGCAGGTTGATCTCGGTCTGAGACGCGGAGGACAGCTCGATCTTGGCCTTCTCGGCCGCTTCCTTCAGGCGCTGCAGGGCGAGCTTGTCCTTGGTCAGGTCGATGCCCTGCTCCTTCTTGAACTCGGCCGCCAGGTACTCGACGAGGCGCATGTCGAAGTCCTCGCCGCCGAGGAAGGTGTCGCCGTTCGTGGACTTCACCTCGAACACACCGTCGCCGATCTCGAGCACGGACACGTCGAAGGTGCCGCCGCCCAGATCATAGACCGCGATCATGCCGGTCTGCTTCTTGTCCAGGCCATAGGCCAGGGCCGCAGCGGTGGGCTCGTTGATGATGCGCAGGACCTCAAGACCGGCGATCTTGCCGGCGTCCTTGGTGGCCTGACGCTGGGCGTCGTTGAAATAGGCCGGAACCGTGATCACGGCCTGGGTGACCGGCTGCCCGAGATAGGACTCGGCCGTCTCCTTCATCTTCTGAAGGGTGAAGGCGGAGATCTGCGAGGGCGACATGGTCTTGCCGTCGGCCTCGACCCAGGCGTCGTTGTTGCCGCCCTTCACGATGTGATAGGGGACGAGGCCCATGTCCTTCTTGGTCATGGGGTCGTCGAAGGTGCGGCCGATCAGGCGCTTGATGGCGAAGAAGGTGCGCGACGGGTTCGTGACCGCCTGGCGCTTGGCCGGCTGGCCGACGAGGCGCTCGCCTTCGTCCGTGAAGGCCACGATGGACGGGGTCGTCCGGGCGCCTTCCGCGTTTTCGATGACTTTGGGCGTCGTGCCTTCCATGACAGCGACGCAGGAATTGGTGGTGCCGAGGTCGATACCAATGACCTTACCCATGGCGGGATCCCTCACTTTCAAGCAGACCGCCGGGCCCTAAAAGCAGCCCGGCCCATGGCTTAATGTTGATGACGAAAGGACAGGACCGTCTCACGCCGAGCCGAGCCCTGTTCTGGCGCTGATATAAGAAGGGGTTTTGAGCGCTGCAAGACGATCGTGACGGCTAGATTGGCTCAATTCATCGCAGCCGGGCCCTGTTGCATTCCTGCAATAAGGGCGGCGAGGCCGGATCTGCGGCCTTCAGGCGGGTTGGCTCTCGGGGACGATCTCGATGATCAGGGTGAGGGCCGCCCGCAGGACCACCTGCCCGGCCTCGTCCCTGACGCTGACGATGAAGGTGTTCTGATCGTTGCTGGGAATGGCATCCCTTGCCAGATCGGGCAGCGCCCTCTGGGCCTCGGCTTTCGCCATGTCGAGGCTGTCCAGGTCGATCCCCTCGGGGTCGGGGACGAAGCGGCTCCCATCGTAGGTGTCGAAGAAATAGCGAGGCATCGGAAATTTCTACCGAATGAGGGCCGAAGATTCCGAGGATAGGGCAATTTGCCCGCCGTTCCATCAGAAAACGTGAGCCAAGCTTGAGAATTCAGTCATTGAGTAGGCGGGCGATTGTTTTCGGGTCATCCCGGCCGATCCAGCCTGCCATCTCCCGATGCACGGCCCGTCTGGCCTTGGAGACGCCTCTCACGCGCCGGTTCAGGCCTTGCCCCATTCAGCCCGGCACGCCGGTCGACCAGCCCATGATCGGCAGGAGCTGGTCGCGCTTGAACCGTTCTGCGCGCTCTCGCTCCATGGCCTCGATCTGCCCGGCCGTCGGCTCGCAGTCGCCGTCGTTGTCCTTGAACGTCACCGGGACATCGTCCAGGGCGTCCGGTGCCGGCGTCTTGGAAGCGGGGTCGTGCCCGCCAAGGACGTTGAAGAGCGGCCAATGCGCGATGTGGTGCCAGAGCCTCTGGATCGGTGCGCCCATGGCAGCCTCCTCTCCTCCGAGAGCATGCTCTCGGAGGAGAGGATAGCACAGGCAAGTCCAATCTCTAAGTTAGCGAGTTGATCGGTCTCGCCTGTGGCGAGCGAGATCTCTACGCTTCGCTTCCGTTCAAGCCCCGCCCGGCCTCCCACCCGAGGATGGCCTGCTTGCGGGTGAGCCCCCAATGATAGCCGGTGAGCGCGCCGGAGCGGCCGAGCACCCGGTGGCAGGGGACCACGAAGGAGATCGGGTTCTTGCCGACCGCCGCGCCGACCGCCCGGGCTGCGGCGGGCTTGCCGATATGACGGGCGATGTCGGAATAGGTGGTAGCCCGGTCTCTGGGGATGCGCAGCAGGGTCTGCCAGACCCGGACCTCGAAATCGGTTCCGATGAGGACCACCCGCAGGGGCTGCTCCGCCTGCCATTGCGACGGGTTGAAGATGCGCTTCGCCAGCGGAGCCGTGGCGGCCTCATCCTCCACGTATTGCGCCTTCGGCCAGCGCCGGGTCATGTCGGCGAGCGCCGCCTTCCGGTCGCCGTCGTCCACGAAGCCGAGGCCTGCGAGGCCTCTTTCGGTGGCGATCAGGATCGCCTCGCCGAAGGGGGAGGGGTGGAAGCCGAAGCGCATGGTCAGCCCCGAGCCGCCCGTCTTGTAGTCGCCCGGCGTCATGGCCTCGTGGGTCACGAACAGGTCGTGCAGCCGGGCCGGTCCCGAGAGGCCGAGCTCGTAGGTGGCGTCGAGCACGCTGGCCGAATCCGCCAGCAGCGCCTTGGCGTTGTCGAGGGTGATCGCCTGCAGGAAAGCCTTGGGGCTCAATCCCGACCAGCGCCGGAAGAGATGGTGCACATGGGTGGTGGAGAGCCCCACATGGTCGGCGATGGTCTCGAGCGAGGGCTGCTCGCGCCAGCGCTCGGAGATGAACGCGATGATCCGGCGCACCCGCTCGTAGTCGGAATGGGGCTCGTCCGGCACGGTGAAGGCTGCCGGTTCGATGGTGATGTCGCGCAAGGTATCGAGCATGGGAATGATCCTTATTGGCGACCATCCTAGCGATCCGGTGGGAGAGCGACACCCGATTTCTGTGGCGCTTCCCCCGTCATCTCCATGCCTTCGCTACATGCTGGGCCTTCGCTACATGCTGGCGAGAATGCCGGCTGCTTGTGCCAGAGACACGAACATCTTCCGAGCATGCTCGATCGTGGCGTGATCAGGATGCTCATGAGCGCATGCCAGGGCCGCAGCGGCAATAAGCCAGATGCCGGGGCTGCGGGCACGAAGCTCGGCGAGCTGCCTGATGCCGTACCATCGCATCACGGCCAGCGCCTTCGTGAGATCCTTGATCGGATACTGCCGCTTCCCCCCGTCTGCGGCTTCGATTGTGATGACGACGGGCGAACTAAAGGAATGTCGATTCATAAACGAGTTCCAAGATGAAAGCTGGGGCAGAACGGCTCATTCGCCGGCCGCTACTGAAGATCTGCCGACCAGAGAGCGAAAAGATTCGGCCGCCTCCAGAGGAGAAAGTGATCCTGCGTCGCCAGACCCAGGCTCCTGTCTTTCTCTCGGCGTGCGAGTTCTGCTTCAATGTCCTGAAGCTCACGCTCCAGCCGACGGATAAGGCGGCTGGACGAAGGCTTGGGTGCGTATTTCCTAGTTTTCATCGGAGCACTCAGGATAGGCGTTTCCCGTCAGCATTCCGCGAATGCGTGACAGTTCATCGACTGCGATCTGGCCCCGGATAGTGTTTATTTATTTATAATATTGCAGACTTATACTGGACTAGTGACGTATCGTCAGTCGGGAAGCCGACATATCATCAAGATTTCTTAACCTATGTTAGCTTGTTGTCGTGCAAGTCGTTCAGATTGTTCACGGCCTTCACCGCTTCGCTATGGTCCGCTATTGGGACGCCGATTCCCGCTACGCTTCCTTCCGGGAATGACACCCTCACTGTCATTCCGGGCTCCGAAGGCGAGTCGGGGTTCGCTGCAGGACAGAGCGCGGCTTTCCCCTCCCCCCTCTGCGGGGAGGGTGGCGAACGAAAGTGAGCCGGGAGAGGGGCTGTGCGTGACGTCTGACGGCCCCTCTCCCGACCCTCGCTGACGCGAGGGCCACCCTCTCCCGCACAGGGGAGAGGGCAGGCGCACGTGTTCTCATTTTGTTCTTGACAAGGTTCCTAAGCTCGGCTATATCGTTGTCTTAGATCTGGTCCTGTCGAGGGGCGCGCTCGCGAGGCGTCGCAGTGCGGGAGCAGACACGGTCTCGCAGGCTTGCCTCGCACGCAGTCTGGCGAGAGGCCCAGGCTGTGTGCCGGTGGTCGGAATCGGTTCAAGGCCCCCGTCGAGCAGACGGACCCCGCCTTAAACGGTCACCGGGCTGGCACCGCCTGTCCGCCTAAAGAAACCGTGCGCGAAGAGGCATCTCGGCTCTTCCATCTCACACCATCCATCATCGAGCCGGGCTGCCCGTCGCGCCACCCTCGATCACCCATCAGGCTCGCAGCGCAACGCTGCGGGCCCCAAGGCGCTGGCTTCGTCTCAATAGCCCCGCTTCACGTCCGCCAGGGCGCGGCCCAGCGCCTCGGCCAGGGTCTCCCGCTCCGGCGGGGAGAGGTCGCGGGCGATGACCACGTGCTCGTTGCGGGAGGTGAGCGCCAGTTGCTGCATGCCGTATTCGTCGTCGACCTCCCGGTCGAGGCGGGTCCAGAGCGGGTTGAACTGCCAGTCCTTCACCTCGCCCTTCGGGCTGACTTTTCGGAACAGAAGCCGGATCGGGGTCAACTCGACGAGTTCGAAGGCATCGCCCTGCCGGTAGCTGACGCGGAATGCGATGTAGAGGCCGAGGAAGTCGAGCCCGAAGAAGCCGGCCACGGGCCAGAAGCCCATGACGATGAAGGGCACGCTCGCCACCAGGGAGGTGATGCAGACCAGCACCATCACGACCTTGAACCCTTGGGGGCTCAGGGAGCGGTGCGGGCGGATGACGGCCGAGAACACCGGCTGTTCGAACCGGTCCATGCCGTCAAATGTCGCCTTGCTGCCTGCCATAGCCCAGTTATAACGCAGAAATGTCCGATCTGAAGCAGCCCTCCCGCCGCATTTCGAAGCCGAAACCCAAGCCTGCCATCCCGGCGAAAGCCGTGGGCAGGGCCGTGCGGGCCCGCATGCCGAAGCGGGTCGACCGGGCGACCATGGTCGAGATCTTCCGGCGCCTGCACGCGGCCAATCCCGAACCCAAAGGCGAGCTCGATTACACGAACCCCTACACGCTGCTGGTCGCCGTGACGCTCTCGGCCCAGGCGACCGACGTGGGCGTCAACAAGGCGACCCGCGCCCTGTTCGCCGTTGCCGACACGCCCGAGAGGATGCTCGACCTCGGGGAAGAGGGCCTGCGCCAGCACATCAGGACGCTCAACTTCTTCAACACCAAGGCGAAGAACGTCATCGCCATGGCCAGGCGCCTCGTGGAGGAGTTCGGCGGCGAGGTGCCCAATTCCGTCGCGATTCTGGAGACCCTGCCGGGGGTCGGCCGCAAGACCGCAAGCGTCGTGGTCAACATCGCCTTCGGCGATCCGAGGGTTGCAGTCGACACGCATATCTACCGCGTCACCAACCGCCTGCCGCTCGCGATCACCAAGACGCCGCTCGACACGCAAATCGCGCTCGAACAGCTGATCCCGGACGAGTACCGGCTCCATGCCCATCACTGGCTCATCCTGCACGGCCGCTACATCTGCAAGGCGCGCAAGCCCGAATGCTGGCGCTGCCCGGTCAACGACCTGTGCCGCTATCCGGACAAGACGATTCCTTAAATCGGAACTCCCGCGGGCCTGAGGCATCGGGGTGCGCTGGGGGTGCAGGCGATGCCCGGCGTCGAGCAGGCCAGTCCTTCCGGAACGCGGCGGCAGACGACGCAGCCGTCGGTCCATTCGGCGCAGGACGGGCCCGGAGCCGAGCCCTGCGCCGGAGCCTGAGGCTCCAGGCCTGCTCCTGCAATGATGGCGAATGTTACAACCAGCAATGCGATGGCGATGGAGATGACGACCGCAAGGGCTTCGTCGCGCGGGGGCATGGATCAGCCGTAGACGATCAGGCCCGCGAGACCTGCGGCCCCGACGAGGATGCGCCAATAGGCGAAGGGCGTGAAGCCGTGGCGGGAGACGTAGTCGAGCAGCAGCTTCACCACGAGCAGCGCGGCGATGAAAGCGGAGAGGAATCCTGCGACGATGATCGCGGCGTCGTTGGCGGAGAGGAACTTGTAGTTCTTCAGCAGGTCATAGACGAAGGCTCCGGCCATGGTGGGCATGGCCAGAAAGAACGAGAATTCCGCCGCCGCACGTTTTGACGCGCCCATCAGCATGGCGCCGACGATTGTGGCGCCGGAGCGCGACACGCCGGGGATCATCGCCACGCATTGGATGAGCCCGATCTTGAGGTACATCGACAGGGTAAACCGTGTCGCGTCGGTTTTTGTCACCTCAAGCGGTATCCGGTCGATGGCGAGCAGCACGAAGCCGCCGACAATCAGGGTGACGCACACGATCCAGGGATCGAAGAGCACCTCCTTGATGAAGCCGTGCAGAACCGCGCCGATCAGCGCCGCGGGCAGGAAGGCGACCAGCACGCCGATGACGAAGTGGCGCGCCATCGGGTCGTGCGGCAGGGCCTTTGCGATCGACCAGAGCTTGTTGAAGTAGAGCGAGAGGATCGCCAGGATCGCGCCGAGCTGGATCAGGACCTCGAAGGTCTTGCCGGTCGACTCGAAGCCGAGGAAGTGGCCCACGAGGAGCAGATGGCCCGTGGAGGAGACGGGAAGAAACTCCGTCAACCCTTCGATGAGGCCGAGAAGGAGCGCCTCGATGATTTGCGACATCGTTGAAAATCCTGAAGACGGCGCCAGATGCGGGAGCGATCCTAAGTCTGTCAAGCAAGGTTTGCGCTGCCGGCGTTATCCTTTTGCGCAGGGAGCATGAGATTCACCATTATTCCTTACCAACCCTTAACGAAGCACGGCCTTATTCTCGCCGCCTGTTTCGCTCTCTCATAGATTCATGGCCACCCTGCATTCTTATCCCTTTTGCCCGCAGTCGCGGTTCGCGCGTCTCATTTTCGCAGAGCTCGGCCTTGAGCCGGATGTGGTCGAGGAGAAGCCGTGGGACCGCCGCGTCCCGTATCTCGAAATCAATCCGGCCGGTAATCTGCCGCTGTTCCTCGACGACAACGGTCTCGCGGTGCCCGGTCCCATGGGCGTTGCCGAATATATGGACGAGACCCGGGGCGAGGATCTGCGGGACCGGCGCTTCCTGCCGAGGGATCTGGCGCAGCGGGTCGAGGTCCGCCGCCTGCTCGACTGGTTCCTGATGAAGTTTCACGGCGAGGTGTCTGACTACCTTGCCACAGAAAAGATCTATAAGCGGTTCATGCCCAGCGATCTGGGGGGCGGTCCGCCGGACATGGGCGCGATTCGCGCCGCCCAGACCAATGTGCGATATCATCTCAAATATATCGGTTTTCTGATTTCCAAGCGGAATTGGCTGGCCGGCGACCAGATGACCTATGCGGATCTGGCGGCGGCGGCCCATCTGTCGGTGGTGGATTATCTCGGCGACGTGCCATGGAACGAGGACGAGACAGCGAAGCTTTGGTACGCCAGGATCAAGTCCCGGCCGTCCTTTCGCGCGCTCCTGGCGGACCGGGTGCCGGGCATGGCGCCGGCGGACCACTACGACAACCTGGATTTCTAGACCACGCGCTCAAGCGGGCCTTCATCGAGCGCGCCAAGGCGCTCGGCTTCGACACGATCCGCATCGCCCGGCCGGGTGCGATCCCGCTCGCGCCGGAACGGCTCAAGGCCTGGCTGGATGCCGGCCACCACGGCTCGATGGAATGGATGGCGGATACAGCGGAGCGCCGCGCCGATCCCCGCACCCTCTGGCCGGAAGTGCGCAGCCTCATCCTGCTCGGGCTCAATTACGGTCCGACCGACAACCCTCTCGCGGAACTCGCGCAGAAGGATCGCGGTTACATCTCGGTCTATGCCCGCAACCGCGACTACCATGACGTGATCAAGGGCAAGCTGAAGGAGGCCGCAGGCTTCCTCGCCTCCAAAGCCTCCTCCGACGTGAAGGTCTTCGTCGACACGGCCCCGGTCATGGAAAAGCCGCTGGCGGAGGCGGCCGGCCTCGGCTGGCAGGGCAAGCACACGGTCATCGTGTCGCGCGACTTCGGCAACTGGCTTTTTCTTGGCGCCATCTTCACCACGGCGGAGCTGCCCGCCGACGAACCGGAGCACGATCATTGCGGCTCCTGCCGCCGCTGCCTCGACATCTGCCCGACGAACGCTTTTCCCGCGCCCTATCAGCTCGATGCGCGCCGCTGCATCTCGTATCTCACCATCGAGCACAAGGGGCACATTCCGGAAGAGCTGCGCCCCGGCATCGGCAGCCGCATCTTCGGCTGCGACGACTGCCTGGCGGTCTGCCCCTGGAACAAGTTCGCTCAGGCTGGGCGCGAGGCGCGTCTCATGCAGCGGGAGGACCTCGCCGCTCTGCCGCTGGCGGATCTCGCCCGCCTCGACGACCCGAGCTTCCGCGCCCGCTTTGCCGGCACCCCTGTCAAGCGCACCGGACGAGAGCGGTTCATCCGCAATGTGCTCATCGCGATCGGCAACTCGGGCGACGCGAGCCTTGCCCAAGAGGCAGAGCATCTGCTCGATGATGCCTCGCCGCTGGTGCGTGCCATGGCGGTCTGGGCGCTCGGGCGCTTGCTGCTGCCCGACGCAATAGTGCGTCATGCTGCCGAGCGGCTGGATCAGGAAATCGATCCGGATGTGCGCGAGGAATGGCACCGGGCGATGGCGGCACGAGTCGAGGCCGTAGCCTGACCAGCTCAGGCGGCGTGGCGGTTTGCGGCCGGACCGAAATGGTCGATGTAGCGCGGGTTGATCGCCGAGACGGGCAGGACGACCAGCACATCCGTGGTGCCGAACTGACGGTCGATCACCGCTCCCGTGCCGAAGGTGGCGCCGAGGCGCAGGTAGCCCTTGATCAGGGGCGGCAGAGCGCGGAGGGCGGCCTTCGGATCGACAGCCGCCTTGGGCAGCAGATCCATGGCCGTGAAGCGTCCCGGCAGGGCGCGGGCCTGCCACTCGGCCGGCGCGGCGGCGTAATGGTGCAGGAAGCTCAAGGGAAGCGCCAGCTCGCGCGGATCCGTGCCTTCCAGGCTGGCGCAGCCCATCATCACGTCGATGCGGTGATGGAGCACATAGGTCCAGATCCCGTGCCACAAAAGCTCGACCGTGCGCTTGTTGCGGTAGGGCTTGAGCACGCAGGAGCGGCCGAGCTCAAGGAAGCGCAAGTTGGGATGAGCCTTCAGCAGGGGCGCGATATCGTATTCGCCCCGGGTGTAGAACCCGCCATGGCGCTCGGCCAAGTCCTGGCGCAGCAGGCGGTAGGTGCCCACCACCTTCGGCTTGGCGGGCCGGAAGGGCTTTCGCTTCACGTCATGGTCAAGCACGAGGAGATGGTCGCAGATGGCGTCGTAGGCATCGACGTCGCGGCGCGAGATCAGAGCCGCGCCTCTGGGGGCCGCCGACATTTCCCCGTAGAAGACCTTGAAACGCAGCCGTTGGGCACGCCGGATCTCCTTGGCGGTAGTGGCCAAGCGCACTTCGAGGGAACCGATCCGGCCGAGCACGGGATCGAGCTCACTGTGATCGCGGACGATCCTGTCGGTGCGAGGAATGAGCTTGCTCAGGCCGTCGGGGCGAGAACCCATCGAAGCGGAAGGAGGCGCCGCCTCGATCAAGGGAGAAATACGCATCGCTGCCTCAAACGCTCCTGTCTCCAAAGCCGGGCTAGGGTTGGCACCAGCTGGCTTTCGCCATGGACATAAAACCCGTTCCGAACTGTTTTGTGACAGAAATCATGAATGGGCCGGTGGGACAATGTCAGGCCGGTCGAAGCTGCAGCAAGCTTGCGCGAAAGGATCCCCAACCCCGGTCAAGCCGCGGCCGGCCGCCGGTCCGCATGGGCACGATAGGAGAGGGCCTCGGCCACGTGGATGCGGCGGACCCGCTCCTCGCCGTCGAGATCGGCCAGCGTCCGGCCGACCTTCAGCACCCGGTGGAAGCCGCGGGCGGAGAGGCGCATGGCATTGGCCGCATCGCGGATGAGGGACAGGCCTTCCGGATCGGGCTGCGACACCTCCTCCAGCAGCGCCGGAGGGCAGGCGGCATTGGTGGTGATGCCGTCGAGCTTCAGGGCCGCATAGCGTTTCGCCTGCCGCTCCCGCGCCTGTGCCACCCGGGCCGCGACTTGCGCCGAGCCCTCGGCCGGAGCCGGCAGGATCAGGTCGGCTGCGGTCACCGCCGGAACGTCGATGGAAAGATCGATGCGGTCGAGGAGCGGTCCCGAAAGGCGAGCCTGATACTGCGCGATGCAGCGCTCGTTCGGCTGGCGGCGGCAGACATAGCCGGGCTCGGTGGCCTGCCCGCAGCGGCATGGATTCATGGCGGCGACGAGCTGGAAGCGTGCAGGATAGGTGACGCGGTGGTTGGCCCGGGCGATCAGGATCTCGCCCGCTTCCAGCGGCTGTCTCAAGGAATCCAGCACCTGCGGCTGGAACTCCGGCAGCTCGTCGAGAAAGAGCACGCCATGATGGGCGAGCGAGGCCTCGCCGGGCCGGGCGTTGAGGCCGCCGCCCACGAGCGCTGCCATGGAGGCCGAATGATGCGGTGCCCGGAACGGGCGGCGGCTGGACAGGGCGCCATCCGCCAGGAGGCCGGCCACCGACTGGATCATCGAAACCTCGAGCAGCTCCCGCGGCGAGAGCGGCGGCAGGATGGAGGGGAGACGCTGGGCCAGCATGGACTTGCCGGTTCCCGGAGGGCCGTTCATCAGCAGGTTATGCGCGCCGGCTGCCGCGATCTCCAGGGTCCGCTTGGCGCTTTCCTGCCCCTTGATGTCCTTGAGGTCGGCCAGCATGGCGGAGGCGGGCATGATGGCAGGCTCGGGCCGCGCCAGCACCTGCGTGCCCTTGAAGTGATTCGCGAGCTGGATCAGGGAGCGCGGCGCCAAGATCTCGATGTCGCTGCCGGCCCAGGCGGCTTCCGAACCGCATGCCTCGGGGCAGATCAGCCCGTGCTCGCGCTCGTAGGCCGCCATGGCCGCGGGAAGGACGCCTGCGACTGTGGTGATCGATCCGTCGAGCGCCAGCTCGCCCAGCACCGTGAAGCCGGCCAATGCATCCGCCGGAATGGCGCCGATGGCTCCCATGACACACAATGCGATGGGCAGGTCGTAGTGGCTGCCCTCCTTCGGCAGGTCGGCCGGCGCGAGATTGACCGTGATCCGCTTGGCCGGCAGAGCAAGGCCGGAGGCGATGAGGGCGGAGCGAACCCGCTCGCGGGACTCCGCCACGGCCTTGTCGGGCAGGCCCACGATGGTGAACGCTACCGCGCCGGCGGAAATCTGCACCTGCACATCGACAGCACGCGCTTCGATTCCCTCGAACGCAACCGTGGAAACGCGCGTAACCATCCAACAAACCTCCCGCAGAGGCCCGATGTTAGCGCGGCCATACGAAACGCGATAGTGTTTCGAATTCTTCCGCGAAGAAGATCCTAACCGGGTGCGGAACTCTGCTCCCGGATCGACGTTGAGTCCCACTGCACCGGGGAAACTCACAAGGTGACTGCACGCCGATGCGCCTATTCCGGGAAAGGCGACTCATGGCACAGGGCAATTTCGTTTCGTTGATGCCATGGACCTTGCGCCTTCTCCGTCCTGCTTCCTTTCAGAGACCATGATGCCGATCCAACGATTGAACAGCCGCTTGACTTGGTCCGAAACGAAGCCAGGTAAACGCGTAGAGATTGCAGCGCCCGGCGACGCGCAGGAGACGAAGTTTGAGTAGCGAGAAGCCTTTGCGCATCCTCATCGTCGAGGATGAGATCCTGATCGCCCTCGAACTCGAAAGCCTGCTCCAGGATCTGGGGCATGATGTCGTGGGCATCGCATCCTCGTCCGGTGATGCCCTTGCCCTCGGCCGAGACCTCAAGCCCGATCTCGCCTTTGTCGACATACACTTGGCGGATGGCCCGACCGGTGTCGACGTGGCCCGCAAGCTCGCCTTCGAGGATCAGGTCACGGTGCTGTTCATGACGGCGAATGCCAAGCGCATCCCGGAGGATTTCGCGGGTGCCTGGGGCGTGATCGCCAAGCCCTATACGGAACGGGGCGTCCGTGAGGCCCTGGCCTATGTCATGGCCGGCCAGCCCCGCCAGTCGCAGGAGGCGCGCACGGTGACTTTCGTCCCTTTCGGCGCTGCGAACCGTCAGCGTAGTTCCCAGATGTCCTGACCGTACGTCTATTTCTGCGCCTTGAGGCGGTAGAGGGCGTCGAGCGCCTCCCGCGGCGTCATCTGGTCGGGATCCAGGGCGTCGAGGGCCTCGCGCAGGGCATCCTGCTTCGGTGCCGCAGGAGGCTCGTTGCGGACGGGAACGGCAAAGAGCGGCAGGTCGTCCAGAAGCGCACGCTTGGGCGCCTCCCGATCCGATCTCTCCAGCTCACTGAGAATTGTCTTCGCCCGTTGGACGACCGGCGCCGGAAGGCCGGCGAGACGCGCCACCTGAAGGCCGTAGGAGCGGTCGGCGGCTCCGGGCACGACCTCGTGCAGGAACACCACCTCACCGCTCCATTCGGTGACCTTCAGGGTCGCATTGGAGATGCGCGGCATCCGTTCGGCGAGCGCCGTCAATTCATGGAAGTGGGTTGCAAAGAGCGCCCGGCACCGGTTCGTCTCGTGCAGATGCTCGATCGCAGCCCAGGCGATGGACAGGCCATCGAAGGTGGCTGTGCCGCGGCCGATCTCGTCGAGGATGACGAGCGAACGGGCGGTGGCCTGATTGAGGATGGCGGCCGTTTCCACCATTTCGACCATGAACGTGCTCCGTCCCCGCGCCAGATCGTCGGCCGCGCCCACCCGGGAGAAGAGCCGGTCGACGATGCCGATATGCGCCTCCTTCGCCGGAACGTAGGAGCCCATCTGAGCCAGCACGACGATCAGGGCGTTCTGGCGCAGATAGGTGGACTTGCCGCCCATGTTCGGGCCGGTGATCAGCAGGATATGACCCGCATCCTTGCCTGAGAGATCCGAATCGTTGGCGATGAACGGAACACCTTCGCGCTTGAGCGCTGCCTCGACCACGGGATGGCGGCCGCCCTTGACCCTGAAAGCAAGGCTTGTGTCGACGACGGGCCGCGTCCAGTCGAGGCGCATGGCGAGGTCGGCCAGCGCCGCCGTCACGTCGATGACGGCGATCGATTCCGCAGCCGCCGCTATCTCGGCCGTGAGATCGAGCAGCGCCTGCACCATGTCGTCAAACTGGGCGAGCTCGATCTTCAGCGCCCTGTCGGCGGCCGAGGCGATCTTCGACTCGAGTTCCCCGAGTTCCATGGTGGAGAAGCGCATCGCCCCTGCCATGGTCTGGCGATGGACGAAGATATCCTTCCAGGGTTCCCTCAAGAGGTCCTCGCCCATGTTCTGCGGTACCTCCACGAAGTAGCCGATCATGTGGTTGTGCTTGACGCGAAGCGTCCGGCAGCCGGTCTCGGTGGCGTAGCGCGCCTGGAGGGCCGCGATGAAGCGGCGCGAATCCTGCTGCAGCTCGCGCAGCTCGTCGAGGTTCGGGTCGAAGCCCGCACGGATGAAGCCGCCGTCGCGCTTGAGCAGGGGCAGGTCGTCGGCGAGCGCCGCAGCCAACCTGTCGGCCACCTCCGTGCGCAGGCGCTGGAGCACCTGCGCGGCCTCCGCCAATTCCGTCGGCAGATTGGGTGTGATGGCAAGCTCGAGTCCGAGTTCGCGCGCCGCGAACAGGCCGTCGCGCACGCAGGCCAGATCCCGCGGACCGCCACGCCCGAGGCTGAGCCGCGAGAGGGCGCGGGCGAGATCCGGCGAGCGCTTGAGGATGCGCCGCAGCCGATCGCGCAGGTCGCCGTTCTCGACGAGGGCCGTCACCGAATCCTGCCGGTCGCGGATGAGCCCCGGATGGGTGAGGGGACCGGCGAGCCGCTCGGCGAGCAGCCGCGCGCCGCCGGGCGTCACGGTGCAGTCGATGGTGGCGAGCAGGCTCCCTGTCCGTTCGCCGGACAGGGTTCGGGTCAGTTCCAGGTTGGCGCGGGTCGCCGCGTCGATGGCCAGCGCCGCGCCGGCCGTGTCGCGGGAGGGCGGGTTCAGCACCGGGCGGCTGTCGATCTGGGTCTTCTCGACATAGAACAGCGCGCTGCCCGCTGCCGTAATCTCGGCCGGGCTGAAAACACCGAAGGCATCGAGGGTTGCGACGCCAAAGTAACCTTTGAGCCGCCGCTCGGCGGAGGCAGGATCGAGCCCTTCGCGGGAGAGCGGCGTGATGGAGGCGCGCGTCTCCTGCCAGAAGCCCCTCAGCTCCGGATCGTCGTGGATTACGTCCGGCACCAGGATCTCGCGCGGCTCGAAGCGGGCGATCTCGGCCGGGAGGCCGGTGCCGTCCGTCTCGCTCACCACGAAATGGCCTGTGGATATGTCGAGGGCCGCCAGGCCGTAGCACCATTGCGTGTCGGAGGCCCGGCGGCGGGCGATGGCGAGCAGGTAATTGGCCCGGCCGGGCTCCAGCAGGCGCTCCTCGGTGATCGTGCCGGGGGTAACGAGGCGCACCACGTCGCGGCGAACGACCGATTTCGCGCCGCGCTTCTTCGCCTCCGCCGGATCCTCGGTCTGCTCGCAGACAGCCACCCGGTGGCCCAGGCCGATCAAGCGCTGGAGGTAGTCGTCGGCCCGCTCCACGGGCACGCCGCACATGGGAATGTCCTGACCCTGGTGCTTGCCGCGCTTGGTCAGCACGATGCCGAGCGCCTGGCTCGCGATCTCCGCGTCCTCGAAGAACAGCTCGTAGAAGTCCCCCATGCGGTAGAACAGCAGGCTGTCCGGGTTGGCGGCCTTAATCTCGATGAACTGCGCCATCATGGGCGTGACCCGGCTGTCCTGGACGGGCTTGGCGGCTCCGCTGGCGCTGGCTTCGAGATTTTCAGAGGGCTGGTAGGCGGCTTGGGATGACATCCGACCTGTTTAGCAAAGCCCGGAGCCCCTTTCACCCGTATCATGGGGTCCGAAGGGCGGATGTGGACAAGTCTTGAGGAAGGCGCCTCCTATGTCTTAAGGTCGCATCCCCCTTAGGAAACGCCCTGCATCACAAGAATCGGATCCCCATGACCGACGATCAGCGCCCGACCCGCAGCAAACGCCCCACCTTCACAGACCAGGAGGCGCTGCAATTCCACGCCCAAGGACGCCCCGGCAAGCTCGAGGTGGTTCCGACCAAGCCCATGGCGACCCAGCGCGACCTGTCGCTGGCCTATTCGCCGGGCGTCGCGGTTCCGGTGCTCGCCATCGCCGAGAACCCGTCGCTCGCCTTCGACTACACCACCCGCTCCAACATGGTGGCGGTGATCTCGAACGGCACGGCGATTCTCGGTCTCGGCAATCTCGGGGCACTCGCCTCCAAGCCGGTGATGGAGGGCAAGTCGGTGCTCTTCAAGCGCTTCGCGGACGTGGATTCCATCGATCTCGAGGTCGACACCGAGGATGCGGACGCCTTCATCAACAGCGTGCGCTATCTCGGACCCTCCTTCGGGGGCATCAACCTGGAAGACATCAAGGCGCCGGAATGCTTCATCATCGAGCAGCGCCTGCGGGAACTCATGGACATCCCGGTCTTCCATGACGACCAGCACGGCACGGCCATCATCGCGGCCGCGGGGCTCATCAATGCCCTGCATCTCACCGACCGGGACATGGCGGAGACCAGGCTTGTGGTGAACGGCGCGGGCGCCGCCGGCATCGCCTGCACCGAGCTTCTGAAAGCCATGGGCTTTGCGCCCAACAACGTCATCCTCTGCGACACCAAGGGCGTGATCTACAAGGGCCGCACCGAGGGCATGAACCAGTGGAAGTCCGCTCATGCGGCCGACACCGATGCCCGCACACTCGCGGATGCCCTCAACGGTGCGGATGCGGTGTTCGGCCTCTCGGCCAAGGGCGCGTTCACGGACGAGATGATCCGCTCCATGGCCCCCAATCCCATCATCTTCGCCATGGCCAATCCCGATCCGGAAATCACCCCGGAAGAGGTGGCGCGCATCCGCGACGACGTGATCATCGCCACCGGCCGCTCCGATTACCCGAACCAGGTCAACAACGTCCTGGGCTTTCCCTACATCTTTCGCGGCGCCCTCGACGTCCAGGCGACCACGATCAACATGGAGATGAAGATCGCCGCCGCCCAGGCGCTGGCGGAGCTCGCCCGCGAGGATGTGCCGGACGAGGTGGCGGCGGCTTATCAGGGCACGCGTCCGCGCTTCGGGCGCGAATACATCATCCCCGTGCCCTTCGATCCGCGCCTGATCCATACGATTCCGATGGCGGTGGCGAAGGCTGCCATGGACACCGACGTGGCGCGCCGCCCGATCGTCGACATGCGCTCCTACAAGGCGCAATTGTCCGCCCGGCGCGATCCGGTGGCCGGCACGCTCAACCGCATCTTCGAGCGTGTGCGCAAGTTCCCCAAGCGCGTGGTCTTCGCCGAGGGCGAGGAGGAGCAGGTGATCCGCGCCGCGCTGTCCTTCGTCAATCAGGGGCTCGGCAAGGCGATCCTCGTCGGGCGCGAGGACCGCATCCACGAAACGGCCGTACAGGCTGGCATCGAGCTCGAAGGCCGCGAAGGCATCGAGATCCACAACGCGCGCCTGTCCAACCGCAATGCGACCTACGCGCAGTTCCTCTACGAGCGCCTGCAGCGCAAGGGCTATCTGTTCCGCGACTGCCAGCGCATGATCAACCAGGACCGCAACCATTTCGCCGCTTCCATGGTGGCGCTTGGCGATGCGGACGCCATGGTAACGGGCGCGACGCGCAACTACTCGACGGCACTGACCGACGTGCGGCATGTGATCGACGCCAAGCCCGGGCACCGGGTCATCGGCGTGTCGCTCTGCCTTGCCCGTGGACGCACGGTGCTGGTGGCGGATACGGCCATTCACGAGATGCCGAACGCGCAGGAGCTGGCCGAGATCGCCATCGAATCCGCAGGCGTGGCGCGCCGCCTCGGCTACGAGCCGCGCGTGGCGCTCCTCTCCTTCTCGACCTTCGGCCACCCGAAGGCGGAGCGTGCCGAGAAGATCCAGGAGGCGGTGAAGATCCTCGACGGCATGCGCGTCGATTTCGAGTACGACGGCGAGATGGCGGCGGATGTGGCGCTCAACCGCGATGTCATGGCGCAGTATCCGTTCAGCCGCCTGACGGAGCCTGCGAACGTGCTCGTCATGCCGGCGTTCCACTCGGCTTCCATCTCCACCAAGATGCTGCAGGAACTGGGCGGCGCGATGGTGCTGGGCCCGCTCGTCGTCGGTCTCGACAAGCCGGTGCAGATCGTCTCCCTCGGCGCCACCGACAACGACATCGTCAACATGGCGGCGCTCGCGGCCTACAATATCGGCGGATAAGGACCCTCGGCGGCTCCCTCCATACTTCGTCATGGAGGGAGCTTCCTGCAGCCGAGTTCCATCCCCGATTCATGGTTGAGCCCGTCCAGTTACCCGGATTTCGGCGACAGCCTGCCAGTCTTGAGAGTGGTTTGCCCGCTGCTGGAAAGCTAGACATGCTGGAAGAGAGCTGAAGGAAAGTGTATTGACTATGGGGCAGCCTACCACCGTCGTGTTCGATATCGGAAACGTTCTGCTGCGCTGGGACCCGCGAAATCTCTATCGCCGCGTCTTCGACGATGAGGCGCAGATGGAGTGGTTCCTCGGCAATGTCTGCACGCCTGACTGGAACTTGGAGCAGGACCGGGGGCGCGACTGGGACGAGGCGGTGGCGCTCTTGGTCAAGGATCACCCGAAGCACGAGCCGCACATCCGCGCCTTCCACGAACGCTGGAGCGAGACCGTCTCCGGCGTGTTCGAGGACCACGTGGCGCTTCTGCTCCGCCTGCGCGAGGAGGGCGTGCCGAATTACTGCATCACGAATTTTTCCGGCCCCAAGTTCGTGCTGGCGAAAGAGCGCTTTCCGTTCCTCGCCGGCTTCGACGGCGTCATCGTCTCCGGCGACGAGCGCTTGCTGAAGCCCGATCCCGCCATCTATCACCTTCTGCTCGACCGCTACGGGCTCGTGCCCGAGGATTGCGTCTTCATCGACGATTCCAAGCCCAATGTGGAGGCGGCCCGTGACGTGGGCATGCATGCGATCCACTGCGTCGAGCCTATCGATCTGGCGGCCGAGCTGCGGCGGTATGGGTTTCCGGTATAGCCACAACCCCACGTCATCACCGGCCTTGTGCCGGTGATCTCGATGGATTGAGGCGCTGCGTTGCACATGATCGGGATGGCCGGGACAAGCCCGGCCATGACATGAGAGGGTGTCATCCTCGGCGGTGGGGGCCGGGAAGGGGATCCACGATCAGGCTCAGCGCTCTGGATGCCCTTCCTCTCCGCCGACGCTCCGACCGGGAATGACACCCGGAGACGTGAATGCGTGATCAACCCACACTTGCCCTCTCAGCCCACTTGAGCCATCAGGCGGCATGCGCGCTTTCGACACCTCCCTACCCATCGATGCCGTCCTCGACGAATTGACGGCGAGCCTGCGCGCGCGCCCTAACGCCGTGCTCGTCGCGCCTCCAGGGGCCGGCAAGACCACGCGCGTGCCGCTGGTGCTGCTCGACGAATCGTGGGTGAACGGGGGCAAGATCATCGTGCTGGAGCCGCGCCGCCTCGCGGCCCGCGCAGCGGCGGCGCGCATGGCGCAGACGCTCGGCGAAGCGGTGGGCGAGACGGTGGGACTTCGCGTACGCCTCGGCTCCAAGGTGAGCCGGAAGACGCGGATCGAGGTCGTGACCGAGGGCGTCTTCGCCCGCATGATCCTCGACGATCCGGCGCTTGAGGGCGTCGCCGCGGTTCTCTTCGACGAGTTTCACGAGCGTTCCCTGGATGCGGATCTCGGCCTCGCCCTGGCGCTCGATGCGCAGGGAGGCCTGCGCGAGGACCTTCGTCTCCTCGTCATGTCCGCGACCCTTGACGGGGCGCGGGTGGCCAAACTCCTGAGCGAGGCGCCCGTCGTCGAATCCGAAGGCCGCGCCTATGCGGTCGAGACGCGTTATCTCGGGCGCGATCCCAACCGGCGCATCGATGAGCAGGTGGCGGACGCGGTCACGCGCGCCTTGCGGGCCGAGACGGGTTCGATCCTGGTGTTCCTGCCGGGGCAGGGGGAGATCCGCCGGGTCGAGACCTTTTTGCGCGAACGGATCGCCGATCCCGCCGTCGATATCGCACCGCTTTACGGCGCGTTGGAGCGCGGCGAGCAGGATCTCGCGGTGAGCCCCGCCAAGCCCGGGCGCCGCAAGGTGGTGCTCGCCACTTCCATCGCCGAGACCTCGCTCACCATCGAGGGCGTGCGCGTCGTCATCGATTCGGGGCTCGCCCGCGTGCCGGTCTACGAGCCGAATATCGGCCTCACGCGCCTGGAGACGGTGCGCGTCTCCCGTGCCGCCGCCGATCAGCGCCGGGGCCGTGCGGGCCGCACCGAGCCCGGCGTGTGCTACCGCCTCTGGGAGGAGGCCGCGACCGGGGCGCTGGAACCCTTCGGCCGGCCGGAAATTCTGTCGGCGGATCTCGCGCCCCTCCTGCTCGATTGCGCCGCCTGGGGCGTCACCGATCCGACCGCGCTCGCCTTCCTCGATCCGCCGCCCGCACCGGCGGTGAAGGAGGCGAGGGTGCTGCTGCGGCAGCTCGGCGCCTTGGATGACGAAGGGCGCATCACGGATGTCGGCCGGCGCCTGCGCGACCTGCCGCTGCCGCCGCGGCTTGCGCGCATGGTGCTGCTCGCCGGCGAGACCGGGCAGGCGCGGGATGCTGCGGATGTCGCCGCCGTTCTTGTCGAGCGCGGCCTCGGCGGCGATGCGGTCGATCTGTCCGATCGCGTCGAGCGCTTCCGCCGCGACCGCTCCAAGCGCGCGGAGGACATGCGGCGCATGGCGGAGGGTTGGGCGAAAGGAAGCAAGGTCTCAGGGAAGGGCGAGCCGCGCTCGATCGGAGCGCTCCTCACACTCGCCTATCCCGACCGCCTCGCCAAGGCCCGCGGCAAGCCCGGGGATTACGTCATGGCCAATGGACGCGGCGCATCGCTTGAAGCCCACGAGCGCTTGGCCAAGGAGCCTTATCTTGCCGTCGCCGAAATCGCCGGCGGCGCGGCCTCGGCGCGCATTCTGGCGGCCGCCGCGATCTCGCTTGAAGAGATCGACATCCTGTTTGCCGATTCCATCGAGCAGCGCGAGGAGGTCGCCTTCGACCGGCAGGCGCGGGCCCTGCGGGCGCGCGGCGTCCGGCGCCTAGGCGCATTGATGCTGAACGAGCGGCCTCTGAAGGTTCCACAGACGGAGGCGGCGGCGCGGGCGCTCGCCGAAGGTCTCGTTTCGCTGGGTCTCGATGCATTGCCCTGGTCGAAGGCGCTGGCCCAGTGGCGGGAACGCGTGATGTTTTTGCGCAAGGCCGAGGGCGAGGAATGGCCGGAACTCTCCGACGAAGCTTTGATGCGCACGGCCGATGAATGGCTGGCGCCGCCTCTCGTCGGCAAAAGCAGCCTCGGCGAAATCGGCCCCGATCTGTTGAGCGATGCCCTGCGCGGTCTCCTGCCCTGGAACCTGCAGCGGCGTCTCGATACGGAGGCCCCCACCCACGTCGAGGTGCCGACCGGATCGCAGATCCCGGTCGATTACGGCGCCGAAGAGGGGCCTGCCCTCGCCGTGCGAGTGCAGGAGCTGTTCGGCCTCGACAAGCATCCGACCATCGCGGCCGGGCGCGTGCCGCTCATCCTGCACCTGCTCTCGCCTGCACAGCGCCCGATCCAGATCACCCGCGACCTGCCGGGGTTCTGGCGCGGCTCCTGGACGGCAGTGCGGGCCGATATGCGCGGGCAATATCCGAAGCATCCCTGGCCGGAGGATCCACTCACAGCGCCGCCGACACGGCGTGCGAAGCCGCGCGGGAGCTAGTCTCGGTACGACTCGATCAATCGCCCCGCCGTGGCTCGATTGAGGGCCATCGGAATGTCGTAGACGAGGGCAAGGCGCATCAGCGCCTTCACGTCGACGTCGTGCGGATGGGGCGAGAGCGGATCGACGAAGAAGAACAGCGCATTGATTCGTCCCTCCGCGATCATTGCGCCGATCTGCTGATCGCCGCCGAGCGGCCCGCTCTTGAGCCGCGTGACGGACAGCGACGGGCAGCGTTCCATGACGCGGGCGCCGGTCGTGCCCGTGGCGAAGAGGGTGAAAGGGCGGAGGTCGTTCTCGTACAGGGCCGCAAAGGCGGCCATGTCGTCCTTCTTGGCGTCGTGGGCCACGAGCGCCAGCGTCAGTTGCTTCATGGGAGGGACAGCTCAGTTGCTCCAGCGGTCACGCCACTGCATCTCGCCGGCCATGCAGTTGGTGCGCGGAATGGTCTGGATGCGCTTGATCAGGGGCTGCTCGGGCATGAGGTTGGCAACTTCCAGCAGGATCTTGGTCTTGATCGCCTCGATGAACTGGTCGCGCTCCCGCACCGGAACGGTGAACGAACCCTGACCGCCGATCACGCACTCCTTGTAATAGATGTCGAGGTCCGGGATGTCGAGGTAGCCGGGCTGGCGCAGCATGATCGGCAGCCCGTTGATGGTGATGCCCTTCTCCAGCGCCGCATCGCGGGCCTCGATCACGAGCCTGCCCTGGTTGTTCGGGCCGTCGCCGGACACGTCGATCACCCGCCGGGTCGCGCTGACACCGCTCTCCTCCAGGAGTTTCACGCTGAAATCGATCGCGCTGGAGATCGAGGTCCGCTGGGCGCGCCTGAGCGGCGTCGAGGCGATCCTGTCCGCAAAGGCCATCAGGCTCTCGGAATTGTCGAGGACCGTCCAGGGAATGATCACCTTCTGATCCGGCGACCCCGCCCACTCCATGTAGGTCACGGCGATCCGGCCCAGCATCCCGCCGCGGATCGCGTCATGGACGAGCTTGGAGCGGAAGGCCTGGGCGAAGCCCTCCCGCTGCAGGGCCTGTTCGTCCGTGTCCATGGAAAAGGAGATGTCCACCGCGACCACGAGAGCGAGGTCGACTTCGGTTTCGGTCTGGGCCTGAGCCGGAAGGGCGAGAAGGGCCCATAGGCAGACCAGTCCTGCGGCAAGGCGGGTGAAGCCGGTACGAACCATCGGAGTCTCCTGTACGGGAGCCGTCTTGGTTGGGAAAGTGTGCCAGTTTCTGAAACTAAGGCAAGGCTGCCCATGGACCAGAGGGTACCCGAAGCATGGCAATTATGAGGTTTGTATCCCTAAGCCTTGCATATTTTGAAACGAACCGCCTTTCCGATGGCCTGAGCGGATTCCTGTGCAGGGAACATACGCGACGGCTAACCGGCTGAAATCCTTCGTATCTTCACTTGGGAGCGAGTTCACCGAACCAGTAGGCTGCCGTGACCCCGCCATCCATGAGGAAGTCGCTGCCGGTGATGAATGCGCCGTCAGGGCCCATGAGGAGGGCGCCGACGGTGCCGACCTCGTCCGGAGTGCCGGCTCGTCCAGCCGCGGACAACTCTATCATCCGACGATAACCAGGGCCACGCGGTCCCTCCAGTTCATCTTTCGCGAGCGGCGTGATGATGATCCCGGGGCTGATTGTGTTGACCCGGGCGCCGCGCTTGCCCCAGCGAACGGCTTCAGCCATCACCCGCAACGAGTTCCCCCGCTTCGAAAGCTGGTAGGCCTGAAGGGGATCCTTGACCTGCTCAGGCTGAAGCATCGGCAGCTTGAGCAAGTCCTCGGTGAGCGTCGTTGCGAGGGCCGCGTTCTGCTCGGTCGAAAGCGGCGGCAGGCGATGCCCGGACTGGGAGGCGATCACGACTCCAGCGCCACCGGGCGCGATCACGTTGCCGAATTCCTCCAGCACGAGTGCAGTTCCGTAGAGGTCGACCTTGAGGATCGTTTCCGGCGAGGCCTGGGTCGGCGACACGCCGGCGGCATGAATAACGCCGGAGACCTCGCCGAGGGCAGCGGCCGCCTCAGCGAGAGCGTGAACCGAGGCGCGCGATGACACATCGACTGTCGCGGTACTCACGGTGAACCCGGCCTCTCTCAGGGTTTTCGCCGCCGCCTCGGCGTTTTCCTGGCGCAGGTCGGCCAGCAGGACATGCTTGCCTGCACTGACCCGCCGCGCAATGGCTTGGCCAATCGATCCGGCTCCGATCACAACGATCACATTCATCCTGTCGATCCCCTTCTATGGTCCAACGCTTGCACCGAACGGGCCACTCATCGGCCAATCGCTCCTTGCGGGGAGATACCTAAGACGCTTGCTCCCTTGCGATTAGGGGGCAAGTTTTGCATGCACCTATATCGGGAGCTCATGAATGCGACGCCTACAGTCACAATGAAGCTTGCCCTGCGCGGGTGTTCCATAAAAGAAATGACAATGATCGTTGTCATTCCGGCAAGCGGAGCGAGGGAATGGGATCCAACCCTCATGCACCGCGCGATCAGGCCAAGGGCATTGAGGGACGATAATCAACGATCAAGCTGGCGGGTCAGACACTCAAAATGAGAGAGTTACTCACCGGCTCTTGAGAAGCGCTTGTCCTCGACGATCTTGAGGGCCGCCTGGAAGGCAGCATCGGCATCCAGATGCGTCGTATCGAGGGTGACGGCGTCGGCGGCGGCCTTGAGCGGAGCGGTGCTCCGGCTCATATCGCGCTCGTCCCGGCGGCGGATGTCGTCCAGAATCGCCTCGTATTGCGCCTGCTCGCCCCGCTTGATGAGTTCGAGATGCCGACGGCGGGCGCGTTCCTCGGGAGCGGCGGTGATGAAGAGCTTCACGTCCGCATCCGGGCAGACCACGGTGCCGATATCCCGTCCGTCGAGCACGGCACCCGGCCCCTTCGCGCCGAACTGGCGCTGGAAGGCGAGGAGTGCATCCCGGACCGGCTGGTAGGCGGAGACCACGGAGGCGGCCTCGCCCATGGCTGCGCCCCGCAGGCGGGAATCGTCTTCCAGGTGCGAGACATCCAGGTTCCGCGCCACTTCAGCCGCCGCATCCAGGTCGGACAGGGGGAGGTTGCGATCCATGAGGACGCGGGCGACCGCCCGGTAGAGCAGCCCGGTATCCAGATGGGCGAAGCCGTAATGCTCGGCGAGGCGCTTGCCCAGGGTCCCCTTGCCGGAAGCCGCAGGGCCGTCGATGGCGATGATCATGGGCGGCTCAATCCTGGATCGTGGCGCCGAGTTCCCGCATGAGCGGGATGAACGAGGGGAAGCTCGTGGCGATCATGGCGCCGTCATCGACCGTCATCGGGTCGGCGGTCGCCAAGCCCATGACCAGGAACGCCATGGCGATGCGGTGGTCGAGATGGGTCGCCACCGGATGGCCTCCGCCGCGAACCTTGCCGCCGGAGCCGTGGACGATGAGGTCGTCGCCCTGGATCTCGTGCTCGACGCCGGCCTCCGCGAGGCCTGCCGCCACGGCCGCCAGACGATCGGATTCCTTCACGCGCAACTCATGGAGACCCTGCATCCGGGTCGTGCCTTGAGCAAAGGAGGCGGCAACCGCCAGGATCGGGTATTCGTCGATCATGGCCGGAGCCCGGGCGTGCGGGACGGTGACGCCATGTAGCTTGCTGTGGCGCACGCGCAGATCCGCGACCGTCTCGCCACCCTCGTCCCGCTCGTTGAGGCGCTCGATGGCAGCGCCCATCTCGATCAGCGTGGTGATGAGGCCGGTGCGCAGCGGGTTCATCATCACACCCTCAAGGATCACGTCCGAACCGGGAGTGATCAGCGCCGCCACCAGGGGGAAGGCGGCGGAGGAGGGGTCGGTCGGCACGACGATGTCGGTGCCGCGCAGTTCGGGCTGGCCCTGCAGGGTGATGGCGCGTCCATCGGCGCCATGGAGGGCAACCTCCACGTTCGCCCCGAAATGGCGCAGCATCCGCTCCGTATGGTCGCGGGTCGCCTCGCGCTCGATCACGGTGGTCCTGCCCGGCGAGTTGAGTCCGGCGAGCAGGATCGCCGACTTGATCTGGGCCGAGGCGGCGGGGGTCTCGTAGGTGATGGGAAGAGTCTCGCGGGGGCCGCGCAGGGTCAGCGGCACCCGTCCGCCCTCGGCCTCGCTCACTACGGTCACGCCCATCCTGGCGAGAGGATCGAGGATGCGGCGCATCGGGCGCTTCCTCAAGGAGGCGTCGCCGTCGAAGGTCGAGGTGATCGGGTGGCTGCCCGCCACCCCCATCATCAGGCGCGAGCCGGTGCCCGCATTGCCGAAATCGAGAATGTCCTTCGGCTCGGTCAGCCCGCCGATGCCGACGCCGACGATCCGCCAGCGGCCCGGCGCCTCGCGGGTGATGGTGGCGCCGAGCGCCCGGCAGGCCTCGGCCGTGCGCAGCACGTCATCGCCCTCGAGCAGGCCCTCGACCCGGGTTTCGCCGATGGAGAGGAGCCCGAAGATCATGGAGCGATGGGAGATCGACTTGTCGCCCGGAACGCGGATGCGCCCCCTCAGGGGCATTCCGGCCCTGCTGGCGACCGGGGACGGCGTTCCGTGCGCGTGCGACATCGTGTGGGTTCCTTGACCTTCTCGTCAGGGCGGGCTCCTAACACGGTGTTTTCCCGCCGTCACGCGCAAGCTGGGTCAAGCTCGGCCCTTGCGGCTGCAATTTCCTATTTGACAAGCCATGCCCTGCCGACTAACGGAGCCTTCCCAACCATTCACACGTATTTAAGGCAATCACCCGTGGCCAAACCGGAACTCGGCTTGAAGCGCCAGTGCATGAGCTGCGGCGCGAAATTCTACGATCTCAACAAGGACCCGGCTGTCTGCCCGAAATGCGGCACCGTGTTCCAGGCGACGGCCCTGACCCGCGTGGCTGCTCCCGTGGCCGCCCGTGCCGCTGCCGTGGCCGACGACGAGGAGACCGAGCTCGAGGCGGCCGGACCGGAGATGGTCTCCCTCGATGAGGTCGAGGCCGACGAGAACGAGAAGGACATCCCGGTCGACGACGACATCGACGTGGCCGACGACGTTGCCGATGACGACACCTTCCTCGAGGACGAGGAGGAGGGCGACGACGATGTGTCCGACCTGATCGACAGCGATCTGGAAGACGACGAAGAGGCTTGAACCTCGGACCGGAGGCGACTATAGAGACGCCTCTGCTTTGACAGAGAAAGCTGCGGTGCCCCAAACACCGCAGGCCAAATGGGGCTGTAGCTCAGTTGGGAGAGCGCTTGAATGGCATTCAAGAGGTCAGCGGTTCGATCCCGCTCAGCTCCACCAAACCTTCAAGAAGCCGCCTCAGGCGGCTTTTTTGTTGGCGAGAGCATCGGACCCAAAAGTGGAAGGCACTTTGGGATCTTGTCCGATGCTCCATTTTAAGATGGCGTATCGCTGTTGCGGAAAACCGAGGCCAGTTTTCACTAGCGTGGCCCTTCGGGTCGCTGACGCGGCGCTCCGGGTCCGCACGATGCGTTCTTTCGTCCGCCCTTCGTCTCATGGAAAGGGCACTCATCTTCATTTTTAGTCTCTCCGCGTTATAGGTAAGGCCAGGATCTTCAAATCCACCGAAAGCGGGAACGATGACGCGCACCCAGACGAACGGCCTCCAGGTTGCTCCGGTTCTTCATGAATTCATCGAGCGGGAGGCGCTGGCCTATACCGGCGTATCTGCGGATGCCTTCTGGAAAGGCCTCAGCGGCCTCGTGCGGGCCTTCGCGCCCCGCGACCGCGAGCTGCTGGCCGTCAGGGACAAGATCCAGGCGCAGATCGACGAATATCACCGCGCCCGAAAAGGCCAGGCCTTCGATCAGGCCGGCTACGAGCAGTTCCTGCGCGATATCGGCTATGTGCTGCCGGAGCCCGAGGATTTTGCGGTCAGGACGCAGAACGTGGACGACGAGATCGCCCGCATCGCCGGTCCCCAGCTCGTGGTGCCGGTCTCCAATGCCCGCTATGCGCTCAATGCGGCCAATGCCCGCTGGGGCAGCCTCTACGATGCCCTCTACGGCACCGATGCCATTCCCGAGGAGGGCGGCGCCACGCGCTCGGGCGGCTACAACAAGGCCCGCGGCGCGAAAGTGGTGGCCCGCGCCCGCGAGTTTCTCGACCAGGCGGCGCCCCTGGCGGGCGGCAGCCACAGGGATGCAGCCTCTTACGCCATTCAGGGCGGCGCCCTCATCGTCAAGCTTCAGGACGGCACCGAGTCGGGGCTTTCCGATCCGGCCCAGCTCGTCGGCTACCAGGGCGAGGCGTCCGCGCCTTCGGCCGTGCTCCTGCGCCACAACAACCTGCATCTCGACATCCGGATCGACCGCTCGCACCCGATCGGCGCCGAGGATCCGGCCGGCATCGCCGACGTGGTCATGGAATCGGCCGTCTCCACCATCATGGACCTGGAGGACTCGGTCGCGGCCGTCGATGCCGACGACAAGGTGGAGGTCTACCGTACCTGGCTCGGGCTGATGCGGGGCGATCTTGTCGAGAGCTTCGAGAAGGGCGGACGCATTGTCGAGCGTCGCCTCAATCCGGACCGGGTCTATACGAGCGTGAACGGCGGCGAGGTGCGCCTGCACGGACGCAGCCTCATGCTGGTGCGCAATGTGGGCCATCACATGTTCACCGATGCGGTGCTGGACGAGTCGGGCCAGGAGATCCCGGAGACCATCCTCGATGCGGCCGTCACCGCTCTCATCGCGATCCACGACGTGAAGGGGCAGGGCGAGATCCGCAACAGCCGCGCAGGCTCGGTCTATATCGTGAAGCCCAAGATGCACGGGCCCGACGAGGTGGCGTTTGCCAACGATCTGTTCGAGGCTGTCGAGGACATGCTGGGCTTGTCGCACAACACTCTCAAGATGGGCATCATGGACGAGGAGCGGCGCACCTCCGTCAACCTCAAGGCCTGCATCCGGGCGGCAAGCGAGCGCATCGTGTTCATCAACACGGGCTTCCTGGACCGCACCGGCGACGAGATCCACACCTCCATGGAAGCCGGTCCCATGATCCGCAAGAACGACATGAAGTCGACCGCATGGATCAAGGCCTACGAGGACAACAATGTGGATGTCGGCATGCTCTGCGGCCTGCCCGGCAAGGCGCAGATCGGCAAGGGCATGTGGGCTGCGCCCGACAAGATGGCCGACATGCTCGCGCAGAAGATCGGCCACCCGCAGGCCGGCGCCAGCACCGCCTGGGTGCCGTCGCCGGCCGCCGCGACGCTGCATGCGCTGCACTACCATCATGTGAACGTGCCGGCGCGCCAGGAGGAGCTGAAGCAGCGCCCGCGCGCCAAGCTCTCGGACATCCTGACCATTCCGGTGTCGCAGTCCAACTGGGCGCCGGATGCGGTGCAGCAGGAGCTCGACAACAACTGCCAGGGCATCCTCGGTTATGTGGTGCGCTGGATCGACCAGGGCGTCGGCTGCTCCAAGGTGCCGGACATCCACGATGTCGGGCTCATGGAAGACCGTGCGACCCTGCGCATTTCGAGCCAGCATCTCGCCAACTGGCTGCGCCACGGCGTCGTCACGGAGGATCAGGTGATGCAGACCCTGCGCCGCATGGCGGAGGTCGTGGACCGGCAGAATGCCGGCGATCCGCTCTATCGCCCGATGGCGCCGGGCTTCGACGGGCCCGCCTTCCAGGCCGCCTGCGATCTCGTCTTCAAGGGTGTGGAGCAGCCCAACGGCTACACCGAATACGTGCTGCACGCCCGCCGCCGCGAGGCGAAGGCTGCGGGTGCGCCCGACCGCATCGACGAGAGCGGCGTCAGGACGACGTGAGAGGCTGGTTCGAAAAGGCTTCCAACTCCATACCCTCATCCTGAGGAGCAGGCGTAGTCTGCGTCTCGAAGGAGGTTCCAGAGAACACTGAAACCTCCTTCGAGACGGCGCTGCGCGCCTCCTCAGGATGAGGTGGGAGATTTACGAGCTAGCCTTCGAAGAGAGATAAGGCGCTCCTGTCATTCGTGTTGAGCGGGAGAGAGCGCGTCGACCGTGCCGCCGATGAGGTTGCGGCTCAACAGATGCTCCGTCGTCAGGGCGTAGCGCACGGGCGTGAGATGCGTCGGCAGCGCAGCGATCCAATCCTTCATCAGGCGCGCCGCCGCCACGGCCTCGTCCCGCCCCACGGCCTTGAAGCGCACGCCAGCGCCGGACCGCATCTGGGCGAAACGGGCAAGGTCGGCGCTGATCACGGTGGCGATCTTCGGATAGCCGCCCGCCGTCTGCCTGTCGCGCATCAGCACGATGGGCTGGCCGCTGCCCGGCACCTGGATATGGCCGTCGACGATTCCATCCGACACGATGTTGAAGCCCTTGGCGTGCTCGAGCTTGGGGCCTGTGAGCTGAAAACCCATCCGGTCGGCCTGGGGGCTGATGGTGAATTCGCTGTCCAGGAACAGGCGCAAGGCTTCCGGCGTGAAGTAATCGTCCTGCGGCCCCAGCATGACGCGGAGAGGGCCGGTCTCCTCAAGGATGTCGGCATTCAGCTGCATCGGCTCGCCCCCTTGAGCCTCGGGCCGGCAGGGCAGGCGGTTGCCGGCCTGGAGCGGCGCGCCTTTCAGGCCTCCGAGGCGGGAGCGCAGATGGAACGAGAGGCTCCCCAGCTGCGGCTCGACCGCAAAGCCTCCGGCCACTGCCAGATAGGCGAAAGTGCCGGTGCGAGGATGCCCCACCTCCAGGGTCTGGCCCTCCTTCAGAACAAAAGACGTCAGGGGCGCGACCGGTGTTCCGTCGACGCTTGCGGAGCAGCCCGCGCCGGCGATGGCGAGGTGCAGGTCGCCGCCCTCCGCTGTGAAGGCGCCGCCGAGATTGACGAACTCGATGGCCGCGGTCTCCAGAGGGTTGCCGACGAGAGCATTCGCCATGGCAAGAGCCCGTCGATCCATCGCGCCGGAGGGCGAGACGCCGAAGCCCTGGTAGCCGAGACGACCGCGATCCTGCAGGGCGGTCATGGGGCCGCAGGATTTGACCGTGAGATCAATCATGGGCGCACCTCCTCGGCCACCGGCTCGCCGGCCATCACGGCCTTCTCCATCGCCTCCCAGCGCGAGGCATCGACGGGCTCGAAGACGATCTCATCGCCGGCCGCGAACAGGAAGACCGGATCGCGCTCCGGCACGTAGGGCCGCACGGGCGTCAGGCCGAGATTGTGCCAGCCGCTCGGCATGTCCATGGGGGCGATGCCGGCCTGCTCGCCGCCGATCATGATCGTGCCGGCTGGGATTTTTGCCCGCGGATGGAGCCTGCGCGACGTGGCGATCCTCTTGTCGAGGCCGCCGAGATAGGTAAAGCCCGGCAGGAAGCCGATCATGTAGATGCGGTAGACCGCCGACGCATGGATGTCGACCACCTGGGCAGGCGTCAGGCCATGGATCTCCGCCACCTCCTCCAGGTCGCTGCCGTATTCGCCACCATAGACGACCGGCACGCGCCAGCGCCGCCCCACCGCATTGCGGGGCGCGAGATCCTTCGTTTCCGCGGTGAGGAGCCTGAGCAGGGCGTCGTAATCGGTCGCTGCCGGATCGAACTGAATCGTCAGAGAACGATAGGTCGGCACGGTCTCGACCAGGCCCGCCGGCGCATGGGCGCGGACGATGTCGTCGAGGGCGAGAACCATGCCGTTGATGTCCGGGTCGATCGTGCTTCCGAACTCGACGGTCAGGGCACTGTCGCCGCAGGGAAGAATTCTCGGTGTCTGCACCACGCCCCCATCGCATTGCTGAACGGCATCCGATCCATCTCATATCGGGGCGGTCCAGACAACGGTCGGGTTGGGGCAATGGACATGCGCCCGGCACATGGGCGAGCCAGCGCAGAGCACCTGTCGCCCATGCTCCTTTTTGCTAGGCTCACTCCCACATTGCGCTTCGTGCTATGGCACGTCCCATCTGATGCCTGTCATCCAGGCCCCTGCGGAGTAGACCATGACTTTGACATCCAAGACAGCCGTCGTCACCGGCTCGACCAGCGGCATCGGCCTCGCCATCGCCCGCGCTCTGGCCAAGGAAGGCGCCAACATCGTTCTGAATGGCCTCGGCGATGCGGCTGAGATCGAGAAAACCCGCGTCGGCATTGAGAGCGAGTTCGGCGTCAAGGCCGTCTATTCGCCGGCCAACATGCTGAAAAGCGACGAGATCGAGGAGATGGTGCGGCTGGGCGAACGGACCTTCGGCAGCGTCGACATCCTCGTCAACAATGCCGGCATCCAGTTCGTCTCGCCGGTGGAGGATTTCCCGGTCGAGAAATGGGACCAGATCATCGCCATCAACCTGTCCTCCGCCTTCCATGCCATCCGTGCCGCCGTGCCCGGCATGAAGGCGCGCGGATGGGGGCGCATCATCAACACGGCCTCGGCCCATTCGCTCGTGGCCTCGCCCTTCAAGTCGGCCTATGTGGCCGCCAAGCACGGCATTGCAGGCCTCACCAAGACGGTGGCTCTGGAAGTCGCAACGCATGGCATCACCGTGAACTGCATCAGCCCCGGCTATGTCTGGACGCCCCTTGTCGAGAAGCAGATTCCCGACACCATGAAGGCGCGTGGGCTGACCAAGGAACAGGTCATCAACGACGTGCTTCTGGAGGCCCAGCCCACCAAGCAATTCGTGACCGTCGATCAGGTGGCGGCGCTGGCCGTGTTCCTGTGCTCGGATGCGGCGAGCCAGATGTCCGGCGCCAACCTGTCGATGGATGGCGGCTGGACGGCGAAGTAAGGGAAGAGCTTGAGCCAATCCACCACCCTCATCCTGAGGAGGTCACGAAGTGACCGTCTCGAAGGATCTTCCAGTGCTCTCTTGAACCTCCTTCGAGACGCAGCTTCGCTGCTCCTCAGGATGAGGACTGAGTTTTGTGAGAGGCCGAATGTGTCGCGAGGGATCACTCCCTCGCAAACGCATCCGTCGCTTCGATCAGATGATGCGTGATGCCGGGCTCGCTCACCGCGTGGCCCGCATCGGGCACCATGATGAACTGCGTTTCGGGCCAGGCCTTGTGCAGGTCCCAGGCGGTCTTCGGCGGCGTGGCGACGTCGTAGCGGCCCTGAATGATCACGCCCGGAATGCCTTTCAGGCGATGGGCGTTGCGGATGAGCTGCCCCTCCTCGAACCAGCCCTCGTTGACGAAGTAATGGTTCTCGATCCGGGCGAAGGCGATCGCGTAGTGCTCGTCCCCGAACTGGTCGCTGTAGCCCTGGTTGTGCAGGAGGGTGATCGTCTCGCCCTCCCACAGACTCCAGGCGCGTGCAGCCTTGGCCTGGACGGCCGGATCCGGGTCGATCAGGCGCTTGCGATAGGCTGCCATGAGATCGCCGCGCTCCGCTTCAGGGATCGGGGCGAGGAAGCCCTCCCACTTGTCGGGGAAGATCCAGGAGGCGCCCTCCTGATAATACCAGAGCAATTCGGAACGGCGTAAAGTAAAGATCCCGCGCAGAACGAGTTCGGTCACGCGCTCGGGATGCGTTTCGGCATAGGCGAGCGCGAGCGTCGAGCCCCAGGAGCCGCCGAACACCATCCACTTGTCCACACCGATCATCTCGCGCAGGCGCTCGATATCGGCCACCAGATGCCACGTGGTGTTGGCCTCAAGGCTGGCATAGGGGGTGGACCGCCCACATCCGCGCTGGTCGAACAGCAGGATGCGATACTTTTCCGGATCGAAAAGTTGCCGCTGGGTCGGCGTACAGCCGCCGCCCGGACCGCCATGGAGGAAAACCACGGGTTTGCCGTCCGGATTGCCGCACAATTCCCAATAAACGCGGTGCCCGTCGCCCACATCGAGCATGCCGTGATCGTAGGGTTCTATTTCGGGGTAGAAGGTGCGCATCGTAAGGGCTCCAGCCGGGCTAAGCGTACCCATAGCGAGAGAAAAAGTCCTTGTCAGCCTGCGGCCTCGATTCGTGAGCCGGCTTAAAACCACTGGCGCGTCGTGCAACTGTCATATAGTTTTGCAACTGGGGAACATGGGTAAAAGCCCAACCACACTGGAGGACGAGGATGTTGACGAAACGCGCTGGCCTGAAGCTGGCTACGGCTCTTGCCGCTCTTATGGTCGTCGGATCGGCTGAGGCCGCCGAGAAGCTGCGGCTCCTGACCTGGGCCGATTACGTTCCGAAGGACGTGATGGAGCAGTTCACTAAGGAGACCGGCATCGAGGTCGAGGTCACGCTCTCCAACAACGAGGAGATGATCTCGAAGCTCCGCGCGACGCAGGGCGCCGGCTTCGATCTGGTTCAACCGAGCCAGGACCGCATCGCTGGCCCACAGGCGGAGTTCGGCATCTACAAGCCGCTCGACATGTCCAAGATCAAGTCCGACCAGTTCATCGCCTCCATGCTGGAAGCGACCAAGAAGAACACCACCGTGGACGGCAAGGTCTATGGCGTTCCGCACATCTGGGGCACGGACGGTCTCATCGTGAACACGAAGGCGGCTCCGAAGGTCGCCGACTACAACGACCTCTGCGATCAGGCTCTCGCCGGCAAGACCAGCTTCCGCTCCAAGCGTCCGGCCCTCATCGCCTTCGCCTTCGCCAACGGCATGGATCCCTTCGCCTCCTATGGCGACGCCAAGGCCTACACGGCCATGATGGAGAAGGTCGGCGCCAAGCTCGCCGAGTGCAAGAAGACCGTGAAATTCTTCTGGGACGGCAAGGACCAGTTGCTCAACGCCCTGCGCTCCGGCGAAGTGGTGGCCGCCATGGCCTGGGATACGGGCGGCTGGAAGCTGAATTCCGAGAACGCCGACATCAAGTTCATCGCGCCGAAGTCGGGCGCGCTGGGTTGGGTCGACACCTTCGCGATCCCCGCCAAGGGCCGCAACGACGACGCTGCCTACAAGTGGATCAACTTCAACATGAAGCCTGAGATCGCCGCGAAGGTCGCTGCGACCGCCGGCAACTTCACGGCCTCGAACGGCGCCGACAAACTCATGCAGGGCAAGCTGAAGGACCAGTTCGCCGAGAGCTTCCCGAAAGCCGCCATCGACAACATCAAGTGGTATCCGGCCGTGCCGGCCGGCATCGAGGAGATCGAGGGCAAGATCCTCGACCGTCTGAAGGCCGGTTCGTAAGCCTCCATTCGATTGCCAACATCCCCCGGCTTGTCCGGGGGATGCCTGTTTCTATGCTTGTTCCGGCAGCGTTATGGCACATTCAACCGACCTTGATATCGTCAACGTCACCAAGCGCTTCGGTGCTCATGCCGCCGTCGATGACGTGAGCTTCAGCGTCGCTCCCGGCGAGTTCTTCTCGATCCTCGGTCCCTCAGGGTGCGGCAAGACCACTCTGATGCGCATGATCGCGGGATTCGAGCATCCGACCTCCGGCGACATCCGCATCCGCGGGAAATCGATGATCGGCGTTCCTGCCAACAAGCGCCCGGTCAACATGGTGTTCCAGAGCCTCGCGCTCTTTCCGATGATGAGCGTCGGCGAGAATGTCGCTTACGGGCTCACCTGCCGCGGCGTGTCCCGCGCGGAAGCCGAGGAACGTGCTCACCGCATGCTGGAGCGCGTCGGCCTCAAAGGGTTCGGAGAGCGCCGCGTGACGGCGCTTTCGGGCGGTCAGCGCCAGCGCGTGGCGATCGCCCGCTGCCTCGTGCTCGAGCCCACCCTCGTGCTGCTCGACGAGCCGCTCGGCGCACTCGATCTGAAGCTGCGCGAGCATATGAAGATCGAGCTCAAGCAGCTGCAGGGCACGTTCAACACCACCTTCGTGTACATCACGCACGACCAGTCCGAGGCGCTCGTCATGTCCGACCGGATCGCCGTGATGAACCAGGGGAAGTTCGAGCAGGTGGGAAGCCCGCGCGAACTCTATCACAACCCGGCGACACCGTTCGTTGCGAGCTTCGTCGGCGAGACGAACCGCTGGCAGGGTGAGGCGGCGTCCGCCTCGAACGGCGCCATTTCGGTGCGCCTGCCATCCGGTGCCGTGGTGCAGGGGCAGGGCCGGGCTGGCCAAGGCGCGCTCGCCTTCGTGCGTCCCGAGGCTGTGGCGCTGGCGCAGGATTCCGGGGCGCTGGGCAATCTGCCCAACCGCTTCGAAGGCCGCGTCTCGGCCGTGCTGTTCGACGGCGCCGCTTCGAGCCTCCTGATCGACACGGTTGGCTTCGAGCAGCCGGTGCGCGCCGTGCTGCCGCAAGTTGGCCCGCTTGCCGGCATCGAGGTCGGCGCGCCGGTCCATGTGGGCTGGACGGCCGATGCGATGAAGGTCTTCGCCGCATGACCATGAGACCGGCGCAGCGCCTCGCGCTTTTCCTGCTGCTCGCGCCCGCCATCCTGTGGCTCGGGCTTCTCATCGTGCTGCCGCATGTGGAGATCCTGATCCTCTCCTTCAGCGAACGGGTGGCGCCGCGGGTCTACGCCTTCGGCGTCGGCAACTATCTGGAGTTCTTCACCGAGCCGCTCTACTGGCGCACCTTCGCGCGTACGGCTTTCATGTCGATCCTCGTGACGGCGCTCACCCTCGTGCTCGCCTTTCCCATTGCGCTCTACATCGCCCGCGTGGCGCAGGGACGGCTCAAGGCGATGCTGCTTCTCCTGTGCCTGCTGCCGTTCTGGGTGTCGGAGCTCGTGCGCACGCTCGGCTGGATGATGCTGCTGCGCGAGACGGGCGTGATCTCGTACGCGCTGCGCTCGGTCGGCCTCGCTAATCAGCCGGTGGAGCTTCTCTACAACGACGGTGCGGTGATCCTCGGTCTCGTCTATGGCGGTCTGCTCTTCATGATCGTGCCGCTCGCCAACGCGCTCGAGAGCCTGGAGCCTGCGGTGGTCGAAGCCGGATACGATCTCGGCGGCAGCCGCTGGACGGTGCTGCGCCGGATCGTCATCCCCCATGCCATGCCGGGCATCGTGGCAGGCTGCATCATCGTATTCATGCTCACCGTCGGCAATTTCGCGACCCCGGTGCTGCTCGGCGGCAAGAACGGGCTGTGGTTCACCGAGCAGATCTACGCGCAGTTCATCACCCGCTTCAACTGGCCTCAAGGCGCGGCCTTCGGCATGCTGCTCCTGCTGCTATCCTCGGCAATCGTGTGGCTGGGCCTGCGCCTGACGGGCCAGAGCCTCGGCACCACCCTGAAGCAGGCCTGACGCCATGAACCGTCCGTCCCTCGCCTGGAAGCTCTACATCGCGGCGTTCTACCTCTTTCTGTTCGCCCCGCTGATGATCGTGGCGATCTTCGCCTTCAATGCGAGCCCGTTCCCGTCACCGCCGTGGCGGGGCTTCGCGCTCGAGTGGTTCACCGGGTCGGGCACCGTCTTCGGCAAGCCGGGCGTGCTGGTGGATCCGATCTGGTTGAGCAGCATCGGCAACAGCTTCAAGGTCGCCATTCCGGTGGCGCTGCTCGCCGTGCTTCTCGGCACCGTGAACGCCTGGGTGCTGGAACGCGCCGAGTTCCGCGGCAAGACGTTTCTTGCGATGATGATGCTCTGGCCCCTCGTCATCCCCGGCGTGGTTCTCGGCATCTCGATCCTGGCCTTCTTCTCACGGCTGGCGAACGGGCTTGAGGACTGGCTTCAGACCGATCTCGATTTCCTGCGCCCGGGCCTGGGACTCGTGGTGCTCGGTCAGCTCTCCTTCATCCTGACCATCACGACTCTCATCATCGCCGCGCGCCTGCGCAAGTTCGACCGCTCGCTGGAGGAGGCTGCCTTCGACCTCGGCGCCACCCGCATGCGGGTGCTGCGCACGGTCACGCTGCCTTTTCTGTGGCCTGCGCTCATCGGCGCCGGTCTCGTGGCACTGCTGATGTCGTTCGAGAACTTCAATACGACGCTAATGCTGGTGGGCTCCGAGGCGCCGCTGCCGATCACCATGTACGGCCAGATGCGCGAAGGCGCGTCGCCCGCGATCAATGCCGTGAGCTTGCTGCTGATGCTCGGCGTCGGCGGCATCGCCGGTGTGTTTGCGCTGACGTCGAAGGCGGAGCGGTAAGTTAACCCTCCACGTCATCACCGGCCTTGTATCGGTGATCCCGATCGCTGAAGCGCCGCGCTTTTCCTAATAGAGATGGCCGGGACGAGCCCGGCCATGACGTGAAGGATGCCATCCCGGACGGCGAAGCCGAGCCGGGATGACCAAAGAGAGATGTTCGGACCAAAAGTCTCACCCTCCCCAGGTGCGCTCCAGAACGTTCATCCAGTTCTCGTAGCAGAGCTTGCGTAGGGTCGCCTCGTCGTAGCCGTGGCGGCGCATGGCGTCGACGAGGCGGGGCAGGCCGGTGACGTCGCCGATCTCCGCCGGAATCGTCGCGCCGTCGAAGTCGGAGCCGAGGCCGACGCCGTCCACGCCCACATGCTCGATGAGATGATCCATGTGGCGGATCATCTCCTCCAGCGGCGTATCTTCGTTGCGCATGCCGTCGGGGCGAATGAAAGAGGTGGCGAAGTTCACGCCCACCATGCCGCGGCTCTCGCGGATGGCGCCGAGCTGCTTGTCCGTGAGGTTGCGCGAGTGCTTGCAGATCTCCCAGGCATTGGAATGCGTGGCGACGAGCGGCGCATCGGAGAGCCGCGCCACGTCCCAGAAGCCCTTCTCGTTCAGATGCGAGAGATCGATCATGATCTTGAGGCGGTTGCAGGCACGTACCAGCTCGATGCCCCGATCCGTCAGGCCGGGTCCCGTGTCGGGCGTCGAGGGATAGCGGAACGGCACGCCATGGCCGAAGATGTTGGGCCGGCTCCAGACCGGACCGATGGAGCGCAGGCCGCTCTCGTAGAGCACATCCAGCATGTAGAGATCGGGGTCGATGCCCTCGGCGCCCTCGATGTGGAGAATCGCCGCGAGCTTTCCCGTGTCGATGCAGTGGCGGATATCGGCCGCATTGCGGCAGATCTTCACCTCGCCGTTCGAAGCGCGCTCGATCCGGATCAGGAGGGCGGCCATGTGCGCGGTCACCTGCTGGCTCGTCGGAAGCGCGAGCTGAGAGGGGAGCGGCACGTCGTAGTGCGAATGAGTCATGAGCTCATCCACATCGATGCCCAGGCTCTCAGAGGGCACGTAGACGGCGAAGAAGCCGCCGACGAAGCCGCCCTGCTTCATGCGCGGCCAATCGAGATGGCCGATATTGTCGCCTTCCAGAAAGGCCTGCTCGGGCTGGATCTTGCCGCGCATCAGGCGCAGCAGCACGTCGTTGTGACCGTCGAAAACAGGCATCAAAGAAGAGTGGGGCATCTTTTCACATCAAAAGGTTGGACGTCGGAAGGACTGTCAACCGGCCAGAGCCTGGGCCGGTTGCGAGGCAACGCGCGTGAAGCCCTGGCTCGCCTGGATCAGGGCCTGAGTGTAGCCGTTCGAGGCTGCGCCCGAGCGCAGCGACTCCGCCAAGGTTTCCTCGACCGCCTCGCCGTTGCGCATGACGAGAAGGCGCTCGCACAGATGGGCGACGACGGCGAGGTCGTGACTCACCAGGATGTAGGTCAATCCTAAGCGCCGGCGCAGGTCGTCGAGCAGGTTGAGGATTTCCGCCTGCACGGAGGCGTCGAGCGCCGAGGTCGGCTCGTCGAGGAGCAGCACTTTCGGGCGCAGGATCAGCGCGCGGGCGATCGCGATGCGCTGGCGCTGGCCGCCCGAGAGCTGGTGCGGATAGCGGAAGCGGAAGGACGGGCCGAGACCCACTTCGCGCAGGGCCTGCAGGATGCGCGCCTCGGCATCCTTCTCGCCGTGGATGGCGAGCGGCTCGGACAAGGTGCGGTCGACCGTATGGCGCGGATGCAGCGAGGCGTAAGGGTCCTGGAAGACCATCTGCACCGTGCGGTAGAACGCCTTGCCGCGCGGCGTGGTGACTGCCTGTCCATCGACGAGCACGCGGCCGTCCGAAATCGGCGCAAGCCCGCAGATGGCGCGCAGCACCGTGGACTTGCCGGAGCCCGACTCGCCCACGAGTCCATAGGCCGCGCCGGGCTCCACGTGGAAGCTCACGTTCTTGACGGCATCGACCCGGAGGCGGCCCGTGCCGTAGACGACATTGAGGTTTTGAATATCGAGCATGGTTCCTGCACCCAGCTTACAAGGCCCACGAAGGGTCGCGGTTCAGGGTGGGGAGCGGACGCACGTCGTCCGCCAAAGTCGGCAGGCAGCGCATCAGCCCCTGGGTATAGGGATGCTGCGCCTCCCGTAGATTCTTCGCTTCCAGCTCCTCGACCACGCGGCCCGCATACATCACCAGCACGCGGTCGCAGAAGGACGAGACGAGCTTCAGGTCATGCGAGATGAAGATCAGCCCCATGCCGCGCTCGGTGACGAGCTCATCGAGAATGCGCAGCACCTCCATCGAGACGGTCACGTCCAGTGCCGAGGTTGGTTCGTCGGCGATGAGCATGTCGGGATCGGTGACCAGCATCATGGCGATCATGGCGCGCTGTCCCATGCCGCCGGAGACCTCGTGCGGGTAGAGCGAGAACACGCGGCCGGGATCGCGCATCTTCACCGCTTCGAGCATGGCGAGCGCCTTGTCGCGCGCCTCGTTGCGGCTGGCCTTCGCATGGGCCTGGTAGGCCTCGATGATCTGCTCGCCGATGGTCATGACCGGATTCAGCGAATATTTCGGATCCTGCATCACCATGCTGATGCGCCCGCCGCGCAAGGTGCGCAGCGTGCGCTTCGAGGCGGTGAGCAGGTCGATCCCGTCGAAGGCGAGGCGCTTGGCCGTCACCTCGCCCGGGGGCGGCGTGAGGCCGAGGATGGCGCGGCCCGTCTGCGACTTGCCGGAGCCCGACTCGCCCACGATCCCGAGGCGCTCGCGGCCGAGCTGGAACGACACGCCACGCACCGCTTCCACAATGCCGGTGCGCAGGTGGAAGCGGACGCGCAGATCTTCGACGTCGAGAAGCGGCGTGGTCATTTGGCGGCCTTCGGATCGAGAACGTCGCGCAGGCCGTCGCCGAGCAGGTTGAAGCCGAGGCTCACCACGAAGATGGCGATGCCCGGCATGGCGGCGACCCACCATTGATCGATGAGGTAGTTGCGGCCCGTGGCAACCATCGCGCCCCATTCCGGCGTCGGCGGCTGTGCGCCGAGGCCGAGGAAGCCGAGGCCGGCTGCGGTCAGGATGATGCCGGCCATGTCGAGCGTTACGCGCACGATGAGCGAGGAGAGGCAGAGCGGCACCACATGGCCCAGGATGATGCGCGGCGTCGACGCGCCCTGGAGCTTCACCGCCGCGATGAAGTCGCTGTTGCGGATCATCAGGGTCTCGGCGCGCGCGATGCGGGCGTAAGGCGGCCAGGAGGTGATGGCGATCGCGATGACCGCGTTCTCGATGCCGGGGCCCAAGGCCGCCACGAAGGCGAGCGCCAGGATCAGGCGCGGGAAGGCCAGGAAGATGTCGGTGGTCCGCATCAGGACCGTATCGACCCAGCCGCCGAGATAGCCGGAGACGGTGCCGACCAGGAGCCCGATGGGCGTCGCGATCAGGGCCACCAGCACGATGACGAAGAGGGTGATGCGCGAGCCGTAGATGATGCGCGAGAAGATGTCCCGCGCCTGATCGTCCGTGCCCAGCCAGAAGGTCGCGCTCGGCGGCAGCAGGCGCTGCGTGCGCAGATCGCCGCCCGCCACAGGCGAGTAGGGTGCGATCACATCGGCGAAGATCGCGACGAGGACCAGCAGCACGACGACGCTGAGGCCCACCACGGCGAGCGGGTTCCGGGTGAAGGCCCGCCAGCCGAGATAGAAGCGGCCGAGACGGGCCTGCCAGCGGGAGTTCGGCTCTGCGGAGAGAAGCCAGGCCCGGAGGCTTGACGGTTGTTCAGCAAGAGGGGCGCCGGCCATCAGCGGGTCCTCGGATCGAGCAGGCGGTAGAGCAGGTCGGAGACGAGATTGAGCAGCACGAAGACGGCCCCGATCACGAGGGTTCCGCCGAGCACCGCGTTCATGTCAGCGTTCTGCAGGGAATTGGTGATGTACTGGCCCAGGCCAGGCCACGCGAAGACCGTCTCGGTGAGCACCGAGCCTTCGAGCAGGTTGGCATAGGAGAGGGCAATCACCGTGATGAGGGGAACCGCCGCATTGCGCAGGGCGTGGCGCCAGATCACGCGCATCTCGGACAGGCCCTTCACTCGCGCCGCGATCACATATTCCTGCGCCAGTTCGTTGAGCATGAACGAGCGCGTCATGCGGCTGATATAGGCGAGCGAGAAATAGCCGAGGAGGCAGGCAGGCAGGATCACGTGCGAGACCGCATCCCAGAATGCGTCCCATTGCCCCTGCATGGCGGTGTCGAGAAGCACGATGCCCGTGAAGGGCGTGTAGAGATAGGAATAGGTTACGTCGATACGGCCCGGTCCCGCCACCCAGCCGAGCTTGGCGTAGAACAGCAGGAGACCCATGAGGCCGAGCCAGAAGATCGGCACCGAATAGCCGACGAGGCCGAGGACGCGCACGAACTGGTCGATCAGCGTGCCGCGCTTCACGGCGGCGAGAACGCCGAGCGGAATGCCGATGATGACGCCGATCAGCGTGCCGAGCGTCGCGAGCTCCAGCGTGGCAGGAAACACATTGGCGATGTCCGTCATCACCGGGTTCGTGGTGAGAACGGAATTGCCGAAATCGCCGGTGGCGGCCTTCTTCACGTAGATGACGAACTGCTCGATCAGCGGACGGTCGAGGCCGAGTTCCGTCCTGACGCGCTCGTAGACATGGGCCGGAGCGCGGTCGCCGACGATGGCGATGACCGGATCGATCGGCACGACGCGGCCGATGAAGAAGGTGACGGCGACGAGCCCGAGGAGGGTCGTCATCAGGACGATGACGAACTGGGCGAGTTTCTTAAGGAAGGAGCGGAGGGCACTGCCGTGCCCTCCGCCCCCGTTCATGACTGCTGAGACCATCGAGATGTCAGTTCTTCTTTGCCTGAGACACGTCGTTGTCGCTGAAGGACGGGCCGAGGACGAAGTTGTCCACGTTCTTGCGCACGGCCGCAACTTCCGTCTGCTGCAGGAAGATCACGAACGGGCCGTCGTCGAGAACCGACTTCTGCAGCTCTTTGTACATCTGAGCGCGCTTCTCGGCGTCACGCTCCATCACGGCAGCGCGAGTCTTGGCAGTCAGCGGGCCCGGATCCCAGGCATTGCGCCAGGCGAGGGGCTTCGCCTTCGCATTGTCCGAGTTGTCGTCGTTGGCAGCAAAGGTATCGGCATTGGAGTTCGGGTCCTGATAGTCCGAGCCCCAGTTTCCGATATAGATGTCGTGCTGGCGGGCGCGGTACTTGGTCAGGGCCTGCTTCGAATCCATCGGGAGGATCTCAAGCTTGATGCCGGCCTGCGCGAAGGTCTGCTGCATCGCCTGGGCGACGCCGGTGATCTCGGCGGTGGAGCGGGTGTCCATCGTGACCGAGAAGCCGTCCTTCAGACCAGCCTTGGCAAGGAGTTCCTTCGCCTTGGCGACGTCGAGCTTGTAGGGGTTGGAGGTCTCGGCGCCGAGATAGCCCTTGGGCAGGAAGTTCTGGTGAACGTCGCCCTTGTTCTTCATGATCGTGTCGGCGATCGCCTGGTAGTCGATGAGGTACTTCAGGGCCTGGCGAACCTCGGGCTTGGCCAGGTTCGGGTTCTTCTGGTTCAGGCCGAGATAGTAGACCGTTCCCTTCGGGCCGCTCTGGATCTTGATGTCCGGGTTCTTGGACACCGCGGCGATCTCTTCCGGATTGAGGCTGCGGGCCACGTCGATGTCGCCCTTCTCGAGCAGCAGGCGCTGGCTCGCGGTCTCCTTGATATGGCGGAAGATCACGCGGGCGAGCGGGGTCTTCTTCTCGTAATTCGGGTTGCGCTCGAGGACGAGGACCTCGTTGGCCTTCCAGTCGCGCATGATGTACGGGCCGGAGCCGGCATACTTGGTCTTCAGCCAGTTATAGCCGTAGTCGCCGTCCTTCTCGTTCTGGACCAGCAGCTTCTTGTCGACGATCGAGGCGACGGAGTTGCCGAGGCAGTAGAGAACCAGGGTCGGCGCATAGGCCTTGTCGACCTCGAAGGTCATCTCAAGCGGGCCGGTCTGCTTGACCTTGTCCTTCACGTTGTCCTTCGTCAGGCCGAACTGGCCCAGGATGAACGCCGGGGACTTGTCGAGGGCCACGGCGCGGTGGATCGAATACACCACGTCCTCGGCGCTGAGCGGGTTGCCGGAGGCGAACTTCTTGTTCGGCTTGATCTTGAACGTGAAGGTCTTGCCGTCCGGGGAGACGGTCCAGGACTCGGCGACCTGTCCGGAGATCTTGGACACGTCCTTGATGTCGTAGGTGATCAGGCGCTCATAGGTGTTGCCGATGATCTCGGACGCGCTGAACTCGAACACCTCGGCCGGATCCAGCGAGATGATGTCGTCGCTCTGCCAGGCCTGGACGAGGGTGTCGGCTGGCGTAGCTGCCTGTACGGCAGCGAAAGAGGTTGCCATGGTCGCCACCATGGCAGCAGATAGGAGAAATTTCGGAAGTCGCTTCATTTGGCCATTCCCTTACAGCGCTCGGAGCGCTTTTGTTGCGCCAGTATGAATGCAAATCACACAAGCGATGTCGAGTCTAGCAACTGGTTTTAAACTGGCAAACGTTGTGCAGTCTTTAGTTCAGCCTGCCTATGAGTGGTGCATCGAACCGGGTTGGCCTCAGGGGGCAAACTGTGGCAAAGGCTGCCCGACCCTCTTGATCGGATGAAGCACAGTGTCTGAAGAAGCCAAAAAACCGGGTGCCAACACCATGTGGGGCGGGCGGTTCTCGTCCTCGCCCAGCGCGCTCATGGAGGCCATCAACGCCTCCATCGACTTCGACAAGCGTCTGGCCTCCCAGGACATCCAGGGCTCCATCGCCCACAGCGCCATGCTCGCCAAGCAGGGCATCATCGCCGAGAGCGATCGGGATGCCATCCACCAGGGGCTCCAGCGGGTGCTGGGCGAGATCGAGTCCGGCTCCTTCACCTTCTCCACCGCGCTCGAAGACATCCACATGAACGTGGAAAGCAGGCTTCGCGAGATCGTCGGCGATCCGGCGGCCCGCCTCCACACCGCCCGCAGCCGCAACGACCAGGTCGCCACGGACGCCCGCCTCTGGGTGCGCGAGGCCCACGACCGAGCGGACGAGCAGCTCACCAGCCTGATCAAGGCGCTCCTCGACAAGGCCGAGGCCCATGCCGCCACCGTGATGCCGGGCTTCACCCATCTCCAGAGCGCCCAGCCGGTGACCTTCGGGCATCACCTCATGGCCTATGTGGAGATGTTCGGCCGCGACCGCGGCCGCATCCGCGATTCCCGCAGGCGCCTGAACGAGTGTCCTCTTGGGGCCGGCGCGCTCGCCGGCACGTCCTTCCCGATCGACCGGCACATGACGGCGAAGGCGATGGGCTTCGACGGCCCGACCCGCAATTCGCTGGACACCGTCTCGGATCGGGACAGCCTTTTGGAGTTCATGGCAGCGGCTTCCATCAGCGCCGTGCATCTGTCGCGGCTGGCGGAAGAAATCATCATCTGGATGTCGGCCCCCTTCGGCTTCGTGCGCCTGCCCGACCGCTGGACCACCGGCTCCAGCATGATGCCGCAGAAGCGCAACCCGGACGCCGCCGAACTGGTGCGCGGCAAGACCGGGCGCGTCATCGGCTCCCTCCTCTCGCTGCTCACCGTCATGAAGGGCCTGCCGCTCGCTTATTCCAAGGACATGCAGGAGGACAAGGAGCAGGTCTTCGATGCGGCCGATACCATCGAGATCGTGCTTGCCGCCACGACGGGCATGATCCGGGACCTGGAGCCGGTGCCGGAGCGCATGGCGGCGGTGGCCGGGGCCGGCTTCTCCACGGCGACGGACTTGGCCGACTGGCTCGTGCGCAGCCTCAACATCCCCTTCCGGGATGCCCACCACATCACCGGGCGGATCGTCTCCGAAGCGGAAAACCGGGGCTGCTCCCTGGAGGAGTTGCCGCTGGACGCCATGCAGGCCGTCGAGCCCAAGATCCACAAGGGCATCTACGACGTGCTCGGCGTCGAGAACTCCGTCCGGTCGCGGACGAGCTTCGGCGGAACGTCTCCCGTCCAGGTGGCCGAGCAGATCGCCTGGTGGCGGGAGCGGGTCTAGGCCGAAACGGCGCGTTTACCTTGGCGCGGACCCCAGGCGGAGCGGCTTTGCAGGGGTCTTGATAGGGCGGGGCGCCGTATCCATATTGCTGACAGCGGCTCGGTTTCGAGCCACTTGAGTGCCGCATCAGCGGGCTCAACAACCAACCGAAGTGCCTCTAACCTTGGGCTTCGAATATGTCGCGTCAGTCGCCCTTCGGGCATCCGTTTCTGTTAGGCTTCGATGAGATCGAGCAGGCGCTCGATCGGGTCGCCAAGGCAGCAGGGGACGGCTACCCGCCCTACAATATCGAGCGTCTGGCTCGTACCGAGCACGCCCCCGAGCGCCTCCGCATCACCCTGGCCGTTGCCGGTTTCACCCGGGACCAGCTGGAGGTGACCCTGGAGGAGAGCCAACTCGTCATCCGGGGGCGCCAGTCCGACGACAAGACAAGGCACTTCCTACATCGCGGCATTGCCGCCCGTCAGTTCCAACGCACCTTCCTCCTCGTCGATGGCATGGAGGTCATGGGTGCGGATTTGTCCAACGGCCTTCTGTCGATCGATCTCGTCCGGCCCGAGCCGGAGCGGATCATCCGCAAGATCGACATCAGCGCCCCGGACAATGTGTGACGGCATCGTTCGATAAGGAGATGTCCATGAACTTCGAGATCAAGAACCACCACGAGCCGGTTATCGACGTGTCGGAGCTAGCCGCCCTGGGTCTTGGCCAGATGGCCTATGTGAAGCCGCTGGAATCCGATGAGGTCGCCCGGCTGTTCCCCCAGGCTCCCAAGCTCCAGCCCGGCATGCGCCTCTTCGCGCTCCTGTCCGCCAGCGGCGAGCCCATCCTGCTGACCGACAACCACGACGCCGCCGTGGCCAATGCCTGGGCACACGACCTGACGACGGTGAGTCTCCACTAAGGCTCACCGCCTCACTACTTCCCTATGCGATTGCCGCGACGGCCGCGATCAGCCGCTCGATATCCTCCGGCCGGGAGAGCCGATGGTCGCCGTCCTTGATCAGAGTCAGCGATACGCTGTCTCCCGGCAGGTGCTCAACGAGTTCCAGCGCATGGCTCCAGGGCACATCCGGATCCTCCATCCCCTGCAGGATATGGACCGGGCAGCCGGTCTGGATCGGCCCGTCGAGGAGGAGGTGGTTGCGTCCGTCCTCGATCAGCTTCCAAGTGATCGGGTAGGGATCCTCCGAGTAGGCGGAAGGGCGGTGATAGACGCCAGTCTCCTGAACGCTCTGCCTCAGATCCTCGGGAAAACGTCCCCACATCAGCCGCTCGGTCATGTCCACGGCCGGAGCGACGAGCACCATTCCTGCGGGGGCGAGATCCGGCCGCTTCTCCATGAGATGGCGCACGGCCAGAAGGCCGATCCAGCCACCCATGGACGAGCCGACGAGGATCGGACGCTCACGGACGAACCCTTCGATCACGGCGAGCGCATCCTCCAGCCAGCGGGAGATCGTGCCCTCCTCGAAGACGCCGCCCGACTCGCCGTGACCGCTGTAGTCGAAGCGCACGAAGGCGCGGCCTGACCGTTCCGCCCATTCGTCGAGTGCGGTCGCCTTGGTCGCCCGCATGTCGGACTTGAAGCCGCCGAGCCAGACTACAGGCGGGCCCTTGCCCTCCCGGGCGAGAACGGCGATGGGGCGGGCATCCTGGCCGACCGTGACGCTTTGCGGCATGGTTAACTCATCCTCAACTGCTTTGAAGCAAGCGTTCATAGACGATTCTTTTGGACGATTCTTTTGAGAAGGCTCTGACTTCCGTGAGTTTTTCATCGCGACCCGGCGGAGGGATGGCATTTCCGTCCTCGCACGTGCACCCGCTGGCGGGCAGGACCATTCTCCAAATCGTCCCCGAACTGGAGGCGGGCGGGGCGGAACGCACCACCGTCGATATCGCCGAGGGGCTGGTCCATGCCGGCGCCCGCGCCCTGGTGGCCACGGAAGGCGGCCGGCTGGTGGGCGAGCTCCAGACTAAGGGTGGCATCTGGATTCCCTTTCCGGCGGCTTCGAAGAACCCGTTTTCCATGCTCCTCAATGTGCGCAAGCTCGCCCGGATCTGCCATGACGAGCGGGTTTCGCTCGTCCATGCCCGCTCCCGGGCCCCGGCCTGGGTGGGTCTGGGCGCCGCACGCTCCCTCAATATTCCGTTCGTGACGACCTATCACGGCAGCTATTCCGGCCGCTCCTCGGTGAAGGTCCTCTACAACTCGGTGATGGCCAGGGGTGATGCGGTCATCGCCAACTCCCGCTACACGGGTGAGCTGATCCGCTCCGTCTATCCCCAGTCCGGCGAGCGCATCCGCGTGCTCCACCGGGGGACTGACTTTTCGGTTTTCTCTCCCCATGCGGTGGCGCCGGAGCGCATCGAGGCCCTGCGCAAGGCCTGGGAGGTGGCGCCACACGAGCGGGTCGTGCTGCTCGCCGCCCGCCTGACCGGCTGGAAGGGCCAGAAGGTGCTGATCGAAGCGGCCGCCAAGCTGCGGGACGCCGGTCTCACCGACGTCGCCTATATCCTTGCCGGTGATCCGCAGGGGCGGGACTCCTACGTGAAGGACCTCGACGCCATGATCGAGGCCAAAAAGCTGAAAGGCATCGTGCGGCGGGTCGGTCATTGCACCGACATGCCGGCGGCCTTCCTCGCGGCTTCCGTCGTCACGGTGCCGTCCACCGAGCCCGAGGCTTTCGGCCGCTCGGCCGTGGAGGCGCAGGCCATGGGAACGCCGGTGGTCGTCTCCGATCTCGGCGCCGTGCCCGAGACAGTCTTGTCCCCGCCGGCCGTCCCGCCGCATGAGCGCACGGGCTGGCGCATTCCGGCCGGCAATGCGGACGCGCTGGCCGAGGCGGTCGGTGCCGCGCTCAGCCTTGGGGCCAGCGCGAGAATCGCTTTGAGCGCCAGGGCCCGAGCCCATGTGGAGCGCCATTTCTCGCTCGAGCGCATGGTATCGGGCACTCTGGATGTCTATTCCGCCCTCCTGGAGGGTCGTTTTACCCATAGAACAAGTTGACTTCCCGCGCGTTTGCGCGAAATGTCGAATCATTCGCGGCAAGGCTGAGCATGCACAGCAGGGATCCCTTGGGATCTCCGATCCCCAGCCTAGCCCTCAACAGGAGATACGAGCCATTCGCAGACCAATGAGAGCCATGCCGGTGCCGCAGAAGGACGGACCGCGCGCCAACCGAGACATTCGCGGTGTTCGCGAAGTGCAGCTGATCGACGATACGGGGCAGAACCGAGGCGTGATGGCCTTCTTCGACGCCCTGAAGGTTGCCGAAGAGGCAGGCCTCGATCTCGTGGAGATCTCGCCGAACGCCACCCCTCCCGTCTGCAAGATCCTCGATTACGGCAAATTCCGCTTTCTCGAGCAGAAGAAGGCCGCCGAGGCCCGCAAGAAGCAGAAGACGGTCGAGGTCAAGGAAATCAAGCTGCGTCCCGGCATCGACGACCACGATTACGAGGTCAAGATGAAGGCGATGAAGGGCTTTTTCGAGGAAGGCAACAAGGTGAAGATCACCCTGCGCTTCCGCGGCCGCGAAATGGCGCACCAGTCGCTCGGGTTGAAGGTTCTGGACCGGGTCAAGGCCGATGTGGGCGATCTCGCCAAGGTCGAGATGGAGCCGAACTTCGAGGGCCGTCAGGTCGTCATGGTCCTGGCGCCGCGCTAAGAGGCTCCTCCAATGGAGAAATTCATGGCCACCAGCACCCTGGTGGCCATTGCTTTTGGGGCCGCCTTCTGTCATAAGGCCGCCTTCATCGAACCGCCCGGCTGTTAGGGCTGCCGTGGCGGTTCGTTTTGCTCAATGCAGCAATGAAAAGGCCGAAGGGCGGCTTTGCCGCTTTAGAGGCCTGTCCAAAGGAGAGCCAAATGCCCAAGCTGAAGACGAAGTCGGGCGCGAAAAAGCGCTTCAAGATCACTGGCACCGGCAAGGTCGTTTACGCCCAGGCCGGCAAGCGCCACGGGATGATCAAGCGGACCAACAAGCAGATCCGCAACCTGCGCGGCACCACGACCATGTTCGAGGGCGACGCGTACAACGTGAAGAAGTTCTTCCTGCCGAACGGCTAAGGCGGTTCTTCCCACATCCCGGATTTTGAAGGAGTTTTTTAAATGGCCCGCGTCAAACGTGGCGTAACGTCCCACGCCAAGCACAAGAAGGTCCTGAAAGCCGCCAAAGGCTTCTACGGCCGTCGCAAGAATACCATCCGCATCGCCAAGCAGGCGGTCGACAAGAGCATGCAATATGCTTATCGCGACCGTAAGAACAAGAAGCGCACCTTCCGCGCTCTCTGGATCCAGCGCCTCAACGCCGCTGTCCGCCTGCACGACATGACCTATTCCCGATTTATCGACGGTCTCGGCAAGGCTGGGATCGAGGTCGATCGCAAGGTCCTGTCCGAGATGGCCATCCACGAGCCGGCGGCCTTCGCCGCTTACGTGGAGCGCGCCAAGGCCGCCCTGCCGCAGCAGGCAGCCTAAGTCGGATAGACTTGAGCTCCGGTGCGGCTGGCCTTCAGCCGCACCGCCTTATTCCCCCCTTCTCCGAGACCATCCGCGCTGACGGCTGAATCGAGCTGTCGGCAGCCATTTCGCGGCTCGGAAGACTTGACGGTTCCCGCGCCGCGCCTCACTCAAGGCGCCTGTATTTGGCGCTTGCATCTGGCCAGGGACCGATGAACGATCTCAACCAACTCGAACGTGACCTGCTCTCCCAGGTCGAAGCCGCCGGCGACGAGGCGGCTCTGGAATCCGTGCGCGTTTCCGCGCTCGGCAAGAAGGGCTCGGTCTCTGACCTCCTGAAGACCCTCGGCGCCATGACGCCCGACGAGCGGAAGGAACGCGGACCGCTCATCAACGGCCTGCGCGACAAGGTGCAGGGCGCGATTGCGACCAGGAAGGAAACGCTCGCGGAAGCAGCGCTCGAAGCCCGTCTCTCCGCCGAGCGCATCGACGTGACGCTCCCCGTGCCGGAGGCGCCCGAATCCCGCGGCCGCATCCACCCGATCAGCCAGGTGATCGAGGAGCTGACGGCGATCTTCGCCGATATGGGCTTCTCCGTGGCCGAGGGACCGGATATCGAGACGGATTATCTCAACTTCACGGCGCTGAACTTCCCCGAGGGCCATCCCGCCCGCGAGATGCACGACACCTTCTTCCTCGCCCCCGACGGGAAGGGCAAGCGCAAGGTGCTGCGCACGCACACCTCGCCGGTCCAGATCCGCACGATGACGTCGCAGAAGCCACCGATCCGCGTGATCATTCCGGGCCGGACCTACCGTCATGATTCCGACCAGACCCACACGCCGATGTTCCACCAAGTGGAGGGCCTCGTCATCGACAAGCAGGCCAACATCGCGCACATGAAGTGGGTGCTGGAGGAGTTCTGCAAGGCCTTCTTCGAGGTCGAGCAGGTGAAGATGCGGTTCCGCCCGTCCTTCTTCCCCTTCACCGAGCCCTCGGCCGAGGTCGACATCCAGTGCTCGCGCAAAGGCGGCGAGATCCGCTTCGGCGAGGGCACGGACTGGCTCGAGATTCTCGGCTGCGGCATGGTCCATCCGAACGTGCTGCGCAATTGCGGGCTCGATCCGGACGAGTACCAGGGCTTCGCCTGGGGCATGGGCATCGACCGCATCGCCATGCTGAAATACGGCATGCCGGACCTGCGCCCCTTCTTCGAGGCCGATGTGCGCTGGCTGAACCATTACGGCTTCCGCCCGCTCGACATTCCGAGCCTCGTCAGTGGATTGACTTCCTAAAGGAGAGTACCAATGAAATTCACCCTCTCCTGGCTGAAGGATCATCTCGACACCACAGCCTCCTTCGACGAAATTGTCGAGACGCTCACCCGCATCGGCCTCGAGGTCGAAGGGGTCGAGGACAAAGCGAAGGCGCTGGCGCCGTACAAGGTCGCCTATGTGATCTCCGCCGTGCAGCACCCCAATGCCGATCGCCTGCGCGTGTGCATGGTCGATACGGGCGAGGGCGACCCGATCCAGGTCGTGTGCGGCGCGCCCAACGCCCGCACCGGCATGAAGAGCGTGTTCGCGCCGCCCGGCACCTACATCCCGGGCAAGAACATCACGCTCGGCGTCGGCACCATCCGCGGCGTCGAGAGCGCGGGCATGCTGTGCTCAGGCTCGGAACTCGAGATCTCCGACGATCACGATGGCATCATCGATCTGCCGGCGGATGCGCCGGTGGGGCAACCCTATGCGACCTATGCCGGCCTCGACGATCCGGTGATCGAGATCAACCTCACGCCGAACCGTCCGGACTGCACCTCGATCCACGGCATCGCCCGCGATCTCGCAGCCGCCGGGCTCGGCACGCTCAAGGGCGATGCCGTTGCCCCTGTTCAGGGCAAGGGCGACTGCCCGGTCTCGGTGACGCTCGATCTCGCGCCTGGCGACGAGAAGCTCTGCCCGGCATTCGCATTGCGCCTCGTGCGCGGCGTGAGGAACGGCCCGTCGCCGGAATGGATGCAGCGCCGGCTGCTCTCCATAGGCCTTCGCCCGATCAACGCGCTCGTCGACATCACCAACTACATCACCTTCGACCGCGGCCGTCCGCTTCACGTGTTCGACCTGAAGAAGGTGAAGGGCAACCTCACCGTCCGCCGGGCGAAGGAGGGCGAGGAGGTGCTGGCCCTCGACGGGCGCACCTACAAGCTCGATCCCGGCACCGTGGTCATCGCCGACGAGAGCGGTGTCGAATCCATTGCCGGCATCATGGGCGGCGAGCATTCCGGATCGGACGAGACCACCACGGACGTGCTGATCGAATCCGCGCTCTGGGATCCGCTCAACATCGCGCAGTCGGGCCGCAGGCTCGGGATTATCACCGATGCGCGCTACCGCTTCGAGCGCGGCGTCGATCCGGCCTTCACCGTGCCGGGTCTCGATCTCGCCACGCAGATGGTGGTCGACCTCTGCGGCGGTGAGCCGACGCAGGCCGTGGTCGCCGGCAGGGTGCCGGAGGAACGTCGCGTCATCGCGTTCCCCTGGTCCGAGGTTCCGCGCCTGTCCGGTCTCGACGTGCCGCCTGCGGAAGCCGAGGCGACCCTGAGGAAGCTGGGCTTCGCCATTCAAGGCTCGGGCGAGCGTGTCAGCATCACGCCTCCCTCCTGGCGGCCCGATGTCGAAGGCAAGGCCGACCTCGTCGAGGAGGTCATCCGCATTGCCGGCCTCGACCGCATCGAATCCACACCCCTGCCGCGGCTGGAAGCTGCGGTGGCGAAGCCCATTCTGACCCTGATCCAGAAGCGCACCCGGCTCGCCCGCCGTTCGCTGGCCGTCCGCGGACTGGTCGAGGCCGTCACGTGGTCCTTCATCGCGAAAAGCGAGGCGGAGCTGTTCGGCGGCGGCGATGCGCGGCTGGCGCTTGCCAATCCGATTACGTCCGAACTGTCCGACATGCGTCCAAGCCTGCTGCCGGGCCTTCTCAAGGCGGCGCAGCGGAATGCGGATCGTGGGTTCGGTGACGTGGCCCTCTTCGAGGTCGGCCAGACCTTCGCGTCGGACGAGCCGGAAGGTCAGTCCACCAAGGCGGCCGCCGTCCGTCGCGGCACGGCGCGGGCTGAGGGCGTGGGCCGTCACTGGAACGGCGGGGCTCAGGTCGTCGATGCCTTCGACGCCAAGGCGGATGTGCTGGCGCTGCTCGCAGCGCTCGGTATCCCGGCCGGCGGACTCCAGATCGTCGCCGGCGGCCCAGCCTGGTTCCATCCCGGTCGTTCGGGCACCCTGCAGTTCGGGCCGAAGAACGTGGTCGGCGCCTTCGGCGAGGTTCACCCGAAGGTGTTGAAGGCCCTCGACCTGAAGGGTCCGCTGGTCGCCTTCGAGCTCAACCTCGACGCGCTCCCGCCGCCCAAGGCGAAGCCGACCAAGATGAAGCCGAAGCTGAACCTGCCCGACTTCCAGCCGCTCACCCGCGACTTCGCCTTCGTGGTCGGCCGCGACGTGGCCTCCGGCGACATCGTGAAGGCGGCACAAGCGGCCGAACGCCAGCTGATCGTGGGCGTCGACGTGTTCGACATCTATGAGGGCACCGGCATCGACCCGGACAAGAAGTCGGTCGCCATCGCCGTCACGCTGCAGCCGACCGAGAAGACGCTCACCGACGTGGAGATCGAGGCGGTATCCGCCAAGATCGTCGGCGAAGTGTCGAAGAAGACCGGCGCGGTGCTCCGGGGATAAGACGCATAACCCTCCCCCTTTGCGGGGGAGGGTGGCGAACAGAGTGAGCCGGGAGAGGGGGCGTCATCGGTCTCGCACCGCCCCTCTCCCGACCCTCGCTGACGCGAGGGCCACCCTCTCCCGCAAACGGGAGAGGGTTTTAGCGCGGCGTTCCGCTCAACGGATTTCCCTCATCCCACCCGTAGCGGAACATGTCGAAGCGCATGGAGCGCGCATCGACCATCAGAAGACGCCCGACGAGGCTCTCGCCGAAGCCGACGATCTCCCGGATCACCTCCATCGCCATCAGGCTCCCCATGACGCCGGCGAGCGCCCCGAGGACTCCGGCCTCGGCGCAGGTCGGGATCGCGCCCGACGGAGGCGGGGAGGGAAAGAGGCAGCGATAGGTGGGGTTCGGCCGGCCGTCCGGGCCGGTCTCATGGGCCCGGATCGTGGTGAGCGAGGCGTCGAACTGCCCGAGCGCCGCCGTCACCAGGGGCCTCTTCTCGAGGAAGCAGGCATCCGAGACCGCATAGCGGGTCACGAAGTTGTCCGAGCCGTCGGCGACGATGTCGTAGCCGCGGATCAGCTCCCGTGCATTCTCGGGCGTCAGGCGGATGGGGTGGGTCTCGACCGTCACGTGGGGATTGAGCCGTCCGATGGCATCGGTGGCGCTTTCCACCTTAGGGCGCCCGATATCGGGGGTCCCGTGGATCACCTGCCGCTGGAGGTTCGAGAGGCTTACCGTATCGTCGTCCGCGATGCCGATGGTGCCGATCCCGGCAGCGGCCAGATACTGGATCAGGGGCGCGCCCAGGCCCCCGGCGCCGATCACGAGAACGCGAGCGCGTTTAAGCTTCTGTTGCCCCGGTCCTCCCACGTCCCGGAGAACGAGGTGGCGGGCATAGCGATCGATTTCATCCGGTGTCAGGGACATGCTGCGACCTTACGGGAATGGCGCCCGCTATCAACCATTCCGTCGGCATCCGACCCAAAAGCGGGAGGCCCTTTTGGGATCCATCGGATGCTTCGATTTGGGGTAGAGCTGTTTCCACTGACATGGACTCATCTCTCTTCTTTGGCTTGCCGCATTTTTTGACGGCGAACCGGATCCACTTCGCCGAAAAATGCTCTAACGCATCGTTCTTTCAAAAAACCGGGGCCACTTTTCCACGATGCGTTAAGGAAATAACATGCCGTCTTGACAGAGGCCTTGGCGTCGTGACCCTTGCCGTGCCATCGTCATGGGGCAACCGGCAAACAAGCCGGCGTCTAACAGGGAACAAAGCCGATGACAGTCACCAAGTTCGGCCTCGCGCTCGCGGGGCTCGCCTTTTCCGCCTCCTTCGCCTTCGCTCAGGCTCCGGCCTTCAAGCCCGCCGTCGTCTACGATCTGGGCGGCAAGTTCGACAAGTCCTTCAACGAGGGCGTCCACACGGGCGCCGAGAAGTTCAAGAAGGACACCGGAACCGACTACCGCGATTTCGAGCCGCAGAACGACGCCCAGCGCGAGCAGGCCCTGCGCCGCTTCGCCCGCGACGGCTTCTCGCCGATCCTGGCCGTAGGCTTCTCCCAGGAGACCGCGCTGAAAAAGGTCGCCGAGGAATTCCCGAAGACCCAGTTCGCCATCATCGACGCCGTGGTCGAGAAGCCGAACGTGCAGTCCGTCGTGTTCAAGGAGCATGAGGGTTCGTTCCTGGTCGGCCTCCTGGCGGCCCAGGCTTCGAAGACCAACAAGGTCGGTTTCGTGGGCGGAATGGACATCCCGCTCATCCGCAAGTTCGCCTGCGGCTACGTCCAGGGCGTGAAGCACGCCAAGAAGGACGCCGAGGTGTTCCAGAACATGACCGGCACCACCGGCGCGGCCTGGAATGATCCGGTGAAGGGCGGCGAGCTCGCCAAGGGACAGATCGATCGCGGTGCGGACGTGGTCTACCATGCGGCCGGCGGCACCGGCGTGGGCGTGCTGCGCGCGGCCGCGGATGCTGGCAAGCTCGGCATCGGCGTCGACTCGAACCAGAACGGCATGCATCCCGGCAAGATCCTGACCTCCATGGTCAAGCGCGTGGATGTCGCCACCTACAACGCCTTCGACCAGGCCAAGAAGGGCACCTTCAAGGCCGGCGTCTCGGTGCTCGGCCTCAAGGAGGACGGCGTGGCCTGGGCGCTCGACGACAACAACAAGTCGCTCGTGACCGCCGACATGAAGGCCGCTGCCGACAAGGCCGCCGCCGATATCAAGTCCGGCACCATCAAGGTCCACGACTACATGTCGGACTCCAAGTGCCCGATGTAATCTGACGCATCGATCCGGCCGCAGGCTCCTCGAGGGAGGGCCTGCGGCCGTTTCCATTTTTAGATCGTTACGTTTTCCGATAAGATCCCGTCCGTTTTTCCCTTTGCCGGGCAACCACCTTGAGGCCGATGTCCCCCGCCATCCAACTCATCGCCATCAACAAGAGCTTCGGCGCCGTTCACGCCAATAGGCACGTGAACCTTTCCGTTGAGCGCGGCACGATCCATGGCATCGTCGGGGAGAACGGCGCCGGCAAGTCGACGCTGATGTCGATCCTGTACGGCTTCTACGAGGCCGATTCCGGCGAGATCCAGGTCAACGGCCAGCCCATCGCCATCCGCTCTCCCAACGATGCGATCCAGGCCGGCATCGGCATGGTGCACCAGCACTTCATGCTGGTGGAACCGTTGAGCGTTGTCGAGAACGTGATGCTCGGCGCCGAGGGCGGCGCCATGCTGCGGGTGGGCGAGGCCATGGTACGCGCGGAGCTCGCGCGCCTCGCCAAGGATTACGGCCTCGAGATCGACGTGGATGCCACCGTCGGCGATCTCTCCGTCGGCCTGCAGCAGCGGGTCGAGATTTTGAAGGCGCTCTATCGCGGTGCCGATATCCTCATCCTCGATGAGCCCACCGCCGTGCTCACGCCCCCGGAGGCCGATGCGTTGTTCGGCCTGCTCCGGTCACTGAAGGAGCAGGGCAAGACCGTCATCCTCATCACGCACAAGCTGCGCGAGATCATGGCGATCACGGATCGTGTGTCGGTCATGCGCCGCGGCGAAATGGTGGCGACCCTCGAGACCGCCAACACCTCGCCGCCGGAACTGGCCGAGCTGATGGTGGGGCGGCGCGTGCTCCTGCGTGTCGAGAAGGCCGAGAAGATTCCCGGCGCGCCGCTGCTGGAGGTCGACAACCTGTCCGTCATCGATGCGCGCGGCGTGCTGCGCGTCGCCAACGCCTCCTTCACCGTCCGTGCGGGCGAGATCGTCGGCATCGCAGGCGTGGCCGGCAACGGCCAGAGCGAATTGCTGGAGGCCATTGCCGGCATGCGCCATCCGGCGCTGGGCTCGATCCGGCTCGAGGGCCAGACCATCCATTCGAGCGAGCACAATCCGCACCGCATGCGCCAGCTCGGCCTGCTCCACGTGCCGGAGGACCGGCTGCGCATGGGGCTCGTGCCGGCCTTCCCGGCCTTCGAGAGCGCCATCCTCGGCTTCAGCGACGAGCCGCATCTCGGGCGCGGCCCCATTCTCGATCATGACCGCCTGATCGCGGATCTTGCGAAGAAGATGGAGCAATACGATGTGCGCCCGCCCGCACCGCGGCTGAAGTCGTCGAAGTTTTCCGGCGGCAATCAGCAGAAGATCGTGCTGGCGCGCGAGATCGAACGTAATCCGAGGGTGCTCCTCGTCGGCCAGCCGACCCGCGGCGTCGACATCGGCGCCATCGAGTTCATCCACCGCCGCCTGATCAGCTTGCGCGATGCGGGCGTTGCGATCCTGCTCGTCTCGGTGGAGCTCGACGAGATCATGAATCTCTCCGACCGCATTCTTACCATGTGCGGCGGCAGGATCACGGGCGAGCGCAGGGCCTCCGAAACCAACGAACAGGATCTCGGCCTGCTCATGGCCGGTGTCACCGATGAGGCCGCCTGATGCAACCGCGACTGACTCTTGTCACCCTCGGCGTCGCGGATCTCGCAAAGTCCCGCGCCTTCTACGAGGCCTGGGGCTGGAAAGCCTCTTCCGCCAGCCAGCCCAGCGTCGCCTTCTATCAGGCCAACGGCTTGGTGCTTGCTCTCTGGGGGCGTGCCGACCTTGCCGAGGATGCAGGCGTCGAGGACAGGCCCACGGGCTTTTCGGCCATTTCGCTCGCCTACAATGCGCACTCGAAAGAGGAGGCCGACGAGGTTTATGCCCTGGCCGTGAAGGCCGGCGCGCGTCCTCTCAAGCCGCTGCATGACGTTTTCTGGGGCGGCTATTCAGGTTACTTCGCCGATCCCAACGGGCATCTCTGGGAAGTGGCCTGGAACCCGTCATTCCCTCTCGATGAACAAGGCCACATGTTCCTGCCGGATTCTCAAACGTGAGCGCTCCTCTCGACCTGCCGAAATGGGCCGACACGGTTCTCGTTCCCGCCATCTCCGTGGTGGCGGCCTTTCTGGTCGCCGGCCTCGTGGTGCTCGCCATCGGCGAAAACCCGCTGACCGCGACGCGCTACCTGCTGCAGGGCAGCCTCGGCACGGGGGAGGGGCTCGGCTTCACCCTGTTCTACATGACGGATTTCATCTTCGTCGGCTTGGCCGTTGCGGTCGCCTACCATGCGGGGCTCTTCAACATCGGCGGCGAGGGACAGGCGACGCTCGCAGGCCTCGGCATCGCGCTCGTGCTCAATAATCTCACCTTCCTGCCGGGCTTCCTACTCATTCCGCTCGGCATTCTGGGTGCGGCGGCCTTCGGTGCCGCCTGGGCGGCGGTGCCAGGCTATCTGCAGGCCAAGCGCGGCAGCCACATCGTCATCACCACGATCATGTTCAACTGGCTCGCCAGCGTGCTGATCGTCTATCTCCTCGTGAACGTGCTGCGCGAGCCGCAATCCATGAACCCGGAGACGCGCGCCTTCCCGGATCAGTCGCATATTCCGTTCATGCACGATGTCCTTGCCGCATTCGGCGTCGAAATCCCGGCGTCGCAGCTCAATCTCACGCTGGTGCTTGCGCTCGCCGCGTCCTATTTCGTCTGGCTTCTCATCTATCGCTCGCGCCTCGGCTATGCGATCCGCGTCGTCGGGTCGAACCCGACGGCTGCGGTCTATGCGGGCATCTCGCCGGCCCGCATCATCGTCATCGCCATGGTGCTGTCGGGCGCGCTGGCGGGCGGCCTCGCGGTGAACGAGCTCATGGGCTACCAGCACCGCCTGCTGCTCGAGTTCACCTCCGGCTACGGCTTTGTCGGCATTGCGGTGGCGCTCATGGGCCGCGCGCATCCGGTGGGCATCATCCTGGCCTCGCTCCTGTTCGGCATCCTCTACCAGGGCGGCGCCGAACTCGCCTTCGAGCAGCCGGCCATCACCCGCGACATGGTCGTGGTGATCGGCGGCATCATCATCCTGTTCGCGGGCGCGCTCGACGGGTTGTTCCGTCGCTTCGTGGCGCATCTGTTCACGCGTCAAAAGCTGGCGAGGGCGTGAGACCATGGATCTCGGCATTCTCGTCACGATTTTCGACTCGGCCCTGCGGCTCTCGATTCCGCTGCTCGCCGCCTGCCTTGCCGGCCTCTGGTCCGAGCGCTCCGGCGTGGTGGATATCGGCCTCGAGGGCAAGATGCTGGTGGCAGCTTTCGCCGGCGCCGCCGGCGCCTATGCGTTCGGGTCCGCCTGGGCCGGCCTTCTCGTCGGCATCGTAGCCTCGGTGGCCATCGGGCTCGTTCACGGCTTTGCCTCCATCAGCCAGCGCGGCAATCAGATCGTCTCCGGCGTTGCCATCAACATGCTGGCCGCGGGCCTCACCGCCATCGTCGGCAATGCCTGGTACGGGCAGGGCGGGCGCACGCCGCCGCTGGAGGGCGATCAGCGCTTCGGCAGCGTGCTCTTCGGCCATTCGGCTCTCGTCTACATGGTCCTACTCGCGGTGCCGGTCACCTGGTTCGTGCTCGGCCGCACGCGCTTCGGCCTTCGTCTGCGGGCTGTGGGAGAGAATCCGGCTGCCGTCGACACGGCCGGCATTTCGGTGACGGGCCTGCGCTACACCGCCGTCATCATCGCGGGCGTTCTGTGCGGGCTTGCCGGCGCCTATCTCTCCATCGGGCAGGCGGCGGGCTTCCTGCCCAACATGACGGCGGGCCGCGGCTTCATCGCGCTTGCCGCGCTCATCTTCGCCAAATGGCGGGCGTGGCCGGCGCTCGGCGCCTGCTTCCTGTTCGGACTGCTCGATGCCAGCGCCAATCAGCTGCAGGGCCTGTCGCTGCCGGGAATCGGCGAGGTGCCGGTGCAGGCGATCCAGGCGCTGCCCTACCTCATGACGGTCATCCTGCTCGCCGGCGTCATCGGCAAGGCGATCCCGCCCCGCGCCGCCGGCCTGCCCTATGTGAAGGAGCGCTGAGCATGGCATCGCTGGACACCCTGTTCGAGGCGGCCAAAGCGATCCAGGCCAAGGCCTATGCGCCCTATTCCCGCTTCAAGGTCGGCGCTGCGCTTGCGACCGCCGACGGTCAGGTCTTCACCGGCTGCAACGTGGAGAATGCCGCCTATCCGGTGGGCTCCTGCGCGGAGGCCGGCGCCATCGCGGCGATGATCGCGGGCGGTGGAAACCGCATTGCGCAGATCGTCGTGATGGGCGAGGGCGAGCACCTCGTCACGCCCTGCGGCGGCTGCCGCCAGCGCATCCGCGAGTTCGCCGCGCCCGATACGCCGATTCACACTGCAGGCCCCGAGGGCATCCGGAAGAGCTTTACCCTGGATGAACTGTTGCCCTTCTCCTTCGGGCCCGACAATTTGACGGGCCGGTAGAACGGCTCGGAACCTCATTGCTTGATGAAAGGAAGGCCTGCGGTTCAGGCCTGTAACGATGACGATGCAGCAGATGATTCAGGAAGCGGCCGAGTTCGTACGCAGCCGCGGCTTCGACGGCCATTTCGATGCGGCCTTCGTGCTCGGCACGGGACTTGGGCCGCTGGTCGACGAGGTGAGCGACGCGGCGAGCCTCGCCTATTCCGACATTCCGCATTTCCCGAGAAGCGGCGTCTCCGGCCATGCGGGCAGGCTCGTGGCTGGCACACTCGAAGGCAAGCGCGTTCTCCTGTTCCAGGGCCGCGCGCACTACTACGAGACAGGCGATGCGGGCGCGATGCGCTTGCCCGTGGCCTTCGTGAAGGAACTCGGCGTTCCAATCCTCGTCGCCACCAACGCGGCCGGTTCCGTGCGACCGGACATCCGGCCCGGAAGCCTCGTGGCGATCAATGATCACCTCAACCTGTCGGGCGCCAACCCGCTGCTGCGCGATCATACGGAAGGCCGTTTCGTCTCGCTCACGGGCGCCTATGACGAGGCCCTGCGTCAGACCCTGCAGCGTGCTGCCAAGAAGACCGGCATCGAGCTGGCTGAGGGCGTCTATGCCTGGCTCTCAGGCCCGAGCTTCGAGACACCGGCCGAGATCAGGATGGTGCAGATCCTCGGCGGCGATCTCGTCGGCATGTCGACCGTGCCGGAAGTGATCCTCGCGCGCTATTACGGCTTGAGGGTTGCCGCCATTTCCGTCGTCACCAATCTCGCGGCCGGCATCGAAGGTGCTTCGCCGTCGCATCAGGAGACGAAGGACACGGCGGCGGAAGCCTCCGAAAAATTCAAGCGTCTCATCCGATCCTTCGTTGCGGAGCTGTCCCATGTCTGATGCGGAAATTGCCGTGCGCGCGCTGCGCAGCCTCGATCTCACCGACCTGACGGATACCTGCAGCGATCAGGCCATCGATGCGCTCTGCAAGAAGGCGCTGGATCCGCGCGGGCCGGTCGCGGCCGTGTGCGTGTGGCCGCAATTCGTGAAACGTGCGCAGGACAACCTCAAAGGGTCATCGGTGCGCATCGCGACGGTCGTCAATTTCCCCGCCGGCGGAGAGGATGTGAGCCGCGTTGCGGATGACACGCAGGAAGCGCTCTCCGACGGCGCCAACGAGATCGATCTCGTGCTGCCCTATGGCGCCCTGCGCCGCGGCGATCCCGCAGTCGCGCGGGAGATGGTGGAAGCCGTGCGCGAAATGGTCGATCAGGAACGCCTGCTGAAGGTGATCCTCGAGACCGGCGAGCTGAAGGATCCGAAGCTCATCGAGACCGCAAGCCGCATCGCCATCGATGCGGGTGCTGATTTCATCAAGACCTCGACGGGCAAGACGCCTGTTTCTGCGAGCCCGGAGGCGGCCGAGATCATGCTCAACGCCATCAAGGCCTCGGGCAAGCCTGTCGGCCTCAAGCCTTCGGGCGGCATCCGCACATTGGCCGATGCGAGGATCTATCTCGATCTTGCCGACCGCATCATGGGGGAGGGCTGGGCGACGCCACGGACCTTCCGCATTGGTGCCAGCAGCGTCTATGACACGCTGATTGCGGCGCTCGAAGGACGCGACGGCGCGGCGGCCAGCGGAGCCTACTGACATGAGCCTTCTTCCGCAGGAAATCATCCGCCGCAAGCGTGACGGCGGCGCGCTCGATGCCGAACATATCGAGCAATTCATCGAAGGGCTGACCGCAGGCCGCGTGACTGAGGGCCAGGCTGCCTCCTTCGCCATGGCGATCTTCTTCCAGGGCCTCACCGTGCCGGAGCGCGTGGCGCTCACCCGCGCCATGATGAATTCGGGCACGGTTCTGACCTGGGATCTGCCTGGTCCCGTGCTCGACAAGCACTCGACGGGCGGCGTCGGCGACACGGTCAGCCTCGCGCTCGGGCCGGCCGTCGCAGCCTGCGGCGGCTATGTGCCGATGATCTCCGGGCGCGGCCTCGGCCACACGGGCGGCACCCTCGACAAGTTCGATTCCATTCCGGGCTATGTCACGCAGCCCGATCTCGACACGTTCCGCCGTGTCACGCGCGAGGTCGGCTGCGCCATCATCGGCCAGACGGCGGATCTCGCGCCGGCCGACAAGCGCCTCTACGCCATCCGCGACGTGACGGCCACGGTGGAGTCGATCGATCTCATCACCGCCTCCATCCTGTCGAAGAAGCTGTCGGCCGGGCTGCAGGGTCTGGTGATGGATGTGAAGTTCGGCTCCGGCGCCTTCATGGACAACGCCAAGGATGCGCGAAAGCTCGCCGAGAGCCTCGTGCTCGTGGCCAATGGCGCGGGACTGCCCACGAGCGCGCTGCTCACCGACATGAACGAGCCGTTGGCGTCTGCTGCCGGCAACGCGGTCGAGATGGCCTATGCGGTCGAATACCTGACGGGTCGCCGCCGCGAGAAGCGCTTCCATGAGGTGACCGTGGAGCTTTCCGCCGAGATGCTGCTGCTCGGCAAGCTTGCTGCCGGTATTGAGGATGCGCGTGCGAAGATCGAGCAGGCGATATCCTCAGGCAAGGCGGCGGAGGTCTTCCAGCGCATGGTCTCCGCGCTCGGTGGCCCGGCCGATGTCCTGGACAATCATAGAAAGCACTTGCAGGCCGCACCCGTGATCAAGCCCGTTCATGCGGAGCGCTCCGGCATCGTGCAGAAGGTCGCCACGCGCGATGTGGGCGTTGCCGTCGTCGCGCTGGGCGGCGGCCGCACGCGTCCGCAGGATCGGATCGACCATGCCGTCGGTCTCACCTATCTTGCAGCCATCGGCGAGACGGTCGATGCCTCGCGTCCGCTCGCCATCGTGCATGCGCGCAGCGAGGCCGCAGCCGAAGCGGCCGCGCGGGCCGTGCGCGCTGCCTATCATATCGGGAACGCACGGGCCGGTTCAGGCCCGAGCATTCTCGAGCGGATCGGAGCCAAGGCATGAGCCTTCTCGTCGCCGTCACCTGGGAAACGCAGCCCTGGTTGGAGCGCTTCAGGCGGCTCCTGCCCGATCGCGACATCGTCGTGCTGGGCGAGGACTTCGACAGAAACGCCGTCCACTACGTGGCGACCTGGGGGCCGAAACCGGGAAGCCTCTCAGGTCTTCCCAATCTCAAAGCGATCTTCTCTCTCGGTGCGGGAGTCGATCATCTGATGAGCTATCCCGATCTGCCGGACGTACCCATCGTCCGCGTCGCGCAGGACGATCTCACCCATCGCATGAGCGAGTACATGGTGCTGCACTGCCTCATGTACCTGCGCGATCAGCGCCGCTTCGACGCGGATCAGAAAGCGAAACGCTGGAAGCCGGAACGCGCGCCGCCGATCGCAGGCGAGGTGCGCGTCGGCATCATGGGCTTCGGCGTGCTGGGGCAGGATTCCGCCCGCAAGCTTAAAGTTATGGGCTTCGACGTCGCCGGCTGGAGCCGTACTGCGAAGGATGTGGAAGGCTTCGAGGTCTATGCCGGCGAGGAGGGGCTGGCGCCGTTCCTGAACCGCACGGACATCCTCATCGCCCTCATGCCGCTTACGCCCGACACGCAGGGCATCCTCAACCGCTCCCTGTTCGAGAAGCTCGCCCGCGACGGCAGGCTCGGCGGTCCGATTCTGATCAACGCGGGAAGGGGCAAGCTGCAGGTGGAGGCCGACATCCTCGCCTGTCTCGGCGACGGCACCTTGAAGGCTGCGACCCTCGACGTGTTCGAAACCGAGCCGCTGCCGGAGGACTCGCCGCTCTGGACGCACCCGCAGGTTACCGTCACGCCGCACAACTCCGCAACCAGCGAGCCCGAGGCGACGGCGCGCTACATCGCGCAGCAGATCCGCCGCCACGAGGCGGGCGAGTCGTTTGAGGCCGTGGCGGATCGGAGACGGGGATACTGAGACGCGATCTTATGAGGGGATCTGTCGATGCTGAAAGGCTCATGTGCCTGCGGGCAAGTCCGCTACGAGATCAAAGGCCAACTCTCCGGTCCTATCACGTACTGCCATTGCTGGCGGTGCCGGAAACACTCAGGATCGAGCTTCGGGACAACCGCAGGCTTGGATGCCGCCGCGCTTACCTTTGTCGCCGGTGAGGATTTGTTGCGCAGTTGGCAATCAAGCCCGGGTGTACAACGCTTCTTCGCCGGCTGTTGCGGCTCGCCTCTCTATAAGTCTGACGAGGCGCATCCGGATGTGCTCGGGTTCAGGCTCGGCACCCTCGACTCCGATCCATCCATGAAGGCCGACATGCATTACCATGTCGGCTCCAAGGCTCCCTGGGTCGAGATTACGGATGCATTGCCTCAGAACACCGAAGGCGTTCCCTTTGGTGAACGCGATTGATGATACCCTAGCTGCTTACAGACGCTTGATTGTACTGATCGGACCATAACTCCCCAGACGGATCCGCTCTTCGGCCACCGCAAGCGGCTCGATCATCACGGTCATGCTGTGGCCGGTGGCGTGGATGAAGTTCGTCTCGTCCATCATCAGTCCCACATGGCCCCTCCAGAACACGAGATCGCCGCGCCGGAGGCCGCTGAGGTCCGATGTCACCTCGACCGGCGTGCCGAGCTCGCGCTCCTGCATGTCGCTGTCGCGGGGAGCCTTGATGCCGGCAGCCGTCAGCGCAGTCTGCGCCAGGCCCGAGCAATCGATGCCGAGGCTCGTCTTGCCGCCCCAGAGATAGGGCGTGTGCAGGAAGCGCTCGGCCACGCCGACATAATCCGTATCGAACGCATTGAGCTCGTTCAGATGCGCGGCGAAGACCCAGCCGCCGGTGGCGAGGCGCGCGTAGTCGCCTTCAGTCTCCGTGACGGCGACCTTGGAGTTCAGGGTCAGGTAGCTCTGGTAGGGCAGCTTCAGGTTCGGCCCCGGATACACGAAGGTGCGGACCGCGCAGACCTTGTGGGTTGGCTCCGGTCCGGCCTCGCTCAGTGCCTCGCCCGGCAGGTAGCCGACATAGCCGTCCTCGTGGAGCTGCACCCAGGCCCAGCCCTCGTGCTCGTCATAGACGGTCACGCTTTCTCCGAAGATGGCCTGGGTATCGACAGGCGCTTCGCGGGAGGGGTGCCGATGCAGAGGCGAGAAGGTCGTGATGAGGCGCTTGACCGTGCCTGAGGTGAACCGCTCGGCCTGGACCTGTCCACGCAGGCGCTCATCGGCAAGGTCCGTACGAACGGGCGTGATGCGGCGGTCGAAACTCATCGGGGCAGCTCCTGAACGATCATGCTGTCTTCTACTCTCTTCGAGGCTTTGCCGCCACCCGGTCAAGCACCGTAGCGCTCCTTCAGGAGGGCGTACATGAGGCGCGCGGCCTGGACCTCGCCGCCCTCAGGGCGGCCCGGCTTGGTGGAGTTGTTCCAGGCGAAGATGTCGAAATGCACATGCGCCTTCGCGGCCTCCACGAAGCGGCGCAGGAACAGGGCCGCCGTGATCGAGCCGCCCATGGGCCCGCCGGTGTTGTTCATGTCGGCGAACTTGGAATCGAGTTGGGCTTGGTAGGGATACCAGAGCGGCAGGCGCCAGACGGGATCGTTCACGCCTAAGCCATGACGGGCGATGTCGGCGGCGAGCGCGTCGTCATCGGTGTAGAAGGGCGGCAGCTCGGGACCGAGCGCCACGCGGGCAGCACCCGTGAGCGTCGCGAAATCGACGATGAGATCGGGGCTTTCCTCATCGGCCAGCGCCAGGGCATCGGCCAGGATGAGCCGGCCTTCCGCATCGGTGTTGCCGATCTCGACCGAGATGCCCTTGCGGCTCGGCAGGATGTCGCCGGGGCGGAAGGCGTTGCTGGAGATCGAGTTCTCGACCGCCGGAATCAGCACGCGCAGGCGCACCGGCAGCTTCGCGCCCATGATCATGTCCGCGAGCGCCAGCGTCGCCGCAGCCCCACCCATATCCTTGCGCATGAGCAGCATGGAGGAGGCGGGCTTGATGTCGAGGCCGCCGGTGTCGAAGGCGACGCCCTTGCCGACGAGCGTGACGCGCGGCGCATCCGCCCTGCCCCAGGTGAAGTCGATAAGGCGCGGCGGCGTGATGGAGGCGCGGCCCACCGCATGGATCATCGGAAAATTCTGCGTCAGCAGGTCGTCGCCGACGATGCTGGTGAAGGAGGCGCCATGGCGGTCCGCCAGGATGCGCGCAGCCGCCTCGATGCCGTCGGGCCCGAGATCGCTGGTGGGCGTGTTGACGAGGTCACGGCTTGCCACGACCGCATTCGCGATGCGGGCCACATCCTCCGCATCGACGCCGTTCGGCACGACGAGGCGCACGGCTTTCTCGCGGCGCTTGCGGTAGCGGCTGAAGCCGTAGGCGCCAAGCAGCCAGGCGAGGGTGGCGAGCGTCGGGTCCGGCGCGTCGGTCTCGAAGCGATAGACGCCCTCGGGCAGCAGGGTGGGGAGCTTTCCGACGAGGAACGGGTCGTCTTGCTTGGCGTCGTTTCCGTTGAGTCCGAACGCGACGCCCAGGATGCTCCCGTCCGCATCCGGCAGCAGGCAATGGCTCCCCGCCTTGCCTTCGAACCCTTGAGCCTTCGCGAAGACCTGAGCCATCGGCGACAGGCTTCCGGCGATCTCGGGCCAGGTCTGCCCGGTCACGAGCCAGATGGGCTTCGAGATTTCATTCGCAGGGGCGAGGAGGGGATGGGGCATGGATGGGAACCTGACAATGGAAACAGCAGGGAGCCGTTTTAAGGGCTTAAGCCGGATGTGTCATCCCAGACGGAGCTTCAGCGGCGATCCGGGATCGCGAGCAGGGTAAAGCGCGTGTTTCCCTCCCCCTTGCGGGGAGGGGCAGGGTGGGGGTGGTGCGACTGGGTGAGCGTTAGTCGAATGAGGCGCCTCTTCACCTCTCCTTGAGGGAGAGGTCGCGCCGGAGGCGCGGGTGAGGGGTTAGTGTCGTTTCCGGATAGGCCTGTAGCCCCTCACCCCAACCCTCTCCCTCAGAGAGAGGGAGACGACAGTCGCAGCCTTTGCGCTTCATGGATCAGGCGCCGCGCTCTGACTTTGCGACCCCCACCCTTCATCCCTCCCCGCAAGGGGGAGGGAAGTGGAGCTGCAAACGTCACCCCAGCGCATGCTGGCGCACGATCCGCGCGAGGCCCGAGATCAGGGCTTGCTGCGTGTCCCTGATCTCGGCCTTGATGCCGTGGCGCTTGAGCGCGTGGACGTAGAGGTCGGCGCGTTCCGGCGCGGCCAGGATGGTGACGGAGGCGGGGCGGCCGAACTGCGACAGCGCCCCGTTGATCTCGTCACCGGTGAGCAGACCCGACAGGTAGGGAGCAAGCAGGCTGCTGGGCATGCGGTTGGAAACGACGGCTGCGCGCGCGCTGAACAGGAGGTGCAGCAGGCCGACGCGAGCCTCGCCGGAATTGCGCTCGGCGGCCTCGAGACCGAGATCGAAGCCCTTCGGATCCTCGGGCTGGGTGGCCGGACGCCCGATCATGGAATGCTCGCGCAGCAGCGCGTACATCTCGCCGGTCATGTAGGTGGCGAAGCGCTCGATGCGCCCGTTCCGCATCAGGATCCACTTGGGATGCGTGCCGGCCGAGCAGATCAAGCCATCCGCGACGCCCGCGCCCATCACCAGCGTTTCCTCGCCGCGCATCACGTCCGCGGCTCCGGGAGCAGGCTCGCAGAACAGGCCCGGAATGATGTAGCCCTTACGGCCGTTCTCAAGATCCACCGGCACGAGCGCCTGCGCGATTTCCGCAGGCCCAGCCGGGCAGGAGGCGTAAGGCGCCTCGACCCACCCTTCGCGGCTGCCTACCATGCCGACGAGCAGCACAGGGGCGTCGGGCTCGGCCTGAAGCCAGGGGCCGCATTGGCGCAGGAACACCTCGCGATGCTGGCCTTTTTGCAGGGCCGAGACGCCCTCGTTCGACGAGACCTGATCGAGAACCGTTTCGTTCTCGATCAGATAGCTGCGAAAGCGGGTCGTTCCCCAGTCGGCGACGATGAAGCGCAAGGCCGTGCTCCCTGTTGAATGACGCGAGGGATTAAGTCGCGTGAACTCTAGCGCGTTCCGTACATGCGGTCGCCGGCGTCGCCCAAGCCCGGCACGATATAGCCGTGGTCGTTCAGGCGCTCGTCGATGGCGGCCGTCCAGATATGCACGTCCGGGTGGGCGCTGCGCAGCCGCTCGATGCCCTCGGGCGCCGCCAGCAGGCAGACGAAGCGCAGATCCTTCGCGCCGCGCTCCTTCAGGCGCTCGATGGCCGCCACGGCCGAGTTGGCCGTCGCCAGCATCGGGTCGAGCACCAGCACCATGCGGTCCGCGAGGTCGGACGGAGCCTTGAAGTAGTACTCGACGGCCTGGAGCGATTCCGGATCGCGATAGAGGCCGATATGCGCCACGCGGGCTGCCGGAACGAGGGTGAGCATGCCGTCGAGAAAGCCGACGCCGGCACGTAGGATGGGAGCGAGGACCAGCTTCTTGCCGGCAATCTGCGCGCCTTCCATGGTGGTCATCGGCGTCTCGATCTCGATGCGCTCCATGGGCAGGTCGCGGGTCACCTCATAGCAGAGCAGCATGCCGATCTCGTTGAGGAGCTGACGGAAGCCCTTCGTCGAACGCTGCTTGTCCCGCATCAGGGTCAGCTTGTGCTGAACCAGCGGATGATCGACCACCGTGACGCCCTGCATGCTTGTCCCCTCTTGGATTGTCGTCTGCTGATTCATTTAGAACACTGTCCCGTCACTGATCACGCTGAGAGGCGGCGAGCCGTCGCCGCGCTTCTCCTTCGCCAGTCTCCGCCCCGTCGCCCAGGTGCCGCCTTCGAGCGCCTTGGCCAGGGGAAAGTCCCCTGCGGCGAATCCTAGCTTCGCCCGGATCGGTTCGGCAATGCGGTCGAGGAGGGCGACCGTCAAGGCCCGCCATTCCACCACGATCCCGGAATCCACTGCATGGGCGCGGGTCGCGTCGCCCGCATCCTTGAGGGCGATCACGCCGCTGTCGAGGAAAAGGCCGCCGTTGCGGTATTCAGGCAGGCCCGTGAGCCCGTCGATCTCGATCACGGTGAAGCCCGCCCATTCCAGCGGCTCGATGAGCGAGTAGGAGAGCCACTGGGAGAGCTTGTGGAACGGGATGAGCCCCTTCGTGGCATCCGGCGCCTCGACCAGGGGGTGGCGCCAGGTATCGCCGAGGTCGACGCCGCCCAAGCTGATTCGGCCGGGCCAGATGGGACCCAGATAGGTGAGGAGCGCTTCCAGGATCGACGTCGCCCTGATGCTGTCGTTCTCGGCGGTTGCGGCAATGACGTCGAAGAGGCCGCCGGGACGGGGATCGTCAGCCTGCCCGAAGATGTCCGGGTTCGTCGCGACAACGCGGCCGAGCCGGTTGAGGAGCGCGGCCCGGCCCTCGAGGCCGACGAGCGGATTGTCGCCCGAGACCTGGAAGCCGGCGGCGAGGTCCTCGGCGGTGAGGGTCATCAGCACGTCCGCATCGACGCGGAACGGATCTTCGGGCCTGCTGGAAAAGGCGCCGCTCACGAACATGTCGAAGCTTGCCACCGCAAGCCCTTCGGAGCGGATATAGGTCTCGCCGGTGCGGCCTTCCTCGTAGCGCCATTGCGCGCCTGCGCCCGCATCGAGCAGGACCGAGACGATGGCGAGGTCGAAGGCGGAGCGCGCCATGTCGGCGGCTTTTTCCCAAGGCGCGCCGTGCATCACCGCATCCCACCGATCGTGACCACCGGCGGCGAAGTGGCGCCAGCGGGCGTGGAACGGAATGTCGAGGGAAGGATAGGCCTGCCGGATCGTCGCCACCACCTCGTCGGCGCAGGCGTCGAGCCGGCCGAGGTCGACCGTGAAATGCTGGAGACGGCCTGCGAGACCCGCCTGCAGAAGCTGATGCGACCGCTCCCGCACCGCAGCGGCGGAGAGAAGGCTGCGGGCGGCTTTCGTTTCGGAAGACAGGTCAGGCTGGTCGGTCACTCAGGGCTCCGATGATCTCCGGCTTAGGATGCGATAGCACAAACTCTTGGCAACACAGCATCCCCGGGCAGGACGGCTTGACGGCAAGGTTAAAAACGAAGCGGGCACCGGCGGCAAGCCGGCACCCGCCTCATGGTTCGTGGCTTCAGAAGCGCTCGAGATCGCGGCCCTTCACCTGGGTCAGCTCGGATGCGTCCGGAGCGCCTTCCGGCGTGTAGTAGCCGGCGGCCTTCTTCGCCTCGATCTCAACTTGAGCATCCGGCGGCACCAGATCGGCCGGGATCGGCACGCGCTCCACCACCTCGATGCCGGAGCCGGCGATGGCGTCGTACTTCATGTTGGACATGGACATGAGCCGGTCGATGCGGCGGATGCCGAGCCAATGCAGCACGTCGGGCATGAGCTGCTGGAAGCGCGCATCCTGCACGCCCGCGACGCATTCCGTGCGCTCGAAATAGGTGGCTGCCGAGTCGCCGCCCTCCTGCCGCTTGCGCGCGTTGTAGACGAGGAACTTGGTGACCTCGCCGAGCGCGCGGCCCTCCTTGCGGTTATAGGCGATGACGCCGACGCCGCCACCTTGAGCTTCCTTCACGCATTCCTCGATGCCGTGCACGAGATAGGGCCGGCAGGTGCAGATGTCGGAGCCGAACACGTCGGAGCCGTTGCACTCGTCGTGGACGCGGCAGGCGATGCGGGTCCTCGGATCGCTCAGGCGCGACACGTCGCCCACCACATAGACGGTGATGTTGCCGATGGGCGGCAGGAACACGCTCATGTCGGGCCGCGTGACGAGTTCCGGGAACATGCCGCCGGTCTGCTCGAACAGGGTGCGCCGCAGTTCGCCCTCCGAGCAGCCGAAGCGCTCGGCGATGCCGGGCAGGTGCCACACGGGATCGACGGCGATCTTGGTGACCGAAATGTCGCCCGACTCATGCAGGAACCCGCCATCGGCATGCAAGCGCTTTGCGCCCATGGCCGCGACGATCTCCGCCATGTTGAGGCGCGCCTTGGTCACGGCGATGCTGGGGCGAATGTCGACGCCGCTGGCGATGTCGTCCCGGAACGCCTCTCCGACCAGATGGCCCCAAGGGTCGAGGGAGACGATCTTGCCCGGCTCGAACCATTGCGGATACGGGCCGATGTCGGCGGTCGGGTGGGTGTTGTGAAGATCGGGCCGGGCCAGGGGGTTGAGCGCCCGGGCGGAGATGGCGAGCGCCCGATAGAGGGAATAGGAGCCCCCATGGGCGCCGATCACGTTGCGGTCGGCCGGATTGGTGACGGTGCCGATGATCGGCCCGCGCTCCTTGGGGTCTTTCGCTCCCCACTTGATCGGATGTCTGATAGTGCCTGTGTTCGGCTCCGGGTGGGATGTGAGCCGGATATGGGTCGAGCGGTTGGGCGAGCTCATGAACAATCTTCCACGCAAGAACGGGAAGACTCCCTCAACAGATCGTCGGAGAGCCTCCATACGATCTTTGGAAGACTGATCCAAAGTTGCGAGGCCGTCAATGGGATGGGCAAAGGGTGCGGCGGCTTGGCCGAGAGGGCAGCGCTGAACCGGCTGCATAGATCGCGGGTCTCCCTCTCCCTGAGGGAGAGGGTTGGGGTGAGGGGTTACAGGTTCATCCGGACAGACCTGTAACCCCTCACCCGCGCCTGAAGGCGCGACCTCTCCCACAAGGAGAGGTGAAGGGTACCATTCTCGTCCTGCGATCCCGGGTTCTGCTGCGCAGGCCTGGATTACGCGATCTTAGAGCCAGGGCGTTCCCTTGCCCGGATTTCGAATCCCGAGATGCGCCAGCACGCTGGCTCCGATATCGGCGAAGCTCTCCCGTCGCCCGATGGAGCCTGGCGTCAAGCCGGGGCCGAAGCCCAGGATCGGCGCGTGCTCGCGGGTATGGTCGGAACCGCGCCAGGAGGGGTCGTTGCCGTGGTCGGCGGTGATAATGACGAGGTCGCCGTCTTTCAGGGCGGCTTCGATCTCCGGGATGCGCCGGTCAAAAGCCTCGAGCGCGGCCGCATAGCCTGGGATATCGCGGCGGTGGCCGAACTCGCTGTCGAAATCGACGAGATTGGCGAAGATGAAGCCGCCGTCGGGCAGATCCCTCAACGCGTCGATAGCAGCCGACAGGCAGGCGTCGTTGCCGTTGGGCTTGATCTCCCTGCCCGTGCTGCGATGGGCGAAGATGTCGCCGATCTTGCCGACGGTGACAACGGAGCGGCCAACCTTCGTCAGTGTGTCGAGAATGGTGTCCGAGGGCGGAGGCGTGGCGAAATCCTTGCGGTTGCCGGTGCGCTTGAATCCGGTCTCGGGCGTGCCGAGGAAGGGGCGGGCGATCACGCGGCCGATGTTGTAGGCGTCGCAGATCTCCCGCCCGATGCGGCACAGCTCGTAGAGCCGCTCGAGCCCGAAGCTCTCCTCGTGCGCCGCGATCTGCAGCACGCTGTCGACGGAGGTGTAGACGATGGGTTGGCCCGTGCGCATGTGCTCCGCGCCGTATTCGTCGATGACGGCAGTGCCGGAAGCATGCTTGTTGCCGAGGATGCCGGGCAGGTTGCCGCGCGCGATGAGGGCTGCGGTCAGCTCTTCAGGAAAGGTCGGGATCGTGTTGGGGAAATAACCCCAGTCGAAGGCGACGGGGACGCCGGCGATCTCCCAATGGCCCGAGGGGGTGTCCTTGCCCTTGGAGGTCTCGACGCCGTAGCCCCATGAGCCTTTCAGCGCGCCCCGGGGCGCGAGGTTCGGCGGCAGGCGGCCCGTCGAAGCCTCGCAGGCCAACCCTAAGCCGAGCGCCGCCATGTGCGGCAGATGGAGCGGCCCCTGGCGCAGGCCGGCCTGATCGCCGCGCCCCTCGGCGCAGGCCTCGGCGATATGACCGACCGTGTCGGCGCCGACATCGCCATAGACGTCGGCATCCTCCGCCCCGCCGATACCGACGGAATCAAGCACGATGAGAAGAGCGCGAGGCATTCAGTGAAGTCCTTCAACCCACGAGGATCACGACTGATACGGCATAGCGGCAAAAGATGCGATGGTCCTTAGTGATGGTGGTGCCCCTCATGGATGTGGCCCTCGTGGGGATGCTCGTCATGGTCCAGGGGGCATTCCGGGCCGTGCCTGTCGGATCCATGCCTGTGGATCTCGATCTGCAGGGTCGAATGACGGATGCCGAAGTGGTCCTTCAGCTCCTGCTGCGCTTTCGTCAGGAAGCCGTCGCCTGGATGCCCGTCCGGCATCACGAGATGGGCCGTCAGCGCCGTCTCGGTCGTGCTCACGGCCCAGACATGCAGGTGATGAACGCCCGTGACGCCGGGCATCCGCTCGAGGGCTTGTCTCACCTCGGGAACCGCGATGTCGCGCGGCACGCCATGCAGGGACAGGGTCAGGGACTGCCTGAGCAATCCCCAGGTCCCCCAGACGATGACCGCGGCAATGACGAGGCTCAAGATCGGGTCGATCCAGGTCGCGCCGGTCCACAGGATGGCGAGACCGCCGAGAACCACGCCGAGAGACACGGCCGCATCGGCCACCATGTGAAGGAAGGCGCCGCGGATGTTGAGATCGTGCTGGCCGCCCATGAACAGGAAAGCCGTGAAGCCGTTCACGATAATGCCGATGCCAGCCACGATCATCATGGCGCCGGCGGCAACCGGCGCAGGCTCGATCAGGCGAGAGATGGATTCCCACACGATGCCGCCCACCGCCACCAGCAGAAGCAGCGCGTTGAAAAGCGCCGCGAGAATGGAGCTGGATCGAAGCCCGTAGGTGAAGCGTTCGCTCGCGCCGCGTCTGGCGAGCAGCGCCGCGCCCCAGGCGATGGCAAGGCCGAGAACATCGCTTAAGTTGTGGCCGGCATCCGAAAGCAGGGCCATGGAACCGGCCCAGAAGCCATAGCCGGCCTCGATGAGGACGAAGCCCAGGTTCAGGATGATGCCGATGGCGAAGGCGCGGCCATGCCCGGCCTCCGGGGCATGGGAATGTCCGTGATGATGACCGGCCGAGTGGTGATGCGGATGCATGATCGGAAAAGCTGTATCTCATTCCCGGACGGTGTTCGAAGCCGCCGTTTCGAGGTTGAAGGCGGCGGCAAAGAGCGCCTTGGTGTAATCGGTCCGAGGCGCGGCGAAGATGCTCTCGGCCGATCCTTCCTCGACGATCTGGCCGTTCTGCATCACTACCACGTGGTTGGCGAGCGCCCGCACGACCTTCAAATCGTGGCTGATGAACATATAGGCGAGGTTGCGCCGCTTTTGGAGATCGCGCAGCAGTTCCACGATCTGCGCCTGCACGGACATGTCGAGGGCCGAGGTCGGCTCGTCGAGCATGATGAACTGAGGCTCCAGCGCCATGGCGCGGGCAATGGCGATGCGCTGGCGCTGCCCGCCGGAGAACTCGTGCGGATAGCGGTCCATGGTGGCGGGGTCGAGCCCCACATCGTCGAGGGCCCTGGCCACCACGTCGCGGCGCTGGGCATAGGAGAGTTCCTTGTCCTGGACGAGCAGGCCTTCCTCGACGATCTCCGCGATCGACATGCGCGGCGAGAGGGAGCCGTAAGGGTCCTGGAACACCACCTGCAGGTTCTTGCGCATCGGACGGATGTCATTGGCGCGCATGCCGTCGATGCGGTTGCCGAGGAAGACGATGGGTCCTTCCGACTGCACGAGGCGCAGGATGGCCAGGCCCAGCGTGGTCTTGCCCGAGCCCGACTCGCCCACGACCCCGACCGTCTCGCCCCGGCGCACGCGCACGGAGACCCCGTCGACCGCCTTCACATGGCCGACGGTCTTCTGGAAGAAGCCGCGCTTGATCGGAAACCAGACCTTGATCGGGCCGGCTTCCACAATGACCGGCGAATCGTGTGCGACGGGATTGGCACGGCCCTTCGGCTCCGCCGCCAGCAGGCGTTGCGTGTAAGGGTGCTGCGGGTTGCCGAAAACGTCTTCGACCGTTCCGTGCTCGACGATCTTGCCCTTGAACATGACGCAGACGCGATCGGCGATCTTGCGCACGATGCCGAGGTCATGCGTGATGAAGAGCATCGACATGTTGAGCCTGCTCTTCAGCTCGGCCAGGAGCTTCAGGATCTGCGCCTGCACCGTCACGTCGAGCGCCGTGGTCGGCTCGTCGGCGATGAAGAGATCGGGCTCGTTGGCAAGCGCCATGGCGATCATCACGCGCTGGCGCTGGCCGCCCGAGAGCTGATGCGGGTAGGCGCCGAGCCTCGACTCCGCCTCGCGGATGCCGACGAGCTGCAGGAGATCCAGCGTGCGGGTGCGGGCCTCGCGGTCATTGAGGCCCCGGTGCAGCTTCAGGATCTCGCCGACCTGCCGCTCGATGGTGTGAAGCGGATTGAGCGAGGTCATCGGCTCCTGGAACACCATGGTGATGTCGTCGCCGCGCACCTTGCGCATCTCGTTCTCGTCCGCGGCGATCAGGTCCCTGCCCTTGAACAGGACGCGGCCGGAAGGGTGATGCGCGGACGGGTAGGGGAGAAGCTTGAGGACCGACAGCGCCGTGACGGATTTGCCCGAACCGGACTCGCCCACCAGCGCCACGGTCTCGCCCGGCATCACGTCGAAGGAGACGCGGTCGACCGCCAGCACGTCGCCTTCGCCTTGGCGGAACGCGACGGAAAGATCCTGAACGGAGAGGAGGGGTTTGGTCATGGCTACCTGTCGAGGTCGCGGATGTGATCCAGATCGATCTGCGTCAGGCTGCGTGGCAGCCTCAAGCGCTGATCGGAGGACAATAAGATGCTGCAATCGGCCAGGAGAGCGGTCGCTATGTGGATGGCATCGGCTCCCTTGTTGCCGAGAGCCGCGCGAATTTCGGCACTCCGGCGCAGGATCGCGCGATCGATCGGCCGGACCTCCAGACCGGAACCGCCCGCAAGAAACCCCTCATAGATTTCGACCAATCTCGCATCGCCGTCCTTGAGCAGGCCGACGAGGACCTCGGCCAGTGTCAGCTCGCTGGTCACCAATCGCAGCTGGCCGGCAGCCGCCTGCTCGAACACATGCAGCAAACCGTCATCTTCGCTCTCGACGAAACGGATGATCGCATTGGTATCGAGATAAGCGGCCTTGACGCTCTCCACCTTCGTTATTCCCACTCGTCCCGCAGTGAGCGAATGCGCCGGACGGCTTCCGTAGCGGATGTGTTGCGCTCCTTGGCTGCGCCGAAGAAGCGCATGAATTCTCTCCTCGGATCAGGGCGGGCAGCCTCATCGTCCTGCTCGATCACCAGGGTTACGGGCTTCGACGGATCGAGCAGCTCCCGTAGATCCTCCGGCAGCTTGTCGACCGGGTAATGCTCTCTGACGATCTTGTTCATGGGATACCTCGGGCAAACACTACCATAGGCTCATCGGAACGTCTTCCGCGGGTCGAAGGCATCGCGCACCGCTTCGCCGACGAAGATGAGAAGGCTGAGCATCAGGGCGATCACGAAGAAGCCGGCCAACCCGAGCCATGGGGCCTGAAGGTTCGATTTTCCCTGCGCAAGCAACTCGCCGAGGGAGGGCGAGCCCGGCGGCAGGCCGAAGCCGAGGAAGTCGAGCGAGGTCAGCGTCGTGATCGAGCCGTTGATGATGAACGGCATGAAGGTGAGCGTGGCCACCATGGCGTTCGGCAACAGGTGCTTGAACATGATGGTGGCGTTGGACAGGCCCAGCGCTCGCGCTGCACGCACATATTCGAAGTTGCGCGCGCGCAGGAACTCCGCGCGCACCACGCCCACCAGCGACACCCAGGAGAAGAGCAGCAGGATGCCGAGCAGCACGAAGAAGCTCGGCGTGATCACCGCCGAGATGATGATGAGCAGGTAGAGGGAGGGAATGGCGGTCCAGATCTCGATGAAGCGCTGGAACAGGAGATCCGTCCAGCCGCCGTAATAGCCCTGCACGGCGCCTGCCAGCACGCCGATGATGGAGGAGATGCCGGCGAGGGTGAGGCCGAACAGCACCGAGATGCGAAAGCCGTAGATCAGGCGCGCGACCACGTCGCGGCCCTGATCGTCGGTGCCGAGCCAGTTCCACTCGATGTCGTTGCAGCCCGTGCCGCCGTTGCGCTCGGCAATGGGGCGGCACTGCTCGTCGGTGAGCATCCAGGTCGGCGGCGCGGGAGCGGGAACGGGGAGGTCGAGGTTGTGCGTGTTGTAGGAGAAGCGGACGGGCGCCCAGAGCAGCCATCCGTTGTCCTGGATCTCCTTGGCGATGACCGGATCGCGATAATCCGTGACCGCCAGGAAGCCGCCGAACTTCTCCTCCGGGTAGTCCACGAAGGCCGGATAGAGCAGTTCGCCCTTGTAGGAGGCGAGGATCGGCTTGTCGTTGGCGATGAGCTCCGCGAACAGGCTGAGGACGAACAGGACCAGGAAGATCCAGAACGACCAGTAGCCGCGCCGGTTCGCCTTGAAGTTCTCCATCCGCCGCCGGTTCAGCGGCGAGAGCTTGATGAAGCCCTGGCGGGGGAGGGGAGGCGCGACCGGCGAGGAGGCCGGGGAGACGACGGGAACGTTCTCGTTCATTGCGCTGTCCCCACGATGAACGCAGCACAAGCGGGTCGCAGCAAGCCCTCTCCCCCCTTGTGGGGGAGAGATGGAGAGGGGGGTACCCACGGGCCGAACGGGTGTACCGATCGGGGCGTTGGCGCCGTACCCCCCTCTCCATCTCTCCCCCACAAGGGGGGAGGGGAAAGAGGTGATGAGTTCTGCAAGGGCAGAGTCTGATCTTGGCCTCCCTTCCTCTCCACTTTGCTCCGGCCGGGAATGACACTGAGGTTTAACCGAAATGCCATCTCACGCCTCCCGGGTCTCGAAGTCGATCCGCGGATCGATCCAGGTATAGGTGAGATCGGACACGAGGTTCACCGCGAGGCCCACCAGCGAGAAGATGTAGAGATTGGCGAAGACCACGGGGTAGTCGCGGTTCACGATCGACTCGAAGGAAAGAAGCCCCAGGCCGTCGAGGGAGAAGATCGTCTCGATGAGGAGCGCGCCGGCGAAGAACGCGCCGATGAAGGCTCCAGGGAACCCCGCGATGACGATCAGCATCGCATTGCGGAACACGTGGCCGTAAAGAACCTGTCGCTCCGAAAGACCTTTCATGCGCGCGGTGAGCACGTATTGCTTGCGGATCTCGTCGAGGAAGGAGTTCTTCGTCAGCAGGGTCGATGTGGCGAAGGCGCCGAGCGCCATGGCGGTGATGGGCAGAACCAGATGCCAGAAGTAATCCGCGATCTGCCTGTACCAGGGCATGAAAGCCCAGTTCTCGGAGGTCAGGCCGCGTAAGGGGAAGACCTGCCAGAACGAGCCGCCGGCAAAGAGCACGATGAGCAGGATCGCGAACAGGAAGCCCGGGATCGCATAGCCGATGATGACCACGGCCGAGGTCCAGATGTCGAAGGAGGATCCGTCCCGCACCGCCTTCTTGATGCCGAGCGGAATCGAGATGGCATAGGAGAGCAGCGTCATCCAGAGGCCGAGGCTGATCGAGACCGGCAGCTTCTCCTTGATCAGCTCGAGAACGGATATGTCGCGAAAATAGCTCTTGCCGAAATCGAAGCGCGCATAGTCCCAGATCATCTTCAGGAAGCGCTCATGGGCCGGCTTGTCGAAACCGAATTGCGTTTCGAGCTGCTTGATGAACTGCGGGTCGAGCCCCTGCGCGCCGCGATAGCGCGACGAGGAGGCGTCTCCCGCTCCTCCGCCGCCGGGAGCTTGGCCTCCGCCCGAGAAATCGCCTCCGCCACCCGAGATGCGCGACGAGGCTCCGGAATCCTGCCCCTGCAACTGCGCGATGATGCGCTCCACCGGGCCGCCGGGGGCGAACTGCACGAGAACGAAGGAGATGAGCATGATCCCCAAAATGGTGGGGATCATGAGGAGGACGCGGCGCGCGATATAGGCCAGCATCAAGCGCCTGCCGCTTGCCGGCCGATGCGGCCGAGATGGGTGTCGTTGAAGCCGGACGTGTATTTCAAGCCGTATCCCAACATGCGGTCAAATCCGATATGCGCCGCCCAGATCGCGGCGATCCCGAGCAGCATAGAGTGATCGAGGAAAAGACCAAGCCCTGCCAGGATCGCAGGGCCGAGGGTGGTGTGAAGGGCGTTGTAGGCCGCGGCTCCCGCCCTGGCGCCGGCCCAGTAGGCCGCAAAGCTGAGGTCGGGCGTGAGGAAGAGAAGAGCGTAGAGCCACCAGGAGGCGCCGGCATAGGCGAAGGCCCATGTGGCCAGGATGAAGAGAGCCAAGCCCTCAAGGCGCAGAAGCAGACGGGGCATGTCCGCCTCGTTTCGTGTCACAGCAGCTTTGTCCAAGCCTTATCCTCGCCCGATCCGTTTCGCCTTCTCGGCATCATGCCACCAGGTCCAGGGCGCTCCCGAGCTGAAGCGCGGTTTCGTCTCGGGGCGCGAGAACTGGTCCCAATAGGCGAGCCATTCGCTGGCCCTGTACCACATGGGCACCCAATAATGGCCCGAACGGAGAACCCGGTCCAGGGCACGGCAGGCGGTGTTGAGCTCCTCGCGCGTCCTCGCGTTCCCGATCGTCCCGATCAGCGCATCGACGACGGGGTCGTCGATGCCGGCGATGTTCTGCGAACCCGGCTGCTTGCCGGATTCCGAGCCGTAGATGACCCGCAGGCTGTCGCCCGGGGTCGGCGATCCGCTCAGGTTACGGCTCGCCATGTCGAATTCGTAGGCGTCCATGCGGGCCCGGTACTGGGCGGCATCCACGATGCGCGAAAAGGCATCGATCCCGAGCCGCTTCAGGTTGGCTTGGAACGGCTGGGTATGCGGCTGGAGCGAGGGCTGGAAGTCGAGGAACTCGATCCGGAACGGCTGGCCGTTCGGGAGCTTGAGCCCACCGCCCTCGCGCTTGCAGCCGGCCTCGCGCAGGAGCTCGTCCGCACGGCGCAGGAGGCGCCGGTCCTGACCCGAGACGTCGGAGACGGGCGGCACGGGCGGCTCCGCGAAGACGGATGCGGGAAGCTTGTCGCGGAACGGTTCGAGGAGCGCGAGTTCTTCCGGAGAAGGCTTGCCGACAGCCTTCATGTCGCTGTTCTCGAAGAACGAGGTCGTTCGCTTGAACAGGCCGAACATGATGTTGGCGTTCGTCCATTCGAAATCGAAGGCCAGGCCGATGGCCTCCCGGATGCGCGGATCCTTGAAGGCCTCGCGCCGGGTGTTGAAGTACCAGCCCTGGATGGTGGACGGAGCGTCGTTCGAGATCTCCTCCTTCTTCACGCGGCCTTCGCGCATGGCCGGGAAATCGTAGCCCGTCGACCAGATGCGCGACGTGTATTCCTCGTTGTAGGTCAGCGTGCCGTTCTTGAAGGCCTCGAAGGCAACCGTCCGGTCGCGGAAATACTCGTAGCGGATGCGGTCGAAGTTGTTCAGGCCGACATTCACCGGCAGGTCCCGGCCCCAGTAGTCCGGCACGCGCTCGAATTCGATGAAGCGGCCCTGCTCGAAATGACCCACCTTGTAGGGGCCGGATCCGAGCGGCGCCTCCAGGGTCGAAGCATTGAAATCCTTTCCCCGCCAGTACTGCTCGGACAGGATCGGCAGCCCTGCAATGACGAGATGAAGGTCGCGGCTGCGCTGAGGGCTCAGCTGGACACGCAGGATCTCGTCGGATTCCGCTTCGGCCGAGGCCATCTGCGTGAGCAACTGGCTGAAGAGCGGGTGTCCCTTGGTCTTCAGAATGTTGAAGGAAAAGGCCGCGTCCCTCGCCGTCAGCCTCGCACCGTCATGGAAGCGTGCTTCGGGGCGCAGAACGAAGCGGTAGGTCAGCTTGTCCTCGGACACGCGCACGCTCTTCGCCACGAGCCCGTAGAGTGCGTCGGGCTCATCGCCCAGGACGCCGATCCTTTCGCCCGATGCCGTCATCAGACTGTCGAAGGTCAGGCTCATTCCGGCTGCGCCATCGCCCTTCAGCACGAAGATGTTGAGGGTGTTGAAGGTGTCGAAGTTCTGGTTGCCGATGGTCTGTTTGATCTGGACCGCAAGCGTGCCGCCTTTCGGCGCATTCGGATTGACGAAGTCGAAATGCTTGAAATCGGGCTTGTATTTCAGGTCGCCGAAGCTCGAGAGGCCATGCGTTTCGGTCTCTGCTTCTTGGGCGAAACTCATGCGCGGCAGAGCGGACAGGGCAGCCGTCGCCGCTCCGGCCTTCAGGATCCCGCGACGGCTCAAGCGCGTCATCGCGGCGCTCCGGTCTTGGCGGCCTTGGCCTGATCGTACCACCAGATTGTCGGGAACGCGGCCCCGCCGTAGCGCGGCATCGTCTCCGGATGGCTGTAGCGGTCCCAGCGCGCCGTGCGCTGCTTGCCGTAGGTCCATTGCGGGACGACATAATTGTGCGCGAGCAGGACGCGATCGAGGGCCTTCGTCGCGGCAACGAGTTCTTCGCGGTCCTTGGCGTAGATGATTTTATCGATCAGCGTGTCGACGGCGGGATCGGCAATCCCGGCAAGATTGCGGGAGCCCTCGCGTTTGGCCGCCTGGGAGCCCCAGTATTCGCGCTGCTCGTTGCCGGGAGACAGGGACTGCCCCCAGCCGCTGGTGATGGCGTCGAAGTCGAAGGCGCGCACCCGGTTCACGTACTGGACCTCGTCCACGGTCCGGACTGCCACCTCGATGCCAAGACGTTCGAGGGATTGCTTGTAGGGCAGGAGGTAGCGCTCGTCGTTCGGGCTGTCGGCGAGGAATTCGATGCTGAGAGGCTCGCCGCGGGCATTGACCCGGCGCCTGTCCTTGACCTCCCAGCCCGCCTCCCGCAGGAGCCGATCGGCCTCGCGCAGGTTGTTGCGGATCGCATCGGGCGTGTCGGCGACGGGGTTCTTGTACGCTGTCGTGAAGACCTCCGGAGGAACCTTGTCGCGGACGGTCTCGAGGATCGCGAGTTCCTGGCCCTGCGGCAAGCCGGACGAGGCGATGTCGAGACCGTGGAAGTAGCTCGCAGTGCGCTCGTATTGTCCGGAAAAGATCGTCTTGTTGATCTCCTCGAATGGGAAGGCCAGATTCAGGGCCCGCCGCACGCGCGGATCCTTGAACTTGTCGCGCCTGAGATTGAGCACGAAGGCCTGCATCACGCCGCTGGCGCGCTGGGGAAATTCCTCCAGGATGACGCGGCCTTCCTGGCGGGCCGGAAAGTTGTAGCCGGTCGCCCAGTTGCGGGCGCTGTTCTCGGTCCGGAAATCGATGCGGTCGCCCTTGAAGGCTTCGAGCAGAACCGTCACGTCGCGGTAATATTCATACCGGATCTCGTCGAAATTGTTCTGTCCCACATTCACGTTGATGGTCTGGCCCCAATAATCCTTCACGCGCTCGTAAGCAGCGTTGCGGCCGGCCTCGAAGCTTTTGAGACGGTACGGGCCTGAGCCCAGCGGCGGCTCGAGGGTCGTCTGCGTGATGTCGCGCTTGCGTCCGTCGGGCGCCGTGCCTTCCCACCAGTGCTTCGGCAGGACGGTCAGCTGCCCCATGATCTGCGGAAGCTCGCGGTTGCCCTTCTCGTCGAAGGTGAACTTCACCTCGCGCTCGCCCAGCTTCTCGGCCTTCGCGACGTTGGCGTAGTAGAAGGCGTAAGTGGGGCTGTTGGTCTTGAGCGCCTCGAAGGAGAAGATCACGTCGTCCACGGTCACCGGCTGACCGTCGTGCCAGCGGGCCTCCGGGCGCAGGCGGAAGGTGACGGAGGAAAAATCCTCAGGATACGAGAACGCCTCAGCCAGGAGGCCGTAGGATGCGCTCGGCTCGTCGAGGGCGGAGGTGGTGAGGGTCTCGTAGATCAGATTGAGGCCCTGTTCGGGCGCGCCCTTCACGCCGGCCACCACGATGTTGAAGCTGTCGAAGGTGCCCTGCGCGCCGAGCCGCACGAGCCCGCCCTTGGGGGCGTCGGGGTTCACATATTCGAAATGCTTGAAGCCTTGGGGATACTTCGCCTCCCCAAGCAGAGCCGCGCCGTGCCGCCATGGGGCTTCCTTGGAGGCTTCCTTGGAGGCTTCCTGGGCTGCGAGGGGGCTGAGGGCGAGGCAGGCGGCCAGGAAGCTCGGCAGAAGATTACGGATCACAAGGCGTCTCCTGAAAGGTGAGGCGTCTATCGTTAGCTACATTTTTGGGCGCGGCGGGACGAGCGCAAGGGACAACGCGTGAAAGGACAGGCGGCACAAAAGAAAAAGCCGGGCTCTCAAGCCCGGCTTTAGGAATGCGAAAGTGATGCGCCTTACTGGGCCGCAGGAGCGGCAGGAGCCCCTCCAGCGGCAGGCGCCGCAGGAGCGGGAGCATTGGCCGGAGCCGCGGCGGATGCCTCGGGAAGCGGAGGGGCACTGGGGGAGACCGACTTCAGATAGGCGATGATATCTGCCCGCTCCTTGGCCTGGGCGATGCCGGCGAAGGCCATGATGGTGCCGGGAACGGCTTGCTTGGGGTTCTGGATGAAGGCGTTAAGCGCCTCGTAATTCCACTCCCCGCCTTTGCCCTTGAGAGCTCCTGAATAGTTGAAGCCGGCATGCGAGGCGACAGGACGTCCGGCAACGCCATGAAGATTCGGGCCGACCTTGTTGGCTCCGCCCTCCTCGAAGGTGTGGCAGGAGGCGCACTTCTTGGCTGCGGCCTGACCCTTGGCGACATCGGCGCTGGCCAGAAGAACCGGAAGCGGCTCGGCCGGAGCGGCAGAACCCGCACCAGCGGTGGCGCCTTCCTCGGGCGCCGGGAGATCATAACCGGGAATGGCGGGCTTATGGGGAGAAAACAGGCCGCCGGCGATGACGTTGACGCCGACCACGAAGAGAAGCGAGCCGAAAACGGCGCCCGCGATCTTATTGGTCTCGATATTCATGGGTTAGGCTCTCCTCGCCTTCGAACAAGCGGCGAAACCAGCACAGCAGAATGGATCCGCGGACGGGTGCCCGCGTCGGGGCGTTGCTTAGCCGTTGTCATGGGGGTTTGACAATGGGGTTTCCGGGAGTTTTCGCCGTTCTCGTGGTCGCAGTTCGGGGTTGCAACGAATTCGGGCGGCTCAGGGTCCCTGGCAAGGTCCCTGGATAGAGTGCCGCACGCACTCATGACAAACAGGATCCGCCTTGCTAAGGACGCTCAAGCCCTCCGCCCTTGAAGATCGCGCCATGTCCGACCCCCTCGTCCTCATCCCGGCCCGCCTGGCTGCCCTACGCCTGCCCAACAAGCCTCTGGCTGAGATCGCGGGCGAGCCCATGATCGTCCATGTGTGGCGCCGGGCCGTGGAGGCGGGGATCGGGCCGGTGGCGGTTGCCACCGATGCACAGGAAATCGCCGAAGCGGTCGCGAGGGCCGGCGGACAGGCCGTCATGACCCGCTCCGACCATGCCTCCGGCTCGGACCGCATTTTCGAGGCTGTGGAAAAGCTCGATCCGGAGGGGCGTCACGATGTGGTCGTGAACGTGCAGGGCGACCTGCCGACCATCGATCCGGCGGCCATCGCCGCCTCCATCGCTCCGCTCTCGGACGGCGACGTCGATCTGGCGACTCTCGTCGCCGTCATCCAACGGGAGGAGGAGAGGACCAATCCCAACGTGGTGAAGATGGTGGGAAGCCAGGTCTCTCCGGGGCGTTTCCGCGCCCTCTACTTCACCCGTGCGACGGCTCCTTATGGCGACGGTCCGCTCTATCATCACATCGGCCTCTATGCCTACCGGCGCAAGGCGCTGCAGCGTTTCGTCGGACTGAAGCCGTCACCCCTGGAGCTTCGCGAAAAGCTGGAGCAGTTGCGGGCGCTCGAGGCCGGTATGCGCATCGATGCCGTCCTCGTCGATGACGTGCCGCTGGGCGTCGATACCCCTCACGATCTGGAAAGGGCGCGCGAGATCATCGCGGCCAGGGCATCGGACCCTAAAGTGGCTTCCACTTTTCACTCACGTGGCCCTTCGGGTCGCTGACGCGGCCCTCTGGGTCCGCGCGATGCGCAGGAGAACATCATGACCAAGCTGATTTCGTTCCAAGGCGAGCTGGGCGCCAATTCGCACACCGCCTGCTCGGAAGCGCGGCCCGATTGGGAGGCTCTGCCCTGCCCGACCTTCGAGGATGCCTTCGCGGCGGTGAACGAGGGTCCGGCGGAGCTGGCCATGATCCCGATCGAGAACTCGATTGCGGGCCGCGTGGCCGACATCCACCATCTGCTGCCGACCTCGGGGCTTCACATCGTCGGCGAGCACTTCCTGCCGATCCATTTCCATCTCATGGCCATCCCCGAGGCCGATCTCGGCGCCATCAAGGACGTCTACAGCCACGTCCATGCGCTGGGGCAATGCCGCAAGATCATCCGCAAGCTCGGGCTCAAGGCCCACGTGGCCGGCGACACCGCCGGCTCCGCCCGCGAGGTGTCCGAGTGGAAGGACCCGACCCGCGCATCGCTTTCACCCCGCATGGCGGCCGACATCTACGGCCTGAAGATCCTGGCGGAGAACGTGGAGGACGAGGCGCATAACACCACCCGCTTCGTCATCCTGTCCAAGAAAGCGCAATGGGCCCCCGCCGGAAACGGCCCGACGGTCACGTCCTTCGTGTTCCGCGTCCGCAACCTGCCGGCCGCGCTCTACAAGGCGCTCGGGGGCTTTGCGACCAACGGCATCAACATGACGAAGCTCGAGAGCTACATGCTCGAGGGCGAGTTCCTGGCGACGCAGTTCTACGCCGAGGTCGATGGCCATCCGGAGGACGCCAACCTCAAGCGGGCCCTGGAGGAGCTGGAATTCTTCTCCCGCGAGCTGCGCATCCTCGGCGTCTATCCGGCCGATCCGTTCCGGGAGAAGATCCGGGAAGCGGCGGAGTGACCATCCGCATCCGCGAGGGCTGGGAGGCGGACATCGAGGGCATCGCCAAGGTCCACGTCCAGGGCTGGCGGGAATCCTACAGGGATTTCCTCGCGCCGGAGGCACTCGCGGGCCTCTCCGTCGAGGAGCGGATGGAGTTATGGCAAAGAGCTCTGGCTGAGCTGGAGCCTCGGGCCAAGCTTCTCGTGGCTGAAGCCGATGACGGCGAGATCGTCGGATTCATTCGAGGCGGGCCGATCCGCGGCAAGGCAGCCGAGCTTCTCGGGGCCAAGGCTGAGATCTTCGCGATCTACCTGCTCGACAAGGTCAAACGTCACGGCATCGGCTGCAGGCTCATGGCCAGCGTCTTCGAACACCTCGCTGCCCAAGGGTTTCGCACGGTCGGCCTGTGGGTGCTGACCGACAACCTGTCCGCACGCCGCTTCTATGAGGCGCTCGGCGGTCAGGCGGGACCTGAGCAGTCCTTCGATCTGCGCGGGCAGATGGTCGCCGAGATCGCGTATCGGTTCGAGCTGGCCCGGCAGGCTTGAGTTTGCGAAGACGCTTGTCATCCCGGATGCCGAGAGTGAGCCGGGATCGGCTGCAGGACAGGGTGCGGGCATTCCCTCCCCCCTGTGCGGGGAGGGTGGCGAACGAAAGTGAGCCGGGAGAGGGGGCGTCATCGGTCTCGCACCGCCCCTCTCCCGACCCTCGCTGACGCGAGGGCCACCCTCTCCCGCACAGGGGAGAGGGCAGGTGGCGCGTTCTCACTTTGTTCTTGACAGTTGTCCTAAGCTGGGCTATATCATTCCCTATCCCCGCCCTCGAGGGGCGCGCTCGCGAGGCGTCGCAAGAGTGGGGCAGGGAGCGGTCCCGCCGCAGGTCTCGCACGCCTGTGATCGCGGGTGGCCGATCCTGGCTTGATCCAGGTCCGCTGAAACAAACCGCGCGTGACGAGCAGTCCGGCTCTCACTTTCCAATCACACCATCGAGCCGGGCTGCCCGACGCGCCACCCTCGATCTCAACCCAAGGCTCGCAGCTCACGCTGCGGGCCCCAAGGCGCTGGCTCTTTGACAGACACATCCGTCATCCCGGACGAAGCGCAGCGCAGATCCGGGATCGCGGGACGAGGAGAGCACTGTCATCCCGGGGCTGCACAGCAGAGCCCGGGATCCATAACCGCTGACAGTGCAGAACAAGGCGAGGCAGCCGTCGCGGGTTCTCGATGACGGTCGTGGTTATGGATCCCCGCCTGCGCGGGGATGACAGCGTCGAGGCTCAAGCGCCATCTTTGTCGAGCGATCCCGGATCGGCTTCGCCGTCCAGGATGACTCTCTCTAATCTCGCTTATTCCTTCACCCACTCCTGGATGAGGTGGTTCGCAATCGCGATGGGGGCAGGCGCCAAGTATTGCTCGTGGATGCCCTCCAGCATGCGCCTCACGTCGTCCTTCGTGAACCAGCGGGCGTCCTCCAGCTCCTCGCCGTCGAAGGCGATGTCCTCCGTGAGGGCCTCTCCGATGCAGCCGATCATGATGTTCGATGGGAAAGGCCAGGGCTGGGACGCGAGATACCGCACGGCGCCCACCCTGATCCCGGCCTCCTCGAAGGTCTCCCGCCGCACCGCGTCCTCGATAGTCTCGCCCGGCTCCAGGAAGCCCGCGAGGCAGGAATACATCTTCTCCGGAAAGCGCGGCTGGCGGCCCATCAGGCACCTTTCGCCGCGGGTCACCAGCATGATCACCACCGGGTCCGTGCGCGGGAAATGCTGGGCGCTGCAGGAGGCGCAGTCGCGACGGAAGCCGGCCTGGGCGGGCTGCGTCGGCGCGCCGCAATTGGCGCAGAAGCGGTGGCGCCGATGCCAGTCGAGCAGGGACTTGGCCATGGCGAGCATCCCGAGTTCCTCGGCTGGCACGAGGCCCCGCATCGCAATCGAGCGCAGGTCCACGGCCGCGAAGGCCGGATCGTCCTGGAACAGCTCCGCCGCCTCGGCTGCGGCCAGGGTTGCCACCACCGGGCGATCCTCGAGGGTCCCGAGAAACACCTGCTCCTGATGATCGGGAAGGCGCGTCAGAACCGAGGCGGGCAGAAGGCTGGTTCCCGGCTCCCCAGCCTGCAGGATGGGAAGGTCTCCCGCCAGGATCACCATGGCGGTCCAGGGATTGGCCAGGGCGTTGGTGATCGCCTCCGGGTCCCTCTCCGCGCTGTGGCGGACGAGCGGATTCGAAATGTAGCCGATGGGACGGTTCATGGGTTCAGGCTGCCGCGAAAAGAGTGGCGGCGCGCTCGATCAGGGCGCTGGCCGCATGAGGAGGATAGGGGGTGCGGGTGCCGTGTCCCCAGACGGGACCGGGCCAGGCCGGATCGGAACGAAAGCGCCCGACCACGTGGACATGAAGCTGCGTCACGATGTTGCCCAGCGCCCCCACATTCACCTTGTCGGGCTTGGAGAGCTCCAGCATGACCTTGGTGGCGATGCGGATCTCCTGCATCAGTTGGGCGGATTGGTCGTCCGAGAGGTCCGTCAGTTCGCTGATCCCCGCGATGCGCGGCACCAGCACGAACCAGGGGAAACGTGCGTCGTTCAGGAGCAGGACCGAGGAGAGGGCGAGGTCGCCGACGGGGATCGTGTCGGCGTCGAGCCGGGAATCGAGCTGGAATGTCATGGGGCTATGTAACCGAGCCTGCGGCACCGTGTCAGCCTTCGTGAGCTGTCATCCCGGACGAAGCGAAGCGGAGATCCGGGATCGCAAGCCGGATAAGGCACCATTCTCATCCGGCGATCCCGGGTTCTGCCGACGCAGCCCCGTGATGACAGCCTTTGGATAACTGTTTCCAACTTGCGTTTCCGGACCGATACCCTCATATAGCCGATGGGAGGTTGGCGAGGGACGTCTCACTCGCCAACCGGGTCAGGTCCGGAAGGAAGCAGCCCTAACGAGACCGAACGGGTCTTCGTCCAGCCTCCCACCTTAAAGATTTTCCAAAGCCTTGCAGTCGATGGACGATACCACAGCCGGCACGCCCCTGAACGACGAGCCGGCCCTGCCTGGCTTCCCCGCCATGCCCGCATCCGCTGCGCCGGCCTCGCCCTATCGCGTTCTTGCCCGAAAATACCGCCCCAAGACCTTCGACGACCTGATCGGTCAGGAGGCGATGGTCCGCACCCTCTCGAACGCCTTCGAGACCGGGCGCATTCCGCAGGCCTGGATGCTCACCGGCGTCCGCGGCGTCGGCAAGACCACCACCGCCCGCATCCTGGCCCGCGGCCTCAACTACCAGAAGGCCGACGGCTCTGGCGCTCCGACCATCCACATGCCGGAACTGGGCGTTCACTGCCAGGCGATCATGGAATCGCGGCATGTGGACGTGCTCGAGATGGACGCTGCCTCCCATACGGGCATCGACGACGTCCGCCAGATCATCGACGGCATCCGCTATTCGCCCGTGGCGGCCCGTTACAAGGTCTACATCATCGACGAGGTCCACATGCTCTCGGAGAAGGCGTTCAACGCCTTCCTGAAGACGCTGGAGGAGCCGCCGCCGCACGCGAAGTTCATCTTCGCCACCACCGAAATCCGGAAAGTGCCAGTCACGATCCTGTCCCGCTGCCAGCGCTTCGATCTGCGCCGGATCGAGGCGGACAAGCTCGTGGCCCATCTGAGCCGCATCTGCCAATCGGAGGGCGTGAAGGCCGACGCGGAAGCGCTCGCGGCCATCGCCCGCGCGGCGGAAGGCTCGGCGCGCGATTCCCTGTCGCTGATGGACCAGGCCATCGCCCACGGCGCCGGCGTGGTCACGCCCGACACCGTGCGCGACATGCTGGGGCTCGCCGACCGCACCCAGGTCATCGACCTGTTCGAAGCCGTCATGCGCGGCGACGTGCCGGCGGCCTTCGCGGGCTTGCGCTCGCAATACGATGCCGGCGCCGATCCGGGCGTGATCCTCTCCGATCTCGCCGCCTTCTCGCATATCGTCACCCGCCTCAAGCTGATCCCGGAGGCGGCGAGAGATCCCGCTCTCTCCGAGATCGAGCGCACCCGCGGCACGGACTATGCCGGGAAGCTTTCAGTGCGGACTTTGTCCCGCGCCTGGCAAATTCTCCTCAAGGGCATTCCCGAGGTTCAGGCCTCGAACCGCCCCATCGCGGCGGCCGAGATGGTGCTCGTGCGCCTCGCCTACGCGGCCGACCTGCCGACGCCGGACGAGGCCCTGCGCGCCTTGAAGGACGGCGCATCGCTGCCCGAAGGCGGCCCGGCGCCCTCCCGGCCCTCCGGTCCCGCCATCTCCGGCACCATGGCGCTGGCGACCTCGCAGGCCCAGCCGCAGCTGCGCCCTCAAGTCCCGCAAGCAGAGCCGACCATGCGCCTGCGCCGGTTCGAGGACGTGGTGGCGCTTGCCGGAGAGAAGCGCGAGATCGTGCTGAAGGCGCAGCTCGAACGGGATGTGCGCCTCGTGCGCTTCGAGGAGGGGCGCATCGAGCTCAGCCTCACCGAGACCGGCAGCCGCACCATCGCTAACGATCTCACCCGTGCGCTCCAGCAATGGACCGGCGAGCGCTGGATGGTCGCGCTCTCCTCCGAGGAGGGGCAGCAGACCCTGCACGAGAAGGCGGTCGCCGCCGAGCGCGAGCGCAGGGAGGGGGCAGCCAACCATCCGCTCGTGCAGGCGGTGCTCTCGAAATTTCCCGGCGCGCAGATCGTGAACGTGATCGAGCGTTCCGAGAAGGCCGGCGAGGACGCCGAAACCGAGATCCTCGGCGAAGAGGATGCGGCCGCGGCCCACGAGACCGAGGAAGACGACGATCTGTTTTAACCGAAGGACGCGGTCATGAAGGACATCATGGGACTGATGAAGCAGGCTCAGGCGATGCAGCAGAAGCTGCAGGACGCCCAGGCCGAGCTCGACACTCTCGAGGTCGACGGCACGTCCGGCGGCGGCGTCGTATCCGTGAAGGTGACCGGCAAGGGAAGCCTCAAGTCGATCAGCATCGACCCATCGCTCATGAACCCGGACGAGAAGGAGATCCTCGAGGATCTCATCGTGGCTGCCATGAACGACGCGCGCGGCAAGGCGGAGCGCGCCGCTCAGGAGCGTATGGAGAGCCTGACAAAGGGCCTTCCGCTGCCGCCCGGCCTGAAGCTGTTCTGAGCAGAGCATCGCGCGAAGAAGTGGAAAAAGTGGATGCCGGTTCTTCGCATCAAGCGATGCGATCAAAGCAAAAGAGAACTTGAATGGCCCAGCACGTTGCCGGTCCCGAGATCGAGCGCCTGATCCAATTGCTGGCCCGCCTGCCGGGTCTGGGCCCGCGCTCGGCGCGCCGCGCCGCGCTGCATCTCATCAAGAAGCGCGAGACGCTGCTCAACCCGTTGAGCGACGCCATGCGCATCGCCAACGAGCGCATCGTCGTGTGCTCGTCCTGCGGCAATGTCGATACGCAGGATCCCTGCACGATCTGCCGGGACGCCAAGCGCGATCCCTCCATCCTCGTGGTGGTCGAGGACGTGTCCGATCTCTGGGCGCTGGAGCGCTCCGGCGCGGTCAACGCCCGGTACCATGTGCTCGGCGGCGTCCTCTCGCCCCTCGACGGCGTGCGTCCCGAGCACCTCAACCTGGAGCGCCTGGTGGCGCGCGCCTCCGAAGCCGGGGTCGGTGAAATCATCCTGGCGCTCAACGCCACGGTGGATGGGCAGACCACGGCCCACTACATCACCGAGCTTCTCGCGCATCTGCCGATCAAGGTGACCAAACTCGCCCACGGCGTGCCGGTCGGCGGCGAGCTCGATTATCTCGACGAGGGCACACTCTCCGCCGCAATCCGGCAGCGCACGTCTTTCTAAGCTCATCCTACAAAAATGGCCCCCTTTCGGAGGCCATTCCCGTTCGAGAACGAAGAGCTTATGCAGCTTTCGTGTTGATCTTGCTCTCGGCGATCCGATTGAGCTTCTGATCCGTGGCTTTCTCCTGATCCAGGATCTGGTGCAGGACGCCGGCGCAGTCGTCGCGGCCGAGCTGCTTGGCCCAGGCGACAAGGGTGCCGTAGCGGGTGATCTCGTAGTGCTCCACGGCCTGAGCGGCGGCGAGCAGGGCAGCGTCGAGGACCTGAGGATCGGCGATCTCGCCCGAAATCTCCTGTGCCTCGTCGATGATGCCATCGATAGCCGGGCAGGTCACGCCCTTCGGATCGTGCCCGTGCATCCGGAACACCTGCTCGACCATCTGGATCTGCTGCTGGGTTTCGCCGAGATGCGTTTGGAAAGCCTGCTTCAGCTGCGGATCGGTGACCTGTTCGATCATCTCCGGCAGCGCCTTCGTGATCTGCTGTTCGGCGTAGTAGATATCCTGCAGGGTGTGGATGAAGAGGTCATCCAACGACTTGATGTCCTTCGACAAAAGGCCCATAGCGCAATCCTTCCCAAGTTCTGAGACATGCCAGCATGCGAGCGCCATCATTCGCTTGGCGCATCGTGCAGCTTGGGGAGAACGTTGCGGGTGAAAGGCGGTTCCTAATCCACGGCTCGAAGATTGCGGCCCTGAAGACGCAGGAGTTCGGCCCGGGCCTCAGCCTCGCCTTCATCGAACTCGAGGGATTCGATCCTCTCGCCGCGCTTCACGATCTTGTCAGCTGATACCCTGATCTGGGACACGTCGTCCTGAGCCTGCCGGAAGTGAGCGTCGAGCTTCGCCACGCGGGAATCGAGCCGCTCCACGTCTTCCAGGAGCTTCTGCACCTCGATCTGGATCACCCGCGCCTCCTCGCGGATGCGGGCATCCCGCACAAGGGCCTGCATCACCTGTATGGCAAGCGTCAGGAGGGACGGCGAGACGATGACGATGCGGGCGCGATGGGCCTTCTGGACCACGTCGTCGAAATGCTCGGCGAGATCGGCGTAGATCGACTCCGCCGGCACGAACAGCATGGCGATGTCCTGGGTCTCGCCGGGGATCAGGTACTTCTCCGCGATGTCCTTCACATGGACGAGCATATCGTTGCGGACTCGTGCAGCCGCACGGCTGCGCGCCTCGTCCCCCTTGGACTCGCGGAACAGGGTGAAGCCCTCCAGCGGGAACTTGGCGTCGATCACGAGACCGCGCTCGTCGCCCGGCAGGCGCACGAGGCAATCGGGTCTCGTGCGGTTGGAAAGGGTGGCCTGAAACTCGAAGGCGCTGGGCGGGAGCCCGTCGCGGATGATCGCCTCCATTCGCCCCTGCCCATAGGCGCCGCGGGTCTGCTTGTTGGAAAGAATGTCTTTCAGCCCGACGATTTCGCCGGTGAGGTTCGTCAGGTTCTGCTGCGCGGCATCGATGACGGCGAGCCGCTCGTTGAGCTTGGACAGGTTCTCGGACTGGTGCCGCGTGGAAGCCTCCAGCCCTTGGCCGACCCGGTGCTGCAGCCCGTCGATCCGCTCCGAGATCATGCGCACGAAATCGCTCTGACGGGAGCCGAACACCTCGGCGATGGTCCGCATCCGGCCCGTCATCTCGGACTGGATGCGGGTGAGCTCCGCCACCTTTTCGTCCATCTCCCGCGCCCGCTCTTCGGCGATCATCGCTTCAAGGGTCCGTTCCCGGCGGGTCCGCAGGAGCAGCACGGTGACGAGGAGCAGGAGGGCGACGCTGACGCCTGCCATCCCCAGGACGATCTGCCCCCAGGTCAGGGAGGTCTTGCCGAGGATCAGGACGACGTCGTTCATGGAGGCCAAGGTTCCGGTTGACGGATGCATCCGAACACAAGTGCCTCGTGCGGAAAAGTGGATTCCGCTTTTCCGCGGAAACGATGCACTCATGAATGATAGGCATCGGAATAGCCCCGAAAGTGGACCCACTTTTGGGTCCGATGCCGGAGACGAACGATTTGACCATTCTGGCCCAAGCGCTTATCTCCCGCGATCATGACCATAAGACCCCTTGTCATCCTTCCTGATTCCAAGCTTCGCCTGGTTTCCGAGCCCGTTAAGGACATCACGAGCGAGATCCGCAGGCTTGCGGACGACATGCTGGAAACCATGTACGACGCCCCCGGCGTCGGCCTTGCCGCCATCCAGATCGGCGTGCCGGTCCGCATGGTGACCATGGACGTGTCGAAATCCGAGGAGGAGCATCAGCCGATGGTGCTCATCAATCCCGAGATCCTCTGGGCCTCGGAGGAGAAGCGGGTTTACGAGGAAGGCTGCCTGTCGATCCCCGAATATTACGAGGAGGTCGAGCGCCCGGACCGGGTGCGCTTCCGCTACATGAACCTGCAGGGGGAGAGTGTCGAGCAGGATGCGGACGGGCTGCTGGCCACCTGCGTCCAGCACGAGATCGATCACCTGAACGGGGTCCTGTTCATCGACTACCTGTCGAAGCTCAAGCGCGATCGGGTCACGACCAAGTTCAAGAAGGCAGCCAAGCGCGAGGCCGGCGCATGAGCCTTCGCGTCGTCTTCATGGGCACGCCCGATTTCGCGGTGCCCACCCTCTCCGAAATCGTCGGCCAGGGTCACGAGGTGGTGGCCGTCTACACCCGCCCGCCGGCCGCCGCCGGCCGCGGCATGGAGCTGAAGCCCTCTCCAGTCCACACCATGGCGGACCGGTTCGGGATTCCTGTGTTCACGCCCAAGACCTTGCGCACGGACGAGGCTGCGGAGATTTTCCGCAGCCATGGGGCCGATGTGGCGGTGGTCGTGGCCTACGGCATGCTGCTCCCGAAGGCGATCCTCGATGCGCCGGAACTCGGCTGCCTCAATCTGCATGCCTCCCTGCTCCCCCGCTGGCGCGGCGCGGCCCCGATCCAGCGCGCCATCATGGCAGGGGACAACCAGACCGGCATTGCCGTCATGAAGATGGAGGAGGGGCTCGACACCGGCCCTGTCGCCATGGTCGAGCGGGTGGCGGTCACGCCCGCCATGAATGCGGGCGAATTGCACGACAAGCTGATGGTCCTCGGTGCCGATCTCATGGTGCGGGCGCTTGCGGCCTTGTCCCGTGGAGGCTTGAGCTTCACGCCCCAGCCCGAGATGGGCGTGACCTATGCCCATAAGCTCAAGAACGAGGATGGCCTGATCGACTGGTCGAGGCCGGCGCAGGCCGTCCACGATCACATCCGCGGGCTCTCGCCCTTTCCGGGAGCCTACTTCGTCGCCGATTTCGGCAAGGGTCAGGAACGGGTGAAGGTGCTGCGTGCGACCCTGGGGAAAGGCGAAGCTTCCCCAGGGACACTGCTTGATATTAATGGTATAATATCTTGTGGCGACGGGGCTGTCCGTCTCATCCAGGTTCAACGAGCCGGCAAAGGCCCCGTAGCCTTCGAGGAATTCCTGCGCGGCGTGAGGCTCGGTCCGGGCGCCCGCTTCGGGTGAGGGCCACCTATGACGATCCATCTGAAGGATTCCGCAGACTGGCAGGCGATCTATGCGATCTATGTGGAAGCCTTCGGACAATCGGCGGAGGCCGATCTGGTGCGGAATATGCAGAATGACGGCGATCTGCTCCTCTCCCTGACCGCCTATAACGATCAACCGGCAGGGCACATCGCCTATTCCCATCTGAGGCTGCACGAGATTCCCTCCATCAAGGCCTGCGTGCTGGCTCCGCTGGCAGTGGTCCCCTCCTTCCGGCAGCAGGGCATCGGGGCACAGCTTGTGCGGCACAGCCTGGAACGGCTCAGGAACGGCGGGTACGATCTGGTCGTCGTCCTTGGAGAGCCGCATTATTACGGCCGCTTCGGGTTTGATCCGAAGCTGGCGGAGAAGCTGAAAACCCCGTATGACGGGCCTTATCTCCAGGCCCTTGCGCTTTCCGATCAGGGGAAAGGCGCCCATGGCCCGGTCTCCTATGCCCGGGCCTTTGCAGAACTGAATTAAACATGCCTCGCTACAAGCTTGTCGTCGAGTATGACGGCACGCCGTTCACCGGGTGGCAGCATCAAACGAACGGCCTCTCCGTGCAGCAGGCGGTGGAGGATGCGATTGCGCGCTTTACCGGGACACCCGTGCGCATCCACTGCGCCGGCCGCACCGATTCAGGCGTTCATGCCACCCATCAGGTCGTGCATGTGGATCTGGAGAAGGAGTGGCGGCCGGATACGGTGCGGGATGCCACCAACTCCCACCTGAGGCCTGCACCCGTGGCGATTCTCTCGGCGCGGATCGTGCCCGACACCTTCAACGCCCGCCTTTCGGCTGTGAAGAGGCACTACGTCTACCGCATCCTCAACCGGCGGGCGCCCCCGACCCTTGAGGCGAGCCGGGTCTGGCACGTGGCGTGGACGCTTGATGCGGAAGTGATGCACGAGGCTGCGAAAATGCTGATCGGACGGCACGACTTCACCACGTTCCGGGCCGCCGAATGTCAGGCCAACAGCCCGATCCGCACCCTCGACCGGCTCGACGTCGAGCGGATCGGCGACGAGATCCGCCTCTATGCGTCCGCCCGCTCGTTCCTGCACCATCAGGTTCGCTCGATGACGGGCACGCTGGAGCGAGCGGGCGCCGGGCGCTGGTCGGTGGAGGATGTGCGGGCGGCCCTCGAAGCGCAGGACCGTAAGCGCTGCGGCCCCATGGCTCCGCCGACAGGCCTCTACCTGATTGGCGTCGATTATCCGGAGCTATCCTAGAAGCCCCCGCATCGCGCCGGCCACGAAGGAATTGAGCACGATGCCGAGCACGACGACGCCCAACGCCGGCAGGCTTGAGAGGCCCAGCGTCGACTTGGTGGCGAACCATTGCAGCCGGACGATGATGATGGCGAAGGCGAGGCTGAAAAGGCTGGCGAGCGCAGGCGGTGCCCACCCCAGTAGTACGAGCATGGCCGGCACGGAGAGCATCAGCATGCCGATGACGGAGATCCAGTTCGTCACGATCACGAAGGGCACATAGGCTTTCTCGAGACGAAACCAGCGCGCAACACAGATCATGGCCAATGGCAAGGCTACGAAGCCCGCCACATGACCCAATGCGACGACCAAATCGATCCAGAGATTGTCCAAGAGAGACCGGTCTGGTTGAAGCAGTCCGAGACGCAGGCGCTCGAAGGCGAGGGACACCACATAGGCCGGAAGGGTCAGCCAGAGCGCCGTGAAGGAGCGCCAGAAGCCTCGCTCGCTCATGTCGAAGGACTTCAATCCTTCCGCCCTGCTGTTGAGCAGGTCGAGGGTTCCCTTGAACGAGCGATTGACCTCATCCGCCGTGACGATCATGAGCAGCCTCAACGTGGGAGACACTTGATCACGATGAATGGACGGACGCGCCAAAACGTTCCGCTCATTTTCCGACTTTAGTCTAAATATTCAGGCTTCGGCTCTCAGGGTGACGCGGTGAAATAGGCGTCCAGCACCTTGCGGTAAATCCCTGTCAAGCGACCCAAATCGGCAACCGGAACCCGCTCGTCGATCTGGTGCATGGTCTGACCCACGAGGCCGAACTCGACCACCGGGCAATACTTCACAATGAAGCGAGCGTCTGAGGTGCCGCCCGTGGTGGAAAGCTTCGGCTGCCAGCTGGTCTCGGCCTTGATGGCATCGGCGATGAAACCCACGAACGCGTTCGGCGGCGTCAGGAAGGCGACCGCATTGGTGGGGTCCATCGTGAGGGTGTAGCGCACCGTGTTGCCGGCGGCCTCGCGCAGGCGACGCTCGATCTCCTCCTCTAGGCTTTGGGGCGTCCAGAGATCGTTGAAGCGGATGTTGAAGGTCGCCCGCGCCTCTGCCGGGATGACGTTGGAGGCCGGGTTGCCCACGTCGACACTCGTCACCTCCAGGTTCGAAGCGTCGAAGTGCTCCGTGCCGTGATCGAGCGGTTCGCTCAGGAGACCTGAGAGCAGGCGCATCATGCCGGGGATCGGATTATCAGCCAGATGCGGATAGGCCACATGCCCCTGCTTGCCTTCGACGGTAATCCGGCCCGTGAGCGAGCCGCGTCGGCCTATCTTGATCATGTCGCCGAGCTGGTTTGGGTTGGTCGGCTCACCCAGGATGCAGTGGTCGAAGCGCTCGCCGCGGTCCTTGGCCCATTCGAGGAGCTTGACCGTCCCATTGATGGCCGGCCCCTCCTCGTCTCCCGTGATGAGGAAGCCGATGGAGCCTTTGAAGTCCGGGTTTGCACGGATGAAGTCGAGCGCCGCCGCCATCATGCAGGCGATGCCGCCCTTCATGTCGACGGCGCCGCGCCCGTAGAGCTCGCCGCCATGGATCTCGCCGCTGAACGGATCGTGCGCCCAGCGGCTCGCATCGCCCGGCGGCACCACATCGGTGTGACCGGCAAACAGCAGGTGGGGCTCGCTCTTGCCGTAGCGGGCATAGAGGTTTTCCACGTCCGGTGTGCCGGGCTCGGAAAAGACCGGGCGGTGCACCTCGAACCCCGCCTCCTTCAGTACGCCCTCGATGAAGGCGAGCGCTCCGCCCTCCTCCGGCGTCACGGAGGGGCAGCGCAGGAGGGACTGGGCGAGGAGGAGGGGGGAGGAGGTCATCGGATCAATCGCGGAGCAGCTCGTTGATGCCGGTCTTCGCCCGCGTCTGGGCATCGACGCGCTTCACGATGACGGCGCAGTAGAGGGACGGGCCGGGCGAGCCGTCCGGCAGGGGCTTGCCGGGAAGCGTGCCGGGTACGACCACCGAGTAGGGCGGCACGCGACCGACGAAGACCTCGCCGGTGTTGCGATCGATGATCTTGGTAGAGGCCGAGATGAAGACTCCCATGGAGAGCACCGAACCCTCACCGACCACGACGCCCTCCACGACTTCGGAGCGGGCGCCGATGAAGCAATTGTCCTCGATGATGGTGGGATTGGCCTGGAGCGGCTCCAGAACGCCGCCGATGCCGACGCCGCCGGAGAGGTGAACGTTCTTGCCGATCTGGGCGCAGGAGCCGACCGTCGCCCAGGTATCGACCATGGTGTTCTCATCCACATAGGCGCCGAGATTGACGAAAGACGGCATCAGCACCACGCCGGAAGCGATATAGGCGCCGCGGCGCACGGTGCAGTTCGGCACGGCACGGAACCCCGCCTGCCTGAACTCGGCCTCGGACCAGCTGTCGAACTTGGAGGGAACCTTGTCCCACCACACGGCCTCGCCGGGGCCGCCTTTGATGATGCCCATGTCATTCAGGCGGAAGGACAGGAGCACGGCCTTCTTCAGCCACTGATGCACCTGCCACTCGCCGCCAGCCATTTTCTCGGCGACGCGCGCCCTGCCGGAATCGAGAAGGCTCATGGCCTGCTCCACAGCCTCGCGCACGGCTCCTGTCGTGGAGGCGTTCACATTGGCCCGGTCCTCCCAGGCGGCATCGATCGTTTGGGCGAGATCAGTGGTGGACATCGGCAACTCGGGGCAAGGGTTTCGCTGCCGCCTGATTAGCAATGGCGCCTCAACCTGTCACCTGATCTATGGCGAAGCCAGCTTACTTCTTCGAGGGCAGTGCGTAGGCCCGCAGGAAATCCGCCAGATCGTTCGTGATGTAGTCGATGTCCGGCGTCCTGATTGCCTCCTGCTCGAAGCTTTCCCGGAAGGGGTCGAGGGTCTTCGGCACGATCAGGGTCGTCGTCATGCCGAGCTCGTGTGGGACGGTCAGGTTCTTGGCGATGTCCTCGAACATGGCCGAGCGGGAGGGCTCCACCCCGTGCTTCTCAAGGAAGATCTCGTAGGCGCGCCGGTCGGGCTTGGGCACGAAGTTGGAGGCGGCAATGTCGAACACGTCCTCGAAATGGTCGAGGATGCCGATCTTCCTCGCCACGTTCTCCGCGTGCTTGCGTGAACCGTTGGTGAGAATGAGCTTGCGCCCGGGAAGCCGCTCGATCGCCTCACCTAGGCTGTGGTTCAGCTCGATGTCGGTGTGGTCGATGTCGTGGGCGAAGTCGAGGAAATCATGCGGATCGATGTTGTACTCGTCGATCAGCGCCTTAAGGGTCGTGCCGTATTTGTGATAGAAATACTTCTGCAGCGCCTGCGCCGACAGCCCATCGAGCCCGAACAGCTCAGTGATGTAGAGGGTGATGCGCTGGTCGATCTGTGGCCAGACCCGCGAGGTGTGCGGATAGAGCGTATTGTCCAGGTCGAAGACCCACGTCTCCACGTGCGAGAAGGGACGGGATTCGGGGGAGGACAGGTGGCTCTCGATGGCTGGCTTGGCGTTCATGGATCCCGAAGACGACAATGGGGCCGTGCGGCCCCACTGATGGAAATATAAGCGTTCTCTGCCGCTTCGGAAAGGGTGAAGTCCTAGCCCCTGCGGATCAGGGTACCGGCGCCGTGATCGGTGAACAGCTCCAGCAGCACCGCATGGGGCACCTTGCCGTCGAGGATGACGACGGCCTCCACGCCCCTTTCCAGGGCATAGATGCAGGTCTCGATCTTCGGGATCATGCCGTCGGTGATGGTGCCGTCGGCGATCAGGCGGCGGCAATCCTCGATGGTCATTTCCGGAATGAGATTCTTGTTCTTGTCGAGAACGCCCGGAACGTCGGTCAGCAGGAGGAGGCGCTTTGCCGTCAGGGCGCCGGCGATGGCACCGGCAAAGGTGTCCGCGTTGACGTTGTAGGTCTGGCCGTCCTGGCCGATCGCGACGGGCGCAAGGACCGGGATCAGCTCGGCCTGCAGCACCTGGTCCAGAACCTCCCGGTTCACGTGCTCGGGCTCGCCGACGAAGCCCAGGTCCACCACCTTCTCGATGTTGGAATCAGGGTCGACGGCCGTGCGGGTGACCTTGCGGGCGGTGACCATGTTGCCGTCCTTGCCCGACAGGCCGACGGCCTTTCCGCCTTCGGCGCCGATCCAGCCGACGATCTGCTTGTTGATCGAGCCCGCGAGCACCATCTCGACCACCTCGACGGTGGCGGCATCCGTGACGCGAAGCCCACCCTTGAACTCGGACTTGATGCCGAGCTTCTCGAGCATCTTCCCGATCTGAGGCCCTCCGCCATGGACGACCACGGGCTTGATGCCTGCCTGTTCGAGGAGAACCACGTCCTCGGCGAAATCCTCGGCCGCCGCCCGGTCGCCCATGGCATGGCCGCCGTACTTGATCACGACCATCTGCTGGTCGTAGCGCTGCATGTGCGGCAGAGCCTGCACAAGCACCTCGGCCTGCACATGGACGTCGGGAAGGGGCGTGGACGGATCGGACATGGGCAGCTCCGGCGCGGTCATCGGGATCAAACGGCCTGCCTTCTAGCCCAGGTCAGATGTTATGGAAACCGCTATGATGCCTATGGCGCCGCACAAGATCGACGGTTCGCTTGAGAACCAGAGTATTGGATAGAGTGAAAGGGCCGCCCAAGGCGGCCCTAGCCAGTTACATGACGAAGAAGTCTTGGGCCGTCATCTTCAGATTTTTGTCGAGGTCAGCGAACTTGACGGCTTTGCGAGAACCTGAACCGTCCGCATCGTAATAGAGGTCACCGGCCTTCTTGTCGTAGATGATCCGATCATCCTTGTCGTGCGCCTTCGAGCCAGTCCAGAAAGCCCCCTTCTTGAGCTCGCCTTTCTTGGCAACCTTGGAGAAGATGGACTTGGAGAGGCCGATCGTATCGCTCTTCACCTCGAAATCGTCCAGGTCGTTCGGCTTCTTGGCATTCAGCTTGTCATCGATGACGAAGAATTCACCATCTTCCAGGATGGCGTATTTGCCTGAAGAGTAGTTGGCGAAGTGGATGACTTCGATGTTCTTGAGCTTGCCGAAGTCAACGACACCAAGATCTTGAACGTGGAACATGAGGAAGGCTGTATCCTTCCCGCCATCAGCAGCTTCCACGACGGTGCTGTTGATGCTGTCGATGTAGTACATATCATCGCCCGAGCCGCCCTCCAGCGTATCGGTTCCACCGACATCGTAAAGTCTGTCGTCGCCGCCGAGGCCCCTCAAATGGTTGTTGCCGGCATTGCCAGTCACCTCGTTGTCCAAGGCATTGCCTGTTCCGTTGAGGCTTTCGTAGCTCTCGGCGCTACCGTATCCGGAGCCGGTGAGCTGCAATTTTTCAACGTGATCAGGCAGCACATAGCTGATTTTCGAAACGACGAAATCGCTGCCATTGTTATCTGCTTCGACGACGAGGTCGCCTGCGTCATCCACGCGGTAGGAGTCATTCCCATCTCCACCGATCAGCAGGTCTGCCCCGATACCTCCGTCTAAGTAGTCGTCGCCATCTCGTCCCTCGAGTGTATCGGCGCCGGCGCCTCCGTTTAGGTCGTTAACCAATGTGCTGCCAATGATACGGTTAGCGCTTTCATTGCCCATGACGTGAACATTATAGACAGTACTGTTTGGATCACGACTTGCAGCTAGCAATTCTTGAAAAGAGGTAAAGTACTTTATGTTCTGGTATTCCGGAACTGAGTAATTCATCTCGGTTGAGGTTAGCTGATACAAACCCTGTAGGAACCACATTGTCTTCTCCTTGGAAACGAGCAGCGTTATGATACCAATTCTATGATAAGTTACAACATTTCATAAATAACAGAATGTCGCACACACTTGCTCGTTTGCTGCCTCTGTCTCTAAGAGAGCCGTTAAGTTATATTATGGATTGTTTTCTATGGGCGGGTGAAGACGCTCGATAGCCCCACCAGCAGCCACCCTGCCATTAGGAGAATTCCGCCTGCAGGCGCTGCCCTTGGAAACAGCGCCACGCCCGAGAACACCCGGCGGGAAAGATCGCCGCAGAACAGGACGAGCCCCAGCACCAGCACATAGCCAGCGACCTGCGCCAGCATCGGGTTTACAGCACCTGCAGCGATCAGACCAACGAGAGCCAGCAGGGCAGGGGCATGAAAGAGCAGGAATTGGGCCGCCGTGGTCAGGTTGCCGCCCGTGACATGGGCCGCGGCGGCGGAGAGGCCGACGCCGAGGAGGCCCGACAGGGAGGCGAGAACGATCAGGACCCTGAGGCCGAGGCTCATCCCGCGCCTCTCTCGCTCAGGAGCCTGGCGACCCCGGCCCGCAGTTCCGGAATGCCGAGACCGGAGCGGCTCGAGGTGGCGAGGATCTCCGGGAAGGCGGCTGCGCGCTTCTCGATCTTCTGCAGGGTGTCGGCCATGCGCTTGTCGAGCTCGCCCGGCTTCAGCTCGTCCGCCTTGGTCAGCACGATCTGATAGGAGACCGCTGCCGTGCCGAGGGTCTCCAGCACCGCCTCGTCCACGGGCTTGATGCCGTGGCGGGCATCGATCAGCACATAGACGCGGGCCAGGCTCGCCCGGCCGCGCAGGTAATCGTGGATCAGCTGCGTCCAGGCCTCGACCTTCTGCTTCTCGACGGCGGCATAGCCGTAGCCGGGCATGTCGACGAGGTGGAAGCGGTCGTTGATGGTGAAGAAGTTGAGCTGCTGCGTGCGGCCCGGCGTGTGCGACGTGCGCGCCAGCGTATTGCGCCCGGTGAGCGCGTTGACAAGGCTCGACTTGCCCACGTTGGAGCGCCCGCCAAAGGCAATCTCCACCTTGCTCATGGGCGGCAGGTTCTTGAGGGAGTTGGCGGCCCAGATGAAATCGGCCTCTCCTGCAAAGAGCTTGCGGCCGATCTCGATGAAGGGATCGATGTCCTGGTTTGGGGGGCTTGTTTCGGTCATGGGGCTCTTATCGGCGCTCGAACGGCTTTCTTCAAGGCTCCCGGCCGATTTCCTCCCGGCAGGCTCGGGACGGGTCAGTGCCAGAAGGGATCGGCCTTGGCGAGCTTGGCAAGGCCGGCCTCGCTTTTGTCGAGGAGCTTTTCCTTTTGCCGTTCCATGCGCCTGGGCGAAACCTCGGGGAGATACAGGGCAAGGGAGCCGCCGACGGCGAGATCATTCAAGGTCCCGAGCCGTTCCTGCAGATCCTCCAGGATGCCCAAGAACTTCTTGCGACGCTTGCGCGCTTTCTCCGAGCGAAAGAGCGAGCCGAAGAACTCGGTGCCGTAGCGCAGCTTCTTGATGCGGATCCGCAGTTCGTGGCGCTCGTCGTCGCCGACGTCCCGCAGATGCTTTGCCATCTTGCGGGTGCGCTTGAAGCGGCGCGAGAGCTCGGCTGCTGCAAAATCCCGGGCAGGGCGCTGCCGGGCCGACCTGTGCCCCTCGTCGTCGGACGTCATCCAGGCGCCGGCCTCGATCCAGGCGGCCGTCTGCAGGACCACGTCCATGAAGCGGCGGGATTCGAGAGCTTCCAGCAGATCCTCATAGGCTTGTGCCCGACGGCGCTCGATCTCGTCCATGTGCGACGGATCGGCTTCGGGCCCATCCATGGAGCGCAGCCGCTCCATGAAGACGTCGCGGTCCCTCGCCGTACCCAGCGCCTCCCCGGCCCAGCGAAGGTTGTCCCGGATCTCGGCGCTCTCCGGATCGGTCAACAGCTGGTTCTTGAACAGGGAAATGGCGGCTCTCAGGCGGCGCAGGCCCACGCGCATCTGGTGCAGGGCGTCAGGAGCCTGCGTGAGGCGCACCAGGGCTTCATTCTGCACTACTTGGGCGAGGCACGATTGGGCAATGATCCGGAAGGCCTCGGCGCAGGTCGCATCCTTCGATAGGGCGATCTTCCCGGCCCGAACGGGGCGAAGGGTTTCCTCGTCGAGGAGGCGGTAGCCGCGTTCGGATTTCGCCACCGTCGAGAGCCGCAGGGGAGCCGCCTCGCTCAGGCGGCGGGCAAGGGTGAAGAGGGCGCCGGCGCGGCCCTGGCGCAGTTCGAGCTCGATTTCCGAGAAGGTGACGGCCTTGTCCCCGTTGGAAGCCTTGGCCCGGTCGAGGGCCACCTCGATCACGGCACCGTCGAACTCGGCCTCGAAGGCCTGCCGATCCGTTTCGACCGTGAAGGCTGGCTTGAGGTCCGCCCGCAGGGTCTCGTCCGCGATGAGTTTCTCGAGCGGGGTGCCGGCTGCGGCGGACAGGTCGAGTTCGCCATCGACGGGCGTTTCCCACTCCCCGCGATCCATGGCGATGCCCTTGTGGGGACCTTCTGCCTTGATGGTCTGGATGTCTTTTCCATTCCGGCGGCGGATGCGCAGGCTGATGCCCTCGCGATGCAGGGCATGGTCATCGGTGTCGAAATAGACCGCATGGAGCTGTCCGCTCTGCTTGAGGAGCGGACGCGCCTTGTCGAGGAGGGGATGTGCGAGCAGATCCTCGGCCGCGCCGGAGGCGAGTTCCAGCTTCAGCTCGATTTCACGGGGTGCGTCCGATCCCGGGTCCTGCTTCGCTGTTTCCTCGGAAGCGCTCATTGTCCGTCACCGCATGGCATCGACGATTGATATAGATGCGTGACGATTGGAAGAAATGGCGGCGCTCTCGCCATCATCAAACGAAAATCCCCGGGACGATGCCCGGGGATGATCACATTTCAGTCCGTGGCCGTTCAGCCCTTGGCGGTGCTGGTCTTACGGCTGAAGGTCTTGCGCAGGTTGTCCCATAACTCGATCTTCACGCCGTTCTTGCGCATGATGAAGGCCTGCTGGGTGACCGAGAGCAGGTTGTTCCAGGCCCAGTAGATCACGAGGCCGGCCGGGAAGGAGCCCAGCATGAAGGTGAAGATCACCGGCATCCAGGCGAAGACCTGCTTCTGGACCGGGTCTGGCGGCTCCGGGTTCATCTTCATCTGCAGCCACATGGTGATGCCCATGAGGAGCGGCCACACGCCGAGCATGAGGAAGTGACCGATCACCGGCACCGCACCAGGGTTGTAGGGCAGCAGGCCGAACAGGTTGAAGACCGAGGTCGGATCGGGTGCTGCGAGGTCGCGGATCCAGCCGAAGAAGGGCGCGTGGCGCATTTCGATGGTGACGAAGAGCACCTTGTAGAGCGCGAAGAACACCGGGATCTGGATCAGCACCGGCCAGCAGCCGGCGACCGGATTGATCTTCTCCTTGCGGTACAGCTCCATCAGCGCCTGCTGCTGCTTCATCTTGTCGTCGGCATAGCGCTCGCGGATCGAGGTCATCTCCGGCTGCACCGCCTTCATCTTCGCCATGGAGGCGTAGGACTTGTTGGCGAGCGGGAAGAACAGGATCTTCAGAAGCACCGTGACGAGCAGGATCGCGATGCCGAAATTGCCGAACAGGTGGAAGAAGAAGTCGAGCACCTTAAACAGCGGCTTGGTGATGAAGTAGAACCAGCCCCAGTCGATCAGGAGATCGAAGTTCTTGATGCCAAGCGCGTCATGATAGGCATCGACGGTCGCAACCTCCTTGGCACCTGCGAAGAGGCGCTGGGTCACTTCCGTGGTGGCGCCGGGCTGGAGTGCCTGCGCCGTGCCGAGCATGTTGGCCTGATAGATCTGGCCCGTCGGGCCCTGGCGCATGGTAAAGGAACCTTGGTAAGGCTGCGTCTGATCGGGGATGACGGCGGCAGCCCAGTACTTGTCGGTGATGCCGACAAAGCCGCCGCTCACATCGTCCCACACTTCGCCCACGGCGTTCTGACCGGCGGGAACCGGCTCTTCCTTGGCGATGGCGTCGTAGGTGTATTCCTGCAGGCCCTTGTCGCCGAGAACACCGATCAGGCCTTCATGCAGCACGTAATAGCCAAGCGTCGTCGGCCTGCCATGGCGGGAGACGAGGCCGTAGGGGTGCAGGGTCACGGGCGTGGAGCCGCGGTTCTCAACGGCATTCTTCACGGTGAACATGGACTTGTCGTCCACGGAGATCGTGCGCCGGAAGATGAGACCCTGGCCGTTGTCCCAGCTGAGCGTCACCGGAGTGGACGCGGTCAGCGTCGCTTGATCGGCGGTCCAGACCGTCTCGGCAGTCGGCAGTGCGCCATTCTGCGCTCCGACCCAGCCGAAATCGGCATAATAAGGGTTTTGGGTCCCGGCGGGCGAAAGCAGCACGATGTTCGGGCTGCGCGGATCGACGGTCTCGCGGTAATTCTTGAGCGATACGTCATCGATGCGGCCGCCGCGCAGGTTGATCGAGCCGGCGATGGCGGGGGTGTTGATGGCCACGCGCGGCGAGCGGGCGAGCGCCGCCTCGCGGGTTTCGACGGCAGGCGCCACAGGGGTGCTGGGCACGGTTCCCGGTACCGTGGGAGCGGCGCCGCCGGCCTGGCTCGGGCTGGCGGGCGGATTCGGCGCGTTGGGATTGACCTGCGTGGATTGATGTTGCTGAGCGGCTTGGCGCTGCTTTTCAGCCTCTGGAGCCGCAAAGAAGTACTGCCAGCCTAGCAGAACCGCCATCGACAGCACGATGGCGATGATGAGGTTTTTGTTGTCATCACGCATGGGAATGTCCGCGACGCTCGCCGTTGGAGGGAGGTGAGGAAGAACGCTCTGCGGGAGAAGCGTTTTTCGGCTTGGTGACCGCCCGCAGTGCGCGTCGAAGATCGTCGATGAGCACGTCGAAATCGGCTGAGAGGATGTCTCGCCGTCCAATGACGACAACATCCGCATCGATGGTTAGGTAGTCCTGGCCTGCCGTGGGGATGGCGGCCCGGAGCCGGCGCTTGATCCGGTTGCGCTCGGTGGCGTGGCCGACCCGCTTCGTGACCGTAAGGCCGAAGCGCAGGCCGAGACCGGAACCTTCGCGCAAGCGGGCTTGAACCGTCATCCTCTCGGTATGAAAGCGGCGGCCGGAGGCCGCCGCGACGAAGTCAGGTCTTTTCGTCAGACGCCCGAGGCTTGACGCTGCGCGGGGTTCGCGCATCGGGCGGTCCTAAGGCTGCTTACGCCGACAGGCGCTTGCGGCCATGGGCGCGGCGAGCGGCAATGACCTTGCGGCCACCCTTGGTCGCCATGCGCGCACGGAAGCCGTGGCGGCGCTTGCGAACCAGCTTGCTCGGTTGATACGTCCTCTTCACGGCACTTCTCCGGTCGAATGGGGCAGCGGTGCTCGAAGGCTCGCGCCCGTCTGGTTGGGATGGGGTTTCCCCGAAACTGTTTCGAAAAAACGATCAGCGCCCAAGAAGAGCGCTGTCAGCTTGCGGGCTTATGACGGAATGGTAGGGCAAAGTCAACGCCGCTCTGGGCCCGATGCGGCAATCGGGCCTCGCCTCACCAAGCTGTGACGGGCCCATAGGCTTGACCTTGCCAGACGCTACATACCACACCGGTTCCAGGAGGACACGTGGCCGAGACGCAGCTGAAACACGACCGCCCGGGGGGAGGGCGCCGCTTCTGGCGCATGGTGCCTCTGGCGCTCGTCCTGTTGGGGATCGGAGCCGTCTTCGCAACGGGCGCCCACCGCTCCCTCACCTTCGATACGTTCATCCGCTACCAAGCCTGGCTGCAGGAGCTCGTTGCCGCCCGAAGCCTGGCCATGCTGGGGCTGTACGGCCTGATCTATGTGGCGGCCGTGACCCTCTCTCTTCCGGCCTCCGCCTTCCTGACAGCCATCGGGGGCTATCTGTTCGGCTGGCCTCTCGGAGGCATCACGGCCAACCTTGCCGCAACGCTCGGGGCTGCCAACATCTTCCTGATTGCCCGGACCTCCCTGGGGCGGCCGCTCCTGCAGCGGGCTGGCTCCCACATCCAGAATCTTGCGGAGGGCTTCAGAAAGCAGTCGTTCCTCTATCTTCTCTCCCTGCGCCTGATTCCTGTCGTGCCGTTCTGGCTGACAAATCTGGCCGCAGCCTTCTTCGGCATGCGCCTGAAGCCCTTCGTGCTGGCGACCCAGCTCGGCATGCTGCCGGCCTCCTTCGCCTTCGCCCTCGCCGGATCAGGCCTCGACGAGGTGATCGCCAGGCACGAGCGGCTGCGTGCCGATTGCCTGGCCGCTGGGCGGAGCAACTGCACGGTCGATTTCAGCGCCAAGAGCCTCTTGACGCCCGAGCTGATGGTGGCTCTCGCTATCCTGGGAATTCTGGCCTTGGTTCCGATCGCGCTCAGGTATTGGCGCAGTCGCGCCATTGGAAAGGGCTGATGGTGGGGCAGACGGATAACGGGGCCCAAAAGGTTCTTGAGCCGGATTTCTGCGTCATCGGCGCAGGATCGGCCGGCCTGTCGGTCGCCTCCATCGCAGCCTCTCTAGGGGCCGCCGTGGTGCTGGTCGAGAAGGACGCGATGGGCGGAGACTGCCTCAATGTGGGCTGTGTGCCGTCTAAGGCGCTGATCGCGGCAGCGCTTCGCGCCGGGAACATGCTCGAAGCTGAGCATTTCGGGATCGGAGGAGCCGAACCTGTCGTCGACTTTGCCAAGCTCCATGCGCATGTGCAGGGGACCATTGCCGCAATAGCCCCGATGGATTCCATTGCCCGCTACCGGGCCATGGGGGTGACGGTGATCCAGGCCGAGGCTCGGTTCACAAGCGAAAACACCGTCATGGCGGGAGAACGGACCATCCGGGCCCGTCGCTTCGTCATCGCGACCGGCTCCCGGCCCTCGGTTCCACCGATTCAGGGGCTTGATCAGGTCTCCTACCTCACCAACGAAACCATCTTCGATCTATCTGAGAAGCCCGCGCATCTCGTCGTGATCGGCGGCGGAGCCATAGGCGTCGAGATCGCCCAGGCCTATCGGCTCCTGGGGGTGATGGTGACGATTCTGGAGGCCGGGAAGGACCTTCTGGCACAGGAGGATCCCGAAATGGCAGGGGTCGTCGGGCACGCGCTACGATCGGACGGCGTTTCCGTCAGGATCGGGGTGACCATCGACCGGGTCGCGCAGACTGAAGGAGGAGGCATCAGCCTCTTCCTTAACGGCGGTGAGAGGATCGACGGGAGCCATCTGCTCGTGGCGACAGGCCGCAAGCCCATCGTGGATGGTTTGGGCCTTGAGAATGCCGGGATCGAGACCGACGCGTCCGGCATCCGGGTCGACCGCGGGCTGAGGACCTCCAATCGGCGCGTTTACGCTATCGGCGACTGTGCCGGCGGCTCCGGCGCCGGAGCCCGGTTCACCCATGTGGCGAATCATCATGCGGGCCTCGTGATCCGCAACGCCCTCTTCCGGCTGCCCATCCGCGTCGGGCAGGCACCTGTCCCCCGGGTCACCTACACGGCGCCCGAGCTCGCCTCCGTCGGCCTGACGGAGGCGCAGGCGAGGGAGGAGCATGGCGCCATCCGCATCCTGCGCTGGGCCTTTGCCGACAACGACAGGGCACGCACGGAAAGGCGAACCGAAGGACACGTGAAGGCCGTCGTCACCCCGCGGGGCAGGATCCTGGGCTGCTCCATCGCCGGTGCCCATGCGGGCGAGCTGATCATGCCGTGGGTTCTGGCCATGAGCCGCGGCTTGAAGGTTTCCGATTTGGCAGGGTTGGTCTATCCCTACCCCACTTTCTCCGAAGTGACGAAGAGCACGGCGGTGGAGTTTCTGAGGCCCTCGGCTCAGAATCCTTGGTTGCGGCGGCTGATCTCCCTGGTCCGCCGCTTGGGATGACGTGAATGAGTCGCGAGCAGACCACACTTGCGGGACGGATCCTGAGCCAGTTCGGGCTCTCCGCGCGCTTGCTCCTGCTCACGGTGCTGTTCGTGATGATTGCGGAGGTGCTCATTTATGTGCCTTCCGTCGCCAATTTCCGCCTCACATGGCTCAACGATCGTCTGGCCGCCGCGCAGATTGCCGCCATGGTGCTCGACGCCGCTCCCGAGGAGACCCTGTCGGAAGAGCTCGAGATGCGCCTGCTTCAGGGCGTGGGCGCGCGCGCCATCGCCCTGAGAGGCAGCGGACGCCGGAGCCTCCTGGCGGCGGGCGACGTGCCGCCCGAGGTGAGCAAGACCGTCGATCTGCGGGACGCGAAATGGGTGGTCTTGGTTCAGGACGCCTTCGATACCTTGCTCAATCCGGCCGACAAGCCGATCCGTGTCATCGGTTCGGGCATGGGTGTCGACTTCGTCGAGATGATTCTCGACCAGCGGCCCCTGCGCCATGCGATGATCGAGTTTTCGCGCAACATCCTGTTCCTGTCGCTCTTCATCTCCATCATCACGGCCAGCCTGGTCTATCTCACCCTGCAATGGGTGATCGTACGTCCTGTCCGGCGCCTCACGGGCAATATTGCGGAATTCTCCAGCAATCCTGAGGATGCCTCCCGGGTTATCCAACCGACGGATCGCGGCGACGAGATCGGTCTCGCCGAGCAGGCCCTGGCCCGCATGGAGACGACCCTGGCCGACGAGCTGCGCCAGAAGCGGCGCCTCGCGCAGCTCGGCCTTGCCGTGAGCAAGATCAATCACGAGCTTCGCAACATGCTCACGACGGCCCAGCTCCTCACGGATCGGCTCGATCATGTCAGCGACGGATCCGTGCAGCGCATCGCGCCCAGGCTGGTCAGTACTCTCGACCGGGCCATCGCCTTCTGCGAGACGACACTGGCCTATGGCCGGGCGACCGAGCCTCTGCCGCAGCGACGGCTCATTCCCCTGGCGCCCGTCATCGACGAGCTGTCGAACCTGACGGACCTTGCGCCCGAGGTCGGCATTGCCTTCCAGGCAGAGGTTCCCGAGAACCTGATGATCGACGCGGATCCGGAGCAGCTCTCGCGGGTGCTGGTGAACGTGGTCCGTAACGCGGTCCAGGCCCTGAGCCTGACCGGCTCCCCCGAGGGCAAGCCATGCATCCATGTCTCCGCTCGCCGGGAGGGCGGCACGGTCGTGATTTTGATCAAGGACAATGGCCCGGGAATCCCTGAGCAGGCCAAGGCCCATCTGTTCACGCCTTTTCAGGGGTCGGCTCAGAAGGGTGGGACAGGGCTCGGCCTCCCGATCGCCGCAGAGCTCGTCGGGCTCCATGGGGGAACGATCACCCTCGACGAGGGGGAGGGCAGAACCTGCTTCAAGATCACGATTCCGGACCGGCTGTCCGCGGCAGAGGCAAACTGAGGCTTTCGGCAAAACTTCCGCACAAGAGGCTTGCCAACCGCACCGGATCCCTTTATGTCACCGGCCTCGGTCAACGTTGCTTTCCGCAGCGATCTGCCGATCGGGCGCCCGTAGCTCAGCTGGATAGAGCACCAGACTACGAATCTGGGGGTCAGAGGTTCGAATCCTTTCGGGCGCGCCATTCCTTCCCATGACATCGCTGCGAAGACACTGAAGGTTCGAAGACGCCTCGCCGCGCTCTGAAACCTCAATGGCCATTCAGGGCTTCAGACTTCCGCAGTCGGGGTGATGCCTAGATCGTCCAGCTTGGCCCGCACCTCCGTCACCGACCGTTTCAGCTTCAGGCTGATCACGGAGACCGGGACCCCCTCTCTTGCGAGAGCCAGAAGGGCCTGGACGGATTCGTAGTTCCAATGGCCTGCGGAAGAGTTCATGGCGGTTGCTTCCCTCTGCACGAGTTTCAAGCGTCGCCTTCAAGTGAGGCGAGATCATGAAAAATCCCGCTTAGGAAAAGCATCCACCGCAACCTTAGCTGAAGATGCGCGTTCCTCTGTGGAGGCAACACAGATAGGGACCATCTCATGAGCATCATCTGGACCATCATCATCGGCTTTGTGGCAGGTCTGATCGCCAAGTGGATCATGCCCGGCCGGAACGAGCCGTCGGGCTTCATCATGACGACCATCCTCGGAATCGTGGGTGCGGTCATCGCCACCTATCTCGGACAGGCTCTGGGCTGGTACCGGGCGGATGAAGGGGCGGGCTTCATCGGTGCCATTGTCGGCGCGGTCGTCGTTCTCTTCATTTATGGCCTGATCGCCGGACGCCGCTCGACCTCATCGTACTGAGCATTCCAAAGCCGATCTTGAGTTGAGGGCCACAGGGATCACTGTGGCCCTTCCTATTTAACCGCGGTGAGCGAGGCGAGCGCTCTCCTGGGAGCCCATCAGGGCCGCTTTGACTGGGCACTGACCTACATAACCGCGCCACGCCAGATATGATCCGCCTGCGAGCGCCAGGATGTTCAGGAGCGGATTGGGGCGGGGCTTGGCGGCCGCGGCCGCCAAGCCCAACCCGGCCAGCATGTAGAGGCTGCGCTCCGCCGTGCTGAGGTTGGGCTCTCCGTTCATCAGCGATCCGGCCCTGGCGGATATCATGTTTGCCACTTCAGTTCTCCTTGATTTGCCTGGGCCGAACGCGACCCGAAGCGGTGTTGTTCCGTGCCAAGTCCACAAGCGAATAACAGGCGAGGAACCTCCAAGCTTGGCCCTCGTTGAGTCCACGCTTCAACCAAGGAGTTGTCACGATGTCCGCCAAGGAAAAGACTTTGAACGACCTGTTCCTTCACACGCTGAAGGACGTCTTCTATGCCGAGAAGCAGATCCTGAAGGCGCTTCCGAAAATGGCAAAGGCCGCCGAGTCGGAGGAGCTTAAGCAGGCTTTCGAAACCCACCGTGAAGAAACCCAGGGCCAGATCGAGCGGCTGGAGCAGGTCTTCGGAATGCTCGGCAAGCCGGCTCGCGGCGTGCAGTGCGAGGCCATCAACGGCATCATCGAGGAAGGCAAGGAAGTCATGGAAGACTTCGCCGAGAGCGTGGCTCTCGATGCCGGCATTCTGGCCGCTGCCCAAGCTGTCGAGCATTATGAGATCACCCGCTACGGCTCCCTGAAGACATGGGCCGAGGAACTGGGCATGCGCGATGCCGCCAAGCTCCTCGATCAGAACCTTCAGGAGGAGAAGAAGACCGACCAGCTTCTGACCCAGCTCGCCGAGGCTCGCGTCAACACCAAGGCTGCTTAAGCTGATCCGAAAACGGCAAAGACCCTCGCGCCGCCGGGCGGCGCGAGGGTCTTCTTTTGAGCCTCCGGGGGCAAGAAGGCTCAGTGATGATGGGTTCGGCCGGGTTCCACATCCGTATCCAGGATCAGGCGCATCGAGCCCGACGGGGAGATCTCCAGCGCGGCTCTCAAGGTGGCCGGGTACTCGACCAGGTGCATGAAAGCCAGGAGCCTCAGCCGCACGATCGGAGGAAAGTGGGAGAGACAGACCCCAAGGGTGCGGGTTGCCACCTCGATCATTTCCTCCTGCACGAAGGAGGCGACCGGCGGATTCTCGTCAGGCAGCGACATGGGGCACCCGATCCAGAATAGGGGAAACATCTTCATGACGCACAAGGCTGAAGTTGCGCAGGCCGGCAAGGCCGCGAACCTGATCCAAGCTTTCTTGTGAAATCTTGATCGAAGCAGCAATGCAAGGCTGTCCTTCGATTATGGTCGGCAGCCCTAGGGGGCGGACCTGGAAGCCCACCTGCTGCCAACGGGGCAGCCACCACATTTCGACGACCGCAGTGAGCTCCGTTACACCTTCCTCAAGGCAAAATTGTTGAATGGCAGCAAGAAGCCGACAATCCGTACGCCCCATCCTCCTTTCCTTGACCACAAAATAGCGGGTCCACTCATAAATAGTGTGCGCTCTTGGAAGACCTCGCTGAGCCATGTGACCGAAGACTTCGCTCAACATATGGGGCAGAAGAGTTGGATAAAGGCGTTGGCCTCCAACAACCCGATCCTGGTCTATGGCAAGCAAATAAACGGCGTTTTGATTATCATAGGCGTCAACTTCCCGTCCATCAGGCTGGTGTAGATTGCGCCAGCCTCGCTCATCAACGAAGACATTGTGTCTGAGTCGGAAGTATTCCTCTAAGCTTTCTTTGTAAGAATGCTGATTTTCGGCGGTGATAACATGGATCTGTGTCATCGTATGCTGTCCCCCATCTTTATCTATGCAGGGGTTTTCGCGCATCCAGACATGAAAGGATATTGTAGGAATTTACAGGTAGCTCATCATAATCCTATGAGCTTGTACTGAAGGGCCCGCGCTACGGCTTGTGTTTTGTTCACGGCCTCAAGCTTCTGGCAGGCACTGACGATATGAGCCGTCACCGTACGTTCAGTGATGCCAAGAATTTCTCCTGTGTCGGCTGCAGATTTCCCGGCAGCAGCCCATACCAGAGCCTCGCGCTCCCGAGGCGTGAGCAGGCCGGAACCAACGTATGGTCTAGGCTTAAGCAATTGGCGCGCCCGCTCGAAGGCATACATGGCCATCAAATGCAGGGCCGGCTTTGTCCGGGGGGAGAGATCTAGATCTATGCCGCTCATAGAAAAGCAGGCCTCATAGCCGTTGATCCCATGGATCGGTAGGCAAAAACCCTGCTTCATCCGGAAATCTGTTGCCCGGTCCATGATCTCGGCAGCCTTTGGCTCTGTGTCACGGTTGTAAGGAGCTTCAGACCATTCGAAGGGTTGAGCTGTGGTCCTGCAGAGCCGAATGATCGGATCTGACCTAACGTAATCTTCCTTGGCGTAAATATCGTACCAGCCCTTAGGCCATTTTTTCAGCAGGACGACGTGTTCGAATCTTTCCTTCGGATTAGGAAGGCCTGTGATGATGAAATTTTCAAAGCCGAAGAGCGTGAATGATTTCGCCACGGCATCCACAACATCCTCTGGTGTGGCCAAATGATCTAATCCATCGATGAAATCAAAGGCTTCTGTTGCATAGTCAAGGCTGCGGCCGCTCACGCGCATCTCCTTAAGTAAGTTTCAACTTTAAGGACAGGTGGGGTATGATACTACCAAAAGTTATATATTTGATATAGATAATGTTACAAATTTGACATAGACAATAGAGAGCTACGGCAAAGGCAGGAGTGGTGCTTGCAGAAGTCGCCAAATCAGATTGACAAGCACATTGGCAGCCGGGTGAGAGCCAGACGGATCATGCTAGGGATGAGCCAGGAGAAGCTGGCGGATGCCCTTGGGCTCACCTTTCAGCAGGTTCAGAAATATGAGAAGGGGGTCAATCGCATTGGCGCCAGCCGCCTGCTTCATATCGCCAGCATCCTCGATGTCAGCATCGAGTTCTTCTTTGAGGGCCTTCCTGGAATGCGGGCAGGCGGGTTCTCCGGTGACAGTCTTGTCGCCGAATTCCTGACCCGGTCGGAAAGCGACCGGCTGGTGCGCGGCTTCCTGCGTCTGAAGGACGAGGAAGCCCGCAGAAAGGTTGCCGACCTCGTCGACTGGCTCGCCTCCGTCAGCTAGGGCTGTGAACCGACAGGACCTCCAAGGTGTTGGCTTTGGGAGAGGTTCGGAACCTGCCGCGCTTCTAGTGGTTACTCCCTCGCGATTGAGAGAGGTTGGCCATGGGCGTGGGACAGCAAAACACCAACAGGCAGCAGGACAACGGCAATGAGGATTGGGATGCGCTGAAGGGCGATGTCGGCGATATCGCAGGCGCAGCCGTAGAGCGCAGCCGCTATTTCATTGATTCCGCCCGCGAGCAGGCGACGGATTATGTCGACCGCCGCAAGGACGACATCGCGCAGTCGGTGGCCGACTTTGCCACGACCCTGCGGGAATCCACCCATTCCTTCGACGAGCGGCCCAACATTCGTGCCGTTGTCGATACGGCCGCCGAAGGGCTGGAGCAGCTGGCGGATTCGATCCGGGACCGTAGCTTCGCGGACTTCTTCAACGAGTTCGAGGATGTGGTGCGCCGCCGGCCGGCGGCCGTGGCCGCTGTCTCTGTGGCAGTCGGCTTCCTTGCCGCGCGCTTCATCAAGAGCACGGCCGAGGATCTGCGCTATGACAGCATGAGCGCTGGCTCGGCTCAGCGCAGCCAGGGTCGTGCACGGCAACAGGGGCAGCAGGGGCAGCGCTCAGGCGCCAGGGCCAGTGCGTGACGGAGGCTGCCATGCAGGGCAACGGCAATCAAACCATTCAGGGTCTCGTCGGTGAGGCGCTGCGGGAATCGACAGATCTTGCGCAGAAGGAATTCACCCTCTTCAAGACCGAGATTTCCCAGAACATGCGGACCCTCTTCATGGGGCTTGCCATGGTGGTCGCGGCGGCGGTCTTCGCGATCGCAGCCGTGATGCTGCTCACCGAGGCGCTGGTGGAGTGGCTGGCGACCGTCGTGAATTCGGAAGCTCTCGCCGCGCTCATCGTCGGCGGGATTATGGCCGTGATAGCCATCGGCCTCGGGCTGTGGGGACGCAATGCCATGACGGCATCGTCGCTGACGCCGCAGAGGACCATGCGCTCGCTCAAGCGCGATGCGGAAGTCCTGTCTGAGAGAGGTGCATGATGACGTCGCAAGATCTGCAGGAACTGGAGAGGGACATCGAGCGCAGCCGCGCTCAACTCGACAACACCATCGATCGCCTCCAGGACAAGATGACTGTCTCAGGGGTTGTCGACGACGTGCTCGGGACGGCGCGCAACGGCCAATATGGGCCGCTCTACGATCGCGTTCTGGATACGGTCAGGCGCAACCCCGTGCCGGTGATGTTGATCGCGATGGGCATCGGTCTTCTCGCTTATCGCCTCGGACGTCCGACCCGTCCTCTGCGTCCGGCTCCGCTGATCGCAGCCGATGGGGATCTGATCACGGAGGAGCACCTGCTGATGGAGGCGGAGGATCCCCGTCTCTATGGGGCAGAGGCCGCTCACCAGTCTGCGACGGACACCATGTTCGAGCGCCCCGGCATGAATTCCCGCTATTGATGAACAGAACAGGAGCTTTTCATGGCTAATACCAGAAACGATACCGGCAAGCCGGAAGCGGACAAGCAGAGCGGCACCGAAAGTGGCGCCGGCAAGGTTTCCGCAGGCACCTCCGTCGGCAACATCGGCGAGGCTCCCATGCCTCATGCGCACGACCAGAAATCCGCCCAGGGCGCTAACAAGACGGGCGCCGGCACGACGACGGGCGGCGGTCAGTCTGCGGGTCAATCCAAGGCTTCGTCGACGGGTCAGTCCTCCGGACAATCCTCGCAGCATGCGCAGGACCAGGGCGGCACGATGGGCAAGGCTCAGCAGGCTGCCGATCAGGTTCGCCAGAAGGCGGAGGACGTGTATGAGGACGCCTCCGAATGGGCTCGCGATACCTATGATCGCGCCTCCGACTGGGCGTCCAGCGCTTATTCGCAGCAGCGTCGGCGCGCAGGCCAGATGGGCGGCCGCTCCGCACGGGCCTTCGGCAATGCTCGCGGCGGCGTTCAGAGCTACGTATCCGAGAATCCCATGGTGGTAGGCTTGGTCGGACTGGCCGCAGGCCTGTTGCTGGGTGCTCTTCTGCCGCGCACCCGCCGTGAGAACGAGATGTTCGGCGAGTGGGCGGACGAGGTCCGCAACCAAGGACTCCGCTATGCTCGTGAGGCCGCTGACCGGGGCCGCGAATATGTGGAAGAGACGTTCAGTGGTGACGACACCCAATTCAGCCGCCATGAAAGCGAATTCGGCGGCCGGCCTGACGCCAACCGCCATTAACCCAGATTTGTAGAGGATATAGAAAAGGCACTGGTTTCCACCGGTGCCTTTTTTGTGGCTTCGCAGAAGTTGCCGAGATGCTCAACACTTCTGCAGAAACAACAACGGCCACGGCAAGATGATGCGCGTACATCCGGCGTCATCATCTCGGCATGACCGTTTCTGGTCGGGACTGATGCCGCCAGGGTAGACTTGAGATGGGATTGAGGTTCACGACTTACAAGGGATTGTCGCTCTTTCTTAACCCTATTCCCTTAAATTCCTTCGCAGCGCTGGATCCTAGAGGAACAGGGCGCCAACGAGTTTGTTGGCTCTGGACAAGGCCAAAATTTCCTATGCCGAATGGTTCTGCGCGAAAGGCGGTCCTGTTCAGGGATCAGGTGATGGAGTTGGGGCATGCGTATTCTGATCCTCGAAGACGATCCGGCAATTGCCTTTGATCTGCAGGCTATCCTTGAGGCCGAAGGACATGAGGTCATCGATTCCATCAGCTCGCTTGCGGAAGCCTACCAGCATCTCGATGACGTGTTTGACTGCGCCTTGCTCGATATCGATGTGATTGGCGGCAAGAGCTTCGGTGTGGCTGAAACCCTCATGAGGCGTCACATCCCCTTCGTCTTCGTATCGGCTTCCACGCCATCCGACCTTCCCCAAACCTTGCAACAGGTGGCCTTCGTCGCGAAACCTTTCGAAGAGAGGGTCCTGCTCAAGACCGTTGAGCGCGCTGTTCCAAGTCTTCTTCCTTGTTGAGGAGCCATAAGCGGAGGAACCTGTTCCCGCCCGGTGACTTCATCACCCATCATGCAAGACTTTCGATTCGGCTTCTGCTGCAAATACATTCCCGAAGACGGCTCGGCTGAGACCGCGCGGAAGATGAACACGTCGACGGTGACGATGTCCTATCTCGGCCGTCTGGAGCCTAAGGCCGCTTATGACAAGCTCGCCTCTGTCGTTGCGCATAATCTGGAAGTGTTCCGGCTTCAGATCGAGCACGTAGCCCGGCGCCCCAAGATCGAGCGCCTGCATCGCTTGTCCAGCGATCTGCTGCCTGGCTATACCCATTCAAGCTGTCAGGAACTCTATCGCGACTCCGATCTGCGCCACCTGATCGAGACCAGGCTTGCACAGGCAGGACAGCTCGCCCGAGCCAAGGATGTGCGTCTCAGCATGCATCCTGGCCAGTTCTGCGTGATTGCCTCCGCCAATCTCTCTGCCGCTGCCAATGGGTTGGCTGAATTCGAGTATCATGCAGAAGTGATGGTCCTCATGGGCTATGGCGAAGGCTGGCATCCGCACGGAGCCCACATCAACATCCATGGAGGCGCGAAGGCTCTGGGTGCGGAGGGGATCCGAAGCGGTCTTGCGCACCTGTCGAAGCCTGCGCGCAATCTGATCACGATCGAGAACGACGAAGTCAGCTTCGGTCTTGACGATCTCCTGCCTCTAGCGGACGACGTGCCTCTCGTTCTCGATCTTCATCACCACTGGATTATGAGCCAGGGCGAGTACATCGAGCCGGATGATCCCAGGATTGCGCGCATCATCGAGTCGTGGCGCGATGTAAGGCCGGTGAGTCATGTGAGCATATCCCGCGAAGACCTCCTACCGGATTGGGATATCCAAGCTCTTCCCGATTTCAAAGCGCTCGTGGCATCGGGAATCAAGCCGAAGGATCTGCGCGCTCACTCGGACCTCATGTGGAACAAGGCCGTCAACGATCTGGTGATGCGACATCTCTCTTGGTCCGACTTCGAGATCGAAGCAAAGTTGAAGAACATTGCAACCGAAGGCCTGGCGCATTACGTGGAGATGAGACAGACCACGGAGCTGGAAACGGGATAAAGTTTCAAAAGAGCCTGGGCCTGCATGGAACCAAAAGATTATGTCCTCGTTGTTGAGGATTGTGTCACGAGTCGTTGCATTGATGTATTCCGCCCAGTCCACCATTCTCCTGGTTGAAGATGAGCCTTTGATCCGCCTCTTCATTTCCGATCTTCTCGAAGACATCGGATTCAAGGTTGTCGAAGCTGCTAACGGGGCAGAGGCGCTGGAGATTCTTGAATCTGGCCTGGAGGTCAACGTTCTTCTGACCGATGTGGACATGCCTGTCGGATGCAACGGCTTCGAGCTCGCTCACCGTGTGCATCTCTCCTGGCCGGAAACTGAGATTTTGATCATGTCGGGGCGGCAATGGCCTTCGGAAGGGGATCTTCCCCCCGGAGCGGCCTTCCTGGCGAAACCTTGTCCCAACGATGCGATCGTCTCGCATGTGGTCTCCGCAGCGGAGCGCACGAAACGCGACTCTCATGTTGCTCAAACCACACGGACGTCCGTAGAGCGTGATGCCAAGATCCTGCCGTTTCCGAAAACAGCCTAAATTCCTGAACTCGATCTTGCTGACGGCGTTGAGCGGACATAAGCTCTGCCGGAATTGACCTTCATCAGGGGCCGGGGGCTGGACATCCTCTCCGGAAGATCCGATCGAAGGTTGGTCATTGAGCTTTTCGGGCCTGGTTCAGGGCTGTCGATGAGCTTTCCCATACCATTCCCGGAGGAATACATGCCAACCAAGACGACTGACGCAAAAGCCGGTACGAAGAAGGCTGCTGCCAAGCCTGCCGCCAAGAAGGCTGCCGGCTCCAAGCCCAATGCGCTGCAGCAGCCCTTGCAGCCGTCAAAGGAGCTGGCTGTGATCGTTGGCTCTAATCCGCTGCCGCGCGGCGAGGTTGTGAGCAAGATGTGGGAATACATCAAGAAGAACAACCTGCAGAACCCCGAGAACAAGCGCGAGATCCTGGCTGACGACAAGCTTCAGCCGATCTTCGGCAAGCCGAAGGTGACAATGTTCGAGATGAACAAGCATCTGGCCCAGCACCTCAAATAAGCACGCTGCCGTTCAGGCCCGTCAGGAATCCTGCCGCCACCGATCGAGCGGCAGGATATCCGGCCGGTGCCCCGGAGGCTTCTTCCACGGGTCTACGGCCCATTCGGCTCCCGTCCTCTTCTCGGCGATCACTGCCGTAAAATGCGGGTAGCGACCATCAAAGAAAAATCCGCGCGACTCCGGATGCTCCACCATATGATGGGTGAGCAGCCCCTGATCCTGCAGGATCAGGAGCAGGCTTGTCGTGTTCGCGGTCTCGTCCAGGCAATCCATCTGGCCATGAACGCCCGACATCTGAGGCGGCGAGCCCGGAACGTCGGGTTTGCCCCCGAAGGATGCCGCGATATAGGCTGTGTAGGATCGAACCACCTCGGCCAGTGCCCGCCTCTCCGCATCAGGCGAGCCCTGGGCGGCCCTTAGAGACGCGACTGCGCGGCTCAGCCATGCTCCATCCACCGAAATTGCCAGCCGCCGCGCACATCCATAACCGTGACAGGCGATGATGCGGCTTCCGGCGGGTTGGACATAGCCCTGCTCCTTGAACCAGTTCTCGGCCTCCTGGGGCCCGGCCATGACCGGTGCACTCATGAACAGGAACGGCAGAGCTTTCAAAATGAGAAGTGGCGCTAGTCTCATGATGGAGGTACCTATCGCTGAAGCTTGAGGTGCCCTTGGCCATATAGATCGCGCGGCTCAGCTGCCCATAGGTTAAGCTTGGTTGAGACGAGTTACGACTTTCGAGGTTTCCATGTCCCGCATTGTCTTCCTGAACGGTTCCTTCCTGCCGATTGACGAGGCCAAAGTGCCGTTCATGGATCGTGGCTTCCTGTTCGGGGATGGTGTCTATGAAGGCATCGGGGTGCTCGACGGCCGGCTGATCGACAACGAGGCCCATCTCGAGCGTCTGGAGCGCTCCCTTGCCGAGGTGCGCATCCTCAACCCCTATACGCGAACCGAGTGGACTGCCCTCGAGGAGGAGATCGTCCGTCGCAACGGCATGACGGAAGGCTTCATCTACTTCCAGGTCACCCGCGGGGTGGCGGAGCGGGATTTCTTCTTTCCCGACAACGCAAAGCCCACGGTGGCCATGTTCACCCAGGCCAAGTCCATCGCCCATGCTCCGGCAGCCCGGGCGGGCATCGCCGTGATTACCGTGCCCGATCAGCGTTGGGCCCGGCGGGACATCAAGTCGATCAATCTGCTCGCCCAGGTTCTCGCCAAGCAGGCGGCGAAGGAAGCCGGAGCCCAGGAGGCCTGGATGGTGGAGGATGGCTTCGTGACCGAGGGCGGCTCGTCGAGCGCCTTCATCGTCACGAAGAAGGGCAGCATCGTCGTGCGTCCTCTGTCCAACGCCATCCTGCCGGGGATCACCCGCATGTCCCTCCTGCGCTTGTCGGAGGAGGTCGGGATTGCCCTTGAGGAGCGGCAGTTCACGGTCGAGGAGGCCTATGACGCCGCCGAGGCGTTCCTGACCAGCGCCTCGAACTTCGTCCTGCCCGTGGTTTCCATCGACGGCCGTCCCGTTGCGGATGGGAAGCCGGGCCCGATCACGAAGCGGCTGCGCGAGCTTTACCTGACCATGGCCAGCGCCCCGGCTCTTGCCGCCGAGTAGCGCTGCCGGAACCCCCTTGTGGGTCGTCCGTTGCCTTTTCAAAGGAGCGACCCATGAAGCGTGTGCTGGTCTTATCGACGATCCTGGCAGGCTGCCTCGGGACGGCTGCCCTGGCGCAGAACCCGCAAGTTCTGCAGCAGCAAGCCCCGAACATGCCTGCGCCGAACCAGATGCCAGCCGAGAAAGTCGAGCCTGACAGCAACCTTTCCGGCAGCAATGGTCCATCCGAGACGGGATCAACCAAGACCTTGAGCGAGAAGCTGGAGCAGACCGACGGCGTGATCCGGCCGCCGGAGACCGCAACGCCGGATATCACCGTGCCGGCGCCCGTGCCCAACCCCGGCACGACACCTGTCATCCGCCCGCCAGGCAGCAGCCAGGGGGTCGATCCGAAATAGCGCCCAAAGGCAGAGACTACTTCCCAACCGAGCGACGCCGCTTGCCCTCACGGGATCTGTTGTTCTCGCGAGGCTTGTCATTGGACGAAGCATCGCCGCCGCTCTTCATGATTTGAACAGCCACTTCGGAGATCTGACGGCGCAGCTCGTCGTTCTGGCCTCCGGAAACCTCCAGGCCCGCAAGCCGCTCCTGAGCCTCGTCGCGCTCCGCTTCGATCTCGCGGATGCGCTGTTCGAGGATCAGGCCGCGCTCCTGCTCGGCGGCAATGCCCTTGGCGAGTTCCGCCAGGCGCAGGCGCTCGTCTGACAGCTCGCTGTGCCGCTCGTTCAGCGCCCGCTCGAAGTCGTTGCCCCGGGCCGTCTGGGTCATGAGACGGGTTTCGAGGTCCGAGATGGTGATCCGCTTCGTATCCAGATCGCTCAGGGCCGAGGTGAGCCGGCGGTCCGTATCGGCAAGTTCCACCTCCAGACGGGCAAGCTTCTCCTCCGCGTGAAGGAACTCCGTCTTTGTCTTGGAGCGCTCGTGCTGAGTGAGTTCCAGTTCCATACGGGTGTTGGACAACTCGTTCAGGGTCGCACGGTGAGCGTTCTCGAGGGCGGTCAGGGTTTCGCGCGTGCTCGCGAGGAAGGTCCTCGTCTGGGCGAGATCCTCATCCGTGGCTGCCAGCCGGGTCTGGGCATGGGCCAGGTTCACTTCGAGCTGGGTTACCGTCTGGTTGCGCTCGGCCAGGGTGCTCTCGAGAGCTTCGATCCGAATGGCCCGCCTGCCCATCTCCTCCATGCTCTCACGCTTGTAGGCCAGCGCTGCTTCCGCCTTGCGCTCGATCCTCCGCTGGAGAACGGCGAATTCCGCCCGCAGGTGGTCCTTCTCCGCCGTCAATTCAGAGATCGACATCGGAAAGAGCGCCTCGGCCCTGCGACGGGCGAGACGCTCCGCGCGCGCATTGATGGCCGGAATGATGAGGAGCGCGATGAGGGAGGCTGCGACGAACCCCAACGCAAAAATCATGATTGTTTCGATCACGCGGACGCCAACTCCAAGGTGCTTGACCGGTAACGCTCAAGCACCTTGCCTTGTGCCTGCGCAGCTTTCCAGAGCTGATGCTCCAGACGAGCCGTTGTAGCGCATCCGAGCCCGGTTTCCACTGGCAGGATGGCAACTCGCGCCTGGGAACGGTCCTAGAAAGGATTCCAGGTCGGCTCCGAGGTGAACTTCAGGTACCCGATATTGACTCCGAGACGCGCTCCGACGCCGGCCCGGATCGGCACCACGATCATCTCGTCCGCTGCTACGGCCGTCACGCCGAAGCCGCCGATGAAATAAGCCGATCCGTCCATGCCGACGAAGCGCTTATAGAGCGCATCCGTGAAAGGCATGTTGTAGACCAACATCATGGTGCGGGCGCCATCGCCGCCCACATCGAAGCCGAGGGAAGGGCCCTGCCAGAAAATGCGGCGATCCCCGGCATTGCGGGTGAAGAGCTTGCCCTCGCCGTAGCGAAGGCCGCCGAAGAAGGCGCCGGAGGCTTCCTGGCCCAGGATGTAGCCATTGGGTTCGCCCCAGCGGCGGATCGCCTCCTGGAGCGCGAGGGCAAGGCCGCGGGAGGCCGAGCCGAAGAACTGGTGGCCCGACTCGACCAGTTCGTTGGAATTGAAGGATTCCGGATTGCCGGGATTGCCAGCATAGGCGCGTTGGACGGTTTGGGCCGAGGCCTGCAGGGGCAGGGCGCTGATCAGGGCGGCAAAAGCCGCTGCCGCAAGAAACGTGGACCGGGAGCGCATGGGCTATCTCCTCGCATGAGACAGGGGACAATCCGGCCCAGGAGGGCCGAAAGGCTGCTATCGAGGTCCGAACCTTAAGGTCATCAACCCTAACAATCTCTGTACGTCATGACCTTTCGAGAGGCTGGCGTGGGTTTCGAGGCGAAATCGTCCGAGCGCCGGCAGGGGTATTCGAGAGTGGGGGAGCGGTTTCAGGCGGCAGAGGCCGATACGGGCAGATCCAGCCTCGGCGCGAGGGCGGTGTCCCCGATGGCTGCGAAAGGACCGTTCCGGTAGCCCTTTTCCTCGTGTCCATAGGTGAGGGGTGTTCCGCCAGGCCCGACCACGCTGCCCCCGGCACAGGTGAGGATATGGTCGCCCGCCGCCGTGTCCCATTCCATGGTCGGGCCGCAGCGCACGTAGATGTCGGCCTCGCCGGAGGCAATGAGGCAGAATTTCAAGGCCGACGACGTCATGCGTCGCGTACCGATCGACAGGACCGAGAGGCAGGCTTCCGTGGCGATGTCGCCGTGCCGGCGGCTCACCAGCGCGACGAGATCCTGCTCGGGCGCCGGACGCACCTTCGCCTCGCGCCAATCGAAATCCGTCCCGCCGCTATTAGGCAGAGCACTCGTGCGGGCCCGCTCGCCGGCGATCCAAATTGACCCCATGGCCGGCGCGGCCACCACGGCTGCCATGGGCCGGTCTCCACGGATCAGGGCGATGTTGACGCTGTATTCGCCGGTGCCGTGGATGAAGTCGCCTGTGCCGTCCAGGGGATCGACCAGGAAGAAATACTCGTCTGTCTGAGCCGTGCTGGAGGTTTCCTCCGCGACCACCGGAACGCCCCCCCAGGCCTCGCTCAGGCGCTGGATAATGAGTCGCTCCGCCGCCAGATCGGCGGCCGTCGTCGGGCTTCCATCATCCTTGATGCGCTTGTCGATCAGCGCGTTTTCCATGCCGCGCAGGACCCGTCCTGCCTCCCAGGCGATGTGGGCGAGCTTCAGGGCGATCTCGTCGGGGTTCTGTCCATCGAAGCGCATCATGGATTTGTGCCTGTTCCCTCGCGGGCTGTCGATGTCTTTTTGCCCGCTTTTCAAAGAACTCGGAGCCGGGTATCCCGGTTCACGTTCTCTTTCCTGTTTGGCTGTATTCATGCCCGTCGAAATCCCGATTTCATGAATGTACAGCTGACTTTACGGTGCCTCCGGAGCCCTCATGGCCACGATCTCCCTCGATTCGCTCGACCTCGCCGCTCTCCTCTGCTCACGCGTCTGCCATGACGTGATCTCGCCGGTGGGTGCGATCGTCAATGGGCTGGAGGTTCTTGAGGACGACAGCGACGCCTCCATGCGCGACTTCGCGCTCGACCTGATTCAGAAGAGCGCCAGGCAGGCCTCGGCCCGTCTGCAGTTCGCCCGGCTCGCCTTCGGCGCGGCAGGCTCCGCCGGCGCCTCCATCGATCTCGGTGATGCCGAGCAGGTGGCCCGCGGGCTTTTCCTCGACGACAAGATCACCTTCTCCTGGTCCGCTCCCCGGCTCCTGTTCCCGAAGAACAGGGTGAAGCTCCTCCTCAATCTGATCATGATCGCCACCACCGCCATTCCGCGCGGCGGTTCGATTGCGGTGAGCGTCACGGGCGATGCGGAGGCCTGTGCCTTCACGATCGTGTCGAAGGGGCTGAATGCACGCATTCCCGCACATTCAGAAGCTCTGCTTGCCGGAAATTCCGATTCCGGCACGGTCGATGCCCATGGCATCCAGATCTTCTATGCCGGCATGGTGGCCCGCGCCTCGAACATGAGCGTCGCCTTCAGCATCGAGGGCGACGAGGTGACGATCCGGTCTGCCACTGTCTAAGGGCAGTTGAAGATCCCTTCTTCGGATGCTCAATAAAAAAGCCCGGCACTTGGCCGGGCTTCGTCGTTTCTGCCGTCGAGGGCGTTAGATCGCGATGCGCACATCCGCCTCGCTGGGCTCGCGCAGCACATAGCCGCGGCCCCAGACGGTCTCGATGTAGTTGCGGCCCTGCGAGGCATTGGCGAGCTTCTTGCGCAGTTTGCAGATGAAGACGTCGATGATCTTCAGCTCCGGCTCGTCCATGCCGCCATAGAGGTGGTTGAGGAACATCTCCTTGGTGAGGGTGGTGCCCTTGCGCAGGGAGAGAAGCTCCAGCATCTGGTATTCCTTGCCGGTCAGGTGCACCCGGGCGCCGCCGACCTCGACCGTCTTGGTGTCGAGATTGACGATCAGGTCGCCGGTGGTGATGACCGACTGGGCATGACCCTTCGAGCGGCGGACGATCGCATGGATGCGGGCCACCATCTCGTCCTTGTGGAACGGCTTGGTGAGATAATCGTCGGCGCCGAAGCCGAGACCCTTCACCTTGTCCTCGATGCCGGCCATGCCGGAGAGAATCAGGATCGGCGTCTTCACCTTCGCGACCCGGAGAGTCCGCAGCACCTCGTAGCCCGACATGTCGGGGAGGTTCAGGTCGAGAAGGATGATGTCGTAATCGTAGAGTTTGCCGAGGTCGATGCCCTCTTCTCCGAGATCCGTCGTGTAAATGTTGAAGTTCTCGGACTTCAGCATCAATTCGATGCTTTGCGCTGTCGCGCTGTCGTCTTCGATCAGAAGTACGCGCATGTTCAATCCCCAGCCCCTGCCCTTGAGCTTTGGAACAGCGGAAGGCTGTCCATCCACCACCGGGCCTGGGGCGGATGCTCTTTTGAACTGATTCGAAACGCTAGTACGGAATGGTTAACAAACCCTGATTCTGGGACGCAAGCGCTTAACGAACTTGACAGGCGGATCATCCGCCGAAGGCCGCTAACCTGTGGATTCTGGGTAACCATAGGGAACCGCCTTAGAACATCCCAAAAGCTTGCCGCCCAAGCGTTTCAGCCCTGCCTCGGGGATGGCTCCGAGGGAACCGCGCCCGTGACTGAGCCAGTGTTAACGAAATCGGTAAACGAATGGTTTACGAGGTCCGAAACACGCAAATTTGACGAAAGACTTCGCGCAGGGGATTGAGATCACAGGAATTTTTTGTCGCGACCGGTAAGGAAAGGTCAACCTCCATCGGCGATGGTGTCGCATGTCTGGCGGATAACTGAGCGATCCGTGAGGCGAAATGAAACAGCGACGTGTGGAGTTGAATCAAGATGAAGTCGCGGGACACGCTCATCCGCCTCAAGCGTTTTCAGGTCGACGAGAAGCGTCGACGTGTGGCGCAGATCGAGATGATGATCGCCGAGTTCGACCGCATGGCGGCCGACCTTGATCGGGAAATCGCAGCGGAAGAGCAGAAGGCCGGCATCGCCGACCCCAACCACTTTGCCTACCCAACCTACGCGCGCGCTGCGGCTCAGCGGCGGGACAACCTGCGCCTCTCGGCTCAGAACCTGCACATCCAGCTCGACGATGCGAAGGCCGAACTCGGAGAGGCGTTCGAGGAGTTGAAACGGGCCGAGAGCCTCGAGGACCGCGAACGCTCCCTCGACGCGGCGATCGGCCAGATCGGGCAGGGCCGCGCGGTGCGCGCGACGGCCTGAACGACACTGCAGGCGAATTCGAAAGGGCGTGCCCGCTCGGGCGCGCCCTTTTTATATTGGCGACAACACCGGAATGTGGGGTGCCGCCTCGCGAGGAAGAAATCCGAGTAGCCGCGGATCGTCCGCCACCTCGATGGCACGCCGATAGGGCGTGAAGCCCGCGCGGATGTAAAAGGCGAGAGCGCCGGGCGAGTCGAGCGTGCAGGTATGGACGAAGAAGCGCCGGATCGGCCTGGCAAAGGCCCGGCGGATCGCCTCGTGCATCAGGAAGAGTCCCGCCCCCTGTCCGATGAAGCCCGGAACGAGCCCGAGAAAGGCGAGTTCGACCTCATCCCCGGCACGGAAATCGAGTTCGAGCAGGCCCACGTCGGTGGTTCCATCCTGAAGGGCATAGACCTCCACCTTCGGATCATCGAGGATCTGAGCGAGCTCTTCATCCGCCATCACCGCCCGGCTGAACCAGAGCCAGGGCTCCCCAACCTTACGGAACAACGACCGGTAGCGCGGGCGGTCCTGATCGATGCGCTGGAGGATCCAGCCCTCCGGATGCCGGATCAAAGGCAGGGCCGGCGCTTCGCGCATCTCGAGATAGGTGACGATTGTTGCGATCTTGTCCGGGGACAGATCGGTATAGCCGGTGAGATTGAGAGCCACTGCCGGTTCATTCGCCATGGGCCGCTGCCTTCTGAAGTCTCCAAGTTCGAGGCTGCTTGATAAAGCGATTGTCCCCCAACGTCACGCTTCTCGCCTTGGACCTTATGTCATGTGGCTGCGGGCCATTATCCCCTTGCAGACCAAAGGGATTGTGGGCACAGAAGAGGCAATGAGGGAGGTCTGCCGGCTCGATGAAGAACGTGCGTGAGTTCATTTGGCCCGTGATCGGGCTGCTGGCAGTCATCGTTTCCGGCTGGCTTCTCTATCGCGAACTTCGCGGCATGTCGTTGGATGACGTCTGGGACAGTCTGACAGCCGTTCCGTCTCACCGCTATGCCCTGGCCGGTCTTTCGACCCTTGTCGCCTATGCGGCTCTCGCCTGGTACGACCGGATCGCGCTGCTGCATCTCGGCGTGCATCACATCTCCTGGCTGTTCGTGTCCGTGACGTCGTTCACGACCTATGCCCTTTCCCACAATATCGGCGCTTCGGTCTTCTCCGGCGCCGTCGTGCGTTACCGGGCCTATACCTCGAAGGGGCTGGGGGCGCCGCAGATCGCCGTGCTGGTGGCCCTTTGCTCCTTCACCTTCGGGCTGGGCACCATCCTGCTCGGCGGCATCGTCCTGGTGGCCGATCCGACCCTGCTGCACCGGCTCGAGGAGCTTTTGCCATCGATGCTGACCAATCCGGCCACGGCCCGGACTGTCGGGCTGCTGCTGCTCGCCTTCGTCGCGCTCTATGTGGCCGGCTCAGTCCTGCACCTGCCGCCGCTCGTCATCCGCAAGGCCAAGCTCGAATATCCGCGTCCGGCCATCATGGTGCGCCAGCTGATCGCGGCGCCGCTCGAGCTCCTGGGCGCTGCCGGCATCATCTATTTCGTGCTCCCCGCGCATCTCGAGCCCAGTTTCATCATCGTTCTCGCCGTATTCCTGGCTTCTTTCTCGGCGGCCCTGGTGAGCCATGCCCCCGGCGGCCTGGGGGTGTTCGAGCTCGTTTTCCTCACTGCCATGCCCGATATCCCCAAGGCTGATGTGCTGGCGGCCTTGATCATCTTCCGCCTGTTCTATCTCCTGATCCCCTTCGGCCTCTCGCTCGTTGTGGTCCTGATGTTCGAGAGAGCGCGTCTGGCGCAGGCCTGGCGCGGCCGGATGGTCACCGCCGATGGCTCCGTGCCGCCGCCGCCTCTCTCCTCCTCCGATCAATGACTGTCTTCTGGCGCAGGTTGCGCTTCGGTCTGGCGACGCTCCTCGGCATCAGGCCTCTCGGCTTCTTCATTCCCTATCGCTATGCGGGCAGCATCGAGCCGCTGGGCTACCCGGCGCTGCAGCCCGTGTTCGAAGCGGCGCAGTCTCAGTTCTCAAGCGTGCTGGAGAGCATCGAAAGCCATAGCGCCGATCTAAAAGCCATTCTGGACGGCAAGAGCCCGGCGCGTTTCGATCAAAGCTGGTTCCCACGCCTCGATGCAGCTGCGGCCTATGCCATCGTTCGCCGGGAGAGACCGCAGAGAATCGTGGAGATCGGCTCCGGCCATTCGACCCGCTTCATGGCTCAGGCCGTGCAGGATGGCGAACTTTCCACCCGCATCACCTGCATCGATCCCGAGCCTCGAGCGACCTTGAACAGGCTCGATGTCGAGCACAGGCAGGCTCTCCTGCGGGATGCCGATCCCGCCGTGTTCGAGGCCCTGGTGCCGGGCGACATCCTCTTCATCGATTCCAGCCATATCGCCATGCCGGGTACCGATGTGGACCGTCTCTTCCTGGATGTGCTGCCGCGTCTTGCCAGCGGAACGCTGATTCACATCCATGACATCACCCTGCCTGATCGCTATCCCGAAGTCTGGGCTTGGCGCGGCTACAATGAGCAATTGCTGGTCGGCACGCTTGTGCAGGGGAGGGGTTACGAACTCGTCTTTGCCAGCCATCATGTCGTGAAGGAGCATCGGGAGGCTCTCTCCCGAGGGATCCTCGCCGAGCTGCCGCTGGTTCCCGACGCCCACGAAACCAGCCTCTGGCTTCGGAAACTCTAGAGCTGTTTCCACTGACGTGGAATCATTTCTCTTCTTTGGCTTGCCGCATATTTTGACGGCGAACCGGATCCACTTCGCCGAAATATGCTCTAGCGGGCGGCAATCGTCAGACGACCGCAGCCGGCCTTTGTCCCGGCTCCGGCACGGCGAAGCCCGCTTCCATGTACTCGTTGAGCTTGTTGCGCAGGGTCCGGATCGAAATGCCGAGGATCCTCGCCGCATGGGTCCGGTTGCCGAAGCAATGGGCAAGAGTGCCGAGGATCAGATGCCGCTCCACATCGGCGATGGTCCGACCGACCAGGATGCGCCCCAGGTTTTCGACGATTTGCTCCTGTTCGGCAGGAAAGGATGGAGCGATCCTTGCATCGGAAAAGCCTTGCTGTACCAACAGATCCTGGGTGCCGAGCACGATGAGATCCTGCCTTAAGGGAAGTGATTCAGGAGTTTATGCTCATTCTATGGTTAGGAAGCTCTTAACGGCTGAGCTTTGGCGGGAAAAATCAGCGGAGATCATGAAAAAGGCGCTGGCTCGGGTGAGCAGCGCCTCATCATAGAGCTTGCCGGCGTGCTTATTGCCGGTATTGCTGGATGCGCGTGGTGCGCAGGCCTGCCAAGCCATGCTGATCGATGGACAGCTGCCAGCTGAGGAACTCCTCGGTGGTCAGAGTGTAGCGCTGGCAGGCTTCTTCGAGGCTTAGGAGACCGCCGCGGACGGCAGCGACGACTTCGGCCTTGCGACGGATGACCCAGCGGCGGGTGCTGGTGGGAGGAAGGTCGGCAATCGTCAGGGGACTGCCATCGGGCCCAATGACATACTTGACCCTTGGGCGGTGGGGTTCGGTCATGATACGCTCACACAAAAATTCAACGACCTCAGTGGCTCGAACCTACGCGACGGGACTTAATGTTTTCCTAAGCCCTGTCAGGCGGTTATCGAGAGTGCCTAAGCTTAGCCATAAACGTTAACGTTGGCTTATTTCGGCGCACTTTCCCTTTAAGAATTGTGGCGCAAGAGCATCGGGCCCAAAAGTGGACTTGCACTTTTGGGATCCAGCCGATGCTTCTTCTGTATGCTGGCGCATCGTCGGGCGCGGAAAACCGGGTCCACTTTTCCACACGATGCGCTATAGAAGGGCTTTGGCCCCTCCCGTGCGCCGCCTTGAACGGCGCCTCTGGACGGAAACATGCTCAACTCACTCGACCTGCCTACCGAACCCTCGAAGACCCGCGTCGTGGTGGCGATGTCGGGCGGCGTGGATTCCTCCGTGGTCGCAGCCCTGCTCAAGCGCGAGGGCTATGACGTCATCGGAATCACGCTCCAGCTCTACGATCATGGCGCCGCCGCTCACCGCAAGGGCGCCTGCTGCGCCGGCCAGGACATCTACGATGCCCGCCGGGTGGCGGAGGCCATCGGCATTCCCCATTACGTGCTCGATTACGAGGCCCGCTTCCGCGAGGCCGTGATCGACCGCTTCACCCAGAGCTATCTGGAGGGCGAGACGCCGATCCCCTGCGTCGAGTGCAACCGCTCCATCAAGTTCCGCGATCTCCTGGAGACCGCCAGGGAGCTCGGCGCCGACGTCCTGGCCACCGGTCATTACGTGGCAAGCCGTGCCCTGCCGGACGGACGCCGCGCCCTTCACAGGGCCGCCGATCCGGACCGGGACCAGAGCTATTTCCTCTATGCCACCACGCCGGAGCAGCTCGACCTGCTGCGCTTTCCCCTCGGTGAGCTGCCCAAGGAGCAGACCCGCGAGCTGGCGCGGGAATTCGGGCTGACCGTGGCGGAGAAGGCTGACAGCCAGGATATCTGCTTCGTCACGCAGGGGCGCTACAGCGACGTGATCGAGCGCCTGAAGCCCGGCGCCGTTCAGGGCGGCGAGATCGTCCATGTCGATGGCCGGGTGCTCGGGCGCCACGAGGGCATCATCCACTACACGGTAGGTCAGCGAAAGGGCCTGGGCCTTTCCGTCGGCGAGCCGCTCTACGTGGTCCGTCTCGAGGCCAAGGAGGCCCGCGTGGTGGTCGGCCCCCGCGAGGCTCTGGCCACCCGGCTGATCCGCGTGACCGACGTGAACTGGCTCGGCGACGTGCCGCTCGACTCTTTACGCGAGGAGGGCATGGAGGTGGCCGTGCGCGTCCGCTCCACCCGCGAGCCGCGTCCCGCCACCTTACGATCCACAGGAACCAGCACTATTGTCGAGCTGTTATCGGCGGAAGATGGGGTGTCTCCCGGCCAAGCTTGTGTCATCTATGAGAGCGATGCGCCCCGGGCACGGATCCTTGGCGGGGGCACCATAGCTCGCACAATCGCCGAAACCGCGCCCGCCGCGGCCTGAGGCCTCGACCGAAGGAATCTATATGACGGATGGAGCGACCACCGTCCTGATGCGCAAGGCTTATGCGCGTTGGGCGCCGATCTACGACCTCGTCTATGACAAGCTGACGGAGCCGGCCGCGCGCGCCGCCGTGAACGCTGCTGTCGCCTGCGGTCCAAAGATTCTCGAGGCCGGCGTCGGGACGGGCTTGTCCCTCGGCTATTATCCGAAGCACGCCGAGGTCTATGGAGTCGATCTGTCGGAGGACATGCTCCGCCGGGCGCAGGACAAGGTCGAGAAGAAAGGCCTTTCCCATGTGAAAAGCCTGCAGGTGATGGATGTCACCCACCTCGGCTTTCCGGACGGGACTTTCGACGCGGTGACGGCGCAGTTCATCATCACCCTCGTGCCCGAACCCGAGAAGGCTTTGGACGAGTTCATGCGTGTGCTCAAGCCTGGCGGGGAGATCGTGCTGGCCAATCATTGGGGGCAGCCCTCGGGGCCTATCGCGACTCTGGAGGAGATGGCTTCTCCCTTGGCCAAGGCGATCGGCTGGAGCTCGGCCTTCAAGGCCGCTCGGGTCGAGGATTGGGCACGCCGGACGGGGCGCATGGAGGTTGTGGAACTCAGGTCCCTGTTCCCGAGCGGCTTCTTCAAGCTGATGAGAATCAAGAAGCTATCCTAGGACATTAGGCACAAGCGGATGAGCTGATGGCCGATCCCTCTGTGCCAAGAGGTGACTTTCGCGTTCCAAGCCCTATCTCCAAAGGAGGGGCGTCTCCAGACCACGAAAGCACTTCCTATGCGTCTTTTCATGTTCACCTCCCAGGCCAAGGACGATCTTCATGCCTTTGCAGGAGATGAATCCGGCACGAAGCTCCCGTCCAAATATGCTCCATGGGGCCTGACCGGCACGCTGAACTCCCGTGAGGCTCCGCCGCACAAGTTCTCCCGCAAGACCATTGAACAGGCAGTCTCGTCCGAGGGCTTCCAACTCTGGCGCATGAAGCCCAAGGGCTGATCGAGTCATCGACTATTCGCTCAGGTTCGGATTCTCAAGGGAATCGCCCCACAGCTTGGCGCCACTCTCCGTTTGAGGCAGCGTGATCGGCCGGACCGCCACAAATCCGCAGTTTGACCGCCCGTCTTTCTTGACACTGGGGGGCAACCTTCCCTATATCGCGCTTGCCTGATGCGGGGTCCGCCCCCGCTGCCTGGGGCGGAGTAGCTCAGTTGGTCAGAGCAGAGGAATCATAATCCTTGTGTCGGGGGTTCAAATCCCTCCTCCGCTACCATCAATCGGTTAAGTAATTGAAACTGAAGGCAAATTATATATTTTAGCCTCCTTTTTGGTAGCGCCTCCGCAAAAAAAGCTCAGTGACTTCTGTAGCTGAACAGCATCCAGTTGATGTTTGGCAGGCTCCGCACTCATTCGCAGCCAAAGCTATGTGGTGGATCTCTGCTACTGCTACTAAGTAGCTTGTTCAGGCCACGTTGGCCGAGCAGACATTTGCGTGGATTGCGAGCGTCTGCTTATTACCCGAAGCGGACTCCCGTCCAAACGATCGACCAGTTGCAAGCAATGTTAATCTTACGCAACGCCGTTGAGTTTAGTTTTGCGGGAGTCAAGTTGTAACCAGTGAGCTTTTCAGTACGCTCAGCGCCATCTCGTGTCGGGGGGCGATGCAAACAAATTGGTTCTACACGGTTTGGCCGTTCATCGGGTTGGGTGGAGCGATCCCGATGGTCGCCATCCTGCTGACGGCCGACACATTCCGTGGCAACACCGCGATATCGCGATGGCGTGATGTAGTGTGGCTGGGGTGGCTCGCCACACCGCTCTATCTGGTGCATCAGTTCGAGGAATACAGCCTGCCGGTGCTCGGCTTCGATTACTCAATCCAGGAAATGATTTGCAAGAACTTGGGTTTTCCGCCGTATCCGGACTGCCCGATTCCCCTGTCGTTCTACCCGGTGGTGAACATCGCTCTCATGTGGTTTGGGGCGCCGCTGGCGGCGTACCTTGGCAGGCGCAACGTCCTCATCGGCCTCAGCTTCTGGGGATTGATCTTTGCCAACGGACTTCTGCACACCGTGGGGGGCGTCGCGCAGGGCGCTTACAACACCGGCGTATGGAGCAGCGTCATCTTGTTTGTTCCGTTGTCCCTCTGGGTCGTTTATGCCTGCGCGATTCGCGGACCATACAGCGGCAAGGTCGTGGGCGTGGCGTTCGCCACCGGAGCCGTCACTCATGTCTTGCTTTTCGTCGGCTACGGATTTTTCAAGTCCGGGGTGATCGGCAATGCGGGCCTGCTGGTCTATGCCGCCGTGATCGGTTTCACGCCAATCATCTTGGCGGCTCTTGCGAGCCGGTTCTTCAAGCCGGAGTTGTTGCGGCCAGCTCAGATGCAATAGGACGAGAGGACGAGCGAGGCGAAATGCGTGAGAGAAAATTCACAATAGGGGTATTGTCCGCTTCTGGCACAAAGCTGAAGTTGCCTGAAATCTCAGTTTTAGCCAAAAGAACATAGGCGGAACTCAAGGGTCGAAGAGTGGGCGGATTGACGGTAGCGGACCTCCGCTAACATTAGACCGCCCCTGCGGGAATGGCGTTCCGCCGATCAATTTTGCCAAGCTGCCATTGATGTCAATCGAGACTTGGCCTGCGGCTGTGGCGGGGTGAACGACGATAGTATCAACCAATTCACGCGCCGAGGCTTTCGAGAGTTCGCTTCCTTCGGTTGAGCCTTCCGCGATCGCTATCCCAAGGCGCTTCACTGCCTCGAGATAGCGATCGATAGCACGGGGGTGGAGCGTGACAACCTTCGGCGGATCATCGAGGCTATTCAGCTCCTCCCGGAACCAACATTTGCACCAATTGTAAACGTCTGTCGGCGGCTCGCGTATCTCTGCCGCAAACCGTCGTGCCGTCCTGTGATCCGTAGACAACAGGCCCCGACTTTGCGCAGGGGAGGCAGCCTGCCGTCTATCGCCCTGAACGGAACTCTGCTTGACTTGTTGTGGGCGGGCTGGGGAGTTCGGATGGAGCACCTCATGACTGGACAATGCACGCCCTGCGGGCTGTTGGGATTGTGGCTGGCACTCGCCATATCAGTGGGCTTCGGAAGTTCTTTCGCCTTTGCCCAGGAGCAGCACGAGGCAAGCACGAGCGATCTCGCCAAGGCGGCGCAGAACCCCATTGCCGATATGATCAGCGTGCCGTTCCAGAACAACTTCAACTTCCACGTCGGCCCGCACAATCAGCTTCAGGACATCCTCAACATCCAGCCCGTCATCCCGATCTCGCTGGACCGGGACTGGAACCTGATCACGCGCTGGATCACGCCGGTGATCTCGCAACCGCCCCTGACCGTGACGGGCGACCGCGAGTTCGGTCTCGGGGACATCAATCCGAGCTTCTTCTTCTCGCCTAAGCAGCCGACGCACGGCATCATCTGGGGCATCGGTCCGACCTTCGTGTTCCCGACCGGCACCGACAAGACGCTCACACAGGGCAAGTATTCGATCGGTCCGACCTTTGTTGCCCTGACAATCCAAGGCCCCTGGGTGCTCGGCGTGCTCGTCAACAATGTCTGGTCCTTCGCGGGCAAGAGCAACCGCAGCCCCGTCAACCAGATGTTGTTGCAGCCTTTCGTGAACTACAACCTGCCCGGCGGCTGGTACTTGACGTCGTCGCCCATCATCACCGCCGACTGGGAAGCCAGCCATGGCGACCGCTGGACTGTGCCAATCGGTGGCGGCTTCGGGCGGGTGTTCAAGATCGGCAAGCAGCCGATCAATGCGCAGCTCGCGGCCTACTACAACGTCGCAAGGCCTAGCGGGGGCTCTGACTGGCAGCTCAGAACCCAGGTGCAGCTTCTGTTCCCGAAATAGGCGCAGTCGATGGGACAAACCCTTCTGAACAGGTCCCGTTCAATCATGAGGCTGTAGAACCGCGCCACCCGCCGCTTCAGGTGAATCCGATGCAACACCAACTGGCGCGATTATCGGCAGGGGCAGCGGTTCACGAGCCGATGGCTCGCCCAGTGAGGGAAATCCGTCGTCCTTGAACCTGAATGTCGGACTGGTGCAACTGTTTGCATACGATACAGTGGCAGCATGCAAGGGGAGGACCAGGCATGTCCAAGGAAGTCGTCGAAGTCCCAGTTCTGTCTGAAGGCGTGCGCCGGGTAGGCGTTCCGCTGTCCATGGTGACGAGGGCGAACGGTTTCGTCTTCGTCTCGGGAACGCCGCCGTTCAATCTCGAGACGGGCGGCTTCGTGAAGGGCGATATCGAGGTGCAGACCGAGGCGTCCCTGCGGGCGCTTCAGCATTGCCTCGAGAGTGCGGGAACCTCCCTCGACAAGGTGGTGATGGTGCGGATCTATGCCGCCAATGCCGGGTTCTATGCCGCCATCAACCGTGTATATGCCCGCTTCTTCCCCGAGAATCCTCCTTCGCGAACCTTCGTGCCAGTCGCATCCTGGCCCATGGAGTTCGACATCGAGATCGAGTGCATCGCGGTCGCTTGAGACGTCGGATGGCACTGGGCAAGGGAGATGGAGTGAGGTCGCCTTTCATTCCCTGAAGAGTCAGGGTCAGGCTGCCTGATGTGAGCGGATGCTCTCGCCGGGGCTGCGGACGCAATTACGGCCCGCTGCCTTGGCAAGATAGAGCGCTTGGTCCGCCGCCTCGAGGAGAGTGTTCCTCTCGCCACCGCGGGGTGCCCGCTCAGAAGCGGCACCGATGCTCACCGTGACACATTGATAAGGGCTTCCCTCATGCACGAGGGCCATGGCGCTGATGGTCTGTCGAATCCTGTCGGCGATCATCAGGGCGCCCGCCAGATCCGTCTCGGGCAGGATGATGGCGAACTCTTCGCCGCCGTAGCGGGCTGCGATGTCCCGTGGTCGGCGGATGCTGCCGTCGAGCGTGCCGGCGATCGCGCGCAGCACTTCATCGCCGCGTCCGTGCCCGTAGCGGTCATTGAAGCTCTTGAAGTAATCGGCGTCGATGTAGAGCAGCGACAGGGTGGAGCCTGAACGGATCGCTTGGCGCCATTCGCGCTCGAAAGTCTCACGGAAGGCACGACGGTTCGGAAGGCCTGTCAGGTCATCCGTTCGCGCGATGCGTCTGAGCTTGGTCTCGGCTCTCGTGCGGCGTTTAAGTTCGCGCTGGAAGAGAAATGTCAATCCGACGACTGCGCAGCACAGCACCAGCGTCACAAGGCTGAGAACAAGGGCTTTCCTTTCCCAAGCGGAGAAAACCTCCTCCACCGACAGTGCAACGGTAAGAACCATCGGATATCTGTCCAGCCGCTCGAAGGAGATGATGCGGTGCACCCCATCGATCGGAGAGACCGAATCGAAGGTCCCCGACTTCTCGCGCAGGAGTCGCTGGACATGAGGCGAACCACCAAGGTTCTGGTCGATCTGGCTTTCGTCGTAGGGGTAGCGTGTCAGGAGGACGCCGTCGCTGCGGAAGAGGTTGATGGCCCCTAGCGGGCCAAGACTCAGGTTCTGGAAGCGTTGATTGATCGTGCTCAGGGCAATCGAACCCATAGCCACTCCGGCGAAGGCGCCATCGGGATCGGAAAGGCGTCGACTGATCCCGATGCTGAGATCGCCGTGAGGTGCTTTACTGCGGTAGGGGCGGCTCACATGGAGCCCAAGGTGGTTATTCTCCTTATGGACCTTGAAGTACTCGCGGTCGGAGACGTTGAGCGAACGTGAGGCAATGATCGGCCCCGCATCGGCGATCAGGTCGCCATTCTTGTCCAGGAGCAGCAAGCTCCCCATGAAGGATGCCGAAACCGCCCTGTCGAAGAGCATCCTGTACTGAAGGTCAGGCGAAAGCTTATGAAACCCGCGATGGCGAAGACCCTCGATCGCTCCCTTGAGAGAGAGGTCCAGGAGTTCGATATTGTTCTCGAGATCACGGGTGATGGTGGTCAGCATATTATGGGAAGACCTTTCAGCCTCCTGCCAGGTGCCAAGTCGATCCATCCAGAGCGTGTGGGCTGAAATCCCAAGGATTCCAAGTGCAATCACGCCTGCGATCAGGTGCAAATAAACTTCTGACAACAGACGCTTCATCGGTCGTACAACGATCTGATCTGAATTTATTCTATAAGCAAGGTGACGAGGGCAGGCCAACAGAATTGTTGCCAGCAAGGCGGTATCAATTAGTCTCCTATGAAGACTCGATTTGTCTTGGAATGGAACATTGTAGCTTATTATCTGAGTAGATGCAGGTTTTCATTATAACATATAATCCACTTGGCCCGATTTTGGGTTTATTTTACTTCCTTCGTCATAAAGAGGAATCCGTGCAAGAGAAGGAGAGGGTATGTTCGGCCCCTCACACTCCCACAAGATTTGGCGGATGATGAGTGCTTTGATCGACGCACGCCCGGAATGGGCCGACAAGAACACATTTGAGGCTGACCGTGAGAAGATGCTTCGGTATGGGACATCCATCGGCATCAGCTTGGAGGAGCTTTTCAGGATGACGGATTCGGACGCGATCCTGAGCCTCTGGACGGCCGCTGAAGCAGCACAGCTTGAGGATTGACAGGCCTGCGAGGAAAGGATCGAGCACGGAAGTTCAATCGCCGCGCCCGATCTTCTTTGGATTATTGCGCCCTCTTGGCCCGGCGCGAGAGCATATTCAAGATCTCGATCAGAGCCGAAAAAGCCATTGCTGCATAGATATAGCCCTTGGGCACGTGAGCACCGAAGCCTTCCGCGATCAAGACCATGCCGATCATGAGTAGGAAGCCGAGAGCGAGCATGACCACTGTCGGATTTTTCTGAATGAAACGTGCCAGAAGATCAGCCGCCAGCAACATGACGGTTACAGCGGTGACAACAGCGATCACCATGATCGGCACATGATCCGTCATTCCGACTGCTGTGATGATGCTGTCGATCGAGAACACGAGATCCAGCAGCAGGATCTGCACGATCGCCGATGCAAAGCTTATTTGAGCCTTGCGACCTTCGAACAGGTCGGAACCTGGATCAGGATCCATATTGTGGTGGATCTCTTTGGTCGCCTTCCAGACCAGGAACAGACCGCCTGCGATCAGGATGAGATCGCGCCACGAAAAGCCATGGTCAAAGGCCGTAAACAGGGGATCGGTCAATCGAACGATGATAGCGATCGTCCCGAGCAGGGCGAGACGAAGCACCAAGGCCAACCCAATGCCGATTTTGCGGGCCTTGGCCTGCTGATGAGCAGGCAGCTTGTTGGTCAGGATCGAGATGAAGATGAGATTGTCGATTCCGAGCACCACCTCCATAACAACAAGGGTCGCTAACGCCACCCAGGCAGTCGGATCCGTCGCCAATGTCAAAATCTGGTCCATTTAGCCTTGCTCACAATTGGGATCTCTTATTTCGGTTACTGCACAGCTTGCGCAAGGGCTGAGCCTCTTTTTCTTGGCTTTCCGGCATCACAACCGTCTGGTTTTTTAAGCAAGAGGTCGATGTCGTGGGGCTCGCGCTTCGGCCCCAGCCCATCGGCCGCACATCGTGCTTGCCGTGCAAGCTAGGCTTTGAAATAAAATAATATTAATCTTCAATGACTTAGCCCTATTTGAGCTTCTCGGCGCTGAGCCAGTGGAACCGGGAATGGCGGCAGAAGCGTTCCTTCATGAGAAGAATGGAGTTGAGTCATGGTAGGATCAGCAGGGCATTGGCTGTTGATGGCTTCACTAATGGGAGTCTTGGGGACTCCAATTCCCGTGTTGGCTCAAGCTGGGCGCACTTGGATCGATCCGCCGGCAGAGAGTGGTACGAAAGCCCCAGGGCCGGCCCCTGCTCCTGCAGTGCAGCAGCCACAGACCTCTTCCCCTGCTACTGCGCCGTCTCCGGCTCAGCTTTCTTCGAGCCCGGCACCACCGCAAGTTCTCAAGGATAAGGAAAGCGCGGAGGCGCCGGCCCCTTCCGTGGCATCACCACGGAAGGAGGAAGCAAGCGCGCAGGTCAAGGAGAAGTCATCGGAGGAAGGCAAAATCCGCCGATCATCGCAGCAAGTACGCAATGCGACACGCAGTCAAAGGCGGAATGAGCAGGCTGCGCGAAGATACGAGCCCCGTGTTGAGGTGTCACAGGCCCGTCCGCCTCGCAATAGCCTTGAGCGGCGTGCGCGGATAACGCGTTATGGATCAGTTCAAGAGGGAGTTGATGCAGGTCTAGAAGTGATGAGATTGCGGACGATCGAACTCCCTGATGGTCGACGTATCAACGTTCTGACCCGTCCCAATCAGGACATCGCATCTCAACTGCCGGACGGTTACTGAATCTAAGAGATCTATTGGGCGGTCTGTGGGGTCTGTTCAAGCGAAGTTTAACTCCTACGTGGCAGGCCGGCTCAGCCCCTCATTGAATCCAGGCGCCTGAGCGGCAGCACTCCCCAGGTGTCCTGCGATCTCTTGAACACGGTGACGGATATCCAGCCAAAGTCGTTGCTCGCGTCGAGCATCTGCGAGAGCGCGGTGCTCAGCAGGGCCGAGTTGATCATCCTCTCTCTGGGCTTGAGCGAGGACGTCCTTCAAAATTCCATCATGCAGCTCTGCTGGGACGCCCGCATTATGCAAGATCCCATGCACCACCTGCCGATGTGCCGCTTCTGTATCCTCAAGGCGCAGGGCATGCCGCGGCAGACCAGCCGTGCGAAGCAGCCGACTCAACCATTTCCCATCCCACGAAGGTGCTGTTGCGTAGAGGCTATGCCCTGCCAGAGCGGACACCATTTGCTGTGCAACCGCCGATACTGCGATTCCTTCCAATTCCAGCCGAGCCCGCGAGATTCCGTGGATGGTCTCCGCCTTTGCATCCCAATCGGTCCAAGATGGGTCGGGCCGGATGAGATAGCTCTCCTCCTTACCATTTGCGAGAACCCAGGCGACCTCGATGGGATGGCCGTTCTTGCCCAGGGAAGAGGCTTCAAAATCGAGAAATGCGATCTTTGGCCATTCAAGCATTGCAGACCCTCTCACGTCATGCGTCAGACCTTGAAGACTGCTCTTCCTTTAATAGCGAGCGAACAGCCACCAGCAGGGCGTCATCGGACATAGTTTTCTCCCAATCCCCAGGAAGCTCGAGGCGCACTGACTTTGCTCCTCCCGACGGCGTGCAGACCACATGAACGTGATCTTCTGCACCGTCCACCCGCGCCGCATCAGTCTTCTCCGGATCATTGCCAAGTCCTGCAAAGGCCTGAATGCAAGACCATGCGATGCCTTCGGAATCTGTTACCTCGCGTGACATGTCATGATCCTCTTGAGGATTGTGGAATGGTGTTGGCCCAAGCCTGGGCGGAGTATTCCAATCAAAACGTAAAACTGCTCTCGTCCGGAACTCGACTGCTCTGGGATCGCTAAAGCGCTTTGGCCTTCATCAACGCGCCAGACAGCATCAAGGCTCCACTGCCCGCTTCATCGGCTTTGAGCCTGATCCTTCTTGACACATGAAGCCGGTGGGCGGAGCCTCTTGCCGCTGCCACATAGCAGGCTCTGTATGGAGAGAACCATGGCTAGAAACGTGAAGGATCTGCTGGCTGAAGCAAATTCCTCAGTCCCCAGGCTGTCCCCCAGCGAAGCAGCCGAGAAGATGCGTGCGGGCGAGGTTCTTGTCGTGGATGTGCGGGATCCAACGGAGGTCCAGCAAACCGGTAAGCTCAAAGGAGCGATCAATGTCTCTCGGGGCATGCTGGAGTTTCGTGCCGACCCCGAGAGCCAGTATCACAATCCAATGTTCCAGAAGGATAGACCGGTTCTCCTGCACTGCGCCTCGGGCGGACGTTCAGCGTTGGCAGGGAAGACCCTGCAGGACATGGGCTATACCGCAGTGTTCAACATCGGAGGGTTCAAGGACTTGGCGGAGGCAGGGATCGATACGGAGCCTGCATGACATTGAGACGCCCACGCAGCCTGTGCAGATGCTCAACCTAATCGAGGCTGAGCATCTGTTCGTCCGGCGAATTCAGCGGGCAGTGGCCGACGTGAATGCTGCGGAGGGCAAAGCCGCTGCAGGCGGCGTGATCGAGCCGGTGGAGACAGGATCGTCGATCGCCGTCCTTAGCGCATGAAGCAGGCCTTTGCGCTTCGCTTCATAGTAATAGCCGCTGGCATATAGAGCCACTGCGCGATCGGCGTTGCCACCTGAAACTTTATACGCATTGGCAAGATAGGGAACCGCATAGGTCAGATTGGTATTGGCATCGAGCAATCCCGATGGACTTCCTCGATATCCCATGCCGCGAGCTGTCGCATAGCGGATTTGCATCAATCCCAAATTGCCTCGGCTTGATGCCTGCGGATTATAACCACTTTCTCGTTTGATGACCCGATGGACCAACGCTTCAGGGACGCTGTGCGCCTTGGCGTGCTGTGCGACCAATGAATTGATCAAAGGTTGCTCCGATGCAGCGGCTGGCAAGGAGCAGGCGAGCACTGCACAGGCAAGATGAAGACGAGAGATCATGCATGTCCCCTTGGTTGAGGACATTTCTCGGTATCAATCGTGGCAATAGGACGTCAGCTTGGCCGTAAGATTTCCTGCGCGAGTGTAATTGAGTTGCGTTTAGAGTGCACGAAATCGATTGCTAGCTCTTTCGGATAAGTGCCGACTGCTAAGAGGAGCGGAAGTCTTCTCCAGTCCGTGATGTCAGGAGAGTACTTCTTATATGATGAGGAAGTCGGCTGCAGTTATCTTCAGATCTGCATCTATTTTGACGAACTGGACGGCACGTGTCCTGCCGGATCCATCAGCGTCGTAGAAGAGGCCGCCTGTCTTGTCGTTATAGATGATCCGATCCTGTGCATCCAAAGCCTTCGGGCCGATGACCAGACTTTCCGGTGCGAGTTTTCCGTATTTGAGCTTCGTGAAAACACTATCGTTGAGGCGGATCGTGTCGTCCCTGACGTTGAAGTCGAGAATGACGTCGATGTTGTTGGCCCCAAGTCTTGTATCGAACGTGAAAGTATCCTGGCCCGATGAGCCGACGAGCACGTCGTTGCCGCCTTTGCCCCAGAGCAAATCGTTGCCGCCTTTACCCTCCACCCTATCATTGGCATTGGAGCCGGTCAGCTTGTCGCCCTCATTTGTCCCAGAATAGGTTTTCGATGTGGAAGGGAGAGAAGGTGATTTCGACATTGGCTGAGGCGTCGCATCGATATGGCTGAACTTCAGGGCATAAAAGGAGGCCTGTCCATAGCCGATTCCTTGCGTCTCGTTGACTCCTAGGTAGGTGCCAGCCTTGAAGTATAGGGCATCGCTCTTCCAAGCCTGATGGATCGTATCTGCGGCCGTGTATGTCTGCCCATCGGCATAGACCGTCACTTTTACACGATTGGACGTGACGTCGATGGTGTAGGTAAATTTTTCATTCAGAGAAACATCGGGTTTGGCACCAGCGCTGTTGCTCGGCATGAACTTTGTCTCTCTGCCAGTGCTCCCTGCCATATCGTTCTCGAAATATAAGGCTCCCTTATCCCAATAAAGGCGGGCAAGTTCGTCATCCTTTCCATGAACCTGCCCGACGATCATGCGCCCCTTTGCTCCGTTGAAGAGCGTCGGAACTTGGTCGATCTCTAAGGTGGCTTTCATGAAGCCACCCTGCCGGATCGTCCATGCTGCCCGCTCGGAGCCGTTCATCTCGCGCAATTCAGAGCGTGCATACCGGGAACCAGCTGTTGTTGCTCCTTCGACGGGAGCTTTGAACACCATGGCTCCATCGAAGCCTGTGTAGAAATAATCGCGATGCTGGTACCCGCTGAGATTTTTCACCTCGCTGGCTGTGCCGAAGAATGTGCCATTTCGATCTATCGGAAGAGTAATCTTCCAATGGATCAGACTAAAATTCTTGCTTGGAGTAACTGATGCTCGCGAAGTCAATGTCTGGTGCCCCGAAATATGTCGAGCCGTTCTCCGGCTATATTTTCAGTCGTTAGAGTTGTTCGCTTTTTATCTGGTTATAATCAGAACAAATAAACTATGTTGTTCGAAGGGTTTCCACTCCTCCGCGAAAGCCTTGGAGGTGCAGAATTCTGTCTTAGCTGCGCGGCAGGCGTCAACTTTTCTTGGAGCGCATGGTAAAGACAGCATTTCTGAACAATGGCCGTTCAATCGCGAGGCTTAAGCCCAGTACGAGGTAAACCGGAAGCGTGACATAGAAGGGGTGGTGAAGACTGATTCTCTCCCATCCGAAGGGGGTAAGATAATATAACGTAAAAAATTCACGTTGGGAGCTTTTCATTGAAAGTCTTCCATTGCGCTTTGTCCAGCGCCCAGCAGGTTCGTCACACCTGTACCTGTGGTGGAGCATCCATTTCAGTAACAGCCTAGGACCGGCATAGCGAATATTTCAAAGAAGAACCTCGCAAAGCCGCTCCCCCAGTTGGTGCTGTCGGTCCGAGAGTATCTCAAAATTCTATCGGGCTTGTTGGTCTAATCCATGTGAAAATTGGCGTTCATAAGAATAAGCTTAGTATAGATTGAGCAAAATCTCTGAGTGCAGTGCAGCAAAAATAATCAAGTGGGTGTATGCACTCTTATGAGTTAAGTAGGGCCGTTGATAGGAGTAGTTCTTTTCTTAACCCATATGAGGTATCTCTCCAGCCAGAATAGTGAAGAGCTTTTGAGTCAAGCAGTAGTATTTATTGGGCTGTACCCGGCGCGCCAAGCATTTAGCGCCTTAATTCCACTGTCGGTCAGCAGGAACAGCCTAATGCAAATTAGTGTATTCGGGATTGGCTACGTCGGAGCGGTTTCGGCAGCGTGCCTCACAAATGATGGTCACCACGTTATTGCGGTCGATCCAAACCCTCAGAAAGTCGGTCCACTCAATGAAGGCATCAGCCCGATCGTCGAACCAGGCCTCGGCGAGCTGATTCAAAGCGGAGTCCGTAGCAAGCGCCTCGTGGCTACAAGCGATGTGCGTGAAGCTATCCAGGGCTCGGATTTATCTTTTGTCTGTGTCGGAACGCCCTCCCGTTCGAACGGCTCTCTTGACACGGCTTATGTCAGTGCCGCTGCCGAAGAGATTGGTGCAGCGATCCGGGAGAAGAATTCCTTCCATTCCGTTGTGATGCGGTCCACGATATTGCCTGGAACCATGGAGAGCATTGTTCTACCTGCTCTCGAGCGTGCCTCAGGGCGTCAAGCTGGCGTAGGATTCGGTGTTGCCTATTACCCTGAGTTCCTGCGTGAGAGCACCGCCATTAGCGATTACTATGATCCCGGCGCGATCATTTTCGGACGCCACGATCAGGCGACGGTAGACCGTCTGATCGAACTTCATAAGATCTTCAAGGTCGAGCCTAGGATCGTCTCCATCCGAACTGCCGAAGCCGTGAAGTATACCAACAATGCTTGGCATGCTCTTAAGATCAGCTTCGCCAATGAAATTGGTAACATCTGCAAGGAAGCCGGCATTGACGGTCATGCGGTGCTGGATGTTTTGTGCGCCGACACGCGTCTCAACATTTCCAAAGCATATCTCAAACCCGGCTTTGCCTTCGGCGGCTCTTGTCTGCCCAAGGATCTTCGTGCTCTGCGATTTGCGGCCCGAAAGCTGGATGTGCCAACCCCCATTCTCGATGCCACGATGGCGGCCAACGAGGAGCAGTTGCGGCGTGCCTACTCCATGATCGCTGCAACCGGCAAGCGGCGAATCGGGATCATCGGTTTGAGCTTCAAGCCGGAGACGGACGACTTGCGTGAGAGCCCGCTGGTTGACTTGGCGGAGCGTCTGTATGGCCGAGGATACGATATCCGAATCTATGATCCGAACATTCAAGTCTCGAAGCTGACAGGGGCGAACCTCCAGTTCGTGAAAGCGCATCTCCCGCATCTGACATCGTTTCTGACAGCTGACATCAATGAAGTCGTCGATCATGCCGAGGTCTTCGTTCTCGGCAATCGTGAGGAGGCCAAGCGAATCCTTCACGTCGTACAGGATGATCGCCCTCTCATTGATCTCGTCCGCATCGATCCAACAAGGTGTTCAGGTGACGTCTATCAGGGAATCTGCTGGTAACGGCAGCGTCCGTCTCTCGGAGACAGTAGGGGCGCATATACTCTACGTGGTTGCCGTAGCAGCTTTGGCTGCTGCGCTTCCACTAGAGGCCTATGGCTCCGTCGGCACCGGTATAATCGGCGCCGTCGGAATTCTGGCCATGTGGCGTTACGGATGGGGTCTGCTGCACTTCGTTCGAGCACTGGTGTTCCGCAAAATGATTTTTCCAAGACAGCGGAAGGCTGCCGATGCGGCAATCAGGCTGGATCCTCCTCATGCATATCTGCTTGTGACAACCTTTCGCATCGACAGCATTGTCACCACGCGTGTCTACCGGGCTGCTTTCGAAGCTGCATTAGCAGCGCCAGGGAAGGCCACCATCGTAGCGTCCATCGTAGAGACAGGCGACCAGCGCCTGATCAAGAGCTTGTTCCAGAGGATCTGTGGCGACCAGGACAAGGTCAACTTGGTGATCGTGAGAATTGCCGGAACCGGTAAGCGAGACGCTCTTGCCTATGGGTTCAGAGCCGTCGCGCGGCAGGCCCCGGCGCCCGACGATGTTGTCGCCGTTATTGACGGCGATAGCATCGTTCCTCGGGATCTCGTGTGGAAGTGTGCCGGCTTCTTCCGGCTCGATCCGGCAGTCGGTGCTCTGACGACTGATGAAACGAGCGAAGTGCGTGGCGCCCGCATATTTCAGGAGTGGTACGCTCTGCGCTTTGCTCAGCGGCATACGCTCATGTCATCTGTAGGCCTGTCGGAGCGAGTTTTGACGCTGACAGGGCGCATGTCGATGTTCCGGGCGAATATCATCTGCAGTCCGGAATTCATACGTCAGGTTGAGCTGGATTATGTCGATCACTGGCGCTTGGGCCGTTTCAAGTTCCTGACCGGGGACGATAAGTCGAGCTGGTTCTGGCTGCTCCGGAATGGATACAAGATGCTCTACGTTCCGGATGTCGTCGTTCTGACCGTGGAGGATCCTCCATCGGAAAATTTCATATCGGCAGCTGCTATGCTGATGGTGCGGTGGTTCGGAAACATGCTGCGGACGAACTCCAGGGCTGTTGCCCTTGGCCCCTGGAAAATCGGCTTGTTCACCTGGTGGGCAATTCTCGACCAGAGAATGTCAATGTGGACGTCGCTGGTCGGTTTCGCTGTCGCCCTTCTCGCTGCAATCTTCATCAGTGGCTATGCTCTCCTGCTTTATGCACTCTGGATTCTGGCATCCCGGTATGTCTTGACCTTGTCTCTCTTGGCTGCCCGACCAAGGGTGTCGGTCTTCTATCCGTTCCTCCTCTACTTCAATCAGATCTTCGGATCGCTCATTAAGGTTCATGTCACATTCCGTCTGGATCGCCAGAAATGGACTCGGCAGAAGACGACATCTGGGAATGTGGCGAAGCGCCCCTTGATCGCAAGCAACTTCATGTCTGCCTACATGCATGGTCTTGCGCTCACCGCTTTCCTGACGGTCTTGGCATGGAGCATGGACGTGCTGCCAACGCCGATGCACATCCTTCCTTAAAGACAGCGATGCCGCTTGGAGAATATCTTTATGACGAAGATCACGCACGAAGCCGAGGTTCAAAGGCAGCATCCACGATATCGCCTTCCTGTGAAGTGCATTCATAACGGAATGCAGCTTGCTGTCGTCGACGTTTCGGTCGGAGGAATCGGTCTGCGCACAGGATCGCTCGACGTCAAGGCTGGAAATGTTCTCGATCTCACCCTTGCCTTTCCATTCAGTGGCTATGAGCTCACTCTGCCCATCAATGCGGAGGTGCGCTACGTTGCTGAGGAACACAACAGGATTGGTCTTCGATTTGTCGACGTCTCTCCTCGCCAGCATAGTCTCCTGCGGTTCATGCTTGATGCCTACTTATCTGGAGAAGTGGTAGAAGCCGGCGACGTTCTGGATGTTGTTTCCCGTCGCAATGAGGGCAAGACCCGCGAGGTTCCTCCGAAGCCGCAGCCTCAAGGTTTTGCAGCCAAATTGGCCCACCATGGGCGCAGCGTTGCAGGTTATGTTGGCATCGGCGCGGTGACATTGCTTCTTGTCGGTTTCATAGGGGCAAGTCTTTTCGAGCGCCTCTATCTCGTTCCGGGCCAGGCGGCCCAGATCACGGCTGATCTGGTCACAGTTCCTGCTCCGTCCAATGGCCAACTCACCTTCGTTGCTGCCGGTAATGAGGTGAAGGCTGGAGAGCCGCTCCTTACGATCCAGGGATCCCAGGGCAGCAGCATCGTCATCGACAGCCCGTGCTCCTGCGTGGTTCAGGCTCGCTACAGCCGGACTGCCAACTTCGTCAGGGAAGGGATGCCGATCCTTACCTTACGTGAGAAATCAAGTACTCTCTACATTACTGCGAGCGTTCCGAACGATCAGGTCCTTCGTTTTTATAAAGGGGCGAGCGCTGTCATCGAATATGCCGACGGCACGCGGGTAAAGGAAACCAATATAGAACGCCTGCCATCCTTCGAAGACCATGCAGCGGCAGGGCGGTTCATCGTCAAACTCGCGCCTGGCCGTGAACTGGGCGCATCGACAATTGGGCAACCTGTATCTGTAGTCTTCAATACATTTTCTGGGTCTTCGATCGGTTCAGCTGTCAGTAAACTGCAAACAGCTGCAAGCTGGGCAGGAAACAGGATTGCAGCTATCTTCAACAAGGGTAGCGAAGTGGCCAATGCACCAAAAAGGGCCAAAGAGCCTCAAACCGATAACGGGAGGCGCCTTGCCGGGCTCGGGTCTGGGGAATGACTGAGCCCAGGTCATCATATTGAGGACCTCACTTGGATTTTTGGAGATCAACAATGGACAATATCATCCCGGTTTTGATGTGCGGTGGATCAGGCACCCGTCTATGGCCGGTTTCCCGCTCAAGTGAGCCGAAGCAGTTTCATGCCCTCTCAGGCAACGAGAGCTTGTTCCAGCAGACGGTTCAACGCTTCCGTACGGAGCAGTACGCAGAGCCCCTTATCGTCGTGAATACCAGTCATCGCGACCTTGCCTTGCGCGAGTTCGGACAACTTCATACGGGATCGGCGCGCCTCTTGGTCGAGCCTTGCGTCCGCAGTACCGGGCCTGCAATTGCCGCAGCCGCGGCTCTGATTGCGGAGGAGGATCCGGACCGGCTGATGCTGGTCGCTCCAAGCGATCATGTGATCGAACAGACGGAGGTGTTCTCTCAGGCAGTCTCGCAAGCGGCAACAGCCGCTCGTTTAGGACAGATCGTTCTCTTCGGTATTCGTCCGACCCACCCTGAAACTGGCTTCGGGTACATCGAGGTCGGTGAGGCCTTCGATGGCGCTAGCTTCAAGGTCGCTGGATTCGTGGAGAAGCCCAAGCGAACCGTTGCGGAGACACTGGTTGCCGACGGACGCCACCTCTGGAACAGTGGGATCTTCATGTTCACCGCACGGACGATCCTGGAGGAACTCGAGCGCTATGCGCCTGATGTCTTGGCCTGCGCCCGCCGTGCACTCTCTTTGGCCCAGCGTGGTAATGACACTATCCGCCTTGCGGCCGATTTCGATACAGCTCCGGTAATCTCGATCGACTATGCCGTCATGGAAAGAAGCGATCGCCTCGTCTGCATCCCCGTATCCCCTGAATGGCGTGACCTTGGCTCATGGTCCGCCCTATGGGACGTAGGAAGCAAGGATGGAAACGGAAATGTTTCGCGCGGAGACACGCTCCTTCAAGACGTGCGCAACAGCTATGTTCATGGCAACTCCAGGCTCATTGCCGTCATGGGCGTTGAGAAGGTGGTTGTGATCGATACTGCCGACGCTGTTCTTGTGAGCTCTCTCGACCAAGCACAGAATGTGGGACGGCTGGCGGCTGAACTGGCGGCAGCGAAGCGCCAGGAGGCCAGCCTCCACAAGAAGGTGCGGCGTCCATGGGGCTCGTACGAATCCCTTCGGGTCGGTGAGACCTTCCAGGTGAAGCACATCATCGTCGATGTAGCAGGACGCCTATCCCTGCAGTATCACCATCACCGCTCCGAGCACTGGACAGTCGTTTCCGGCACGGCTCGCGTCACCGTTGGCGAAAGAGTTTTTGTGATGAAGGCGAATGAGTCCGTCTACATCCCCAAAGGTGACGTTCACAGGTTGGAGAATATCGGCGACGATGAGCTTCACCTGATCGAGGTGCAGTGCGGCACATATCTGGGCGAGGACGACATTGTGCGCCTGGAGGATCAGTATGACCGCATCGTCACGATCTGACGGTCGACTTCGTTTGCGGATTGCCTCTCTTCTTCTTTCCATGGCGCTGGTTTCCAGCGCCATGGCACAAGACAGCAATGAAGTGGCGCGCCTTGCAGAGGAAGCACGACAAGCCTTCCTGTCCGCGGAGCAGAACGGGGCCGGGCCACGGCAGAAGGTTGGATTTTACCAAGTCGCGCGGGCACGCGTTAAGCTACTCGAAAAGTTTGCCGGTCAGGACAATGCCGCTTTGGCGGAGTTGCGTGACGGCGCGCGCTCCGAGCTTAAGCGGCTTGCCGACGACGGGTTGAGCCATGACATGCTTGGCTCCTTCCTCCTGCAAGCCTCGCTCGGGGATGTCACAGGCACCGCGCCCGGTGCTGATCGCGTCGAAATCGGAATCTCGCTGCATCAGATTGCCAGCGAACAAAGGTTGCCAGCTTATCGGGCCGCGGCTTTCATTGATCTCGCCCTTGCTTATGCAAAGATCGGCGCTCAGGACCGTGCCTTGAGGTATGCGACCCTTGCGATCGAGGCAGGCGGGCAGATCTCGGAACCGGGGCCACGAGCCGGAGCCTACAAGGCGGCTGCCCGCCTTGCTGCGGGCCTTGGTCCATCGGGCCTGGATTTGGCAGATCGTGCTATTATCATGATTCCACAAGCGCGTGACCGGGCCTATGCTAGGCATGAGCTGGCACGGGCTCAGATCAAGGGAACTGCTTGGGAGAAGGCACCCGATGCCAAATTAGGGCTGGAGGCAAAGCGGCGGCTTGAGGCAGGTGATATCGTCGGGAGTCTCTCGATGGCTCTTGCTCTGCTGGATAGCAAGGAACGGGAGAAGTTCCTCATCGACCTCCTGGAGGCTTCTAACTCCCGCCAGGATCCGCGAATCGCTCTTCTTGCAGCTCAGGGAATCGTCGATCAGGGCCGTCAGGAAAAGGCCATCGGCGCGATCGTCAAAGCCTATGCCGATCGAGGTGGGCCGCTTCAGGCCTCCGAAATTCTCAATACAATGCAGGACAGTCCAGGCAAGGCTTCCATCCAGCTCAACCTTTCCGCCGCGCTGAAGCAGGCCGGCTATGACCGCATGGCCGATCAGCTCCTCACTGCAGCGCTTGGATACATTGATACGCTGAACGACGTGCACCGACGCACCCTTCTGCCTGATGTGGTGCAGACATTGACACGATCCGAACGCTTGGACGATGCACTGCGCTTTGCAGCGCGACTTGAAACCGGTGTGGAAGTCTCGTCTGCATTGAGTGATCTCGCTATAAGTCTGGCGGATCGGAGCCGGTTGGCTGACGCCGAATCCTTGCTGCCGCGCATCGGATCCAAGGATCATCGTTCACACGCGCTGAGCGGCATTGCACGTGCCAGGGCAAAGGCAGGCGACATCGCCGGCGCCATGCAGCTCATTCCTGAGCTTGTAGGTGCGAAGGATGTCGGGCGTGCTCTATCGGCGGTTGCTCTCGCGCAATCCATAGCCGGAAACCTTGACCAAGCCATCTTGCTCGCTGGCCGCATCGAGGATGTAGAATACCGGCTTCAGGCTTATTCAGAGCTCTCACAACAAGCCGCGCGCAAGAACAACATCGCACTAAAAGACCTCGCTTTGAACGAAGCCATTAAAATCGCAGAGATGCAGGAGGGCGGCTCGCGCGACAAGACGCTTCTGACAATTATCCGATCCCTGGCTGATGACAAGCTTCGGGCAGATGAACTTACTCAGCGCATTCACGATGATCGCATCCGTAACCGTGCGAAGGACTTCGTTACTGCGACTGAAATAAGGGCGCTGGTGGATCGAAGAAAACATGGAGAAATTCCCGACGTTTTGCTGAAGCGCGGCATCGACAGGGTTATGCATGATGAAGATAAGGCAGAACTTGCGCTTGAGCTTGCGGCTCTGCCCGATGGCGGCATTTATGCTGTGGACCTAGTCCGTTCGATCCAGGATGATCGATCACGCGGGGCGGCCTTTCGGCGTTTGGCCGGATTCCGAGCCAATGTCCTCGGAGCGCCTCTGAACGAAGAGCCCGGAGTGGACGCAGCGGAAGATGTAGAGGTCGTAGCGTCGGTTTCCGAGGAGCCTATGGAGACGGTTCAGGAGATACAGACCCGGCGAGGCTTCACACTGATCACTGCAGACGCCAAAAAGCCGGCGAAAACGAGTGCTCAGATGCCTCAAAACCTCCTAACTGCTGGAGGGGTTCGGGCCGGCACGCCATGGCCGGGCGGAGCTGTCGTCGGAAGCACCTTCGCCAATCAGAATCCTTACATTGCGAAGTTCTTCGAGGACGACGAGGATGGAGCCACGCGTCTCGAGCAGGCGATCCGTCACCAGGGACTGCCTTCACCCAGAGTGATTGTCGTTCAAAGCGGCGTGGCGACATTAGGGATGGTTGCGCGCCAGTTGCAAGGCACTGACGCGAGAGACCTCATCGGGTACGATGCAGGTGTCGTAACGGTGCGGGCTCCCATCCTTGTGGCTCCGGGAGCAACTCTTGTTCTTTCGCGCCTCGATAGCCCGGTTTACCGGCTGAGCGCGAATGCAGGTGCTTTTATCGTCAATGCCGGCAATGTCCGTATCGTGGATGCGGAGATTGTTGGATATGAAGAGAAGTCGGGCCAACCGCTCTGGACAGGCAGCGGAGAGACCCCAGCGTTCCGCCCGTTCCTTCTGACCTGGGGCGATGGACGCATGGACGTTGCATCCTCCGTTCTCAGTGCCCTCGGTTATGATAATGCCAAATCCCTTGGCTTGAGCTTCTCATCAGGGCCGGAGCGAGTAGCGGAACTGCGGGATCAGGAGCGCCCGGTGGGCATCGTCGTCGATAACGTATTCCGCAACTCGTATTATGGGGTTCACTCCTATGATGCGCAGCGCATCCAAGTTATTGGCAACGAGTTCCGCGATAGCATCGTCTATGCCGTGGATGCGCACGATCGTACAAGTGAGATCACCATCGCCTTCAATGCAATCTATGGAACGATGCTTCGGCATGGCATCACGGTCTCGCGCGACGTCAGTGACAGCCGGATCGTAGGAAACATCTCGTTTGATAATGCCGGTTCGGGAATTGTGCTCGACCGCAACAGCACGAACAATGTGATTCATGCGAACAGCTCGTTCCGGAATGCGCAAGACGGAGTAACTGTCTTTGAGAGTTCCTGCAACGTTTTGACCAATAATTATCTCGCGAGCAACAGGCGGGACGGTTTGAAGGTGCGCAACAGCTTCGATGTGGGAGCCTATGCCAACCGGATCGAGGCCAACGCGAATTCGGGCGTCAGCGCCTACATTGCCAATGTTCTGGCGGGCAAGACTGGGGAAGGTCAACCTGCGGATTCTGGCTACGCTCCCGTGACCAGCCTCTCCCTGAAGCACAACCGCTTCTCAACGAACGGCGTTGGCATCAACACCCAGGGTGTTTCAGGGTTGGCGATGTTCTCCAACCGTTTCGTGAAGCAATCCCGTCGCCTCCTTGGCGGCGATATTCGGGGGCTGGAAGGCCAGGTTCTGCGCCTTACCTCTCACTCCGATGTTCTCTTCGCAAGCACCTGCCGCCCTGCAAAGCCTGTTTCATCCTGCAGGTTGCGGGATCAGGGGCTCTTTGAGGGAGACACCGAACTTCAGGTCTTCAGCGCTCAAGGAACATCGAACTGCACCGATGTCAGTGGTAGTGTCCAGCACAGAGCATTCTCCAGCAGCTCTCAAGGCACATAGGGGCAGCATGAAAAACGTCCTCATCGTCCTTCTGCTGAACGTCCTGACAATCGGACCGTCTTTTGCTCAGGCCAAGGGACAGGGACTCTTCGATGTTGAGCTTCGGCGGACTTCGCTCGGGCAACCGGCTTTCACAGGTGCCAGGGCGGCATGTCTGGCGATCCCGCGGGATCCTTCCTGGAGCAGCCTCAAGCCCGTCGACAGCCTCAAGGCAACCGAAGGCTACGGCACAGACGGAACCGCGAACGACTATGCCTGGGCTGTGATGGTGCTCACCGGCCGGGCTCTCGCGGGGGATGCAGCTTCGGAAGCGTCCCTGCGCGACCTGATGCTCTCCTGGGCAAAAGCAAAGGCCTTCGAGAATACCCAAGTGGAGCATGACGCCCATTATGCCTTGAAACGGGTCCTGCTGCCGACAGTCGTAGCTTATTCTGTCCTGCAGAGAGGATTGGACGAGGGGCAGCGGCGGACTCTCCTCGGCTGGATCGATCCGCTGGTACGTAAGGTCGATCAGGTCTTCGAGGGGGTCGTCGACCGCAATAACCATCGCTATCTGGCCGACAGCGTCCTCATGACATGGGGAGCCACCATCGGTGACGATACCCTCTATGCGAAAGGGCTTGATCGCTACCGCGCCGCCCTTGCGGAGGCTCGGCCCGATGGAAGCCTTGCTCTGGAGACAAGACGGGGAGCGAGGGCTCTCTGGTACATGCGCCAATCCTTGGCCAGCCTGACCGTGCTGGCGGAGGTCGCCGCCACTCGCGGCACTGACCTTTATAGCCTGCGTGTCGGCGACACCAACTATGACCGTGTCCTGTCATATCTTCTGAATGGCATTGCGGAGCCCAATATCGTCATGGCCTATGCCTCGGAGAATTATATCCCCGGTGGAGAGGCGGACTTCCGCCGCCAGGATCTGGGATTCATGACGAAGCGCAGCCATGGGCGGCACTACATGGCCTGGGTTGAGCCTTTGGTGGCACGGGAGCGCACGGGTCTTGCGACGAAAAGGCTGAAGGCATTGTTCGTGCGCAATCTTCGCTCGGACCGGCCGCTGATCGATGAGTTCATCGGCGGCAATGCTACATGCTTCTGGGGGCGCTGATGGTCAGATCCAATTCCCTGCTTGCCAGCACCCTTGCCTTGCTCGCAATCATGTCGTCTCCATCGGTCCGGGCACAGGCTCCTGAGAATGGCGATCCGGCTGCTCGCTATCGAACGACGATGGAGAAGGTGGAAGAGCTGAAGCAGCGAAAGGATCCTGCCGCACTCATCGAGCAGGCGCAGTTGCTGCAGGATGGGATCCCTGTTAGCGAATCCAACCCGCTGAAAGTTCCTCGTTACGATGAGGCGGAGCGTCTTTACGATCAGGCTCTCGCAATTCCGGGAGTGCACTGGCCCTCGGCAGCCGTACGGCGAGCGAAGCTGATGCTGGCGCGTGACAAGGAACGGAGCTCTATCGAGAAGGCGGCGGACCTGCTGCGCCGTGCCGCAGCGATGCAGAACCATGAGGCTGCCTTCATTCTGGCTGGGCTGATGGAAGCCGGCATTAACGGAAAGCGCGACATTGAAGGAGCCAGGAACCTCTATCAAATCGCCCTGCGTTCCGAACACGGCCCGGCGGGTCTGGCTCTCGCCCGGCTCGAGGCCGATCCAGCCAAGGCGAATGTATTCGCAACCCAAGGGCTGCGGCTTCTCTTCCAGGCCGCGAGGCAAGGTTCTGCCGAAGCGGCGAGGACACTGGCCGATCATTATCGCACAACGAGCGATGGAGCGGAGCGTCTGAGTGCTGCGATCGAGTGGTATCAGCGCGCCGTCGAGATTGGCGACACGGAGGCTGCCTTGCGCTTGGGCCGTCTTCGGCTTGATCCGAAGTCTCCCTTGCGCCAGCCGCAGGAAGCCCGGAATGCCTTGGAGAAGGCGGCACAGCGCGGGTCCGTCGAGGCTGCCATGATCCTCGCGGAGGATCCATACAACGGTGCTGTGCTCGGTCTTGAGGGCCGCGTTGCCGAACTCTGGCTTAATCGTGCCATTGAAACGAAGGCTCCGCGCGCGCTCGTCCTTGCAGCGGAAATTCGGAGCCAGTATGGCGATGAGGGCCGCGCGGCTGCCAGGAGCCTCCTCGCCGAGGCGCTGCAGCGTGTCGACGACGATACAACGGCTCTTCTGGCGTTGGGCCGTCATGTTCGCGATGGTGTTCTGGTCGATCGCGATGTTCCCCTCGCGCTGAAGCTTTTCGACAGAGCGTCGGTCGGTGACAACACGACAGCGTTTTACGAGTTTGCGCGCACAGCGCTGCTCTATCAGGATGCCGCAGGCGGCATGCTCAAGACGGCCATTGCACGCCTGAGAAGTGCAGCGGAGCGCGGTCATGTAAAAGCGGCCGTCGCCATGGGAGACGCCCTGCTGCGTGGCAGCGGGATCCCTGAATCGCAGACTGATGCCATGGAGTGGTATCGGAAAGCGGCTGATAGCGGATCGCCTGTCGCCTATATTCGTCTGGGAGACGTCTATTCCAGCCGCTTCTCAGGGACGGAAGCACCGCGCGCCTTGGAATGGTACCGCAAGGCCGCGGAGGCCAACAGTGCCATAGCCATGGTCAGGCTCGGCAAGATGTTCAACGAAGGAAGAGGAGTGCCGCAGGATCAGGCGCTTGCCGCAACATGGTTCAGCCGCGCGGCAGCAGCCGGCAGCGGTGCGGCCATGGTCGAGCTGAGCGCTCTCTACTCCCGTGCCGGAGGACCAGGACATTTCAACTTGGCTCGGGATGCGCTGGAGAAGGCGATCCGCGCCGGCGACATGCGGGCACCTATTGCCTTGGCGAAGCTCTATCTCGTCCGTGGTGAGCGCTCCTTCGCCGAGATGACGCTCCGGCGGGCTGCAGAGGGCGGCAGCGCGGAGGCCGCACTGAATCTGGCCGAGCTCTACCTTTCAGATCAGGCAACGGCGGAGCAGCAGAGCGCCGCCCGTCGATGGCTTGCCTTTGCCGAAAAGGTCATGGCCAAGGACGAGGATCAGGCCAGCCGAATTGCATTGATGTACTTGCGGCTGCCTGATCCGGGTTCCATTGAGCACGGCTCCTCTGCGCTGGAAGGCTTGGTCCGGAAGAACAATCCGGAAGCCATGACGCTCCTGGCGACGGCACTCCTGCAGGGGACGGGCATCAAGCGAGATTCGGTGCGTGCAGAAGCCCTGTTCCGACGCGCCATTCAACTTGGACATGATGGGGCACGCTTCATCCTTGCCAAAGCCTATCGCGACGGCGATGGAGTCCCTCACGATCCGGCCCGGGCCTTTGCGCTGTATCGGGAGATCTATAGCGAAGAGCCGGGCGATACGAAGGTTCAGATCGCCTTGGGCGATGCTTACGCTCGCGGCGACGGAATCGCTCAGGATCGACGCCTCGCTGCAGACTTCTACACCCAGGCCGCACGCCAGGGCGATCCTGATGGGCAGATTCGTCTTGGAACCGCCTATCTTTATGGCGCGGGAGTGGAACGCGACAGCCAGAAGTCCGAGCAGTGGCTTTCCCGAGCAGGTGAAGCCGGAATGCTCGAGGCAAAGGTTCAACTCGGCAGCGCCAAGCTTTCGGGTCTGGCGGCAACGATCGATCCGGAGGGAGCCTTCGCTTCCTACCTGCGTGCAGCGGAGGCCGGCTCCCAGCCGGCGATGATCGAGGTGGCACGTGCCCTGATGAAAGGCTTCGGCACTCTTGCCGATCCGGCTCTGGCAAAAATGTGGTTGGAGCGGGCCGCTGGGCTCGGTTCGCCGGATGCGATGTTCGAGCTCTTCCGCCTTAACGAGATCGGGACAAAACCAAATGCCCGCGAGGCTGAGCGGTGGCTCAGGCAGGCTGCGCAAAGTGGCCATCCCGGTGCAATGTACCGCCTCGCCATCCGCTATCAGCGGGGAGCATCCGATCAGGACAAAGCATCCGCGCGAGAGTGGCTTGAGAAGGCTGCGCAGGCGGGGCATGCGCAGGCTGCCAAGACGCTTCGGAAGCAGGTCACTCCGGTCGCAGAGCCAGGTTGAAGGGTAAGAACGAGATGATGGGCGTGAGGCCACGGATGTCGGGACAGGTCAACGCAGAACGGAGTTCACCAATGGCGATCCTCATCCGCTCTGCCGGGATACAGCCGAGAGAAGCGATGCTGAGATCGGCAGCAACGCTCTGCGTCATGGCCTTGGTAGGGCTCATGACTCCTATCGCCTTTGCCGATGCTCAAGTCCTGCCGCCTCGATCCTTGGCTCCCAACTCGGATTTCAGCAGGATCTGCCCACCGGCTCCCAAGCCCTTCCTCACGCGGGATTGGAGCAAATGGGACAAGTCCCAGCCAGTGATCGATCCCGAGGAAATGTACGATGCGGCCCTTGCTTACGCGGAGGGGTCTTCCACCATCAACCGGGATCCTGTTGCAGCAAAGCGTCTGCTCGAAGACCTAGCCGACAGAGCCTGGATCGGACGGGGAAGGGCGCACTTTCGCCTGGGCAAGTTGCTTCTGGATCCAGTTGCAGGACCTGTCGATCCCGAGCGTGCAGCCACACATCTTGCGACTGCTGGATCCATGCTGAACATGGATGCGTCCGTTCTGCTGGCCGAACTGCATGAGCAGGGCCGGATCAGGGGCGCCAATCTGGCAGAGGCCGAGCGCCTTCTCCGTGCCGCATCGACGTCAGGCCATGTCGATGGCCTGATAAAGTTGGCCCAGCTGCAGCGCAGTGGACGTCTCGGTCAGGTTTCGCAGACTGCAACTGCTGATCTCGTCAATCTCGCGCTCCAGACGCTCTACGGCGAATTGAGCCGTGGCAAATGCTCCGCGCTTTATCGGATCGGCCTCATTCTAAGTGACGACAGTCTCGTTCCCGGCGGCATCCAGGAGGCTATGAGATGGTTCGAGGCAGCGGCACGTCAGGGTGATACCAAGGCAGATCTGGCTTTGGCTGAGATCTACCTGCAGGAACGTGTCAAGGCAGATCCCGAAATCTTCATCCGCCATCTTGAGCATGCTGCGCAGGGTGGGGAGCCCCGTGCAATGAGCCTGCTGGGCGAGCGTCTCATGCTGGGGGACCGCGCACCCAAGGATGTTCCCAGGGCGATCGTCTGGCTGGAGAAGGCTGGGCTGAATGCCGATTCTGAAGCCTATAAGCTCCTCGCACGGCATTATCGCGGCGAATTCGGAGCCGCGCAGGACCTGCCTAAAGCTCTGGATGCTCTGACGAAGGCCAGCAAGCTGCCGGGACACAGCACGAGTATTCTTGTCGGGCTCGCGCGGCTCCATGCGATCGGAGTGAATGGCAAGCCCGATGTCGAGGCGGCTTTGACCTTCTATCGCCGTGCTGCCGATCGGGGCGAGATCGGAGCCCTCACGGATATGGCAAAACTTCTGTTGAGCTATCCGCAAGCGAACCGCTCCGAGAATCCCCTGCGACTGCTCAAGGAAGCTGCTGATCGCAGTCATCCCGAAGCGATGGGTGTCCTCGCTGATCTCTATGCATGCAGCACGCTCGTCGCTCCCGATGCTGCTCAAGCCAGGGCTTGGCTGGATCGGGCCGCCGAGAGCGGGCATGTCCGCAGCATCCTTGTCCTAGCATCCCAAAGCGGCTCCGACGCAGCCGTAGCTCAGAAGAGTGCAGTTGCTCTTCAGCGAGCCGCAGAGCGGGGCGATCGTGAAAGCATGGTACTTCTCTCTCAAGCCTATCGCTCAGGACAGGGTGTGAAGCAGGATGATCGAGCCGCCGATCACTGGCGCGATGCTGCTCTTGCTCCGGGCGAGGGGCGATCGCGTGCACTGCTTCTTTTGGCACGCAGAACACTAAACGGCGATGGCGTAGCCCGGGACGAAGTCGCCGCGAAGACTTTTCTTGAGCAGTCGGTGCAAGAAGGTGAAGTATTCTCCCAGTTGGAGCTTGGACGTCTCCTGATCACGCAGCGTGAGCAGAGTGCTGAGATGCAGCGGGGGTTACAATTCCTCCAAGGAGCTGCCGCCGCAGGAAATGCCGCAGCCATGCTGGCTTTGGCCGACGCTCCAGGGGATCTGCTGCGATCCACGGGCAAGACCGCCCAGGAGTGGAGGAGGGCGGCTGCGGAGGCTGGCAGCGCCCGAGCCGCCATTTCACTTGCATCGGTTGAAAAAAACGAGGGGGACGCGGCGCGATGGCTTTCGCGCGCAGAGGCCCTGCAGGTCTGTACGACCAAGGATATGGTAGACTTGGCCCAGGCCTACCATAAAGGGTCGGGAGCTGCCCAATCCGAGCGTGCGCGCTACTGGATGGGCAGAGCCCTCAATAGCATTGAGGCTGGTTCTAAGGATCCTGCGGCACTCTTCCAAATTGGCCGTGCCATGATCGAGGGGGTTGGTGGAGCCACCAACTCGGAGAAGGCTCTCGGCTACATCAAGCTTGCTGCCGATGCAGGGCGGGTTGATGCGATGCGCTACTTGGGACGCGGCTACGTTTCAGGGCAGGTGGGCGAGCGCAGCACCCAGGCTGCTATCGAGTGGCTGTCCAAAGCCCTGCGCAGCAGGGATGGCAGTGTTGCCGCCGATCTGTCGCGCCTTGCCGCGTTGCCTAATGGAGAGGGAGCTGAGGCCATCGCGGTTCTGAAGGAGGGTGCGGAAAGCGGTCTTGCTCCGGCGATGCGAGAGTATGGGCGCAGCCTGCAGCTCGGGCTGGGCGTATCCGCGCAGCCGGATGTCGGTGCCTCATGGCTGCGCAAGGCTGCGGAGGCGGGTGATACGTTGGCCATGAAGGAACTCTCACGCGCCTATGCATCGGGCTACGGCGTGGAGCTGTCCGCCCGCGACAGCACGGAATGGCTGCAACGTGCCGCAAAGGCTGGCGACGCCGAGGCCATGTACGGTCTCAGCCTTGCCATGACCCTTGGCTTCGGAACGGATGTAGATGCCGGTGCTGCTCAGGAATGGCTGAAGACGGCTGAGGGAGCGACCCGAAAGCGGGACTGAGCCGGAGCAGATGATAGCGTCATACTAGGTGCGTAGGAGAGACAAATGTTCAAAACAACCCAAATCGTGCTCCTGAGCTGTCTATTGACGAGCGTTGCACCAGCCGTGATGGCGGCGCCGAATGCGGGAGGGCGAGCGCAGCCGGTTTCCCCTCAGGCTGCAACGCCCATGCCGCCTACGCAAGTGCAGCTTCGCGCCATGTCTACGTTGCGCCTCCTTAAACTCGGGCAGAAGGCGTTGAGCGCGGAGATGGATACGCAGGATTTCGTAACTGGATTGGATGCCGTCAAGATTGCGTCGTCACGCGGTGACCGCGAGGCGACCCGCCTTATGGCCAAGATCATGGCCCGCCATCAGATCATCTTGGGAGCCGATGATCGCGCCAAGCTCGAGCGCAGGTTTAGGTTCGAGGCTCTGCGAGGTGCATCAAGCTCCGTTCTCGCCGTCGCCAACATGTACGACCGTGGCGACGGCGTCCCGGTCGATACGAAAAAGGCTGTAGAATGGTATTTGTGGGCTGCGCGGGTTGGCCATGAACGCGCCATGGCTCATGCCGCCTACGCCTATGGCACGGGTCGCGGACTGGAACGCAACGAGACTACTGCCTTGAAGTGGCTTGAAGGGGTGAACGAGGGGCGCCAGAGAAGCACGTTGCTGGAGATCGGTTGGGCTCTCGTCCTGGGTACGGAGGGCTCACAGGACATGCCAGCTGCCCTACGTTTCTTCGAACGCGCGGCACAGATCCAGCCCAGCACCGTCTATCAGGTCGCTCTTGATCTTGAGCGAGGAACACGTGGTGTCCAGGACCGTGAAGCGGCAGGACGCCTCATCCGCGTCGCGGCCGAGCGTGGCGACAGTGCCGCAGCCACTCATCTTGCCAGTTCCCTTGCAAGCAGCAGCAACGTGGAGGATCAGAGGCGGGCAGTGCAGTTGTACGGCCTTGCAGCCGAGGACAAGACCAATGTCGTTGCTGGACAAAGCCTCTCGCGCCTTCTTGCCCTGAGGCCGTCTGGCGATCTCGTCGCCGACATTGTCGCGGCTTTGGAAAAAGCCGCCGCGGCCGGCAATGGTCAGGCCCTCATCGGCCTTGCCTACGCCCATGCGGAAGGTATCGGCGTCAATCCTTCTCCTGAAAAGGCGGCTGCTCTGCTGCAGAAAGCTGCTGAGTCCGGATTTCCTGAAGCGAAGTATAGGTTAGGGCTCATGTACAAATCCGGCATGGGTGTCAGCGCTGATCTCAACAAGGCGATTGAACTCTTCAGCAGTGCGCAGGCCAGCGGTTATCCTCTGGCAGCCGTGGCGCTCAGCTCAATGACAGCGCCTTCTACGACTGGCTCCGTCGATGACGGTGCCAAAGCTTCAAGCGAAGTGAAGGAGAACATTGTTAAATGAGGTGAGCCTGATCGGGGGAGGAGGCTTTCCATTGCTGCTGTCGAGCAAGTGAATGGAAGTCCTACGCTCACCATCTTCGAGCGTGAACGTTGAAGTTCGTGAGAGCCAGCTTATAGGCCCGTCCATACCTGGCGAGCTGGGTCTGATGGCGTGATGGCAATCTTATCAATTGTAAACGGAATGCTTTGAAAGATATATTATAATGAACATTTGCGGCTCCAGTGATTAGTTTGCAATACACATGATTCCAAATGGAATAACCCTTTTTGTAGCCTCGCTTTGATAATGTCGTGACGAAGGAATGTTAGCACATCATAAGGTTGTAGCCGCAATCTCGTTGATAAAATGCCTTTTTATACCTCCTAAGCATAGTTGCTTACCTCTTTATCAGGGATGGCTAGCAAACCGTTAATTCGTACAATTAGAGGTAACCTCTGCGGAAAAGGCGCCTCGCATGTCAAACCTCCTGCCAGTCACCACCATCTTGGGCTGCAAGAACTCCATGCTTCGCGAAGGCTTGAAGCACATTCTCTCAAGTACGCGCTTCAAATTGCATCCGGAGGGCCTGACGCGCGGGGAAGTCGCGCTGGATTACGAAGCTTCAGGTTTGCCGCTTCTCTTCATCCTTGATGCAAATCTTTACCCGCCAAGTTTGGCGGAAGCGGTAGGGGCTTTAAAGGAGCAATACCCCTATGCACGAGTTGTCGTGTTATCCGACCATTTCGATTTGGATGATATGAGATCGTCATTCCAATTCGGAGCGGATGGATATTGTCTTGCCACAACGGGATGTGAGGCCCTGATCAAATATCTTGATCTTGTCATGCTGGGCGAGGTTGTTTTCCCGTCGGCGGCATTTCTCAGTGCTATTTCAAACAGCAAGCGGCATATGGAAACTTGGGACGATACGCAACCCATCGCCGTGGCTGCCGCCCCTGTATCCTCCTCTCTTGATAGTCAGGATTCTCCGATCCGGACACTCTCGACCAGAGAGGCGGAGATTCTTCAGTGCTTGATGCAAGGCTCTCCCAATAAGGTGATTGCGCGCAAACTCGATGTTGCTGAGGCAACAGTCAAAGTCCACATCAAGGCTATCCTCCGCAAGATCCGGGTTGCCAATCGAACACAGGCAGCCATGTGGGCTGTCAATCATCTCGCCGCAGGCGGGTCTGACGCATCGCTGCTGCCTTTAGGGAGATAAGGTTACGGCGCATAGTCTTTGCTGATCGGTCGCCGTTGAGCGCAGGAACAGCGAAACACTCACGTCCGCCGCCAGTCGAGCAGGTCGCCTCTAAGTCTTGTTTCATGGGGAGTGCTGCTTCTTCGTAGAGAAAGCTGCCTTCCGCAAGGAAGTGACCGGACTCGTTGAGAGCATGATGTGTCTCGGACACGTCTGTCATAGACCTATGGGAGAGCGGGACCTGTCATCATGATGGTCCTAAGGAAGTCTCCAGCCCCACTTATCATTAGCCGGCGCAACCGTTCATCTTAGCATGTGGGCGGGTATGCATTCGTAATATATTGGCCGAAATGTTACTTGGCATCAGGTAGAATCCATCGGCTCCCTTTAGTAAATGTTATTACATAAGTTAACCTTATACCTTTTGATGAACAATTGTTAAAATGTTTTGAATGGGTATTGATTGCCCCTAATAAGATTATAAGCTAAATAACTTAAGGGAAATTTTACTTTTGCCACACCGAATCAAGACCAGAAAGGCATCTGCGATGCGGAACACCTACGATCTTGATAGCCTTCCAAATCCAGGTGCCTCATCGGCCAAGGACGTCGCATACTCCAGGTATATGGAGCTGGCGCGCTCGGTTGAGCCCGCTTTGGTAGAGCATGCCGCTGCCCGACCCGTCAGGACCCTCCTTGTCGAGCCGAATGCCCTGCTAAGAGAGGGGCTGAGACGGATCCTGTCCGAGACGACCTATGCTCCTTCAGTTGCCGTGGGGACCATCGACGAAGTCGCCTCTCATTTTGCTCCCGAGAGTGGCACTGTCATCCTGGTGGTCGATACAAGCCGCGATCATGAGGGAGTCTGCCGCCAGACGAAGCTGCTGAAAGAGCAGAATCCCAATGCGAAGGTGGTCATGTTGGTCGAGCATTACGACCTGAGCCAGGTTCTCACGGCGTTCCGCTCGGGTGCGGATGCATACCTCAAGAAATCCATATCCTACGAGGTGCTCGTCAAGTCTCTGGATCTCGTCCTCTTGGGCGAGGCCATCTTCCCCGGCGCGATCCTCGACCTTCTGCGTGATCAGGAGGCCCATGCCGAGCAGAGCAAGCAGGCATCAGCTCCGGCAGGGACTCAAGAGCTGAGCCCTCCTGCAAAGGGCTTGTCCGTCCGCGAGACGGTGATCCTGCGCTGCCTGATGGATGGCGACTCCAACAAGATCATTGCGCGTAAGTTCGACATAACGGAAGCGACCGTGAAGGTCCACGTCAAGGCCATTTTGCGGAAGATCCAAGCCAAGAACCGGACCCAGGCGGCGATCTGGGCTGCGAGCCACCTGTCTGCGAGCCGGGGGGCAACCGTCAGCTGAGAATGGCTGCTCGAAAGAGCGTTCAAGGGAGCCTATGGCTCCCTTTTCTTTTTGAGTGACCAGTCCGCGGGCCTCCGAAGGTTTAAGCCGAACGGAGCGCCGTGATCGGGCTTTGCGACTGATCCTCAAGGATCATGGAAGCTCCCTTGTCGGCAATCATCAGCGTGGGTGAGTTGGTGTTGCCGCTCGTGATTGCCGGCATGATCGATGCATCGATCACCCGAAGGCCCTCGATGCCACGCACCTTCAGGCGCTCATCCGTCACGGCCATAGGATCGCTGTCGATGCCCATTTTGGCCGTGCCCACGGGATGGAAGATCGTGGTGCCAATGTCGCGCGCGCCATTCAGCAGTTCATCGTCGGAGTTAATCTGTGCGCCGGGCTTGTATTCCTCGGGACGGTATTTCTGGAGCGCAGGCATGGCAACGATGCGCCTGACGAGGCGCAAGGCATCCACGGCCACCCTCTGGTCCTCTTCCGTTGAAAGGTAGTTCGGGCGAATGAAAGGCGGCTCTCCTGCCTTGCCGCTTCGGACCCGGACCGTTCCTCGGCTGGTGGGCCGCAGGTTGCATACGCTGGCCGTAAAAGCAGGGAAGGGGTGCGGATCCTCGCCGAACTTGTCGAGCGAGAGGGGTTGGATGTGGAACTGGAGGTTCGGGGTGGCATAATCCGGCGAGGAGCGCGTGAACGCTCCCAGCTGGGATGGCGCCATGGTAAGCGGCCCTTTGCGGAAAAGAGCATATTCAAGAGCCATCTGCCCTTTCTTGAAGAGCGACCGATACTCCTCGTTCAGTGTTCGCACGCCGCTGACCTTGTAAATGGGACGCAGCTGGAGATGGTCCTGCAGGTTCTCGCCGACACCCGGCAGGTGATGAGTCACCTCGATCCCATGCTCCTGCAGGACGGCGCCGTTGCCGATCCCGGACAGCTGAAGGAGCTGTGGCGAGGCAATGGCGCCCGCCGACAGGACGACCTCCTTGCGGGCCAGGATCCGTCGCAGATTGCCGTTCTGCAGGATCTCCACGCCGATGGCGCGCCTGCCCTCGAAGAGAATGCGGGTGGCATGGGCATGGGTCTCGACCTTCAGATTGGGGCGCGACAGAGCCGGTCTGAGAAAGCCGCGGGCGGCCGACCAGCGGCGTCCGTTCTTCTGGTTGACGTGGAAATACGAAATGCCTTCGTTGCTGCCTGTGTTGAAGTCGCTCACGCGGGGAATGCCGGCTTCGACAGCGGCCTCGATGAAGGAATCGAGGATCTCCCACCGCATGCGGGGCTCTTCGACGCGCCATTCACCGCCAGCGCCGTGGTGCTCGCCCGCTCCTAGGTAATGGTCCACGTGCTGGCGGAAGATCGGTCTCACGTCGTCCCACCCCCAGCCTGCAAGGCCCATCTGCCGCCAATTGTCGTAATCCTCGCGCTGACCGCGCATGTAGATCATGGCATTGATGGCCGAGCAGCCGCCCAGGACCTTGCCGCGGGGATAGTTCAGGATGCGACCGTTCAGACCGGCCTCGGCCTCCGTCTTGAACATCCAGTCTGCACGCGGATTGCCGATGGCGAAGAGGTAGCCGACCGGGATGTGGAACCAGATCCAGTTGTCCTTGCCGCCGGCTTCGAGAAGGCAGACCGAGTTGTGGGGATCCTTAGACAGACGGTTGGCGAGAACGCAGCCAGCCGAACCGGCGCCGATAATGACATAATCGAATGTTTCGCTGTCCGACATGGTGCGGCTCGATCAAATGAGCCGGCGCTTGTGGCAGAAAGCGCCGGCAGGGTTCCCGATGCCCCTTAAGTTACGCAGCGCTCTTGGACTTGCGCCTCGTGAATTCCAGGATCTCCCCGACGATACCCCGGCGGAAGAGCAGCACGCAGATGACGAAGATGATGCCGATCAGCACCAGCACAGGGAAATCCGAGGCTGCGAGATAGTTCTGCAAGGCGATGACCAGGCCCGCGCCGACGATGGGGCCGATCAGCGTGCCGATGCCGCCGAGAAGCGTCATCAGAATGACCTCGCCCGACATCTGCCATTGCACGTCCGTCAGCGTTGCGAACTGGAAGACGATCGCTTTCGTGCCCCCGGCCAGTCCCGCCAGCGCGGCCGACATGACGAAGGCGCCGAGCTTGTAGCGGTCCACCCGGTAGCCCAGCGAGACCGCACGTTTCTCGTTCTCGCGGATCGCCTTCAGGATATTGCCGAAAGGCGAATGCACGATGCGCCAAATGGCGAAGAAGCCGAACAGGAAGATCGCCAGCGTGACGTAGTACATCGCCAGGGGCTGGTTCAGATCGAGAATGCCGAGCAGATACCCGCGCGGCACGCCCTGGATACCGTCCTCGCCATGGGTGAAGGGCACCTGCAGGCAGATGAAGGCGAACATCTGCGACAGGGCCAGGGTGATCATGGCGAAGTAGATGCCCTGGCGGCGAATGGCCACGAATCCGATCACGAGGCCCATGGCGGCAGCGCCTGCGACGCCGAGCAGGATGGCGGACAGGGGCTCCCACCCCCACACCTTGGCGGCATGGGCCGTGAAATAAGCTGCGCCGCCGAAGAAGGCGGCATGGCCGAAGGAGAGCAGGCCGACATAGCCGATGAGCAGGTTGAATGCGCAGGCAAAGAGCGCAAAGCACAAAACGCTCATCAGCATGACAGGATAGAAGAAGAACGGAGCTGCCAGCAGCGCCGCGATGGCAATCGCGCCCAGCACCATGGAGGAGGTGCGCAGCTTCGGCTGTTCCGCGAGATATTGGGTTCCGACAGCCATGATATCACTCCTCCTGCCCGAAGAGACCCGCCGGCCTGACGAGCAGAACGATGGCCATTATCACGAATATAACGATGCTGGACGCTTCCGGATAGAACACTTTGGTGAGACCTTCGAGAACGCCGAGCATATAGCCCGTGACGATGGCGCCCAGGATCGAGCCCATGCCGCCCACGACCACGACGGCGAAGACGATGATGATGAGGTTCGAGCCCATCAGCGGGCTGACCTGGTAGATCGGCGCTGCCAGCACGCCGGCGAACGCCGCGAGCGCAGCGCCAAGGCCATAGGTGAGGGTCAGGAGCAGCGGCACGTTCACGCCGAACGCCTGGACCAGCGTCGCATTTTCGGTCGCAGCGCGAAGGTAGGCGCCGAGCTGCGTCTTCTCGATCAGAAGCCAGGTGCCGAGGCAGACGACAAGGGAGGCGATAACCACCCAGCCGCGGTAGATCGGCATGAACATGAAGCCAAGATTGACGGCTCCCGTCAGCTGGGATGGCGCGGCATAAGGTTGGCCGGCCGCACCGAACCAGTAGCGGAATGCCCCTTCGAGGATGAGGGCGAGACCGAAGGTCAGAAGGAGGCCATAAAGCGGGTCGATGCCGTAGAGGCGGCTGAGCATGAACCGCTCGATCACGACGGCGATCGCACCCACGATCAGGGGCGCGAGGATGAGGGCCGGCCAGTAGCCGATGCCTGCATAGTTCAGGATCAGGTAGGCGGCAAACGCACCCAGCATGTACTGCGCGCCGTGGGCGAAGTTGATCACCCGCAACAAGCCGAAGATCACGGCCAGCCCAAGGCTCAGCATGGCATAGAAGGAGCCGTTGATCAGGCCGATCAGGATCTGCCCGTAGAGGGCAGGGGCGGGAACGCCGAAAATCGTACTCATGATGCTCTAGACCCCAAGAACTTCGTGCAGTTCGTCCATGCGTGCATCAAGCTCGTGCCCGGGGAACGAGTTCACCATACGCCCATCCTCCATGAGGTAGAAGCGGTCGGCCACTTTCTTCGCGAAGCGGAAGTTCTGCTCCACCAGCAGGATCGTCATGCCGCGCTTCTTCAGCGCCACCAGAACGTCGCCGATGCGCTGCACGATCACGGGAGCCAGGCCCTCCGTCGGCTCGTCGAGAAGGATGATCTTCGCGCCCGTGCGGAGCACGCGGGCAATGGCGAGCATCTGCTGCTCACCGCCCGAGAGCTTCGTCCCCTGGCTCGACCGACGCTCGTAGAGATTCGGGAAGAGGGTGTAGATTTCCTCCACGCTCATGCCTCCCTCCGACACGGTCGGCGGCAGCATCAGGTTCTCGGAGACGTTCAGGCTCGCGAAGATGCCCCGCTCCTCCGGCACATAGCCGATTCCGGCTTGAGCGACCTTGTGCAGCGGAAGCCTCAGGAGATCCTCGCCGCGCAGGCGGATGACGCCCTCGCGGCGGCGCAGAATTCCCATGATCGAGCGCAGGGTCGTGGTCTTGCCTGCACCATTGCGGCCCAGCAGCGTGACGGTTTCGCCTTCATGGATGTCGAGATCGACACCGTGCAGGACGTGACTCTCGCCGTACCAGGCGTTGAGCCCGCGGACTTCGAGAAGGGGAGCGCTACTCATGCTCGGTTCCCATATAAGCTTCACGCACTCGGGGATCCTGGCTGACTTTATCGTAGGTCCCGTCGGAAAGGATTTCGCCGCGCGCTAGAACGGTGACGCGGTCGCAGAGGTCAGCGACGACGTTCAGGTTGTGCTCGACCATCAGCACGGTGCGATTCTTGGCGATGCGCCGGATCAGGTCTGAGATGCGACCGATATCCTCGTGACCCATGCCGGCCATGGGCTCGTCGAGAAGCAGCATGGCCGGATCGAGCGCCAGCGTCGTGGCGATCTCGAGGGCCCGCTTGCGGCCGTAGGACAATTCGGTGGCCGGTAGATCCGCATAGGCCGAGAGGTTCACTGCGTCGATCAACTCCATTGCCCGCTGGTCGAGCACGGACAGGGCACCCGACGGGCGCCAGAACTGAGTCGCGAGGCCCGACGGCCGCTGCAAGGCGACACGGACATTGTCGAGAACAGTGAGATGCGGAAACACCGCCGAAATCTGGAAGGAGCGCACAAGACCGAGGCGGGCGACTTCGGCGGGCTTCAGCCCGGTGATGTCGGCGCCCTTGAACGTGATCTGACCGCGGGTCGGGGTGAGAAATTTCGTAAGAAGGTTGAAAACCGTCGTCTTGCCGGCGCCATTGGGGCCGATCAGGGCATGGATCGTGCCCTCATTGACGGAAAGCGTCACATCCTTCACGGCCAGGAAGCCACGGAACTCCATCGTCAGTCCGGTGGCGCTTAGAATGGGTTGCGTACTGACCATAGGGTTCGGCCGATACTCTCTTGTTGGGGCGACAGCTGGACCGGGATCATGTTCCATGCCTGCTACCACCGGACAGCAATAGAGGTGGGGCAGCATGCGCGCTGCCCCACCTCGTTCAAAATACTTACTGAGTGACTTGGCAGCCGCTGTCGGCGGTCTTCATGTAGGCCGAGTCGCCAGGGATCTTGGCAAGCTGCTTGTACATGTCCCATTCGCTCTTGCTCTCCTCAGGCTTCTTCACCTGGAAGAGGTACATGTCGTAGACCATACGACCGTTCGGCAGCACCTTGCCGTTCTTGGCGAAGATGTCCTGAACCGGCATTTCGTGCAGGAGCTTGGCGACAGGCTCGGTCGAATCCGTGCCGGCCTTCTCGACGGCCTTCAGGTACTGCGTCACCGCAGAGTAGGTGCCCACATGGATCATGTTCGGCATGCGGCCGGTTTTCTCCTGGAACTTCTTCGCGAAGGCGCGGTTCTCATCGCTCTGATCCCAGTACCAGCCCTCGGTGAGGGTCAGGCCCTGCGCCGCCTTGAGACCCAGGCCCTTCACCTCGGCCAGCGTGAAGAGGAGTGCCGCAAGGCGTGTGCCGCCCTGGGTGATGCCGAACTCGGCCGCCTGCTTGATGGCGTTGGCGGTATCGAGGCCCGCATTGGCCATGCCGATGACGTTTGCGCCGGAGCTCTGCGCTTGGAGCAGGAACGACGAGTAGTCGGCGGCTGCCAGCGGATGGCGGACGGCGCCGACCACCTGGCCGCCCTTCGACTTCACGAACTTCGAGGTCTGATCCTCGAGGGAGTAGCCGAAGGCGTAGTCCGCAGTCAGGAAGAACCACTTGTTGCCGCCGTTCTCCACCAGCGCACCGCCGGTGCCGACTGCGAGCGCGTGGGTATCATAGGCCCAGTGGAAGCCGTAGGGCGAGCATTGCTTGCCGGTGAGATCGGTCGTGGCCGCACCGGTCGTCATGGTGATTTTCTTCTTGTCCTTGGACAGGCCCTGGACCGCCAGAGCCACCGAGGAGGTCGTCAGCTCCATGATCGCATCGACCTTGTCCGTGTCATACCACTGGCGGGCGACACTGGCCGCCACGTCGGGCTTGTTCTGGTGGTCGGCGCTCACGATCTCGACCGGAACACCCAGAACCTTGCCGCCGTAATCCTGGACCGCCATGCGGGCTGCTTCCACGGAAGACTTGCCGCCGAAGTCGGCATAGACGCCGGACTGGTCGTTGAGGATGCCGATCTTGACCACACCGTCGGAGGCCTGCTGCGCATAGGCCGAAGAGGCCAGAGCCGTGCAGCTGAGGGCGAACAGAAGCTTATTGAGAACGCGCATCGCTTTCCTTCCCTTTATTCTTAAGGCAGATTGGTCTGCCTTTGCTGGATCCGCATCCTCAAGGCATGCGGGCGATGGCCAGAAAGGTACAGACACTTTGGCCCCGATCAATGCAAGGAGCGGTCATCCTTAAGTCGCAGAGGCCTTTGATTTTCTACCTTAATTCCAGGCCTTGAGCATGGCAGTGTCAGAAACGTGATTCCGCACCTGCCGTAACTCCAGCTCCGGCCAAGCTTTCTCCTCTCAAAGGCCCGGCAGGCATCACGGTTGGCATTTCTGACGTAAAGTGGCGCCATGGCGAACGATTATGAAATCCTCCACACCTTGTTCGAATCTGCTCTTGGCGCGGCGCTGCCCGATGGCAAGTTCGATGGCCGCCTGCCTCCCAAACCGAAAGGGCGCACCATCGTCCTTGGGGCGGGCAAGGCTTCGGCCCGCATGGCGGCCGCCTTCGAAGAGGCTTGGACCCGCGAAGGCGGGGCCTGCGAGGGGCTTGTGGTGACGCGCTACGGGCATGCGGTGCCGACCCGAAGAATTCATATCGTGGAGGCTGCCCATCCGGTTCCTGACGAAGCGGGCCTGGAGGCGGCCAGGCGGATCCTCGCCCTGGCGCACGAAGCGGGCCCGGACGATCTCGTCGTCTGCCTGATGTCGGGCGGAGCCTCTGCGCTCCTGTCGCTCCCGGCCGAAGGCGTGACGCTGGCCAACAAGCAGGCGCTGAACCGAGCCCTGCTGAAATCCGGGGCGCCCATCGGCGAGATGAATCTGGTGCGCAAGTCGCTCTCGGCCATCAAGGGGGGCAGGCTCGCGGCAGCTGTGGGCGATGCGCAACTCGTTACCTACCTGATCTCGGACGTGCCGGGCGACGATCCGGCGAGCATCGGGTCGGGCCCGACGATTCCTGAACGGATCGACCCGGAGGTCGCCGTCGGCATCCTGCGCAGGTATGGCATCGATGTGCCGGAGGCGATCCTGCAAGTCATCCGATCGAATTCCGTCACCGAGCCTGTGAACGGTGGCGTCGTCCACATGCTGGCGACACCCAAGATGGCGCTCGATTGCGCGGCCGCCAAAGCGCGCGAACTGGGATTCAACGCCCTCGTTCTGGGCGATGCTCTTGAAGGAGAGGCGCGAGAAGTCGGACGTGTCATGGCCGGCATCGCGCATTCGGCGATGATGCATGGGGAGCCTGCACAGGCGCCTTGCGTCCTGCTGTCTGGCGGGGAAACCACTGTGACAGTCCGCGGCGAAGGGCGCGGTGGGCGCAACGCCGAGTTCCTGTTGTCCCTTGCCCTGTCCTTGAAAGGCCAAAGCAAAATCTCCGCCATCGCCTGTGACACCGACGGCATCGACGGCTCGGAAGACAATGCAGGCGCTTGGTTCGATGGCACTCTGTTCGAAAGCGCTCGTGTGAAGGGCATCGATCTTGCCGCTCATCTGGAGGCAAACGATGCCTACACGGCGTTCGCACAGCTCGACAGGCTCGTCGTCACCGGGCCGACGCTGACCAACGTCAATGATTTCCGCTGCGTTCTCATTCGACCATAACCCATCGGCCAGATCTCTCAGATGGAGTAGCTGAGCCCGGTCGTATTCGTTTCCGGCACGATCAGGGTGATCTTGGTGCCGCGCTTCTCGCGGCTCTCCACCTCAAGGTCTCCGCCATGCAGCTTGAGGATGTACCAGGCGAGGCTCAAGCCCAGGCCGGTGCCGGGCAGCTTCTTCACATTCTGGCCGCGGAAAAAAGGCTGCATGACAAAGGGCAGATCCCGCTCAGGAATACCGATGCCTCGATCCCTGACGGTGATTCTGACCATGCCGTCCGTCCTGTGGACGGTGACGTCGATCGGCTGTTCCGGCCGCGAGTACTTCATGGCATTGGACACGACGATGACGAAGGCCTGCTCCAGCAGGATGGGATCGCCGACGATGATTCCCGGCAGGTCCTTGATGTCGAGGTGAAAGGGGCGCGTGGGTTCCTGGCCGCCTTGCTCGCGACAGACCCGCCTGATGAGCTCCGACGGGTTGAACTCGCTCGGGTTGAGCATGATTCCGCCGGCGCTGGCGCGGGTATAGGACAGGATCATCTCAATCAGTTCGTCGAGCCGCAGACTCGCCCGCCAGATCTTATCGGCCTTGGCTTGAATGTCATGAGGGCTCAGCCGGTCAGCCCGACGCATGAGACCCTGAGCCAAGGCATTGATCGTCGATAATGGTGTCCTGAGCTGATGCGCCAGCAGTGCCATCCGGTCCAATGGCAGCGCCGCTCTGCCCGACACCGTGCGGGCATCGGCCTTGCGGGGAGCTTTGGAGGGGACCTTGGGCGAACGGGCAGCTGACACGACTATAAAACCTATACTTTATAACATAGCTAAGGTTGGTTCCGAATTAGAGCGATTGTGGTCGTTGTCCATCCCGGCTGGTTGAAAAGGCGAGTCTGGAATAATGACCTAGTCGAGAACCATCAGAGTTTCAGAAAAAAGCAAGATGTGGATTGAAGTTATCAATGTTGTTCATGTAATAGGAAGAAATCACGCCGTATCGTTGAATGTGAAAAATCGTTCCTCACTGCACTTCCTTGCCAAAAGCCAAGGTCGTAGTTCAGTAAATCGTGATCGGCTCCGCAAATCGGTCTATAATCGCAACTCAATGCCTTCCAGAGCGTTTCCCTGGCAGCTATCCAAGCAGGAGTAGAAACATGGACCGTGATCGCAGCGAAGGCAGCATGAAGAACATCAAGGGTCGCATGAAGGAGGGTCTCGGCAAGGCTCTCGGCGACTCGAAGATGGAAACCGAAGGCAAGATGGATAAGACCGAAGGTAAGATCCAGAACACCATCGGTGGAATCAAGGATTCGCTTCGCAAGAGCACCTGATTCCGGAACAGATCAGATGAAAGGCCCGGCTTTGCCGGGCCTTTCTCATGTCGGCGGGCCTGCCTTGCGGATCACGAAGCTGATCTTGGCCGTCTCGTCCCGCTGATCCTCCAGAACGTCTCCCGTTTCGCGGATCAGGTTGGGCACGTCGATCCCGGCTAGAGGGTCCGTGCAGATGACCTTCAGACGCTCGCCGGGACTCAGCGCGAGAAGAGCTTTGCGCGTGCGCAGGACCGGCAAAGGGCACTTCAGGCCCGAGAGATCAAGTTCGGTCATTCGGAGATCTCCTGTCGCACCAAAACCTTCGCACGTTCCAGATCCTCAGGCGTGTTGATGTTGAAGAAAGGGTCAAACGGCTCTGCTGGCCAGATGGCTTCGGCATGATCGTGCCGTCTCAGCCAATCCCTGATGCTGCGGGTGCCCTGTTGGACGAGAGCCTGCCGTAGGTCGCCCCGCAGGGAGATAGGCCAGAGGCCGACGGCGAAGTGGGCCTGCGAGCCCGATGCGGCACAGGCAATGGGCTTGCCGGATGCAACGAGTGCCTGGTGCAGCCGCAGAACCAGATCCCTCGGAATGAAGGGCGTATCCGCCGGCGCGCTCACAACCCAGCTGATATCCGGCCGATGAGTGGTACACCATTCGAGAGCTGCCAGAATGCCGGCCAGAGGCCCCGGGCGGTCTGCAACGGAATCCGGGACGATGGGCAGGTGCAGCCTCTCAAACCTCGAAGGGTCTCCATTGGCGTTCAGGATCACGCTCTTGCATTGCGGTGCGAGGCGCTCGGCGACATGCTCCAGCAACGTGCGTCCTTCGAGGGCCAAGAGCGCCTTCTCGTTGCCACCCATACGTCGTGAGAGCCCGCCCGCGAGGATGACGCCGAGGGCCGGAGGGGACAGGCTCATGCTACCGCTCACTCGATAACGATGCGCGGTGCTGGGCGTACGACAGTTCCGCCCGAGAGGCTGGTCCAGACCTGCTGCGCCATGCTCCTGTAGATCCCGGCATGCGGACCTTCGGGATCTGCAACGACGACCGGGCGGCCTGCATCGGACAATTCGCGGATCGTCATGTCGAGCGGAACCTCGCCGAGGAAGGGAACACCGAGGCGCGCAGCCTCATCCCTTGCCCCGCCATGCCCGAAGATGTGCGAGCTGTGTCCGCAATGGGGGCAGATGAAGGTCGCCATGTTCTCGACGATGCCAAGGATCGGGATCTCCACACGCTTGAACATGGATACCCCGCGCCGTGCGTCGATGAGGGCGAGGTCCTGCGGGGTCGAGACGATCACGGCGCCGGCGAGAGGCGTGGCCTGGGCCATGGTGAGCTGGGCATCGCCGGTGCCGGGCGGCATGTCGACCACAAGCACGTCGAGGTCGCCCCAGGCGACCTCCCGCAGCATCTGGGTGATGGCCGACATCACCATCGGCCCCCGCCAGATCATGGCGGCCTCTTCCTCCACCAGGAAGCCGATGGACATGACCTTGATTCCATAGGCCTCCATGGGCTCGAGAATGCGGTTTTCCAGCAGGCGCGGCTTGCCGTGGATGCCGAGGAGCTTCGGCATGGAGGGGCCGTAGATGTCGGCATCGAGCAGCCCGACCTTCAACCCGAGGGTCTTCAGGCCGAGGGCGAGGTTGCAGGCGGTGGTGGACTTGCCGACGCCGCCTTTTCCGGACGCCACGGCGATCACATGAGTCACGCCCGGAATGCGCTGGTTCTTGGGCTGAGCGGCTGAACGGATGCGCCCGGGGGCTCCCCCGGACGAGGGGGTGGTCGGGCCGGAACCGGCCGGCCGATCGGCCGTGAGGCTCGCAAAGACGCCCTTGACCGCCGGCAAGCCCTGCACGGCCGTTACCGCGGCTTGACGCACACGTTCCATGCCGGAGGCTTCGGACGGCTCGATGGTGATCGAAAACATGACGCGGCCCGCATCATCCACGACAACGTCGGACAATCGTCCGGAGGCCACGAGGTCGGTTCCGCTCGCATCGACGGGCACGGTCGACAGGGCTTGCAGCACATGCTCACGGGTGATCGCCACTTCGAAATCTCCTGGGCCGTTCAAGACGCGGACTTTCCTGACATTTATAGGCTGCCGGGCGGTTCGTTAAGGCATTCCCGGTGAGCGGATGCGGTATTCCGAACCAAAGTTCACCTTATCCGTTGTTCACCCGATCCCTCGGGAGCCGGCTCGACCGCCCGAGTGGCTGCCTTCGCCGCTCACATCCCGGGTGTACGAAATCAATCGAGGAGACGAGAATGCACCAGCACGGCCATAACGATCCGAATGCTGCGAAGCTTTATGAGCTGATCAAGGACGTGAAGATCGCCATGATGACCACCGTCGACACCGACGGTACCCTGCACAGCCGGCCCATGCACAACCAGGAGGCTGACGAGCATGGCGATCTCTGGTTCTTCACCCAGATTCAGTCTCCCAAGATGACGGAGATTTCCCGCGACAACGAGATCAATCTCGCATTCAGCGACCCGAGCAGCCAGACCTATGTCTCGGTGTCCGGCAAGGCGGAGATCGTGCGCGACAAGGCGAAGATCGAGGAGAAGTGGTCCGAGCCCCTGCGCGCGTGGTTCCCGAAAGGCACGGACGACCCGCAGATCGCCCTGATCCGCGTCCACCCTGCGAAGGGCGAATACTGGGACAGCCCGTCCTCTACCCTGGTGCACCTCTATGGCTATGCGAAGGCCGTCGTGACGGGTCAGCCGCCGAACCCGGGCGATCAGGCGAAGGTCAATTTAACCTGAAGCGTCTGAAGCGCGAAATATTCGGGGCCGCTGAGCGGCCCCTTTTTCTTTGCTCTTTTTCGCTTCTTCCTCTGAGGAAAAAGCTTGAGTATGATCAAGGTTCAAACAGTGAATATGGAGCTTACCCGGGTCATAGAACGACAATAACAAAATCAGAAGGGGGCGGACATCGGAGGAAACGATGAAGTTCATCTGGCTTGCCGCCGTTTCAACAGTTGTTCTTGCATCCTCAGTTCTAGCGCAGCCTGCTACCCAGGCACCGGCCGGGAATGCGCCGTCTGCAACGCAATCGCCGACTGGTAACCTCGAGCGTCTGAGTGGCTTCCGCCCCACCGATACGCCACCGGCTAAACCGATCGCGCAAGAGGGCCGCAGAGCTGATGCCCTCCGGCGCAATCTGGAGAAGGTGAAGCTGCCCAACGGCTTCAAAATCGAACTCTACGCGGTGGTTCCCGATGCCCGCCATATGGCCGTAGGGCCCAATGCCGGCGTCGTTTTCGTCGGAACCCGCAAGAGCAATGTCTACACGGTCACGGATCGCGACAAGGACCGGGTGGCCGACGAGGTCGTCCCATTCGGGGCGGCCATCACTTTTAAGATTCCCAACGGCGTTTGCTTCTCGCCGGATGGAATTCTCTACATCGTCGAGCAGAACCGGGTGATCCAGTTCCCCGCTGCCGAGTTCTTCTATGAAGGCGGCGCCGACGTACCCATATTCCAGGTCGTGAAGCAGGGAGATCTCATCCCCCCGTCAGAGGAGAGCTTCAACCACACGGCGCGCGTGTGCCGGGTCGGCCCGGACAACAAGCTCTATATCGCCCTTGGCCAGCCCTTCAACGTCCCGCCGAAGGAGAAGATAGATCTCTACAAGCGCGTCGGGATCGGCGGCATCATCCGCATGGATCAGGACGGCAAGAACCGCGAGGTCTATGCGACCGGAATCCGCAATTCCGTCGGCATGGACTTCAGCGCGGCTGACAAATCTCTCTGGTTCACGGACAACCAGGTGGACGGCATGGGGGACGATCAGCCTCCCGGCGAGATCAACCGGATCGCGAGCCAGGGGCAGAATTTCGGGTTCCCCTATTACGGCGGCGGCACGGTCCGCACGGTCGAGTACAAGGACGATCAGGTTCCCGCAGGCGTCGTGGGCCCGCTGGCCGAGACGGATCCGCACGCGGCCGATCTCGGGATGATCTTCTATACGGGTAAGATGTTCCCTCAATCCTATCAGGGCGGCATCTTCATAGCTCAGCACGGCTCCTGGAACCGTACCAAGCCGATCGGTGCCCGGATCATGTTCGCACCGCTCAAGCAGGACGGCACCGCCGACAAGCCGCAGGTCTTTGCCGAAGGGTGGCTTACGGAGAACGGCGAGTATCTCGGCAGGCCCGTGGATGTCGCCACGCTGCCGGACGGATCCCTTCTCGTCTCCGACGACACGGCCGGTGCCATCTATCGCATCTCCTACGAGAGCCGGTAGGCATCTTCAGGCGGGCGCGGCTCCGGCCGCGCCTGTTTCTCCCGAGGAGACCATCATGAAGCTTTTCATTGCTCTGGCAGGACTCGGAGCGTGGCTGGCCACATTCATGCCGATCGGTGCGCAGGCTGGCGATGCCAGGGCAGGGCGCCAGAAGATCGCCACGTGCCAGGCCTGTCATGGGCTTGACGGTCTCTCGAAGAACCCTGAATCGCCCAATCTCGCCGGTCAGCTCGAAAGCTATCTCGTCAGGAGCCTCGCCGCGTACAAATCAGGCGAGCGCAGGAACGAGTCGATGAACATTGTAGCGAAAGACCTGTCGGACGAGGATATCGCCGATGTGGCGGCCTATTATGCCTCGATCCAGGTCGACGTCCTTCCACCATAGCCACCCCGTAAAGTCTCGTAGCCGGCACCCTTTCATCATGGGCGGCCCTTCGCTATTGTCTCGCCTCCTGTGAGTGCAAGGAGCAGGCGATGGCGGACATCGCGACCCGCGTCTACAACCATACCTGGAAGATCGACCCGATCGTCCGGTCGGTTCTGGATACGGATTTCTATAAACTGCTGATGGCGCAGACGATCTTTCGCCGCCATCGCGACGTGCAGGTGACGTTCGGCATCCATAACCGCACCACCCGCATCCGATTGGCCGACATCATCGATGCCGGGGAGCTGCGCGAGCAGCTCGATCATGTCCGCAGCCTGCGCCTGACCCGGGGTGAATCCACCTGGCTGCGCGGCAACACGTTCTACGGCAAGCGGCAGATGTTCTCGCCGGAATTCATGGACTGGCTCGAGACCTTCCGTTTCCCGGAATACCTTCTGGAAAAGGAGGACGGTCAATACGTTCTGACTTTTCACGGCCGGTGGATCGAGACCACCATGTGGGAGATCCCGGCGCTGGCGATCCTCAACGAGCTGCGCTCGCGCGGCGTGCTCAAGGGCATGGCGAAGTTCGAGCTGCAGGTGCTTTATGCGCGCGCCATGACGCGGGTCTGGGAGAAGATCCAGCGGCTCAAGCAGCTTCCCGAGCTGTCCATTTCCGATTTCGGCACCAGGCGCCGTCACGGTTTCCTCTGGCAGGATTGGTGCGTGCAGGCGATGATCGAGGGAATGGGATCTTCCTTCCTGGGCACGTCCAACTGTCTTATCGCCATGCGGCGCGAGGTGGAGGCTGTGGGCACGAACGCCCATGAGCTTCCCATGGTCTATGCGGCCCTGACGGACAGCGACGAGGAACTGGCCATGGCGCCGTACCGGGTGCTGGCCGACTGGCAGGAGGATTACGAAGGCAACCTGCGTGTCATCCTTCCCGACACCTACGGCACCACCAATTTCCTCCAGAATGCGCCCGAATGGGTGGCGTCATGGACAGGCATCCGCGTGGATTCGAAGGATCCCATCGAGGGCGGCGAGGAAGCCATCGCATGGTGGCGCCAGCGCGGGCAGAATCCATCGGAGAAGCTCGCGATCTTTTCCGATGGTCTCGACGTGGACGTGATCGAGCGCATCCATAAGCATTTCCGTGGGCGCATGCGCATCGGCTATGGCTGGGGAACGCTTCTCACCAATGATTTCCGCGGCCTTGCTTCGGAGGGGGCGCTCGATCCCATCTCCATCGTCTGCAAGGTTATCTCGGCTGATGGCCGGCCGACGGTGAAGCTATCCGACAATCCCACAAAGGCGATGGGGCCACGATCCGAGATCGAACGTTACAAGCGCATCTTCCATGTAGGCGAACAGGCAGCGAAACCGGTATTGGTGTGACGAACATGAACATTGATCTCAACTGCGACATGGGTGAAGGCTTCGGCCCCTGGCCGATGGGGGATGACGAGGCGATGCTCGACATCGTCTCCTCCGCCAACATTGCCTGCGGGTTCCATGCAGGCGATCCATCCATCATGTTCCGCACGGCAGAGATGGCGAAGAGCAAGGGTGTGGCCATAGGTGCACATCCCGGCTTCAACGATCTGCACGGTTTCGGGCGGCGCATGATCCGCGGCGATTCTCCCGCCGAGATCGAGCGCATGATCGCCTATCAAATCGGCGCCATGCAGGCCGTCGCCTCGCTCGCCGGCCACAAGGTCACCTATGTGAAGGTGCACGGTTCCCTCAACAACATGGCCAACGAGGACGAGGATCTCGCTCTGGCGATCGCCCGCGCCATCAGGGGGGTGGATGCAAGCCTCATCAATATGTGCATGCCGGGTCTTCTGATGGAGAAGGCATCCCACGCGATCGGCATAAAGGTCGTGCGTGAGATTTTTGCCGACCGCACCTATGAGGACAACGGAACGCTCACCAGCCGGAAGAAACCCGGTTCCGTGCTGCACGATGCCGAATTCGCGGCCGAGCGCATCCTGCGCGCCGTCCAGGACAGGGCCATCACGACGGTTTCCGGCAAGCGGATTCCGGTCGAGATCGATACAATCTGCGTGCACGGCGACGAACCGAGCGCCGTCGCCATGGCGCGCACGGTCCGCGCGAAGCTGGAGGCGAACGGCGTCACGATCAGGCCTTTTTCGGGACGATGAGGTCCACTCGTTGCAGAAAAGGATCATCATGGGACGAGGTTATTTTCATCCCATGATGCACTGAGCCCTCGTCGACATCTCTTTCACTGCGGTAAAGAACGGTCATCCAAAGCGGCTTTAGTTCTGAACCGGCGTTTCGCCAAAGAACATGCTCAGATCTTTGAGAGAAACCACATACATCTCGCCTTTGATGCCGTTCACGCCGGCCGCGCCGTCACCGAGATTGACTGGAGACGGGAAGCCGCCGGGGGAGCCTGGGCTTGAGGGGCCGCACCAGCCATTCCGGCCTGCTCCACCGCCACCATTTCCAGGATTTCCGGGAGCACCACCCCGACCGGCGACTCCACCCAAACCTCCCTGATTGTTGACGCGGGAATAGCTGAACGTATCTGCGCCGCGCTGAAGCGAGACGAAAATGATTGTCCCTCCGGAACCTCCAGAGCCGCCATCCCCTCCTCGTCCGCCCATGCCTGACGTGCCACCATTGCCTCCAGGGCCGGGGCCTTCTTTGCAATCGAATAGACCGCTGGCTCCCTCTTTGCCATTTCCGGCATTGCCCCCATCGCCACCGCGTCCGCCAGCGCCACCCATGCCGCCATCAATTCCGCGCGCGAGTACAGCGAGATTGAGGAGCCCCGCAGGAATTTCCTGGTTGCGATCATCTAACAACCGCTCGGCGACGATGTAGATCGTCGGCAGCTGCAGGCGTTCGCCCACGCTTCCATTCCCGCCCGTGCCTCCGGGATGTCCGTCGTTGCCTCTGCGGTTGATTTCGCCATAGTCATCGGCGCCGCGCTGTCCTGTGTTTCCAGTGCGGCCGGTCGCTCCGCTGCGAACATTCATGTCCCGCTCGATGAACGAATAGCCGAGTGGATCCCGAAATTTGATCCGCCGCGCAGCAATCGCGATCCATGGGGCTTTGAGGTTGGTGAAGACGAGCCTGGATCCTGCATCGAATACGATTTCGTCGGCTTTTATGATCTGCTGGCCGAACGACTCGTTGCCGGAAATTGGAATGACACTCCTGATGTTCGGCGCCGCCTTGATGGATTCCGCCACTTCTTTTGGAATCTCAGGCGTCAGTATGTTGGCGTGGGCTGAAACATCTCTCCTGATGACGACTGAACTGCCTCTGTCTGTCAGCAAGTCCTGAGCGTGCAGGGTAAAGCCGGAAGCAAGGAAGAGACCGGCACCTATGACAAACCTGTTCATGAGCGTTTCCTCAACCTACGGCAGGATATGACTGCCATATGCAATCTTAGGTTTAGTGAAGCTCGAGCTGCAACTGCCCTAAAGAATCCTCCACCTATCCAAAAGGATGCTGATTTGCGCAGTATCGCGAAGAGAGGCTGCGCTCTGGTTTTCCCGTCCGCTGATCAGCCAGTCCGTGAATCTGCTTCTGCGAAAGCCTTTTCTAGGAAGGGCTGCAGAGCCGCGAGCGTCTCCTCAGGCGCCTCCTCGGCAAGGTAGTGACCGCAATCGATGCCGTGCCCCTCCACGTGATCGGCCCAGTCGCGCCAGACGGCCAGCACGTCGTACCATCGATCCAGTCCGTTCTTGCGGCCCCAAAGCGCCTGCACCGGGCAGGAGATCCGCCGGCCCGCCTGCTGATCCTCCTCGTCGAGACGCATGTCGATAGTGGCTCCGGCGCGATAATCCTCGCACATGGCGTGGATCGTGCTCGGGTCGGTGTAGCAGCGCCGGTATTCGGCGAGCGCTTTCTCATCGAACAGCGAGCGCCCGCGGCGAAGATAGAAAGCATCCGGATCCGATGCAATGAGGCGTTCCGGAAGCGGGTGGGGCTGCGCGAGGAAGAACCAGTGCCAGTATCCCATGGCAAAGGCCATGTCCGTGCGCTGGAAGTGCTCGGCGGTGGGGATGATGTCCAGAACCGAAAGAGCCGCAATCCGCTCGGGGTGATCGAGCGCCATGCGGTAGGCGCAGCGTCCGCCGCGGTCATGGCCGACGACTGCGAAACGCTCGAAGCCGAGAGCCTGCATCATCTCCACCTGGTCCCGGGCCATGGCGCGCTTGGAATAGGGCTCGTGATCTTCGGTCGTCGCAGGCTTGGAGCTGTCGCCATAGCCGCGCAGGTCGGAGCAGACGATCGTGTAGCTCTCCGCAAGCTTCGGCGCCACCTTGTGCCACATGGCGTGAGTCTGCGGGTGGCCATGGAGCAGGAGAACCGGCGGACCGTTACCTGCATGGCGCAGGTTGATGACGGCTTCGGATGTCTCGATCCGGCGATGCGTGAAGGTCTCGAACATTCCCCTATTCTGTGTCACTTCATGCGCTGAGGCCAGGGCATGGCCTTCTCACCAGGAGCGACGTTCCCCGTTGTCGATGTGGATGATGCCGTTTCGGTACATCTTCAGGCCTCCCACCTCCGGATGGGAGCGCAGATAGACCATGACACCGCGGACGCGGCTGCGGACCCTGAAATCGATGGCGCGGCAGGCGAGGTGAAGGGAGTGGCGTGCCCCGCCGGCACGCCAGTTGCGCCCACGGCTGCGGTGAGTGGACTCCACGCTGACAGGACCAAATTTCGCGGCGACGGAGGCGACGACTTCGCGCAGATCGCCTGGAACGCATCCTGTCGGAGCACTGGCCCGCAATGTGATCGTTCCTCCAGAGACCAAGGATGAGAAGCCGGAGAGGGTCCGCGCGTTCGGAAGGCTCCCCGTTGTCTTGGGACCGTTCAGATCGTCGTTGGAGGGAAGGCTGGCATATTCGGCAGGAGGGACGAGGCTTCCGTCTCCCTCGCCGGCCTTGAGCGCGGGCGGCAAGAATCCGAGCAGAAGGGTGCTGATCACAAGAGCAGTTTTGAATGCAAGGCGGATTCGGCAGTCGTTGCTCATCGGGTTCTCCCGTTTTGAGCCCCTACAAAGGTCATGCCGCGAAATGGTCCTCCCAACGGCATGTGAATCTTGTTGGTCAAGTCACTGACGGTTGCGCGAAGAGCGCTAGGGGTGGCTAGCTAAAGTAAGCTTGGCCCTAGGCAATAAGACCTAGGCGGATATAACCCATTAGAGACGATGCGTGATCAGCAAGGCCGTATGCTGCAATAAATCCTATGAAAGGAAATTTAGGATGAGTTACGGAATTACGGTGTCCTGATCTTGCAGAGCCTTGTCTGAATCCACACATCAAGGCCTGTTGTGCCGATCATCGGGATCGGCCTCTCGGAGACTGGAATGAACACTGCCCGGAGCGCTGTTTTCGATACGATCAAGGCTGCCGGCCCGAGCCGACAGGATGCGATCGCACGCATCACGCTGGTTGCGAAACTGATGGACAGCGCCTTCCTGATTCCGGGGTTGAATCGGCGTGTCGGTCTGGATGCGGTGCTGGGCTTGGTGCCGGGCGTCGGCGATGCGCTGTCGGCTGCTCTTGCAAGCTACATCATCTGGGAGGCCCGTCAGCTCGGCCTGCCGCGCTGGAAGATTGCCCGGATGGTCGGCAACGTTGCCATGGACACGGCCATCGGCGTGATCCCATTCGCGGGCGACGTGTTCGACGTGTTCTTCAAGGCCAACGAGCGAAACCTCCGGATCGTCCACGAGCATCTGGGCACCCCCAAGCGCGGGCCGCTTGAGATCGACGGCACCGCTGTCCGGGTCGGGGAGCGCTGAGTGAAACGGCTTTTGTGGATTCTCGCCTGGTTTGCCGTGGCGCTCTGGTCCCTGTTCGCCTGGGGCGCCTATGGGCTGCTCGACTTCTTCGGAAGCGTCGCCGCCCGCAATGCCGACATCGTCACGGGGCATCCCGAGACGGTCGAATGGCTGTCCTGGGCTTTGATGACCCTGAGGGGTCTGGGATTGGGCGCCATCGTGTTCGTTTGGGGGCTCGTATCTCTGCTTATCCTGGCCGTTCCGGCCGTACTGGGCCTGTTCCTCGGCAGCAATCGTCGCGATCAAAGGGCTTTTGAGTGGCGTGAGCCTGGAGCCGGTCCTAATTCGTCAATTCCATTCCCGCCGTCGACCGGATCGTATCCACCTCGGCGGATAGAGAGACGCTGAAATAGATAGGGCGAAGCGGCTGCCGCTTCGCCCTTTATGTTTCCCAAGCCTCAGCGATGGCTTGAGATGAACTGCTTGAAGCGCTCGGACTTCGGCGCGCCGAAGACCTCCGCCGGTGCGCCTTCCTCCTCCACCACGCCCTTGTGCAGGAACACGACCCGGTTCGAGACGTCGCGGGCAAAGCCCATTTCATGCGTCACCACCAGCATGGTGCGGCCTTCTTCGGCGAGCGAGCGCATGACGCGCAACACCTCGCCGACGAGTTCCGGATCGAGCGCCGAGGTCGGCTCGTCGAAGAGCATCACCTTCGGATGCATGGCGAGCGCCCGCGCAATGGCTGCGCGCTGCTGCTGGCCGCCGGAGAGGTGAGAGGGATACTGGTTTCGCTTATCGATGATGCCGACCTTCGCCAGCAGTTCCTCCGCTTCGGCGATGCATTCCGCCTTCGGGCGTTTCTGCACATGCACGGGCGCTTCGATCACGTTCTCCAGGATGGTCATGTGGGACCAGAGATTGAAGCTCTGGAACACCATGGCGACCCGGGAGCGGATGCGGTCCACCTGGCGCTGATCCGCCGGCTCCATGCCCTTGCGGCCCTTCCTGAGAGCGATGGTCTCTCCGCCGATGCGGATCTCGCCGGAATCGGGCACCTCCAGCATGTTGATGCAGCGGAGCATGGTCGATTTGCCGGAGCCTGAGGCGCCGAGGATCGAAATGACATCGCCTTCCCGCGCGCCAAGCGAGACGCCCTTGAGCACCTCGAGCGACCCGAAGCTCTTGCGGAGATTGTTGACGGAGACGGCAGGAGCAGCCTCGGAAGGCGCAGGTTGGGACGACAAGGATGCAACTCCATTAGACATGGGCAGCCTCCAGGCGCGGCTCCACGGCCGGGGGGCGGCGCAGATGAGGCGAGAGCCACCATTCGATGGCCATGATGATGCGGGTGATGATGAAGTTGAGGATCAGGTAGATCAGCCCGGCAACGATGAACACCTCGACGGCGCGGAAGGTCTGCGAGATCAGCTTGGCCGCAAGGCCGGTCACTTCCATCATGGTGATGATCGAAGCCAGCGACGTCGCCTTCACCATCAGAATGAGCTCGCTGCCGTAAGCCGGAAGCGCCTGGCGCAGTGCGATAGGGAACACGACGCGGCGGAAGAGCAGGAAGCCCGACATGCCGCAGGCCCGTGCCGCCTCGACTTGGTTATAGGGAACGGATTGCAGCCCGCCGCGCATGATCTCGCTGGCATAGGCGGCCGTGTTGAGCGTGAGCGCGAAGACCGCGCACCAATAGGGCTCACGGAAGAAGGCCCACAAACCCCATTCCTGCAGGGCCGGACGGAACTGCCCGAGGCCGTAGTAGATCAGGAAGATCTGAACGAGCAGCGGCGTTCCGCGGAACACGAAAACATAAGCCTGCGCCGGCCAGTCGAGCACCCTGACGCCCGAGATGCGCATGAGCGCCAAGAGCAGGGCCAGCACGGCGCCGAGTCCGACCGACATGAAGGCCAGGTTCAAGGTCAGCGGCACGCCGCCTATGAGAGTCAGGAAGGCATCCCGCATGAAAGCGAAGTCCATCAGGAAGCCCTCCGCATGCCACGCAGCGAGTGGGACTCCGCGCGCTGGAACAGGTAGGTCGAAACCCAGGTGATGAGCAGGTAGAGCACCGCCGCCGTAAGATAGAAGTCGAACGGCCGGCGCGTCGAGCCCGCAGCGATATGGGACTGGCGCAGCAGCTCGACGAGGCCCGTGACGGAGATGAGAGCCGATTCCTTCAGGACCAGCTGCCATGTGTTGCCGAGGCCCGGAATGGCATAGCGCAGCACCTGCGGTGCGATGATGCGGCGGAACATGAGCCAGCGGTGCATCCCGACGGAGCGCGCCGCTTCGATCTCGCCGCGGTTGACGACCTGATAGGCGCCGCGGAACACTTCCGCCTGATAGGCCCCCGACACGATGCCGATGGCCATGGCGCCTGTCGCAAAGGCCGGCACGCCGATAAAGCCGTCGGCTCCGAACAGGCTGCCGATGGCACCGAGCGCCGCGCTGCCGCCGAAATAGAACAGATAGATCACGAGAAGATCGGGGATGCCGCGCAGGACGGTGGTGTAGCCGTCCGCCAGGCTGCGGATCACGAGATTGCCGCCGATCTTGCCCCAGGCCACCAGGGTCCCGACGATCGAGCCGGCGAGAAAGCCGCACAGGGCGACCGCGATCGTCATCCCCGCCGCGGTGAGAAGAGCCCATCCCCATCCATTGGGACCGAACCCGACGAGCTCAAAGTAGCTCAGTTGCTGCACGCGTCTCAACTTTCCTGAATATGTCTCCCCTCATCAGACGGAGAGGGCTAGACAGCATCTCTCAAACCGGTCGTTGACCGGATCGTGTCCCGGGTCCGTGTAGCGGGACCCAGGACTTTGTTTCCAGCACGCTGTTGTCAGGCCTGCGGCGTAGCGTCGATCTTGAACCACTTCTCGGACAGCTTCTTGATCGTGCCGTCCTTGATCGCAGCCTGGATCGCCTCGTCGAAAGCCTTCTTCAGATCCGCGTCATCCTTGCGCATGCCGACCGCGACGCCGCGGCCCAAGATGCCGCCGCGCATGCCCGTCCCGGCAATGACCATGTCCTTGAACTCGGGCTTCTCCTGCGTGGCCTTCAGGGCGCCGTGCCCGGCGAAGATGGCGTCGATGCGCCCGGCGGTCAGGTCTAGGTCGTGCTGCTCCGTGGTCTTGTACTCACGGATCTGAATCGTGTCCTTCAGGTAGGTTTCCAGGAACTGCGAGTTCACGGTCGAACCCTGCACGCCAACCGTCTTGCCCTTCAGGAGCGGCTTCCAGGCCTCGATGGCCTTCTTCGCGCCCTCGGGATCCTTCTCGAAGCTCACCGTCGTGCCGGCTCCCGGCAGCTTGGCGAGCGGGGAGTCCTTCATCACGCCCCAGCCATGCGGAGTGGCTGCATAGGGGAGGGAGAAGTTGATCACCTCCAGGCGCTTGTCGGTGATGTTCATGCCGGCCATGATGGCGTCGTACTTCTTGGCGTTCAGAGCCGGGATGATGCCGTCCCAGTCCTGCGCCACGATCTCGCACTTAACCTTCATGCGGGCGCACAATTCGTTGGCGAGGTCGATTTCATAACCCTCGAGCTTGCCGCCCGCGCCGGTGAAGTTCCACGGGGCATAGGCGCCCTCGGTGGCGATCTTCACCGTTTTTTCCTGCGCCGCTGCTCCACTCATAGCGAGCGTGGAGGCCAGCAGGCCGAGACCCAAAGCCTTGAACAATTTCATCGTCATCCCTCTGGTCAGCTTCGACTGATCCGGTTGTTGAATAATCGCCCTGATGGCTCTTACCCTGCGCCTGAAAGCTAACATTCAAAAGCCAAGCCGGCGCAAGTCCTAAACATGCTGAATCAGGTCGCCAAGCTGTCAATTTAGGTCACACTTGGCTGTGATTCATACAAAAAAGGCGCGGCTGGGCCGCGCCTTGGATGCCTGAGGCCAGTGGATCAGGCGCGCGGGGTGGTGTCGATCTTGAACCACTTCTCGGACAGCTTCTTGATCGTGCCGTCCTTGATCGCAGCCTGGATCGCGTCCTCGAAGCTCTTCTTGAGCTCGGTCTCGCCCTTGCGCAGGCCGACGCCGACGCCGGCACCGAGCAGGCCGCCGGTGATCGACGGGCCGACCATGGTGTAGTCCTTGAACTCGGGCTTATCGAGGGTGCCGATGATGTTGGTCGAGTCGGCCAGAACCGCATCGATGCGGCCGGCGGCAAGGTCGAGGTCATGGGCCTCGGTGGTCTTGTACTCGCGGATCTCGGACGTGCCCTTCAGGTACTTGTCGGCGAAGTTCGAGTGGATCGTCGAGGTCTGGACGCCGATGGTCTTGCCCTTCAGAACCGGCTTCAGGTCATTGATCGCCTTCTCGGCGGCCGCCTGCTGGGTGCCGAGGTTGAAGGCCTGGCCCGTGCCCGGCATCTTGGCGAGGTCGGAGTTCTTCGCCACCAGGAAGCCGTTCGGGGAGTTGGCGTAAGGGCCGGCGAAATCGATGGTCTTCTTACGCTCGTCGGTGATGCTCATGCCGGCCATGATGGCGTCGTACTTCTTGGCGGTGAGCGACGGGATGATGCCGTCCCAGTCCTGGGCCACGATCTCGCACTTCACCTTCATGCGGGCGCACAGGTCGTTGGCGAGGTCGATCTCGAAGCCTTCTAGCTTGCCGCCCGCGCCCGTAAAGTTCCACGGGGCATAGGCGCCTTCGGTGGCGATCTTAATCGTCTTCTCCTGAGCGGCCGCTCCGCCGATCGCAAGAGCGGAACCGAGAAGAGCCAAGCCGACGGTCTTAACGAATTTCATAGTCGTTCCCTTGATTGTGGATCCCGACCTGAAGCCAGGATCTGACTTACCCGCAGCCCTTCCAGGCCGCGCCGTGACGCAGTAACGGCCAAACTTCATAAAAAGGCAAGGGGCGCCCGGAGGGCCTTGCACAACCCGCAGCCGGGCCTCGCCGAGACCCTCGACGGCTCCGATCCTAGCCTGATCTTGCATGTCTGCCGTTGCCCATACGGAAGCGGCGGGTCCGATGGACCCGCCGCGATGTAAGGTCAGGCTAGGGCCCATCAACGGCGGGCGGTCGCTCCAGGAAGGCGACGGGAATCCGCAAGGTGATGCTCGATATGCGGAACTACCGAGGCCGCAAACTGGCGCAGCGACGGGTCGTTGCCGGCCTGGGCATAGCTCGAGTGCAGGGCGAGAGCCTCCTGGTGGCCCATGCGCTGGGCCTGACCGTAAAGACGGTCGAACTGCGGGCCTGAGGTCGAGGCGAGCTGGTTCAGCATGGCGGTCTTGTCGGGAGGCAGCGGAACGCCGAGACGGATCGGGGTCACCGAGCCCGTTGCCTGCACGTCGGCGGTACGGCCCGCGGCCGCACCGGTCGTCGCGCCGACGCCTGCGCCGACAGCCGCACCCACCGGGCCGCCGACCAGCGCGCCTACGCCGGCACCGGCCAGCGCACCGGTTGCGGTGCCGCCCGCCGTGCTCGGGGAGCCGCTCGCCGCTGCACCGGCCGTCGCACCTGCGGTGGCGCCGACACCGGCACCCACAACTGCCCCGACCGGGCCCCCAATCACAGCGCCGATACCGGCACCGGCCAGGGTGCCGCTCAGCGAGCCTCCGATGAACTCGCCGGAGGCGCTATAGACAGGACGGCCGCCATTGAGGGCCTGGCTCGTCATGGAATGATCCTGGATCATCTGCTGCGCATAGCGGCGGACCGCGGGGTTGCGGGAGCGCTCGAGAGCGAGCTGGCTCGAAGCGATTTCGAAGGCATCCGATTGGGCCGCCATCATGCGATAGGTCTGGCTGTCCATGACCGTCTGGGCAGAGGCTGGGGCGGCCGAAACGGATGCGAACAAGGCCGCGAGGGCAATATACTTCTTCATGCGATGAACTCCTGTTCTTCAGGTCGCAGAACACCGTGCGAAGCCCAATAGGCTTGCAAAAGTCATGGGTGTCCGCTGCACCCCTTCAACGGGGAGCGATCTGAGCGGTTCCAGAAAATCGGAGGTGCCGCGGGAAGAAAATCCGTTGCAAATACTGAAGCTTAGCTTTGCCTAAGCTCGGGCGGGGTGAAGATTAACTTGGCTTAGGCGCAGCTACTCCTAGAAGCATGCTTGCGCCTTACTCCTGCTCGTGAGGTTGACGAATGCGGGCGAGCGAGAGCATGCCCAGACCGCCTACAGTCCCGTCGGGCTTCAATCCCCTCCGTTCCGCCATGAGGAGGAAGCCCGTTTCATCACGGCCGATCGTGAAGAGATGATAGCCGGCCGTGTGAGTCAGCGTTCCGCCGCGCGACGAGGCCGAGGGTGCGCCGATGACGGGGATAGGGCCGCGCGGGCCGTCGAGGTGGGCCAGCGATCCCACGTGGTTGTGGCCGTGGAGCACGAGCTCCGCGCCGGCCCGGCACAGCATGGCCTCGAAGCGACGCGCATCGGTGAGGTTCCGGCCCGGCTCCGCGCCGCCCACATGAGGCGGGTGATGGATCAGCACGATCCGGAAGCAGCTTGGATCGCGACCCAGTTCCTTGAGGATCTCTTCGGTGGCCTTCATCTGCTTCGAGCCGACCCGGCCGGATGCAACGAAGGGAAGCGTCGGGATGGCGGACGACAGGCCGACGATCGCGATGGAGCCGTAGCGGCGGAGATAGGGAAAGCTCGCCTCGCGGCCGTCATCGCCCCGCGTCCAGGGACCCACTTCCTTCAGGAGCCCCTCGAGCGAGCCGCGGACATAAGCATCGTGATTGCCGGGCACGAAGGTGACGCGGGAGGGGTCGCCCAGGCTTTCGAGGAATATGCGGGAGGTCTTCCACTCGTCTGGCAGGCCGATATTGCAGGTATCGCCTGTGCAGGTGACGTGATCGGGCTGCTGCGCATGGATGTCGGCCACCAGCTCAGCCAGAAGCTCCATGTCATGCAGATCCTGCCGGCTGCTGTGCCAGTTGTACCAGCCGGTCAGGCGCTTGCTCAGAAGCTGCTTCAGGCGCGGCCGCGGCAGGGGCCCTACATGGGGGTCGGTCAGGTGAGCGATGCGGAACATGAGAGCCGATTGTTGCGGGTGGACAGGAGAGTTCGCGCGGGCCACCGCTTGCGTCAAGCGCTGCCGATGAAGATACCGGCGATAAGCACCAGGACGCCGCCGACGATCACCTGATAGGCGGCGCTCCAGAACGGCGTCTCCATGTACTTGGTCCGGATCCAGGAGATCGCGATCAGCTCCACCGCCACCACGAGCGCCGCGATGCTGGTGGCCAGGATGAAGGCGTTGGGCCAGGAATCCGGCACGAGGTACGGCAGGGTGTGGCCGAGTCCGCCGGCCGCCGTCATGAGGCCGCAGACGAGACCGCGCAGCCAGGGCGAGCCCCGGCCCGTGATTTCGCCGTCGTCGGACAAGGCTTCGGTGAGGCCCATGCTGATGCCCGCGCCGACTGAAGCCGCGAGGCCGACGAGGAAGGTCTCCCAGTTGTTCTGGGTGGCGAAGGCGGCTGCGAACAGCGGCGCGAGCGTCGAGACGGAGCCGTCGATGAGTCCGGCCAGTCCCGGCTGCACGTATTGCAGCACGAAGAGACGGCGGCGGGCATGCTCCTCGGCGGCCTGCGCGTTCTCGGTCAGATGGGCGGCATGCAATTCACCGGCTTTGCGCTCGTGCCCGCGTTCGATCTCCGCCAGCTTGGTGAGAAGCTCCCGCAGGGAGACGTCCAGGGTCTGCTGGGCCGCCTTCTCGTAGAAGCTCGCCGCCTGCAGCTCCATGACCTCCGCCTCGCGGCGCATCTTGTCGAGATCGAGATGAGGGCTCCACCAGACCGCACGCCGCTTCAGGAAGCCGCGCACGTCCTCCCGGCGGATCGGCGGAAGGTGCTCGCCGAAGCGGGAGCGATAAAACCCGTAGAGGGAGTTGCGATGCTCCCGCTCTTCCTCGGCCATGCCATCGAAGATCTCGGCCGAAGCGGGAAAATCGGGGCGAAGGCGATCCGCGAAATGCTGATAGATCCGCGAATCTTCCTCTTCGCTCGCAATCGCGAGCGCGATGACCTCGCGCTCGGAGAGTTCTGACAGGGACTTCATGACAGCTCCAATTTAGAAATATTCTAAATTGAAGACGAACCCGAGCCAAGACTCTTCAAGTCAAGTCTCCTGCAGCCGCGCTGGCAGGTCCTGCCCGTCGCTCAGTACTGGGCGCCGGGGATCAGGGTCGAGTAGATCGTGCGGTCCTCGAAATTGAGGGCGGGCGACCAGGAAAAGCGGGTTGAGCGGTTCAGGTGGGACAGGATGAAAGCGAGAAACATTGGAACACCTTTGGTTGAGACTGTCTTAGACCTTCGTATTATGCGGGTCACGTGCCAAGTTTCAGGAACAGCTATGCATGAAATGAATGACCACCTTCATCCTCCGGTAATCTTGTCATGCTTGCATGGTTTTGATGTCTGACTCCCCGCCGTCACGCAAAGCGTCGCGCCTGCTCTCCTGGGGGCTTCATACCTATTGGCGCTTCTCCCGGGGCATGACCCTGGGGGTCAGGGGGATCGTACTCGATCAAGAGAACCGGGTTTTCCTGATCCGGCATACCTATGTGCCCGGCTGGCACCTGCCCGGCGGCGGTGTGGAGACCGGCGAGACGGCTCTGGCGGCCCTGCGGCGTGAGCTGCGTGAGGAGGCCTGCATCGCGGCGGACGAGCCTCCGGTTCTCTTCGGCGTGTACTTCAATCAAAGGACGTCCAGGCGGGATCACGTGCTGGTCTATGTGATCCGCCGCTTCACGGTGCTGGAGATCAAGCGGCCGGATCGGGAAATCGCGGAGGCGGGGTTCTTCCCGCTCGACCGATTGCCGGAAGAGACGACCTCGGCCACCCGCAGGCGCCTGGCGGAGATCCTCGAGGGCCAGCCTCCCTCCGAGGACTGGTGAGTGAGGGTTTGCGCCGCGTTGCCGACACTGCTATGGCCTAAACCCTTCGAGGAAACGCCGAGCCCATGAACGACACCCGGATTCTGCGACGACGACACGGCTGAATCTCGTCCAGCCGCCTCATGTCTTTTTCGTCTTACGCCCGAGTCCGTTCATGACTGAGCTCTCGCTCCTGATCCGCACAGAGCAACCCATCGATTCCGAAGCCATCGAGCGCCTGCACGAGCGCGCCTTCGGCCCGGGCCGTTTCGCCCGCACCGCCTCCCGCCTGCGCGAAGGGGCGTCCCATCGGCTTGAGTTGTCGTTCACCGCCATGGTCGGCACCCTGCTCGTCGGCTCGGTGCGCATGACCCCGGTGATGGCCGGGGAGGAGGAGGCCCTCATGCTCGGGCCCCTGACCGTGGAGCCGGCGTTCGAGGGCCGCGGCATCGGTGCAGCGCTGATGCGCCGGTCGCTGGACGCTGCGAAGGCCAACGGGCACACCCTGGTGCTGCTCGTGGGCGATGAGCCCTATTACAGCCGCTTCGGCTTCGGGCACATTCCGCCCCAGCATCTGCAGCTTCCCGGCCCGGTCAATCCCGCACGCTTCCTGGCGCTGGAGCTGGAGGAGGGGGCGCTGGCCCGTGCGAAGGGAATCGTGAGTACGATTCCCGACACGGGCAGATAGGCGGCGCTTTCGGTTCACACCGCTTGTTCCCTCTCCCTTGCGGGGAGGGGTTAGGGGTGGGGGTGGTGCGATTGGGTGAGACGTCCCCGTCATGGCCGGGCCTGTCCCGGCCATCCCGATCGGAAGAATGCGACGCTCAAGACAATCGGGATCACCGGCACAAGGCCGGTGATGACGAGGTAGTGAAAGTGTTGATCAACTCGTCGAGCGCTCGCTCCGACTTTCCGACCCCCACCCTTTATCCCTCCCCGCAAGGGGGAGGGGGAAAAGGTGGAAGCCGATTGCGGATCTCGCTTACGCCCTTCGCCGACCCTCGATCAGCCACGCCGCAAGCGTCGAGCCGATCAGCAGGACCAGCCCCACGAAGCCGAGTGCCATCGGGAAGATCGAGACGCCGCGCACGATGGCGCTGTCGCTCGGCTTGATGCCGATCCAGTCGCCGCCGGCAAAGCGCGTGCCGGAATGCACGGCAACGATGCGCGGCAGGGTAAGAGCCTGATCGCCCGCCATGGCCACGCGCCGCACCGATCCGCCGGTCGCCTCGGCGATGGGCTTGAGAGCCTCGGTATTGCTGAAAACGTCCATCAATTCGCGTGGATTGGCCGGTCCGATGCTGACGAAGGTGATCAGGTCGCCCGAGCGCACCGTGTGAAGTCCCAGCTCGCGGCTCGCCACCTGCGCGGTGAAAAGTCCGGGGCGCGACTCGGTGAGAGGGACGCTGCTTTCCGCGCCGCTCGGCGCGGTCATCGTCACCGGGTCGGCCGTCTCCGCCATGGTCTGGCGCTCGATGCGGATGTCGCGCCCTTGTGCGCTGGCCCGCAGGGCTTCCTCCTCCAGGGCCGGCTCCTTCATGAGCCAGTGGGCGAGGCGGCGCAGCAGGTCGAGATGGGGACCTCCGTCCTGATAGCCGCGGGCCCAGAGCCAGGCATGGTCGGAGAGCAGGAGCGCCACGCGGCCCTTGTCCTCTCGGCGCAGCACGAGAAGCGGCAGGTCGTTGGCGCCCGACATGAGCGTCGAGCCCGACTGGACCTGCGTGCCGATGATGCGCAGCCACTCGCCCCAGGCCGGAGGATTCTGCTCCGAACCCGGCAGGTCGCGGGTCACCGGATGGCGGTCGCCGGTATCGGTGATCTGCGCCTTGTAGGGCTGCTCGACGATGCTGCCGTTGGGCTGGCCCGGGATGATCGGTGAAAGCCGCGTCTGCGCAAGGCTGCCGTAGCTCGCGAATTCCGGCCCCGCCGCCACGAGGATCGCACCGCCTTCGCGCACATAACGTACGATGTTCTCGAAATAGCTCGATGGCAGGATGCTCTGGTTCGCATAGCGGTCGAAGATGATCAGGTCGAATTCCTTGATCTTCTGCTGGAACAGCTCGCGGGTCGGGAAGGCGATGAGCGACAGCTCGTTGATCGGCGTCCCGTCCTGCTTCTCCGGCGGGCGCAGGATGGTGAAGTGGACGAGGTCCACATTGGCGTCCGACTTCAAGAGATTGCGCCAGGTCCGCTCGCCCGCATGCGGCTCGCCGGAGACGAGCAGCACACGCAGCTTCTCGCGGATGCCTTCGATGGGCACCACGGCCCGGTTGTTGGCCTGCGTCAGCTCGTTGGGCAATCCCTCCACTTCGAGCTCGACCACGTTGGTGCCGCCATGCTCGATGCGCACGTCGAGGGAGAAGGGCTTGTCAGAACGCACCTGCTGACGGCTCATGACCTGGCCGTCCCGGCGCACCGTCACGAGAGCCGAGCCCGTGCCGCCGCGCTCCATCACCTGGGCGCGGATGGTCTGATCCTTGCCGACGATGCCGAAGCGGGGCGCTTCCAGCAGCTTGATCTGCCGGTCGCGCTCGTCCGGCCTGCCCGTGATGAGCGCATGAAGGGGTGCCCTGAAGCCTAAGCCTTCCACGGAGGGCGGAATGTCGTGGACGACGCCGTCGGTGACGAAGATGACGCCGGCGAGCCGGTCCGGCGGTACGTCGGCGAGCCCGTTGGAGAGCGCCGCAAACAGGCGCGTGCCGTCGTCGCCGCTGCCGTTTTCGGCCTCGATGAAGCGCGGATCCACATCCGTGAGCGAACCGAAACGGCGCTCCAGCTCGGCCCGCACCTGATCGGTCATGGGAGAGCGGTCGCCCAGGGTCTGCGAGGTCGAGCGGTCGATGACCACCGCAACGATGTCCTTCACCTTCTCCCGGTCTTCCTGAACCAGCGCCGGATTGGCGAGCGCGAGGAGAACGAGGCCGAGGGCGAGGGCTCTGAGGATCGCGACGGGCCCTCGGGAGACCAGCGCCAGGATCGCCAGCAGAGCGACGACCGCGCCGAGGACCCAGAGGGCGTAAGCCGGGATGAGAGGGGAGAAGCTGACTGAAAGCAAAGCGATCTCCTCAAACCTCTTCATTCACTCGAATGAAGAGGTTTTCGTTGCTGTCCTGACGCATTTTCCTCCGCAAAACCGCGATCCACTTTTGCTTGAAAATGCTCATGCCTACTGCCCGAGCCGTTCGAGCAGGGCCGGCACGTGCACCTGATCGGCCTTGTAGTTGCCGGTCAGCGCATACATGACGATGTTGACGCCGCTTCGATACGAGAATTCCCGTTGGCGCTGGTCGCTGCCGACGACGGGATAGAGCCACTCGCCCCGCTGACCCACGGCCCAGGCCGCGGCGAGATCGTTCGACGTGATGATGATCGGCGACACGCCGTCTCCGGAGCGGGCAGGCCGGCTCGCCTCGCCCTCGGCCTGCGGCGGCAGGGCTTCGACCCAGGTCTGCCCGGTGGCGTAGCGGCCGGGAAAGCTGTCGAGGATGTAGAATGTCTTCGTCAGCACGTGATCGGCCGGCACCGACTCGAGTTCCGGGATATCGAGGCTCGCCAGCATGCGGCGCAGGTATTGCCCTTCGGCGGTGGGGGCGCCGTCCAGGCGGTTGCCGAAGGCATCGCGCGTGTCGAAGATCACGGTGCCGCCGCCTTTCATGAAGGCGTCGAGGCGGCGGATCGAGGCCTCGGAGGGCATGGGCCGGCTTGCCACGATGGGCCAGTAGATCAGCGGGTAGAACGCGACCTCGTCCCGCGACAGGTCGATGCCGATGGGCTCGCCCGGTGACAGGGCGGTTCTCTGGCTCAACACCTGCGTCAGACCGGTGAGGCCGGCCTTGCTGGTGTCGTCCACCTGTGCATCGCCTGTGATCACGTAAGCCAGCCGCGTCACGAGAGCGGGATTCGAGCTCTCCATCGTCATCGAGGACCGGCGCTCCTGCGCGCTCGCATCGGACACGGGGTTGAGCAGCAGCATCGAGGCCAGCACGATGGCGGCTGTCGCGCCCGCTTTCCGCAGACGACCCGAGAGGTTGGACAGGTGGCCGCCGAGCCAGAGCGAGGCGATGGTGTCGGCGAGCAGCAGGAGCAGGGCAATCATGAAGAGCGGCATGCGCAAATCGATGGTTTGTGCTCCGGCGAGCGGAGCGATCCTGGCATTGAGCGGGGAATAGTTGAGCGGAGCCAGCCGATCGCTCGGCAGGAGCGCGTTCACTGCAAGGCTCGAATCCACCGGTCCATAGAAGCCGGGCGGGTGTTCCCTGGTCGCCCGATCGGTGTAAATGCGGGTGATCGCGCGGGCATTGGCGGGTGGTGAGGTGTAGATGCCATAGCCGTCGAGCGTCAGGCGGGGAGCCACGGTCTCGTTCTCCGCATTGCGGGCCTCCGCGTTCATGTCGCTCGGCGCGCCGGCAAGAGCCGTCGTCCGCCGCAGCATGTCCACGAAAAGCCCTGACAGGGGCAGGTTCGACCAGGTGGTGTCGGCGGTCACGTGGAAGAGGACGATCATCCCGTCGCCGCGCTTGTCGGCCGTGACGATCGGCGTCCCGTCGGCCAGCGCCGCCCAGGTCCGTGACGGCAGGTCGCCATCCGGCTCGGCGAGGATCTGGCGGCGGATGCCGATCTCCTCCGGCACGGCGAGGCCGAAGAAGGGGCTCTCGCGGGTGAACGGCGCGAAGGTCTTCGGGGTGTCCCAGGAGAGGGTGCCGCCGAGGCTGCGTCCGCCCCGGCGCAGGCGAACGGGCACCAGCTCGTCATTGCCGGCGGCAAGCCGGGAGCCTGCAAAGCGCAGCAGCATTCCGCCCTGTTCGACGAAGGCCGTCACCTTGCCGAGGGTCTCCCGGTCGAGCCCGCCCACATCGGCCAGCACCAGCACGGAGACCTGCTCGTCGATGAGCTGGTTCACCGCATCGGCGATGCCGCCGCGGCCCGTGCGGATCTCCGAATAAGGCGCAAGCGCCCGCTCGATGTAGTAGAGCGGCGAGAGGAGGGGCTGCGCCTGATCGGACGTTCCGCCGAAGACGAGGCCGACGCGGCGGCGCTTGCCGCGCTCGTCGAGGAGATGGACGGCACCGGCCGAGCTCTCGCCGAGGATTTCGATGCGCGCGATGGCATTGCGGATCTCGGTCGGCAGATCGAAGGCAACTGTTGTTTCGGTGGCATTGGCCTCGAAGGAGAACCGCATGTCTGCCAGCGGCAGGCTCTTGAGGTCGAGGACGCGGACTGTGCCGGAGTCTCGTCCGTTCGGCTCAGGGCGCACAAGCCTGACATTGAGCTGGCCACTGGCATTTTCCACCCCGGCGATGGCAAGAGCCGGAGCGCGCTCCGCTTTCAGAACGGTGATCCGCTGACCGTCCGCCATGGATGCCAAACCATCGATGAAGCCTTGTCCGTCAACGCCTGCAACCCCGTCGCTGATCCAGACGATATGGGCGTCAGGCGTCGATTCCAGGAATCGCTTCACGGAATCCAGGTGAGCCTGACGGTCCTGCAGGTGCGGCTGGGGCTTCAGGGAGCGCAGGCGCTCGAGCGCTGCGGCTGGGCTCGCGGGCTCGATGGCCACAGGCGCCTCAGCCGTGGCCACGAGGGCCACCGTGCGCCCGTCGCGGCCGGCAGCCTCGATGCGTTCGGAGGCCAGGTTCATGCGGTCGCGCCAGTCATGAGCGGCGGCAAAGCCGTTGTCGAGGATGATCAGGAGCGGCGAGCGGTTGTTGTCCTCAGCCAGGGGATTCCAGATCGGGCCGGCAGCCGCGAGGATCAGGAAAGCGGCGAGGAGCAGCCGCAACAGCAGGAGCCACCAGGGCGTGCGGGCCGGCATTTCCTGCTCAGGGCGCAGATCGGCCAGGATCTTGAGAGGCGGGAAGTCCACGCGCTTCGGCTGCGGCGGCGTGATGCGCAGGAGCAGCCAGATGGCCGGAAGCGCCGCGAGCGCCGTCAGGACGAGCGGAACGGCGAAGGTGAGGGGAAGACCCAGCATCGCTCAGCGCCCTCCCATGCCGGTGCCGCGGGAGGCCGCCACGAGCGTCATGATCCGCAGGGCCACCTCGCTCGCCGGCCGGTCGGTCCGGTGGATGGTCAGCGTCCAGCCGCGGCGGCGCGCCAGTTCCTGCAGCTCTGCCCGATGCTGCTCGATCCGGAGGCGATAGGCCTTGCCCCAGGAGATGGCATCGCCGATGCGCAGCGACAGGCCGTCCTCCAGATCGTGCAGGACCGCCTGACCTTGGAACGGGAACGTCTCCTCAACAGGGTCGACGATCATGACGAGATGTCCGCGCGCGCCGCGGGACGAGATGCCCTCGACCATGGCGGCGATGTCGCGCGCAGGCGACAGGAAGTCGCTGATCAGGATCGCTTCGTGCTGCGGCGCAACGGGAGCCTGCGGCGGCAGGTCCTCTTCGAGGGAGGTGCGGTCCGCCACCAGGGTCTGGGCTATGGCCTCGGCGATGCGCCGGGTCGCCCGCGGCGGCATGAGCCCCAGCATCCCGACCCGCTCCCCGCCTTCGACGAAGCAATTGGCCAGAGCCAGGCCCAGGACGATGGCGCGCTCGATCTTGGGGGCCTGAGCGAGGTCCGAGGCGTAGCCCATGGAGGCGGAGCGGTCGATCCAGAACCAGACGGTCTGGGCCGTTTCCCACTCGCGCTCGCGCACATACAGCCGGTCGTCGCGGCCCGAGCGGCGCCAGTCGATCCGCTGCGCCGCCTCGCCGGCGACAAAGGGGCGGAACTGCCAGAAGGTTTCGCCGATGCCCGCGCGGCGGCGGCCATGGATGCCATGGGCGAGATTGGCGGCGACGCGTCGGGCTTCGAGCACGAGGCGCGGCATGCGGTGGGCGAGGGAGAGCGCATTCTCCGTCTCGCGGCGGCCCGGCAAGCGGGCGCTTTCGGGAAGGACCCGGACACGGGCCATGACGGTGATCCTAGCCTGCCAGCCGCGCGGTGAGCCGGCCGATGACGCTTTTGATCGTGTCTCCATCCGCTCGGGCGGAGAAGGTGAGCGCCATGCGGTGCTTGAGCACCGGCTCGGCCAGCGCCACCACGTCGGCGATGGAGGGCGCCACACGGCCCTCGATGAGCGCGCGGGCGCGCACGGCCAGCATCAATGCCTGGCTGGCGCGGGGGCCCGGACCCCACAGGATCTTGTCGCTGACACCCTCGATCCGGTCTGCTTCCGGACGGGCCGAGCGCACGAGATCGAGGATCGCCTCGACCACGCTCTCACCCACGGGCAGGCGGCGGACGAGGCGCTGGGCGTTCATGAGCGCCTCGGCATTCATGACGGCGGTCGGCTTATGGTCCTCGACGCCCGTCGTTTCGATCAGGATGCGCCGTTCTGCGTCGCGGGTCGGGTAGCCGACGTCGATTTCAAGGAGAAAGCGGTCGAGCTGGGCTTCGGGGAGGGGATAGGTGCCCTCCTGCTCGATCGGGTTCTGCGTCGCCAGCACGTGGAAGGGCTGCGGCAGGTCGTGCCGCTCGCCGCCCACCGAGACGTGATGCTCCTGCATGGCCTGCAAAAGGGCCGACTGGGTGCGGGGGCTGGCGCGGTTGATCTCGTCGGCCATGAGCAGCTGCGCGAAGACCGGGCCCTTCACGAAGCGGAAGGAGCGGCGCCGATCGGCGCCTTCGTCGAGAATTTCGGAGCCCAGGATGTCGGACGGCATCAGGTCCGGGGTGAACTGAATGCGGCGGGCATCGAGCCCGAGCACGGTGCCCAGCGTATCCACAAGTTTCGTCTTGGCGAGGCCCGGAACGCCGACGAGCAGGCCGTGGCCGCCGGCAAGGAGGGTGATCAGGGTGAGATCCACCACGTCTTCCTGGCCGAAGATGACGGTATGAATGGCCTCACGGGCGCGGCCCACAGTCTCAAGCGTCGCCTCCGCGCTGCGGATGATCGCGTCGTCCAATGCGGTGGGCGCTTGAGCAATGCTAGCCGTCATGAGGTCATTCTCCCTCTCATACGCATGCCCCCGTTAGCTAGTCTGCCTTTGTTCAGGGTCGATAGGCAAGGGTCGATGCGCCGCAGCGATCAGCCGATGGGAGTGGACGAGGCAGCCGGGGACTCTATGCTTTAGCAAGTAACCATCGATGGCCGTTCGTCGATCCCGAAAATCGAGAATCCTGTTCACGCTTGCGTCATGACCGATCCTTCGCCTCTCACACCCGGAAGTGCCCTGGCCCGCCTGACGGAGGCGCTTGGCCCTGAAGCTCGGCGGAAAGGACTGCCTCCCGTCGAGCGGTGGAACCCTGCCTATTGCGGCGAGATCGACATGCGCATCGCCGCCGATGGAACCTGGCATTACATGGGCTCTCCCATCAATCGGCCCGCTCTCGTGAAGCTGTTTGCGACGGTCCTGCGCAAGGACCCTGAGCGTTATGTGCTCGTCACGCCCGTCGAGCGCGTCGGGATCATGGTCGAGGATGCGCCCTTCCTCGCCGTCGAGATGGCCGTGGACGGTGAGGGAAAGGGCCGGCAGATCGCCTTCCGCACCAATGTGGACGATCTCGTGCAGGTCGGGCCCGAGCACTCCCTGCGCTTCGATCAGGACGCCCATGGCGGCATCAAGCCTTACGTAAGGGTCCGGGGCGAATTGTGGGCGCTCGTGACGCGAGCGCTCGCTCTCGACCTGATCGCGCTCGGCGAGGAGAAGGATGTGGAGGGTGCTGCCGCTTTCGGCATCACGGCAGGTGGCATGTTCTTCCACATCGCTTCCATGCCCGATCTGGGCGCCCTTTGATGCGTCTTGCCCCCCACGACGAACCGGACTTCCTGACGCTCGCTGCCGAGCGGCTGCGGCCGGAGGCTCCGCATCCGGAGGAGGCGATCGGCAATCCAAGAGGCGACCATAGCCTCGACGACATGCCGCTGGTCCATCCCCTGTCGCCAAAGCCTGCCGCGGTTCTGGTGCCTGTGGTCATGCGCGAGGAGCCGATGCTGCTGCTCACCGAGCGCGCCGCGCATCTGCGCCAGCATTCGGGGCAGATCGCCTTTCCGGGCGGGCGGGTCGATCCGACCGACGCCTCGGTCCTGGCGGCGGCGTGCCGCGAAGCCATGGAGGAGATCGGCCTCGACAGCCGCTACATCACGCCCCTGGGCTATCTCGATGCCTATCTGTCCACGACGAATTATCTCGTCATGCCGGTGGTGGCGCGGGTCTCGCCTTCCTACACCCTCAGCCTCAATCACGATGAGGTGGCCGACACCTTCGAGGTGCCGCTCGGTTTCCTCATGGACCCCGCCCGCCATGAGCTCCATTCCCGCGAGTGGAAGGGGAGGCTTCGCCGCTACTATGCAATGCCCTACCAGGGACGCTACATCTGGGGCGTGACGGCGGGGATCATCCGCAACCTTTACGAGAGGCTCTACGGTTCATGACGCGAGCAATTGTTCAGGGGCTGGTGCTGTTTCTTCTGCCCTTCGTCTTGTTCGCCGCGTATCTCGTCATCCGCCGCCGCAATCCCCTGGTCTGGTCCCACTGGAGCGATCAATCGATGTGGCTCACCATTGCGGGCTTGAGTTTCGTCGTCATCTCGCTGCTTGCAACGGGCCTTCTGGCCGAGCGTCAGACCGGCACCTATGTGCCGTCGCGGGTTGAGAACGGGCAGGTGATTCCAGGGCATTTCAAGTGATGGAAACTCTCCACCGACAGGAGCTTGCGAACCTTCTCGCGCGTCCCGAACTGCGCCGCCTTCTCGAAGTCTTCAACGGCAGAACCGAGGAGACCCGCGTCGTCGGCGGTGCCGTGCGCAATGCCCTGCTCGGGCGGCCCGTGACCGAGGTCGACTGCGCCACCACCATGCTGCCTGACGCCATCATGGGACGCGCGAAGGAAGCCGGGTTCAAGGCCGTGCCGACCGGCATCGAGCACGGCACGATCACCGTGATCGTCGACGGCGAGCCCTTCGAGATCACCACCCTGCGCGAGGACGTGGAGACGGACGGACGCCATGCGGTGGTGCATTTCGGGCGCGATTTCGTGCGTGACGCCAGGCGGCGGGACTTCACCATCAATGCCATGTCCCTTGGGCTCGACGGGCAGCTCTACGACTACACCGGAGGCGAGGCGGATCTCGCCGCCCGGCGCGTGCGCTTCATCGGCGACGCCCATACCCGCATCCGCGAGGATTACTTAAGGATCATGCGCTTCTTCCGCTTCCATGCGGAATATGCGCAAGGAGCCCCCGATCCGGAGGGGCTGGCGGCTTCAGGAGCCGAGCGGCAAGGTCTGGCGATCCTCTCCAAGGAGCGGATCCGGCATGAACTTCTGAAGCTTCTCGTGGCGAAGCGGGCGGAGGAGACGATCCGCATTCTTGCCGATCATGGCTTCCTCACCGAGCTCCTCGGCGGCGCCGCCGAGTTCGGCCGCTTCGGTCGCGTGGCCGCCGATGACCGAGACAGCCCGGTCGCAATCTGGCGCCTGGCTGCCCTTGCCGTGGGGGTAGAGGAAGATGCGGAGCGCCTGCGGGATCAGCTTCGGCTGTCCAATGACGAGCACAGGAAGCTTGCTGCCTATGCCGAACTTCTCAGCCTTCTGAAGACCTGGTCCCTGCCGGTCGACACCGCAGCCATCCGCCGCCTGGTGGCGGATCACGAGCCCGAGGCTCTGGGGATTGCTCTCGCGGCGACGGCCAGGGAGCCGTCTCCTGTCGTCCATGAGGACGCTCGCGAGGCGCTCGCGCGCTATCGCAGCGGGACTGAGTCCGTGCCGGTCTTCCCCCTACGCGGAGCCGATCTCATCGAGGGCGGCGTTCCGAAGGGGCCGAAGATCGGCGAAATGCTCGCCCGGGCCCGACAGGCCTGGCTGGCTGAGGGCTGCCGGACGGATGAGGTCTATGCTAGGGATCTGCTCAGGCGCGTGCTGGAGCAGCTTTAGGTCGCCATCGTCCTGGACGAAACGAAGTACAGATCCGTGTTGCAAGATGAGCGGAACATCGCCGTTCCCATGCCGAGCAGGGTCAACCGGAATGACGGTGTCTTGATAGGATTTTTGTTCTCACTTTGTTCTTGACAGGTGTCCTAAGCTGGGCTATATCATTCCCTATCCCCGCCCTTGAGGGGCGCGCTCGCGAGGCGTCGCAAGAGTGGGGCAGGGAGCGGTCCCGCCGCAGGTCTCGCACACCTGTGATCGC
>NZ_JAFEMD010000200.1 GCF_016892765.1 Microvirga arvi
AGAGGCTGACTCAAAAAGACTTGTGGTCTTTCAGGGTCTTGCGAGCCGTCTTGTCAGCATCCGGATATGAGCGATGAAGACCCAGGCCACCGCACTTTCAATGGAGGCTTCGAAGTCCTTGGCCAGGCGGCGGCAGCGTCCAAGCCAACCGAAGGTTCGCTCCACGACCCAGCGGCGCTTGAGGACTGCAAAGCCTTTGGCCGCATCCGAGCGCTTGATGATCTCGATCGTCCAGTGCCCGAGAGCGGCGATGGCGTCGCGCAACTTGTCGCCCGCATAGCCACCATCGGCAAACACATGGCGCAACCAGGGATAAAGGGCGCGGATCGAGGTCAGCACCTCCACCGCACCATCACGATCCTGGATGTCGGCGGTGTGAACGCGCAGCCCGACGAGATGGCCCTGCGTGTCAGTGATGATGTGGCGCTTGCGTCCCTTGATCTTCTTGCCAGCATCAAAGCCGCGCGGGCCGCCACTTTCCGTTGTCTTCACCGATTGGCTGTCGATCACGCCGGCCAAAGGGCTCGCCTCGCGTCCGGCCCTCTCGCGCGAGGCGGCCACAAGAGCATGGTTGATCCGCTCAAAGGTGCCATCCCGTGACCATGCATAGAAGTAACCCTGCACAGTCGAATAGGGCGGAAACTCCTTTGGCAGCTGGCGCCATTGGCACCCGGTCGAGGCCAGATAGAGGACCGCCTCAACCACAGCTCGCAGGCACGTCATGCGCGGACGCCCGATCCGCCGGGCGGCGGGCATGAACGGCTCGATCAGGGCCCATTCGGCATCCGTGAGATTGCTTGCATAACGCAGTCCATCTCGCCGATACTGTCGGCGAGTGGCCTTGGTCCAAACCATCGTGACCTCCATCGAATCTTCGCAAATCCGACGGAATCACAGGGGCTTGAGGCCACTCAACCTTTTTCAGTCAGCCTCT
>NZ_JAFEMD010000201.1 GCF_016892765.1 Microvirga arvi
GGAAGACCCTCATACACCTTGAGCGTGCCGTTCCTGACGAGCTTGGCCGCGAGCAGGGCCGAGTCGGCAATCGGGACGATCTGGTCATCACTCCCATGCATGATCAGAACGGGCACCTCGATTCGCGTGAGGTCCTCGGTAAAGTCAGTCTCAGAGAAGGCCTTGATGCAATCGTGTTGAGGCTTGATGCCACCCATCATCCCCTGGCGCCACCAGTTGTCGATGATCCCCTCAGAGACCTGCGCACCGGGACGGTTGAAGCCATAAAAGGGACCGGCAGCGACATCTCTGTAGAACTGGGCACGGTTGGCCGCGAGTTGGGCTCGGAAGCCGTCGAACACCTCGATAGGCAAGCCGCCAGGGTTCTTGTCCGACCTGACCATCACCGGCGGCACGGCCCCGATCAACACGGCCTTGGCAACCCGGCCCGGCTCCGCCCGGGCGACGTAATGTGCGACCTCGCCACCACCGGTGGAATGACCGACATGGATGGCATGTTTCAGATCAAGGGCTGTGATCAGTTCGCCGACATCCGCCGCATAGGTGTCCATCTCATTGCCTGTTGCAGTCTGTGTGGAGCGCCCATGGCCGCGGCGGTCGTGCGCGATCACCCGGAAGCCCTTATCGAAAAAGAACTGCATCTGGCTGTCCCAGTCGTCGGCACTGAGTGGCCAGCCGTGATGGAAGACGATCGACTGCGCGTCGCGTGAGCCCCAGTCCTTGTAGAAAATCTGCGTGCCATCTCGAGTTGTGATCGTGCTCATCGTCGTCTCCTTGTGTCAGCAGAACGCAAGGCTAAGCTTAAGGGGATAGTTTGACAGGCTTGTGGCATGGCATCGCTGTCGGAAGCGGATAGCCCTCCAACCTGCCTCAAGGTGCATGAAGGGCCTTGCGCAGCTGCCGAAACGACCGCTCCGGGTCA
>NZ_JAFEMD010000202.1 GCF_016892765.1 Microvirga arvi
GGCACCGTTGCATTAACCTCGGCCGTATAGCGAGGAGCGGTTCATCAAGGATCCGCTCCCGTGTCTCTGTTCAAGCGCCGTCGCTTTCCAGTTGAGATTATCCTGCTGTGCGTGCGCTGGTACTGCAAGTATGGGATCAGCTATCGCGATCTGGCAGAAATGATGTCCGAGCGCGGTGTCAGCGTCAGTCCAAGCACGATCTTTCGCTGGGTTCAGCGCTATGCTCCGGAGGTCGAAAAGCGAATTCGGCTCTACCAGGGACCTCGCTCAGGCTCCTGGAGAGTGGACGAGACCTATGTGCGGGTTAGCGGGCGCTGGAAGTACCTGTTTCGCGCGGTCGACAAGCACGGTCGGTTGATCGCTTTCATGCTGTCCGATCGTCGGAATACCAACGCCGCTTATCGGTTCCTGCGTAAGGCCATCAAGGCGATGAGCACCTATCCACCATCCTCGATCACGACGGATAAACTGGCGTCGTATGCCAAGGCTATCCTGCGCCTGCAGAACGAAGGGCTGCTGCCGAACGATGTGGTACACCGCACCTCGAAATATCTGAATAACATCCTTGAGGCTGATCATGGCGCGCTCAAGCGCGTGATCCGTCCGACGCGCGGCTTTCAAACGATGAGAACCGCCGCCGCGACCCTGACGGGTTTTGAAATCATGCGCATGATCCGCCGCGGTCATTACAACAAGCGGGGATGTCGAGCGACAGGCGAAATCCGTCTGATCAATCAGCTCTTCGGTCTTGCTGCCTGAGCGGCCCGTTAAACTGGGTCCGTTATGCGGTTCCCAAGTTACTGCAACGGTGCCGTCTGGTGAGCCAACTCTTCGGGCTTGTCGCATGAGGGAGCCGCACCGATACGCGCATTATGGCTTGTTGAAGTTAATGCAACAGTGCC
>NZ_JAFEMD010000203.1 GCF_016892765.1 Microvirga arvi
TAGGTCGTGTGGACGGATTTGATGAGGATAAAGCTCAGAGCAAGCGCGACGACCGAGCTGTAGTTCTCGTCAGTCTTCTCGCAGCGTAAAGCAACGCGTTTGAAGCGCTTGAGCTTTCCCATGGTCTGCTCGATGCGAGCCCGTCCACGGTAGAGCGCCTTGGGAAAGAACGTGGGCTGCTTCTTAGTATTGGACCTGTATGGGATCACCGGGCAGATCCCTCGGTCGCGGGCAGCCTGTCGGTTGGCTTTGGCGTCATAGCCCTTGTCGCCCACAGCCGCCCGCGGCGTGATGCCGGGGCCAAGATCGAGCAGCGTCTCGAAGTGAGGACTGTCGCTGACCTCACCGCCGGTCAGGCAAAAGCCCAGCGGGTCGCCATCCCAGTCGGTCTTGAGGTGGATCTTGGTTGAGAACCCACCCCGGGAGCGGCCCAGAGCCTGTCGGTTCTGCCCCCTTTTGCGCCTGCTGCCGAGACATGCGCCCGCACGATAGTGGAGTCGAACATCTGCACCAGGTGTGCGGTCTCGCTCAGAGCCGCCAAAGCCTCGAAGAAGGCCTCGAACACGCCGGCCCGGCTCAAGCGCCAGAACCGCTTCCAGACTGAGTTCCAGTTGCCAAAGCAGGAGGGCAGTGCCCGCCACGTGATGTTATGGACGGTGAAATAATGCAGCGCTTCGAGGAAGCGGCGGTCATTGCGGCCCTTGGCACCTCGCCGGGAACACGAGGCAGCAAAGACCTGCAGCACCTTTGCCCAATCGTCCTCCATCATTCCCGTCAGCATGGTCGCGCCTCCTGAAGCCGACCCGCCATGAATCATCGACGCGCTGATTTGGGAATCTACCTACCCGTTGCTCAACCCAATCCGTCCACATGGCCTA
>NZ_JAFEMD010000204.1 GCF_016892765.1 Microvirga arvi
GCTGATGCGACGGCGGGAGTTCGTCATCGGTCTTGGCTGCGCGGCCGCCGTATGGCCGCTCAGGACGCGCGCCCAGCAAGGGCAGAAGATCCATCGCATCGGCATTCTCGAATGGATCCCCGCAGACAAGAACGCCGCCAATCTTACCGGCCTCCACAAGGGTTTGCGGGATCTCGGCTACGTCGAAGGCCGCAATCTGATCATTGAATACCGGTCGGCCGATGGTCGAGCTGAGCGGTTTCCTGACCTTGCGGCTGAACTGGTGCGTCTCAAGGTTGACCTGTTCGTGACGAGGGGGACCCCTGCCACCAAGGCGGTCCAAAACGCGACGGGAACAATCCCGGTCGTTATGGCGACGATGGGCGGCCCGGGTGCCATCGTCGCCAGCTTCGCGCGCCCCGGAGGCCACATCACGGGGGTGATCACTTTCAGCACCGAACTGACAGCAAAACGGGTCGAGATCCTGAAAGAGCTGGTTCCGGGTCTCTCGCGCGTTGCGTTGCTTCACAACATGGGCAATCCGGCTGTCCCACCCGAATGGGACGAGACCAAAGCGGCAGCGCGCTCCCTGGGTCTCGAGGCTGAACTTCTCGACGTGCGCAGCAAGGACGACTTAAGCCGCGCGTTTGAACGGGCACTGCGTCAACAGATCGGCGGGTTGGTCGTCGGGTCAGACGGCCTCACGCAACTGCATCAACAGATGATCATCGATTTTGTCGACCATAATCGGCTGCCCGCCGTCTATCCAGCCCGCGAGTACGTTGGGGCTGGGGGATTGATCGCCTACGGGGTGAACTATCCTGACCTTTATTTCCGCTTAGCAACCTTCATCGATAAGATCTTCAAGGGGGCCAAACCCGAGGAGCTTCCGGTGG
>NZ_JAFEMD010000205.1 GCF_016892765.1 Microvirga arvi
TTGGCGCCGTTGGGCCTCGTATACCCCACGACGTATCCACCTCCCGCAAGACCGGTTACGTCCGGCAGGAACTCACTGCCGGTTATTCCGTCGAGTCCGCCTGTGTTGAAATTGAGTTGCCGCTCTGGACCGATGAACGTGACGTTGCCGGGCATTCTCACTCTCCATCCGGGACTGATCTCTGATCCGCGGCTCCGTCCCGTGCGGCCGCGGGGCGCAGTATCGTCGAGATGGCGAGCAGTACGAGTCTGTCTTGCGGCTGCCCATCAACGAGCTGCGAGGGAGGGAATACGCGTGCGCCCGCGAGAAAATCGATGGCTCTGAAACGAATCTTCGTTCTAGAAAACTGCGCCACCGAGCGGACAGGTTGTTGCGTTCGGGCTGGCTCTCCTCACGAGACTTGATCGCACCTCGCTAGGGTGCTGGTGAGAGAGTTTGATACCCTTGCTTGATAATACTCCGGAACGTTCCAACCCGCCAATGTCCTTCGGGAGTACATGTTGGACCAGACCGCGACTGACCTCCGCGTGTTGGCGGATGGTCAGGAGCGTCGAAGTACACGCAGCTCTTGCTCAGGCAGTGTCCTTTCCCGCCGGCTCCCTTAACACCCTTAGCGGTCGCTCGGCGCGGCTACTCAATTATCGATCTATAGCATCGGACCCAAAAGTGGACCCACTTTTGGGTCCGATGCTATCTCCTTGAGTGAGAGCATCGTTCGAGGCGGAAAACCGGATCCACTTTTCCGCACAATGCTCTAGCATCCAGAAGGCACTGAAGGTCAACTCCTGGCACCTCCCGGAAGTAGACCCAAAGTCTGCTCTCGCGAGGAACACCGGACGTTCCTGGAGGTCAGGGGATCGGCAGAGGATGACCC
>NZ_JAFEMD010000206.1 GCF_016892765.1 Microvirga arvi
TCTAGAGGCTGTTATGGACCCGTCTTGAGGTCACCGCCGTTCTGGCAGAATGACCTCTGCTCGCAACCCTTACCCCTCCGATGTCTCCGATGAAGAATGGGCGCTGGTGGCGCCTTACCTGACACTCCTGCCCGAAGGGGCGGGCCAGCGAGAGCACGCCCTGCGCGAGGTGTTCAATGGCCTGCGCTACATCATCAAGACGGGTGCGCCCTGGCGCTGGATGCCCAACGATCTGCCGCCCTGGGCGGCCGTCTATCAGCAGGCACAACGCTGGCTGAACGCCGGCTGCTTCGAGGAGCTGGCGCAGGATCTTCGGGCTGTACTGCGCCTGGCGGCCGGGCGCGATGCGGAGCCCTCAGCGGCCGTGCTCGACAGCCGCACCCTGCGCTCCACGCCCGAGAGCGGGGCGCGGGCCGGCTATGATGGCGCCAAGCGCAAGAAGGGCTCCAAGCTGCATATGGCGGTGGACACCCTCGGGCATCTCCTGGCCGCCCACGTCACGCCCGCCACCGCCGATGATCGCGCTGAGGTGGGACAACTGGCCCAAGCCGTGCAGGTCGCCACCGGCGAGAGTGTCGATCTGGCCTATGTCGATCAGGGCTATACGGGAGAGAGGGCCGCGGCGGCCGCCCGCGAGCATGGGATTGAGCTGGAGGTGGTGAAGCTGGCTGAGGCCAAGCGCGGGTTCGTGCTGTTGCCGCGCAGATGGGTGGTCGAACGGACCTTCGGTTGGGCCACGCGCTTTCGCCGGCTGGTGCGCGATTACGAGCGTCTACCTCAAACTCTAGCAGACCTGCATGTCATTGCTCTGGTCTGTATTATGCTACGACAGGCCGTAAACTACATCGCGGTCCATAACAGCCTCTAG
>NZ_JAFEMD010000207.1 GCF_016892765.1 Microvirga arvi
TTAACCCTGGACCTCCAGGGTCCCCTGGTCCTCTCGCTAGCAGCGCCAGTCTGATTTACGGGCGCATCATCATTGGTTGGAACGAGTGAATGGTGACACGAAATGCTCGTCTAAAGGACTTCATAACTGACGGATATCCAGACTCTGGGCTGCCCGTGCAAGCTCTGGCTGAGGATCACGTTGGAACCTACATCCTTCCATTCCCGTGTGAGCGCATAAACGGCGAATGGCGGAACAAAGCAACGGGGGAGACAGTTCAGGCAAACATCCTTGGGTGGCGTGAGGTGCAGACAGGAAGCCGACACCGAACGCCCCCCGCTCAGCAGCCGACCAAACCGCAAGACGGATGATCTAATCTCCTCTAGGAACGCGGCAGCCAATTCTGCTCGATTTCGAACTCGGACGGTCGCCGCCCGCGGAGGGCCGAGCCTGCGCAGAGGACAGAGGTCGCCTACTTCCACCTTGAACCACCTTGGAAGTTTTGTCGCGAGATGGCCGCCACCCATAGCACTGGGTACGGAGCTCCTGTCAAAGAACCTGATGACCATCGTTTTGCGAAGATGTCGCTCTCGCATGACATCATAAGGTCACGGCAGTTCAAAGCTTTCTTAGTGACGTAGCGTTCCATAGTAGCTCGGCCTGAGAGCAACTGTTATTCTCACTCTCTAGCAAGGAGTACAACGTCCTAAGGAATAAGCGTTACGATGGCTCATACGACACCGATAGACAGTAACCCCAAGATCGCTTTTGAGACGAGGTACGGCTGTTTTGTGGCGCAGTTGTTCGAAAGGGAAGCGCCTATCTCCACAGCCAATCTCCTCACCCGGGTCGAGAAGGGCCTCCTCGCCAAT
>NZ_JAFEMD010000208.1 GCF_016892765.1 Microvirga arvi
GCGGCTCTGGTCGACGACCTGGAAGCCATTGGCGAAAGGATCCCGGTCGTCGATGAAGATGGTGTTGAAACCGGTCACTCGTGCCCAACCCTCGATGGACGGGATGATCGCATCGCGATCGCCGACCTTCGCGCGCCCTTCGATGCGGCCCGTAAATGTCGAGCCGATGATGCTCTCGTGAACGAAGGCATCGCCTTTCTTCAAAGCGCCGCGCGCAGCGAGATGCGCCATGCGGGCGGAGGTTCCCGTGCCGCAGGGCGAGCGGTCGATGGCCTTGTCGCCATAGAACACCGCATTGCGCGCCGTGCTGCCCGGATTCTGGGCCTTTCCGGTCCACAGCACGTGCGTCAGGCGATTGATGGCCGGGTTCTCGGGATGTGCGATCTGGTAGCGGGCGTTGAACGCCTCGCGCAGCTTGGGGCTCCAGCGCAGGATGTCGGACGGGTTGACGTCGCTAAGATCCGAGTAGAGCGCCTGCGGCTCCACGATGGCATAGAAGTTGCCGCCATAGGCCACGTCGACGGTGAGGTGCCCGAGCCCCTCGACCTCTACTTCAAAGCCGGTGCCATAAAGGAACGACGGGATGTTGGTGATGCGCACCCGCTCCACGAAGGGACCGTTCTGCTCGTAGCGCGCCTCGACGACGCCCGCCGGCGTATCGAGACGCAACAGACCGGGAGTTTTCGGATGGATCAGGCCATTTTCCAGGGCAATCGTGACCGTGCCGATGGTGCCGTGACCGCACATCGGCAGGCATCCCGACGTCTCGATGAACAGGATGCCCACGTCGCAATCCGGCCGCGTCGGCGGGTAGAGGATCGAGCCCGACATCATGTCGTG
>NZ_JAFEMD010000209.1 GCF_016892765.1 Microvirga arvi
CTAGGCTCAGGACTCGTTAATTGAGGTAGAAGGCGACGGCAGCCGCGATGCAGATGGCTGAGAAGAAGGTGTGCGCGCAACGGTCGTAGCGGGTCGCAACTCGGCGCCAATCTTTGAGTTTCGCGAACATGTTCTCGACCTTGTGCCGTTGCCGATACAGCGTCTTGTCATAGGCAATCGGCACCTTGCGGCTCCTGGTCGGCGGAATGCAGGGCGTGATGCGCTTGTCTGCAAGAGCCTCCCGGAACCAGTTGCTGTCGTAGCCTCGGTCAGCAATCAGCGTTGAGCCAGAAGGCAGCGCTCCCAAGATGAGCCGTGCGCCCTTATGGTCGCTCATCTGCCCTTCCGATAAAAGCAGGATGATCGGCTTGCCGGCGCCATCGCAGACGGCATGGAGCTTGGAGTTCAGGCCGCCTTTGGTGCGCCCGATACGACGGGGAACATCCCCTTTTTAAGCAGGCTGGCCGCAGTCCGGTGCGCCTTCAGGTGGGTGGCATCGATCATGATCCGCTCGGGCTTGGGACCGTCACCCGCCAGAGCGGCGAAGATCCTGTCGAACACGCCCAGCCTGCTCCAGCGCATGAACCGGTTGTACAATGTCTTATGCGGCCCGTACTCTTTGGGCGCATCCTTCCACTGCAGACCGTTGCGGATCACGTACACGATTCCGCTGACCACCTGCCGGTCGTCCACCCGTGGTACGCCGTGCGCCAGTGGGAAGTGAGGTGAAATGCGCCCCATCTGGCGCTCACTGAGCAGAAACAGATCACCCATTCAGAGCCTCCTCGACAGGAGACTCTGAATCACAACTCAGCTCAAATTAATAGGTCCTGAGCC
>NZ_JAFEMD010000020.1 GCF_016892765.1 Microvirga arvi
TGGTTATGGATCCCCGCCTGCGCGGGGATGACAGCGTCGAGGCTCAAGCGCCATCTTTGTCGAGCGATCCCGGATCGCCGTCAAAATATGCGACAAGGCAAACAAGAGAGATGATTCCACGTCAGTGGAAACAGCTCTAGCCATCGGCAATCAAACGAACTGCGAGAGCCCCGGAATCGAGCCGACGATGGGGCCCATCACGTCCTCGCCGGCCTTCTCGCGGCCATAGGCGAAGAGTTCCTTGCCGAGCGGCTGCATCTGGCCCATGGACACGCCGGCGCCCATGAGCTGACCGCCGAGCGCCATCACGCCGCCACCCATGGAGCCCACCATGCCCATGAGGCCGCCGCCCGCACCCGTCTTCGACTCTTCGATGGCGTCCTGGGCGCCGGGCAGGGCCGCGACGAGCTGGTTGACCTCGTTCTGCGGCCCCTCCTTCTGAAGATACCCGAGAATGATGCCGATGGCCTTGCGGGCAGTCGCCTGATCGAGACCTGTCTTCTGCGTCACGCGGGTGATGAGCTCTTCCATCTGATTCTCCTGAAATCGATCCGGGCGATAGTTTATATCTAAACCATTAAGTCAAGGATCCAAGGGTGGAAACTCGCAGCAACGCTTCTAAGATCCATTAGAGGATTCTGGAGAAACACGATGCTCGCGGACGGGAAGATCTTCATCGGCAAAAGCAGCAAGCCGGAATATCTGGATCTGAGGCTCGCCAACCGTCATGGCCTCGTGACCGGAGCCACGGGCACGGGCAAGACCGTCTCGTTGCAGGTGCTGGCGGAAGGCTTCTCCAATGCGGGCGTCCCGGTCTTTGCCGCGGACATCAAGGGCGATCTTTCCGGCATGGCGGCGCCCGGCAACGGCAAGGAGCCTCTCGTCCGGCGCGCCAAGGACATCGGCGTCGAATACGTGCCGGACAAATTCCCCGTCGTGTTCTGGGACCTGTTCGGCGAGCAGGGACACCGGGTGCGGGCGACGATCTCCGAGATGGGGCCGCTGCTGCTCTCGCGTCTGCTCGATCTCAACGACACGCAGGAGGGCGTGCTCAACATCGCGTTCCGCATCGCCGACGAGCAGGGGCTGCTGCTGCTCGATCTGAAGGATCTGCGGGCACTGCTGCAGCTCATCTCGGACAATGCCAGCGAGCTCACCACCACCTACGGCAACGTGTCGAAGGCGACCATCGGCACGATCCAGCGCCAGCTTCTCGTGCTCGAGAACCAACAGGGCGACGAATTCCTCGGCGAGCCGGCGCTGGACATCAAGGACCTGATGCGTAACGACCGCGACGGGCGCGGCATCGTCAACATCCTGGCGGCGGACAAGCTGATGAGCAATCCGCGCCTCTACGCCACGTTTCTCTTGTGGCTCATGTCGGAACTGTTCGAGGAACTGCCCGAGGTGGGCGATCTGGATCAGCCCAAGATGGTGTTCTTCTTCGACGAGGCGCATCTGCTCTTCAACGATGCGCCCAAGGCGCTCACCGACACCGTGGAGCGCGTGGTGCGCCTCATCCGCTCGAAGGGTGTCGGTGTCTATTTCATCACCCAGAACCCGATCGACATTCCCGAAAGCGTGCTGGCGCAGCTCGGCAACCGTGTCCAGCATGCACTGCGCGCTTATACTCCGCGCGAGCAGAAGGCGGTGCGGGCGGCCGCCCAGTCCTTCCGGGAGAATCCGGCCTTCGACACGGAGAAGGCGATCACCCAGCTCGGCGTCGGCGAGGCGTTGGTCTCGACGCTGGAGGGCAAGGGCGCGCCATCCATGGTGGAGCGCACGCTGATTGCGCCGCCCATGGCGCAGGTCGGGCCGATCGAGCTCAACGAGCGCCAGCAGATCATCGCGTCGAGCCCGATGAAGGGGAAATACGATCAGCCGGTCGATCCGGAATCCGCCTATGAGATGCTCGCCAAGCGCGCCGAGCAGGCGGCCGCCGAGACGAAGGCGGCGGAAGGAGGAGGCGGCATCCTCGACATGCTCGGCGGCCTCTTCGGCTCCGGTCCGCAGCGCAAGGGCTCGATGACGGTGACGCAGCGTGTGACGCGTGAGGTGACCCGCACCATCGTCAACCAGACGGTCGGCAACCTCGCCGCGGAGATCGGCAAATCCATCGGCGGCCGCCAGGGCAGCTCCATCGGCCGCGCCATCGTTCGAGGAACCTTGGGTGGGTTGTTGAGGCGGTGAATGTCGGCTTATATCATCCTTAGCATTGACGATGCAGGACATTCGGCTCGCACATTCTGAAGATCTTGCGGCTGTCGAAGCAATCGTTCGAGCCGCCTATACCCAGTATATTTCGCTCATCGGGCAAGAGCCTGGGCCAATGATGGACGACTATTCCGTCCTGATCGGAAAGCGGAGCGTCTATGTCCTCATCAACGCGAATCGACCCGTTGGAGTGCTTGTTCTTCTTCCAGAAGGCGAAGCCATGCTTCTCGACAATGTAGCCATCCACCCAGAGGTGCAGGGACGCGGGTACGGGCGTGCGCTGATCGGCTTTGCGGAGAGGCTCGCTGTCGAGCAAGGGTTCAGAGCCATTCGGCTTTATACGAATGAAGCCATGACCGGGAACATCGGTCTCTATGAGCGATTGGGATTTGTCGAGACCCATCGCGCCGAAGAGAAGGGGTTCCAGCGTGTCTATATGACGAAGCATCTGGCGCCCTTATCCTAAATCGAACCTCGTACTTGCGATTACCTGGGTGATGAGAGTACCTCTTGAGGCGGCTCCGTCCACAAGGCAGATGTTTCCCATGTCCCAGCTCGACCAAGTTCTGCAGCGTATCGATACCGACCTCGATTCATCCCTGGAACGGCTGTTCCAGTGGCTCAAGGTTCCCTCCATCTCCACCGATCCCGCCTACAAGGACCATTGCCGCACGGCCGGGCAGTGGCTGGTCGATGAGCTGAAGAGCATCGGGGTTGAGGCCTCCTTGCGCGAGACGGGCGGGCACCCGGCTGTGGTCGGCCACGCCAAGGGCGATGCAAAGCTGCATGTGCTCTTTTACGGGCATTACGACGTGCAGCCGGTCGATCCGCTGGAGCTGTGGGAACGCCCGCCCTTCGAGCCGCGCATGATCACGCTGCCGGACGGCCGCAAGGCCATCAGCGCCCGCGGCTCCTCGGACGACAAGGGGCAGGTGATGACCTTCGTCGAGGCCTGCCGCGCCTGGAAGGCCGAGACGGGCTCACTGCCCATCAACATCACCTTCCTGGTCGAGGGTGCCGAGGAGGACGGTTCCAAGTTCCTGCCCGAGTTCATCGCAGCCAACAAGGACGAGCTGAAGGCCGACGTGGCCCTCGTCTGCGACACCGGCATGTGGGACCAGAACACGCCTGGCATCACCTCATCCCTGCGCGGCATGGTCTACGAGGAGATCATCGTGCGCTGCGCCGACCGCGATCTGCATTCCGGCACCTTCGGCGGTGCGGCGCGCAATCCGATCCACGTGCTCTCCAAGATCATCGCGGCGATCCATGACGACACTGGCCGCATCACCATCAAGGACTTCTACGAGGGCGTGCATGAGACGCCGACTCAGGTGCTCGATCAGTGGAAGGGCCTGAACCTCACCGAGGAAGAGTTCCTCGGCCAGATCGGCTTGAAGCATTCCGCCGGCGAAAAGGGTCGCATGCTCATCGAGCAGATCCAGTCGCGTCCCACCTGCGACGTGAACGGCATCATCGGCGGCTATACGGGTGAGGGCACCAAGACGGTGATTGCAGCCGAAGCCCGCTGCAAGGTCTCCTTCCGCCTCGTGGGCGATCAGGATCCGGCCAAGATCTCTCAGAACTTCGAGGCCTTCGTGCGCGAGCGCATCCCTGCCGACTGCTCGGTGGAGTTCATTCATCACAAGGGCTCGCGAGCACTGGCTCTTCCGCACGACTTCCCGGCCATCACGGCGGCGAAGTCCGCCCTGCACGACGAGTGGAAGAAGGACCCGATCGTCATCGGCATGGGCGGCTCGATCCCGGTCGGCGGCGATTTCAAGCGCACGCTGGGGCTCGACACGCTCTTCGTCGGCTTCGGCCTCGACGACGACCGCATCCATTCGCCGAACGAGAAGTACGATCTCAAGAGCTTTCACAAGGGCACCCGTTCTTGGGCGCGGATTTTAGCCGCTTTGGCGAAGTAGAGCCGCTGTTCTTTCACGTTTCTCAACGTCATGCCCGCACTTGTTGCGGGCATCCACGTCTTCACACGGCGGAAGACGTGGATGGCCGGGACAAGCCCGGCCATGACGATGTGTTAAATCAACCCTTCGAGCGATGCAATGACCGCGCTGGGCGCAAGCTCGACGTACTCGTCGGGTAGGCCCAGCCGGTTCATCCAGATTGGCGTGAACCCGAACGCGGATGCTCCTGCGATGTCCCAGCGGTTGGAGGAGACGAACACGACTTCACTCGCATGAACGGATAAAGCCTGCAGCACGAGATCGTAGGTTTGCGGGCTCGTCTTGAAGATCCTTACGGCATCGACCGACAACACCGCATCAAGAGCATCGGCGAGCCCGGCCGAGCGTACGGCATCGTCCAGCATGCCGGGATCGCCGTTTGACAGGATGCCGGTGCGCAGGCCCTGAGCTCTCAAGGCGTGCAACGTCTCCCGAACGTCCGGATAGGCGTCGAGCGTGCGGTAGGCCTCCAGCAGGAGTGGCCTGACGGAGCGGTCGACATCCGGAAATCGTGCAAAGGCATAATCCAGCGCCTGCTCCGTCAAAGCCCAGAACGGCGCGTAGCGACCGGCGAGCGACAGCACCCAGGAATATTCCAGCTGCTTCGTGCGCCAGATTTCCGAGAAGCGGGCCGCATCCGGTCCGACCTGAGCCATATGGCGGCCAACCGCCGAATGCACGTCGAACAATGTTCCGTAAGCATCGAAGATGACGGCCTTGGCCTGGGCTGGGATGAGAGCGGAACCGGTCATGGCAGGCAGCATTTCACCCGAAGCGGGCGAAGGCAATCCGACCAATGATCAGCCCTCCTCATGAAATCCATCACAAGACTTTATGTGCCGCTCCGGATGAAGCGATTGACGGTTGCAGGCGCAGGCGTTTCGATAGGGCAGAACTTCTGACCAATGAAGGATGAGACACGTGGCTTGGTATTCGCAAACCTGGAACTGGTTCAACGGCGCTTGGCACGAGGGCAATCCCCCTCTGATCGGGCCACGCTCCCACGTGTCCTGGCTCGGCTCCTCCGTCTTCGATGGCGCTCGCGTGTTCGAAGGCGTCGCGCCCGATCTCGACCGGCACTGCGAGCGCGTGAACCGCTCGGCCCTCACCATCGGGCTCAAGCCCACCATGGAGCCACAGGCCATCATGGACCTCGTCTACGAGGGCGTGAAGAAGTTCGCGCCGGGCACGGCGCTCTATGTGAAACCGATGTATTGGGGCGAGGCAGAGGGCTTGGCCACCATCGCACCGGATCCGGAATCGACCCAGTTCTGCCTGTCCCTGTTCGAGGCGCCGATGCCGGTGCCGGGCGGGCTCTCGGTGATGAAGTCGAGCTTCCGCCGTCCCACGCTCGAATCCATGCCCACCGATTCGAAGGCCGGCGCCCTTTATCCGAACAACGCCCGCGTCATCCGCGAGGCGAAGGAGAAGGGTTTCGATAACGCGCTCGTCTGCGATGCGCTCGGCAACATCGCCGAGACGGGCACCTCCAACGTGTTCATGGCCAAGGACGGCGTGGTCCATACGCCGTATCCGAACGGCACGTTCCTCAATGGCATCACCCGCCAGCGCGTGATCCAGCTCCTGCGCGACGACGGCGTGCAGGTGGTCGAGAGCACCCTGCGCTACGAGGAATTCGCCGGCGCCGACGAGATCTTCATCTCGGGCAACTACTCCAAGGTGATGCCGGTGCTGCGGATCGACTCGCGCGATCTCCAGCCCGGCCCGTTCTATCGCCGCGCCCGCGAGCTCTACTGGGCCTTCGCTCACGCGAAGCCCCTCGGCAAGGCGGCTTGAGGACACCCTGTGAAGGCAGTCGGCGCAAGCTGATTGCATTGAAGCGCAACGGCTCCTACAGCCATACCTCTCCCCGGTGGGGAGAGGTCGAGCGCAGCGAGGGTGAGGGGGAGAGCGCTGTCCGGAGAGGACACTCACCCCTCACCCGCCGCGCTGACGCGCGTCGACCTCTCCCCCCGGGGAGGTGAAGAAGCGTCTCATCCTGGTAGGTGATCGCTCGCACCCGGCCTCAATCTGATCCTCAACGCATTTGTGATCATCGGGACAAGCAGTCTCTCCCGTTCCATGCCCTACATGGCTCCAGCATTGTGCCCCAAGCTGGAGCCCTCGATGCGGTTTGTCCTGAAAAGCCTCGTGGCCTTGAGCCTCCTCACAGCTCCGGCCTTGGCGGAATCGGTCGATCTGGAGCTGGTCTTCGCCGCCGACGGCTCGGGCTCCATCGACAATGACGAGTTGCGCCTCCAGCGGCAGGGCTGGGCGGATGCGCTGACCAGCGCGGATGTGCTCGCCGGCATCAAGGACGGGCCTATCGGCGCCATTGCGGTGGCCTTCATGGAATGGGGCGGACCGAACTCCCAAGTGCTCATCGTCGACTGGCACGTGATCCGCGATGGGGCGAGCGCAAAGGTCTTCAGCGACAAGCTCTTAAGCGCCCCGCGGGGCGCGACAGGCTACAATTCCATCTCCAATGCCATCGATTTCTCCGTGCGCCTCGTCGAGAGCAACACCCATGAGGGGACGCGCAAGGTCATCGACGTCTCGGGCGACGGTCCCAACATGAACGGTCGGTCCCTTGAGCAGGCGAGAGGAGACGCACTGGCCAAGGGCTTCACCATCAATGCGCTCGCCATCCGCCGCCCCGGCAGCGGCCGACCCGGTGGACCGGGCGGCATGTCGCTGGAAGACTATTATGGCCAGAGCGTCATCGGCGGCCCCGGTTCCTTCGTCGAGATCGCCGACGAGACCCGGCCGTTTGCGGTGGCCGCACGCCGCAAGCTCCTGACGGAGATCGCCGGCACGGGCGCAGCCACGCGCCACGCAAGCCGCTGAACCGGTCGCCTAAGGACATTCCGGCCCGGAATGCTAGACTGGGGTCATGACGAATCTCGAAGACTGGATCATCGATCAGGGCCTGCACGGATCCGATGTGGCTTCCCTGCTCTCAGGCGTTGCCGAGCGGCTGGTCGGGGAGGGCATTCCGCTGGTCCGGGCGTACATCGCCCTGCCGACTGTCAACCCGACGATCCGCGTCTATACCCATGTCTGGACCCGGTCCGCCGGAACCGTCGTGGAAGGGGTTTCCCACGAGCGCAATGATGATGCCTTCGAGGTAAGTCCCTTCGCCTACATGATGCGCACCGAGCAGGAGAGCTGCCATTGGCACCTTCACGGCCCGGATGCGGACAGGTTCAGCGTGTTCGAGGACGTGAGGCGCTTGGGCGGGACCGATTACCTGGCGCGTCTGTTCAGTTTCGGCAATGCCAGCGCTCCGGACCTGAGGGGCTTTGGGGCCTCCTTCTCCACCAGCCGCGCTGAGGGCTTCCTGCCGGAGGAGGTCGCCCGCATCGACGGGCTCCTGCCGCTCCTGGGCCTTGCAGCCTACCGCATGACCCTCTTCGATCTCACGGTCGCGATGCTCGATACCTATGTGGGATTCTCGGCCGGGCGGCGGGTGCTGAGCGGGGCGATCCGGCGCGGTTCCGGCACGACCATCGAGGCCGCCTTGCTCTTCGCCGATCTGAGGGGATTCACCACGCTCGCGGATACGGCGGGTCTCGATCTGATCGCCCGTCTCGACCGTCACCTGGAAGCGATGGCGGACCCGGTGGCGGAGCAGGGCGGCGAGGTGCTCAAGTTCCTGGGCGACGGCCTTCTGGCCGCCTTTCCGATCACCGAGGAGCGGTCGCACGAGAGCGCCTGCGCGGCGGCGATCCGAGCCGCGCAGATGGCGTTCGAGCGCAACGAGGCCGTCAACCGCCAACACGAGACGCCGCTGAGCCTCGACATCGCGCTCCATTGCGGCGATGTGTTCTACGGCAATATCGGCGCCGCCGGCCGCCTCGACTTCACGGTGATCGGGCCTGCGGTGAACGAGGCGAGCCGCATGGAGGCGCTGTGCAGCACCCTCGACTGCTCCGTCATCCTGTCGGAGAGGGTGGCTTCCGTGAGCCCCATTCCCGTCCGCTCCCTCGGCCCGCATCGCCTGCGCGGCATCGCTGCGGAGCGGGAGCTCTTTACCTTCGCCTGACACAGCATTGCTTGCTTAGATCCTGAGCACTTTCAGCACTCAGGCCGGGCGCACGATGCCCCGATTCATGATCTCGTCGATCGAGGGGAAGGCAAGGCGCGCCGCCTCCGGGATTTCCTGTGCGGCAGCCTCCTCAGAGTGCGTTTTGCCCGGCCGGCCGACGATGATCCGTCCGACCATCCCGGCATGCTCGTGCGGGGCGCAGAAGAAGTCGTAGACGCCTTCCACCGTAAGCGTGACCGAGAAGGTCTCGTTCGGCAGCAGGTAGTCCGAATTCCAGGGCTCGGCGCCCTCCGGAATGCGCAGCGGGTGCTCGAAGTTCTTCGGATGATAGGCCGTGGCCGTGTGGGAGTTCCCGGGATCCAGGTTGATCCAGCTGATGGTCTGGCCAGCCCTGATGCGCAGCCCTATGGGGTCGAACCACACATGCGAGCCGTCCGCCTTGCCCTGCATCCGGATCTCGACCGGATCGCTGGCCAAGGAGAGGCGGGGCAGCGCCAGACCGGCGAGGATCCCCCCGCCGATCCGGAAAACGTGCCTGCGCGAGATCATCACTTCCCCGCCACCCGCGTCTCGTCGGCCTTGGGCACATGCCAGAGCACGACGTGGGCATGGGGCTTCTCGACGCCCGGATGGCCGGCATTGAAGTAGACGTCCACATGGTCGACCTTGCCGCCGGGTGCTGCGAGATCGTCGAAGCGCTTGTCCTTGTTGGTGAGGTCTTCGACGGGCAGCATGTAGACGGTGCTGACGAGCCGTCCGTCGCGGTCATAGGCCAGGAAAGGTCCGGCCGGCAGGGTCTTGGGATCCACATAGAGCTGGCCAAGTCCCGGCAGGAAGTCGGGCAGCTTCACGAGCTCGCTGACCTTCTTGTAGGCCCCCGATGGCGGAGCCTTCTCAACCTGATCGGCGGCGAAGGCCGGCACGGCGAGCGCAATGATTCCGATCGCAGCAGCGACGCGAAAGAACATGATGTCATCCTCCCAATGAGCCGAGCCATGCCCGGCATATTCGATTGGATGGATCTTCGGACGGAAGGTTCCCGAGGAAATTCCAAAGTTGGAATTTGCTGGAGCTGTTTCCACTGACGTGGAATCATCTCTCTTGTTTGGCTTGCCGCATATTTTGACGGCGAACCGGATCCACTTCGCCGAAATAGGCTCTAGCGTCGCGACAGCCTGACCCCGAGCACCTTCAGCCCTGCCAGGAGCGCACCGCCGTAGATCACGGCGCCGGCGGCTCCGAGGATCGCGAGCTGAATCTCGCTCTGCCAAGCGGGGAGGCGGGCAGTCCATATCCCCAGGGGCACCGGCGCGAACCAGGCGAAGATCGTCAGCAGCAGGCTCGCCACGCCGACGGCCGCAGCAGTGCGGCCAAGCGTGCCGCTGGGGGCCATCCAGTCCCGGCGCATGGCGAGGAAGGCCAGGAGCCCGAGATTGACCCAGATGCCGATGGCGGTGGCGAGCGACAGGCCGACCACGCCATAGGGGCCCGTCAGCACGATCTTCAGCGCCACATTGACCGCCACCGCCGTGAGAGAGGCGATGAGGGGCGTCACGGTGTCGGAGCGGGAATAGAAGCTTGCCACCGCCGAGCGGATGAGCACGGCGGCGGGGAGACCGATGGCATAGGCTGCGAGCACGGCTCCGGAGCGCTGGGCCGCCGCCGCATCGAAGGCGCCGCGCTGAAACAGGGCCGACATGATGAGGTCGGGCATGGTGACGAAGGCCACGACAAAGGGAGCGGCCAGCGCCAGGGTCAGACCGACAGCCCGGTTCTGCGCGCCGTGAGCGCCGGTCTCGTCGCCGGCGGCGATGCGGCGGCTCATCTCGGGCAGCAGCACGGTGCCGGCCGCGATCCCGATCACGCCGAGCGGCAGCTGGTAGATGCGATCGGCATAGTAGAGCGAGGCCACGGCGCCGGTGGGCAGGAAGGAGGCGATGATCGTGTCGGCGAACATGGCAAGCTGTACGCCGGCCGAGCCGATCACCGCCGGCCCCAGAACCTTGAAGAAGTGCTTCATGGCCGGATCGAAGCGCGGTGCCTCGATGGTCGGCGCCACGCCGAGACGCCTGGCCGAGACCCAGACCAGCAGCAGTTCGAGAACGCCTGCCGCGGTCACGCCCCAGGCTGCGGCATAGCCGGCATTGGGGAACAGGAATGCCACGGCGAGGGCCGCCACGATGGAGACGTTGAGCAGCACGGGCGCCGCCGCGGCCGCGGCAAAGCGCTCGTGGGCATTGAGAATGCCTGAGAGGATCGTCACCAGGGTGACGAAGAGGAGATAGGGGAAGGTGATGCGGGTGAGCGTCACCGCCAGATCGAATTTCTGCGGCTCGTCCGAGAAGCCGGGGGCGAGCAGCGTCACCACCACCGGCATGGCGACCAGGGCTGCCGCCAGCAGGACGACCTGCACGATCAGCATGAGGGTGCTGATGCGGCTTGCAAACGAGCGGGCCGGAGTGGCGCCCTCCCGTTCGAGCACGCCCGCATAGGTCGGCAGGAAGGCGCTGTTGAAGGCGCCCTCGCTAAAGATGGCGCGGAAATGGTTCGGGATGCGGGAGGCGACCACGAAGGCATCGGCGATCGGCCCCACGCCCATGATGGCCGCCAGGACCACGTCGCGGATGAAGCCGGTGAGGCGCGAGACCAGCGTCCAGCCGCCGACGGAAAGGATTTTCCTGAACATCGATCAGGCCCGGCGCCGTCGGTCGGTGTCGGGAATGAGGTCGCTCGCGTCCTCCGCCGCGCCGCCAACCCGCTCGGCCACCACGTAGAGCGGGCGCCGCTTCACCTCGGCGAAGATTCGGCCGACATATTCGCCGACGATGCCGAGCGACATGAGCTGGATGCCGGAGAAGAACATGATCGAGACGATCAGGCTCGGGAAGCCGGGGAGGTCGGTGCCGAAGAGTAGGGTACGGATCATGAAATAGACGGCGGTGGCGATCGCCAGGAAGGAGATCAGGAAGCCGATATAGGTCCAGATCCGCAAAGGCACCGTCGAGAAGGCGGCGATGCCATCGAAGGCGAAGCGGAAGAGCTTCCTGAAGCTCCACTTGGTGGTGCCGAAGCGGCGCTCCTCCACCACGAAGGGCACGCCCGTGGCCTTGAAGCCGATCCAGGCATAGAGGCCCTTCGAGAAGCGCGCCTTCTCGCCGAGCGTCCTCAGGACCTCGACCCCTTTCCGGTCGATGAGCCGGAAATCGCCCGCGCCTTCGGGCAGGGGGATCTCGCCGAAGCGGGCGAAGAGCTTGTAGAAAAGCTGGGCGAAGCCGCGCTTGACCCGGGTTTCGTCCGTGCGGTCGGTGCGCTGGCCATAGACCATGAGGAAGCCCTCCCGCCAGCGTTCCACGAAGGCGTCGATCATCTCCGGCGGGTGCTGCAGGTCTGCGTCCATGATCACGACCCCGTCGCCGCGAACATGGTCGAGCCCCGCCGCGATGGCGATCTCCTTGCCGAAGTTGCGGCTGAACGAGATGGCGCCGATCCGCGGCTCGGTGCGGCTGATGCCCTTGATGATGTCAAGAGTGTCGTCCCGGCTGCCGTCGTCCACGAAGACCACCTCCCAGGCGGGGGTGATCCGGTCGAGGACCGGCAGCAGGCGCTCGCACAGGGGCGCGATATTGGCGCTCTCGTTGTGGACCGGGATGATGACGCTGAGCTTGGGCGACGCCACTGGATGAACCCTTGATTGTCGGGGCGCATCAAGAGCCGAGTTTGCAGCTTTGCTCAAGAGGATTAGGGTGCGGCAAAGCTGAATTTCAGGGCATATATGGGTTCCTTTCGTAACGTCATTCTCTGCGCCGACGATTTCGGCCTTGCCGACGGGGTCAGCCGGGGCATCGTCGAACTGGCGGCGATGGGCCGGCTCTCGGCCACGGGAGCGATGACCAACATGCCGGGCTGGCGCCGGGCCGCGGGGGATCTGAAGCCCCTTGAGGGCCGGATCGCCGTCGGGCTTCATCTCAACCTCACGACGGGATCGCCCCTGGGGCCCATGCCGCATCTCGCCGCGTCCGGCACCTTCCCTGCCTTGAAGGATATCCTGCTGAAAACCTTGAGGCGCCAGTTCCAGCCGGAGGAGATCGCCCAAGAGATTGCTCAAGAGATCGAACGTCAGCTCGATGCCTTCGAGGAGGCTCACGGCAAGCCGCCCGCCTTCGTCGATGGCCATCAGCACGTGCATGCGCTCCCGGGAATCAGATCGACCCTGATCCAGGTTCTGAAGGGCAGGGGCTATGCCGGGCGTCTCTGGCTGCGCGACCCTTCCGAACGGATCGCCGCGATCCTCAGCCGCCCCATCGGGCGCAGCAAGGCGCTGATCGTGAAATCCCTCAGCAGCGGCTTCGCCAGGACTGCCCACGCGGCAGGCTTTGCAACGAACCAGGGTTTCTCGGGCTTCGCCCCGCTCGACCTTTCGGTGCCGGCCGAGCGCGTATTCGGAGAGGCGTTCTCGAAGCTCGGGCCTCGCCCCGTCGTTATGTGCCACCCGGGCTATGTGGATGACGAGTTGCGCGCCTTGGATCCTGCCGTGGAGAGCCGTGCGGAGGAGTTGGAGTATCTGAAGTCCGATGCCTTCGGCAGGCTGCTGGAGGAGAGGGGACTAGCCCTCGTTCCTGACGCTGTGTGAGCCGGAAATTGCCAGGTGGGGACCGAGGCCTCAATTTCCCCCGAAATCCGGCAAAGAATGCGCAGCGGCGCGGGCATATCCGAGGGGCTGAGGGGGCCTAAGGAGCAGGCCGATGCAAGAGGCATCCTCCGTGAATGAGACTGAGCGGCTGGCGGCGCTTGCCCTTTACCAGGTGCTCGACACCCCGCCTGAATTTGCCTTCGATGCCGTCACCGAGCTTGCCGCGGAGATCTGCGGCTGTCCCGTCGCCATCGTCAGCGTGATGGATGAGCGGCGGCAATGGTTCAAGTCCAAGTATGGCCTGCCAAACGATTTCACCGAATGTCCCAGGGAAATCACCGTCTGCAATACGACGGTGTGCTCGAATGATCTCATCTACGTACCCGATCTGACCGCCAACGAGCGGTTCAAGAACCTGGGTGTCGTCAAGGATGAGCCGTATCTGCGCTTCTACTGCGGGATGCCGCTGATCTCTCGCGAGGGATACGGTCTTGGGACCCTGTGTGTCGTGGCCTTCGAGCCGCGGGAGTTGCGCCCGTCCCAGCGCGAGGCTGTCCGCCGCCTAGCGCAGCAGGCCATGGCCTTGCTTGAGCTGCGACGGCAGCTTCTGGAGCGCAACGTCCTGTTGAATGAACTCGCCCAGGCCAAGGCCTCGGCCGAGGAGGCGCGCGACCAATCCGAACGATTGCTCCGCAATATCCTGCCGGAGCAGGTGGCTCACGAACTGCAGCGCCATGGAAGGGTCGAGCCGCGCTTTCATGAAGCGACCACGATCCTCTTGGCGGATTTCAAGAAATTCACCCTGCTCACCGAAACTCTCGATCCCGCACGGCTGATCGATCAGCTCGATCAGAATTTCGGGCGTTTCGACGAGATCGCGGCCAACAACCGGCTCGAGACGATCAAAACCATCGGCGATGCCTACCTTTGCGCAGGCGGACTACCCGCGGCCAATCGCACGCACCCCATCGATGCCTGTCTCGCGGCCCTGCAGATGCAGGCCTATATCCGCAGCGCCAATCATCAGCGCGAAAAATTCCATCTTACGCCATGGGAGCTTCGCATCGGCATCAATTCAGGCCCAGCGATTGCCGGTATCGTGGGGCATCGCCGCTTTACGTATGACATCTGGGGCAACGCGGTGAATGTCACACAGCGGCTCGAGGAGGCATGCGAGCCAGGGCGGGTCAACATTTCCGCCAGTACCTTCCATCACGTTTCGCGCCTGTTCGAAGCCGAGGCTCGCGGATCGGTCGGCGTCAAACATATCGGGGCCATCGATATGTACTTCCTCAACCGGATTCGGCCCGAATTCAGTGCCGACCCTGATGGATGCACTCCCAACGCGGAGTTCTGGCGGGCAAGCGGCACGGGATGAAAGAAAGACGGGCCTCCCAAGGGGCCCGTCTGACGCTGGGGTATCGCTTATTTCGTCGCTTGCCCGAACATCTCCTCGACATGCTCCCAGTTCACGAGGTTGTCGAGGAAGGCCTTGACGTAGTCGGGACGGCGGTTGCGATAGTCGATGTAGTAGGAATGCTCCCACACGTCGCAGCCCAGGATCGGCTGGGCACCATGCACGAGCGGGTTCTCGCCGTTCGGGGTCTTCATGACCGTGATCTTGCCGTCCTTGACCGCAAGCCACGCCCAGCCCGAGCCGAACTGGCTGACGCCGGCCTGGATGAAGTCCTCCTTCATCTTGTCGACGGAGCCGAGATCCTCGACGATCTTCTTCTCGAGCCGGCCGGGCAGGGCGCCGCCGCCATTCGGTTTCATCCACATCCAGAAATGGATGTGGTTGTAATGTTGTCCCGCATTGTTGAAGAGGGCCTGGTTCTTGCCGTAGGAGCCCTTCACGACCTCCTCGACGCTCTTGCCTTCGAATTCCGTGCCTTTCAGCAGGTTGTTGCCGGTATTCACGTAAGCCGCATGATGCTTGTCGTGGTGAAATTCCAGGGTTTCCCGCGACATATAGGGCTGGAGAGCATCATAGGCATAAGGCAGTTCGGGCAGGGTGAACGACATCGGCGTCTCCTTTGGATTGAGCGACCCGGGACATCGAGCCCAAAAGTGTAAGGCACTTTTGGGCTCGATGTCCCTCCTATAGGTGGCGCACCGCCGATGCGGACCCAGAGGGCCGCGTCAGCGAAAACCGGGTCCACTTCTCCGCACGATGCGCTTGAGCGTTAGTTAAAGCGCGCAGCGTCCAAGAGCAACGGCAGAGCTGCGGACTTTTTTCTGCTCAAGCTTCCCAGGCCGTTGTCTTTTGCCTATAGAAGCATAGCTTTGCCTTGAAAGCCTTCGGTTTGCGTATAATGGAGATGGCATGATCATCGCTCTTCTAGCCCTCGCGTTTGCGATGATCGTTGGTGGATTGCTGGCTGCCTTCTTCGGATGGGATATCGTTCTGGTCGAGCGCGGCTGGACGATGGTGATTGCCGGCAGCATCAGCGCTGCAAGCGGAGCTCTCCTTCTCGGCATCGCGGCCGCTGTCTCCAAGCTTGCGCAGATCGAAAGTCGGCTTTCGATGCTGCGAGGCGGTTTTGCCGAGGATCAACGGGTCGAAATCCGCTCATCCGATGGAGATCTGGCCGGCGGCACAGGGCTCGCCGGCGGACTGGCGGCCGGCCAGGGGGCTGCTGCCGCTGCCGAGGATGAACGTCCGGATGAGAGCCAGCCGACCCTGCCGCTCTTCGAGGAGGGTGAGAGGCGCGAGCAGGATGAGACCACCGTGGCGATTGCGGAGTGGCCCGAGGGCCGGGATCCCGCGCCCGTCATTCCGTTCCCGCCTAGGACGGTGTCGGTCCATCCGGCGCACCGCGATGAGGAGGAGACCGATCTGAAGGTGCCGGACTTCCTCCTGGCCGACCGGCATCGTGACACCGATGATGAGATGCCCGTCACCGATGCGATGGTCGATTTCGAGGACCGGCAAGAGAAGGATCGTGAGCGCGAGTCCCGCGATCGCGATGAGGATGATCAGCACCTCGAGCCAGCTTCAGACCTCAAGCCCGAGCCGGAGCCCGCATCCGAACCCGAGCCTGCAGCGGACGATGACGACCGGGAGACCGCTCGCGAAGAAGAGGCATTGTCTGATGAGGTAGGCACGGCCACGATCATCGGAACCTATGATTCCGGCGACAACAAATATGTCATGTACTCGGACGGTTCGATCGAGGCTCAGACCCCGAGCGGTGTTTTCCGCTTCCAGTCCCTGGATGAACTGAAGGAATTCATCGCCGCAGGGGGCGAGGGCAACTCGTCCGCTTCTATTTGAACAGCGCAGACAGGGCACGGAACTCGTCCGTGCCCGCTCGTTCCATCCATTCGAATGCCGCCATCTCCGTCGTCACCCAGTGACAGCCGGCATGGAGCAGCCGCGCACAGGCGGCGCTCACGCTGTGAGGCGAACGGCTCGACACCGCATCCGCAACCACGAAGACCTCGAAGCCTGATTGCCTGAACTCCAGGGCACTCTGCATCACGCAGATATGTGCCTCGGCGCCGCAAACCACGAGCTGATCCCGACCGCCGCCCCGCAAGGTCGCAATCCGCTCCGCAACCGAAGGATCGCGCGCAGCGGAAAAGGTCGTCTTCGACAGCGTGGCGGCATCACCGGGAAGCGCCTCCAGCACCGCAGGCACGGTGGCGCCCAGACCTTTGGGGTATTGCTCCGTTACCGTCACAGGAATGCCGAGCCGCCCAGCGGCCTCCAATAGGATCGTCGCGTTGCGGATCAGGCCTTCACCCTCATGGATCACGGGCATCAGGCGGGCCTGAACATCGACCACGAGAAGGTGCGAACGGCTTGCTTTCATCAGCATGGCATCATCGATCCGGATTGAATATGGGCGGCGTGCCGGGAATGGGAAGCGTCATCGAAAAGCGCAAGCCTTCCTCGGGGAAATCCATGGACACATCCGCCTGCAGCTGCGTCGTCAGAACCCGCTGCAAGAGGCGCGAGCCGAAGCCCTGGCGCGTAGGCGCGCTCACCCTGGGGCCGCCTTTCTCGATCCAGGAGAAGTGTAGGATCGGCCGTTCCTCTTCCGGCTTGACATCCCAGCGCACCTCCACCTGGCCGCCGAAGGTGGAGAGTGCCCCGTGCTTCGCCGCATTGGTGGTGAGCTCGTGAATGGCCATGCCGATGGGCACGGCCGCTTCCGAGGGCAGCTCCACATGCGGACCTTCGATGACGACACGGTTTCGCGCCTCGTCCTCATAAGGGCCGAGCTCGGTCTGGACGAGGTCCTCCAGCGCAGCCTTCTGCCAGAGGTCTTCCGTGAGCAGGTTGTGGGTGCGGGCGAGCGAGACGATGCGGCCGACAAAGCCCTGGTAGAACTCGTCGATGCTGGAGGCGGTGCGGGCTGTGGAGCCGACGATGGCCTGGACGGTGGCCAGCGTGTTCTTGACCCGGTGGTGCAGTTCCCGGATCAGCAGCTGCTGCCGCTCCTCCGCTTGCTTGCTTTCCGTGATGTTTTGAAGAATGCCGTTGGAGATGATCGTTCCGTTTTCCAGCATGGATCGCTGTCCGTGCGAAGAAACCCAGATCATGGCATCATCGTTGAAACGCCGCATCCGATACTGGACGTTGTAAGGAAGCCCAGTCTCCAACGCAATTTTTCTGGCTTCCATGCCACGGGGCAGGTCGGCCGGGTGGGTCCGCTGCCGAATTTCCTCCGGCGTGATCCGGGTTCCGTAGGGAACTCCAATGATGCCGGCTGCCTGGTCTGATAATTGAATGAGGTTTGTTACCGAATCCCAGCTCCAATTGCCCATTCTCGCAGCCTGCAATGCGAGGCGGAGCTGTTCGTCGCTCTTACGGAGGGCGTCTTCAGTCTCTTTGAGATCGTGGATGTCGACGCTGGTGCCGACCCAACCCTTGAACTCTCCGGTCGGCGAATGGATGGGGGCACCTTGAATCAGGTGCCAGCGATAAACGCCCTCATGTGATCGGTAGCGTGCCTCTGTCGTGTAGGGAGTATGGTGGGTGACGACCGGCACCAGCTCTTCCTGCATCCGGGCCATGTCGTCGGGATGGATGGCGCTCATCCAGCTGTGGCCGAGCGCTTCTTCCGGAGACAGACCTGAATATCTGACCCACCGCTCGTTCGTATAGATCAGCTCGGTCCTCGGGTTTAAAATCCACACAAGTGCAGGAAGAGACTCGGCGATCAGACGGAAGCGGGCGTCGGTCTCGCGCAGGCTGATTTCGGCACGCGCCTTCTCCACGGCCGTCCAGGTGCGCTCGGCCACATCTTCCGCCATGGCGAGATCATCAGTGGACCAGACCCTCGGATCAGCCGAGTGCATGTAGAGTATGGCTGTTAGCGTTTGATCCTTCAGCAGGGGGACAGCAAGAGCCGAGCGTGCATTGATGGTGCTGTAGGCTGCCTGAACGTTTGGGTTGTCAGCACGAGGATCTTTCCTGATGTCTTCAACGAAGATGGGACGTCCTTGCCTGAGCTCGGCCATCATCGTGGGAAGGAAGTCATAGAGGCGATAAGCCCGGCCCTCGTTGCTGATGACACCTCTCGACCATTCCCGCTCGACCAGGATGATCCCGCGTGTTTCATCGACCTCGCCGTAACCGGCGCAATCAACCTTCAGGAACTGACCCAGGCTCTGTGCCGTGGCTTCCATGATCGCATCAGGATCGTCAAGGCTGCGTAACTGATCATTGAGGCCTAGCAGGAACTCCTGGCGGCGCTGGGCGCGCTGAACCTCCTCCTTGATCTTTTCACGCTCGGTGATGTCCTGCACGATTCCGAAATGACGGACGAGCTTGCCATTCTCGTAGACGTGTCCACCCTTTACAAGGATGCGCGTTATGCGTCCGTCAGGCTTGATGATCCTATGATCGATGTTGAGCTGGGTGTTGGTTCTCGCGGCAAAGGTGATGGCCTGCCTGACCCGTTCCACGTCGGCAGGATGGAAGATCCGCTCCAGCTCTTCGAAGGTCGGCTCCGCATCAGGTGGAAGACCGAGGGTTGCCAGGAAAGTTGCGGTGCCTGTCATTTGGTCGGTTTCGAGGTTGCGTTCCCAAGCACTCAACCTACCCATCTCAAGTGCGGCCTGAAGCTTGCCGTTGGCCACGTGGAGCGCAGTTTCCAACTCACGAATGCGGAGCTCCAATGCGGCGCCGCGCCGCTTGTCGTCCCCTGCGGGGGCGGCAGCATCCCTGATCCTTCTTGAATTCCCGTGCTCAGTCATAGACGCGTACTCTCAGGCGATCGTGAATGCGCCTGTGCGCCCACTCCGCCGCCGTCCAATTCATGAAATCCCGTTATAATAGATCATAGGGCTTCGCGTCAGCCCTGAAACCCCCCGATACATCTGAGCGCGAAGGTATAGGCGAGGCCGACTTCCTCGAGCCGGTCGAAACGGCCGGCCGCGCCGGCGTGTCCGGCCTCCATGTTGAGCTTGAACAGGATCGGGCCGCCCCCGGTCATAGTGGCCCGGAGCCTCGCCACCCACTTTGCCGGCTCCCAATAGGTGACCCGCGGGTCGGTGAGACCGGCGAGCGCCAGGATGGCCGGATAGGCCTGCGGCTTCACGTTGTCATAGGGCGAGTAGGACAGGATGGTGCGGAAGGCGGCTTCGTCCGCGCGTGGGTTGCCCCATTCGGGCCATTCCGGCGGGGTGAGGGGCAATTCGCCGTCGAGCATGGTGTTGAGGACGTCGACGAACGGAACCTCGGCGATGATGCCGGCGAAGAGGTCCGGTGCCAGATTGGCCACCGCGCCCATGAGCATGCCGCCTGCGCTGCCGCCATGGGCGACGATCCGGCCGCGTGAAGTATAGCCGGCCTGGATGAGCACCTCGCCGCAGGCGATGAAATCCGTGAAGGTGTTCGTCTTCTTCTCGCGCTTGCCGTCCATGTACCAGCGCCAGCCCTTCTCCGTGCCGCCGCGGATATGGGCGATGGCATAGACGAAGCCCCGGTCCACCAGAGAGAGGATCCCGGTGCGGAAGCCCGCCGGCATGGATATGCCATAGGAGCCATAGCCGTAGAGGAGGCAGGGTGCCGACCCGTCGAGCGCGACCTCGCGCCGATGGACCAGCGAGATCGGAACCCGCTCGCCGTCGGGAGCGGTAGCGAACAGCCGGCGGGTTACATAATCGGCCGGGTTATGGCCGCTCGGCACTTCCTGCCGCTTGCGCAGCGTCCGCTTCCCGGTGCGCAGGTCGTAATCGATCACCTCGCTCGGCGTGGTCATCGACGAGTAGTGGTAGCGGATCGTGTCCGTGTCGAACTCGTAGCCGGCCGAGAAGCCCAGCGAATAGGCCTCCTCGTCGAAGGCCACGCTCTCTTCGCGGCCCGTTGCGAATTCCCTCAGCACGATGCGCGGGTTGGCATTCTCGCGCTCGAGCCGGACGAGATAGCGGGCGAGCGCAACATGGGAGAGAATCATCGTGCCGGGGCGGTAGGGCACCAGATCCCGCCAATGGCTTCGCCCCGGCGTCGCGACGGGAGCGGTCACGATCTTGAAGTCCTCGGATCCGTCCGCATTGGTGAGGATGATCAGATCGCCGCCGTGATGCTCCACGTCGTACTTGAGGTGGGGCGTGCGCGCCTCGACGAGGCGCGGAGCGGCCGATGCATCGGCCCGGTCGAGCAGCCAGATCTCGGAGGTTTCGTGGTCGCTTGCTTCAATGAGCACGAAGGCGTCCGACTGCGTGACGCCGAGCTTCACGAAGAACCCGGGATCCTTCTCCTCGTAAACGACCTGATCCTGTTCGGGGCCGGTGCCGAGGGTATGGCGCTTGACCCGGACCGGACGGTGGTTCTCGTCGAGCTCCACATAGTAGAAGCCCGAGGAGTCGTTGAGCCACACGGCGCCGCCGGAGGTATGGGCGACCTCGTCCGGCAGATCGGCGCCGCTTGCAAGGTCGCGTACACGGATCGTGAAGTATTCCGAACCCTTGACGTCGGCGCCCCAAGCCAGGAGCCGGTGGTCGGGAGAGTGATCCGCTCCGCCCAGATCGAAGAAGGGATGGCCTTCGGCCTCCTTGTCGCCGTCGAGCATGATGGTCTCCGGCCCGCCCTCACGGGGCTCGCGGCAGACGAGGGGGTGCTGTCCGCCCTCGCGATAGCGGGTGAAATAGGCGAAGGGGCCATCCGGCTCGGGAACGGTGGAATCATCCTCCTTGATGCGGCCGCGCATTTCCGCCACGAGGCGGGCCTGGAACTCCTCCGTACCAGTAAAGGCTGCGCCCGCGTACCTATTATCCTGCTCCAGGCAGGACCGAATCTCCGAATCGAGAGCCGCCGGATCCTTGAGAACCTCCTTCCAGTTCTCTGCCTTCAGCCAGGCATAATCATCCCGGACCTGGACACCATGCACCTCGAAAACATGCGGTTTGGCCGGCGTGGACGGTGCGGCAGGCAAAGGATGAGAGGCGAAGCGTTCGGGTTTCATCAAAGGATCCGGTGAGAACGACGGGCAGGGATTATGCACAGATAACTCTGATTTCCCACGGGAGGTCCGTAGACGTGGCGATGGGCGCCTGAAAGCTCTGCTTAACTGCCTTATTAGTTACTTCTTCAGGCGCAAAGGATGAAATTCATGCGAACGATGCCTTAACCTATGGATATAGACATTAACTTTTGCACGCAGGTTTATTGCACAGTGTAAGATGATACGAAGTTTTCCAAAGTTTTCCTTTTGAACATCTTGCAATATGCCTGAATTTGCCATACTTGGACGAGCGAGCACGATTTCTGTGCAATTACGGTGCGGCTCTAGGAAGAGGCAAGCATTGCTTCAGACGAGAATGCTCAAAGATAGGTTGAAATGCTTTTTTGAGCTACTCTACAGGGCCGGAAAGGAAGAAAATCAAAATGAGCGACAACATCGCTGCTTCGAACTACATTGAACTGGCTGCGGACATCGTGTCTGCTTATGTCAGCAATAATTCTGTTCCTTCATCGGATCTTGCGAGCCTGATCAACGATGTTCACTCGGCTCTTCTTCGTGTCGGGGGCGGCACGGTGGAAGTTCCGGTCGAGGCGCCCAAGCCCGCCATTCCGGTGAAGAAGTCCGTAACCCCGGACTACATCGTCTGTCTTGAGGACGGGAAGAAGTTCAAGTCGCTGAAGCGCCATCTGCGCACGCAGTATAACATGACGCCCGAGCAGTACCGGGAGAAGTGGGGTTTGCCCGTCGATTATCCGATGGTGGCGCCCAACTACGCCAAGGCCCGCTCCGAGCTCGCCAAGGAAATGGGCCTCGGCCAGCAGCGCCGGAAGCGCCGTTCCTCGCGCAGCGCCGGCTAGAGCACCGAACCCCAAAGTGGATCTGCACTTTTGGGCTCCATCCGATGCTTGATCCTTTGGGCAGCGCATCGCCCGATTGCTGAAATCAGCCGCCCCAGGGCGGCTTTTTTCGTTAAAGGGCTTTGCTGGGGACCGGGTTGATCCTTGCCTCCTGCGCAAAACGGTTTCGATAGGCCGCCGGACTGGTGCCGAGGCGCATCCTGAAATGATGGCGAAGCGCTGCAGCGGAGCCGAACCCGGTTGCGCCGGCAATGGCCTCGATCGAATTCCTGGTCGTCTCCAGCAACTCGCGGGCCCGGATCAGGCGCTCGATGAGCAGCCACTCGCCCGGCGGCATCCCCGTCGCGTCCTTGAACCGGCGCAGAAACGTGCGCATGCTCATGCCTGCCTCTGCGGCCAGCGCGGCGATCGGCTGCTCCTCGGCAAGCCGCTGCCGCATGCGATCGAAGAGGGGGGCAAACCTCACGCCTTCGCGGGCAGGCGGAACGGGGCGTTCGATGAACTGGGCCTGCCCGCCCTCGCGATGAGGCGGGACGACGAGACGGCGGGCCAGCCGATTGGCAATCTCGGGGCCGAAATCGGCGCGCACCACGTGCAGGCAGAGATCGATTCCGGCCGCACTGCCGGCGGAGGTCAGCAAGCGGCCCTCATCCACGTAGAGAACGTCGGGCTCCACCTCGATATCGGGATACGCCTTCGAAAGCTGCTCCACGTAATGCCAATGGGTTGTCGCGCGCCGGCCCGACAGAAGACCGGTTGCCGCCAGCACGAAGACGCCGGAGCAGATGGACATCAGCCGCGCGCCGCGTTCGTGGGCATTCCTCAGGGCTTCGACGAGGGCTGGCGGGACAGGCTCGGAGGAGGCCCCGCGCCAGCCAGGAATCACGATGGTGTTCGCCTGCTCCAGAAGTTCGAGCCCCCCATCCGCCATGATCTGGAAGCCGCCGATGGCACGTAAGGGGCCGGGCTCGATTCCGCAGACGGCGAAGCAGTACCAGTCGGCGCCCATCTCAGGCCTGGGCAGTCCGAAGATCTCAACGGCGATGCCGAATTCGAAGGTGCTCAGGCGATCATAGGCGAGGGTGACGACGAGACGATTTGGCATGATGTTTACGTCTATTGGCGAAAGCGCCACTTTCAACCATGACGCGTCCGCGGAAATCTGGCGATGGATTTTCCACAAGGAGGTTGTCATGCCAGCCAGTTCCATCGCCGCCATTCCCGCTGCCGCATCCGCCGACGCACAGGCGCATTTTGCGGCCCGGCTCTCCCTGGAGACCGACTGCGCCGACGTTCACGAGGCTCTGTTGAAGGGTCCTGTCGATTTCGTGCTCATCGATGCGCGCGGGCCCAACGCCTATGCCCGCAGCCATGTGCCGGGGGCGCTGAATCTGCCGCATCGGGACATGAATGTGGACCACATGGCAGCCTGGCCGGAGGCCACGCTGTTCGTGGTGTATTGCGCCGGACCGCATTGCAACGGCGCCGACAGGGCAGCGCTGCGGCTGGCTCAGCTCGGGCGTCCGGTGAAGCTGATGCTAGGCGGCATCACGGGCTGGGCCGATGAGGGGTTCGCCTTTGCCAAAGGGACCGAGCCCGGATCGCTGCAGGTCTCGTCCGCCGCTTGAAGCACCTGCGATCCCCTGTCGGAAAAGGCGGGGGATCATTGGGGCCTTTGTGCGGGCGGAACCGCGCAGATCCGACTTATCCTCATTGTTATCAACAGTTTTGAATCGCGTTGACAACTAGGAATATGGCCCCACTATCGTGGGTGGAAGGGGTACCCCTTCCTTACTTTATTTATGGGAACAAAACATGAACATTAAAGACGGCGATGCGGTTTCTGAAAGTATTGCCGCACCGAACATTTCAGTCCCGGCGGAGACCAAGGCGAAGAAGCGTCAAGGGCGTGCGAAGAACAGATCGCGTGGCAGGACCGACCGAGCGGCAGGCGATTCCCTGATCGTGGAGGCGAGGCGCCTGCTGGGTGTGCTTGGGCAACCGGAAACCTCGGCCTTTGTCGATCCGACGGATGAGTCGAGTGTGCTTATCCACAGGCGGCAATCGGGTGTTTCGGTTGGCGCGGGCCGCTTTGCTGCAGCGGCGGCGGAAGCCCTCGTGACTGCGGATCTCGCCTGCTGGCAGCCGGCATCCTCAGGTCGCAGGAGTCTGCTGGTGACGAAAGCCGGTGAAGCCCATTTGCGCCGGAGCGCCGCGCCCGGCAAGGACCTTGCCTTCCTGCATCAGCACCGCGCGACTGAAATCCGGGATGTGGAGACCGCCACGGGAACGGCCCGTGTCAGGGTCGATGCGGAAGAGAGCCCTCTCGACTGGCTGCGCCGGCGCAGGGACCGGAATGGGGAGCCGATGATCGACGAGGCGTCGTATCAGGCCGGCGAGCGCCTGCGCACCGACATCATGCTCGGCGGTCTGCTGCCGGGCGTGACGGCCCGCTGGGACGGCATGCCGAAAAGCAGCGGCCCTTCCTCTCCGGGGGAGGCCACCGACCGGATGGTTGCGGCCCGCCAGAGGCTTCGCCACGCCTTCGATGCTATGGGTGGGGATTTCAGCGACCTGCTCCTCGATCTCTGCGGCTTCCTGAAAGGGCTGGAGCAGATCGAGCAGGAGCGGCACTGGCCCGCACGCTCGGCCAAGATCGTGGCGCGTCTCGCTCTGTCGCGGCTTGCCGAGCATTACGGCATCGAAGCGAGTGCCCGTGGACCCGCCGCCTCGCGCGGCATCCGCACGTGGCGGGCGGTGGTGATCGAGGGCGGGCGGATTTGAGTCTCATCGTCCTCGTCATGGCCGGGCTTGTCCCGGCCATCCTGATGCAATGCAGCGCCGCACTTTACGGATCGGTATCACCGGCACATGGCCGGTGATGACGAGAGAAGCGTGTTTACGACGCCGCCAGCGCCATCTGCGCATCGCGGCGGATGCGCTCGACCATGGATCTGACGCCGTTCGACCGTTGCGGCGTCAGATGCTCGGACAAGCCGAGTCCCTTGAACAGAGCCAGGGCATCGGTGGAGAGGGCCTCGGCTGGCGTCTTGCCGTTGTAGAGGGAGAGGAGGAGCGCCACGAGCCCGCGCACGATATGGGCATCGCTGTCGCCGAGAAGATGCAGCACCGGCTTGCCGTTGGAGGAATCCATATGGGTCTGGAGCCAGACCTGGCTGGCGCAGCCCTGGACCTTGTTGGCATCGCTATACGCCTCGTCCGGCAGCGGCTCCATGAGCCGGCCGAGTTCGATCAGGTAGCGATAGCGCTCCTCCCAGTCGTCGAGCAGCTCGAAGTTGGAAATGATCTCGTCGATCGTCGGCAGCATGAAAAACCCATCGTGTCTGCCGGTCATATAACCATCGCCGGTCCGTTTGACGACGGAGGGACGCGGAAATTACGTGCGCGGCTTGGACGCGGCAGAGGCGCGGTCTTCGGGCCGCAGGGTATCCGCAGGTTTCGCGGGGCCGGGGAGCGATAAGCCTGACGACGCGACGATCTTGTCGACCACAGCCTGCTTGGCGCTGTCGGGCAGGGCCTTCCAGACGGTCTCCAGATGGCCCGGTCCCTCTGCGGCCGGTGCGGGTACCGGCGAGGCCGGCTCAACAGCTTTCGGCTTGAAGAACCCCTCGAGGGCAGCGGTGCCTTCGCCCTTCTGGCGCACCGGCGAGTAGTAGAAAATGACGCCGACGATCAGGATGAAACGGAGAATGGAAAACATAAGCTGCTGCGGACTGCCTGAAGCGAACAATGATGCAGCACCATAACGGAGTTGGGGCAGGCCGCGTAGGAGCGGCGTCGGGAATCTGGAAACAGGATGAATAAAACCTTGCGGCGCTCCGGTCGTCTCAAGCCATTGCAGGATAAAGAAAAATGTCCCAGGTTCTCGGCTGCGTCCGGGTTGCGGGGGATGGAGCGCACGTCACTCTGTGAAATCCTGCTCGGCCGGATCCCGCAATTAGGTTTCGCTTAAACGCCCTCTGTCAGGCTTCGCCACAGGAAGGTCAGGAGCAGGGTGTGTAGCCGTGGGCTTGTCCTTTTAGCTGCATGGTCCAAAACGAACCTCATCCTTCGAAGACGGAACGACCCCCTTGCGTGAAGCTTTCGCCGACCAGCCTGATGACGATATGGACCTCCCCGCCGTGGTGCGGCGCAAGGCGCCGGCAAGACCGGTGCAGAAACGGGCCGCCAAGCCCCAGCGCAAGCCCGGCCCGGCCGAGCGGGCGGCCGCCTTCATCCTCGGCCATCCCCGACAGATCCTCGCTGCCTTGCTCCTGACCGGATGCGGAGGCGCCATCGCCTGGAACGCCTTGGCCCTGCAGAGCAGCCGCCATCCCGCGCCTCTCTTCAACACGAGGGAGATCGTGCTCGCGCCGGAGCCCGAGCCCGAGGCTTCGCAGCCCCTGCCTCCGGTGCGTCCGGGAGCACAGCCGCATGGGGAACTGGCGGCGCCGATGTTCCACGAGGCCGTCGCGCCTCCACCGTCTCGGGAAACGGGTGCCGCCCCTGCATCGTCTGCGGCCGCTCCACATTCGCGGAGCCCGATTGCGGAGATGATCCGCAACAGCGGCCAGCCCGCCCCGGCTGCAGCGCCTCCTGCCCGGACCCAGCAACAGGCTCCTGCCGCTGCGCCTGCCACCCGCACGGCCGCGCGCGATCCCATTGCAGACATGATCCGCATGGGCGGGCCCGTGCCGGTGCCGCCTGCCAATGTCGGCCGGCCGGATCCCGGCGACACCGTGCTTGCGGGCCAGCGCGCTCTTGCGCGGCTCGGGTACAGCGTGAAGGTGGACGGCATGATGGGCTCCGGAACGCGGCAGGCCATCGAACGCTTCGAGCAGGACCGCCGCCTGCCGGTGACGGGGGAGTTCAACGCACGGACCGTCCGCGAACTCACCACGGCGTCCGGCATCGCGGTTCAGTAGTGTCGTCCCGCCTTCGCTCGGACTTCTGGGTCTCCGCCTATCTCCGCCGCTGTTCGGTGGAAGGGCTCGATGCCGCCCTGCGCAAGCGCGGCGCCGCCGAGGCTGGGGCGATCTTCGTCAAGGTCGATCACCTCGACGGCACGGCAAGCCTCTATGGCCCGGCGCCGCAGCTCTTCCTCGACGATAGCGGGGAGCGCCTGTTCGCTTCCATCCTGCAAGGCGTGATGCCTCTCGATGTGGAAGAGCGCATGACACGGGAACTGCGTTTCGATCCCGACCTCTGGCTCGTCGAAGTCGACGACAGGCAAGGTCGCCACTTCCTCGATCTTGCGCCGGATGACTAGTCTCGACAGTCCCGCTGCTTCAAAGGGCTCTGCCGACGGTCATCTTCGACCGGAATTCTTCGTCACTGTCGAGAAAGGCCGTTTCCGTTCCTGCCCCGACGGCGTCGAAGAACCGGCTGACAAAGCAGCGGAAGGCCGCGCACAGGGCGATGTCGCAGATCTGCTGGTCCGAGAAACCGACCGACCGCAGGCGTATGATGTCGCCTTCCGTGATCCGAGACGCGTCTCTTGCGATCTTCTCCGCGTAAGACAGCATCTCGACATCCTTTTCAGGCAATCCCGCCGATCGGAAGTCGGTCTGAACGGCAAGGACGGCTTTCTTCGATCCGAGATCGTCAATGAGCTGCTTGCTGTAGACCTGTGAGCAGTAAGTCGACGGGATGTGTTTTGCGGCAATCAGCGTGATCAGACGCCACTCCCGAAGACCGAGAGAAAAACCAGCCCGGATCCTGTCAGAGAAGTCGGTGTAGATCGGCAGCAGGTCGGACCGGGCGGTGAAGCACATGGCCGCCTCCATGACGAATCCCAGCTGCGCTCTCTGCCGCTCGTAAATCTCTGCAACCCTGCCGGTTGCGTGCTCTTCATCGATCGTTTGCAGGAACATCCGGGCCTCCGGTCGTCCTCAGGATGAGGGGCTTCAGTGGATCTATAAGGCTAGATGTTCCGGACAAGGCATCCGCCGACTTAACCGCGGTGATCTCGCGACAGCGCCCTCACGCCCAGGATCGCCTCGACGAGGGCAAGGGCGACGGGAGCGGGAATGTCCCGCACGTCCCGCGCCAGTTCCCTGATGACCGAGAGCGGATAGGACAGGGCAGGGTGCAGGGACAGGAAGATCCTGATCGCGTTCGTCCTGTCCAGACCGAGCGCCTTCAGGGCCAGCGCCAGAAGGCGGTGCCGTCCGATTTCGAGCACCCGCCACTCGGTCGGTGCCGGGAAGCAGAAGAACGCAGTGAGCAGGGTCTCCAACCGTTCGACATCGCCCTTGCGGCTTGCGCGGAGCAACTCGGCAATGTCCTCCTCGGTGAGTGAGCATGACAGGCTGAGGCGCCGCTCAGCGAGCAACGCCGACAGGTGTTCGCGGATCGTGGCGCGGCGCTCGGGTCCGGCGGCGAGATAGAGGGACGCCGCTTCGTCCGCCGGAAGATCGCTGCGATCGAGGAAGATGCGGGCGAGAGCAGACCGGTGACGCGCCCGCCGAAGCAGCTCTTGGAACGGGGCGGTGTCCGGCAGGACAGCCGGGTTGGCTGCAAGGCGTTCCTCGACGATCTCTTCGCCGAGCACCAGCAGCTTCCGGATCGTTGCAGGATCGAGATCCGGCCGGGCCGCAAGCTGCACGCGTTCAACGGGCGTCGCCAGCTGTCTACGGCTCACATCGGAGGACAGGTGCGCATCGCGATGCTGCAGCACCGACCGCGCCTCAGGCGAGTGGCGTGCGAGATATTCGAGAACCGAATTCGGGGCATCGGAACAGGGAGCCAGGATGCGGACAAGATCGAGAAGAGTCGCTGCATCCGCGCGCGGCAGGGAACCGAGCATGAGCATCTCGAAGGTTTCGATGCTCTCCCGGTCACGGGCGGGCGCGGCCGCAAACATCTCCGCATTCACTTTCAGGAGAGCGGCGCGCATGTCCGGCGTGGCGCTCTCGGAGGATCCGAAGCCCGACAGGTCCGACCAGAGATCCGGATTCGAAGAGGACGACATACGCAACTCGCTTGACCGCATTCGGGCGAAGGCTAGGGCGTGCCTCTTAGCGCATCTTTAACGGGTTCAGCATGCTTGGAATATGAGCATGTCTTGGCGGAACATAAGCGCGGCCGTGACTGTTGTTTTCATGTCAGGCTAGGCATTTTTCGTGAGGCCAAAGTCCGGCGGAAACCATCTGTTAACCATAGGTCTCTTTTTGTAGGTCAGTCATCGAGGCAGCCATTGGAACCATAACAGAGGAGGGTCAAATGCAAGACGTCTGGACGAGATCGCCAGGAGTGGTGATCGCATTCCCGGATATCAGCGAACGGCCACAGCGTCCGCATCTCCCGGTCAATGAGCCGAAGGGTGAGATCCTTCTCTTCACTGGCGTTCGTTATGAGCGGCCGTCGCCTAATCCGGGCCCATCCCGTCCCTATGCATCCAGCGGCCCGGGTCGTCGCCGCTCTTAATCGATTGATCGATTTTCAGTACCCATGAGGCGCCGTTAGGCGTCGATCAGGGCCTCGCCAAGTCGCGCATCATCAGCACAGCATCCGGTCCATAGCTTGCGATTTTTGCTTCCAAGCCCGGATCAGCGATCACGCGAAAGCCTGCCTTCTCCCAGAACGACCGCGACTGGTTCACGGCAACCAGCATGAGACTGCCGAACCCGGCCTCGCGCGCATGGACCGTCAACCGGTCGACGATTTGAGCGGCATGGCCCTGACCCCGTGCTTCCGGCAGCAGGGCGACATCGTGGATGTAGTAGGTGGTGGCGCAGGCTGGGATTTCACGCAGCAGCCGGTTCAGCGGCGGCGGCTCGCTGCGCCAGGGATGAGTCAGCGCGTAGCCGATGCTGCGCCCGTCCTCGATGAGCATGAGGCAGCCCTGGGGGTAAAGGCGCTGGCGCTCGGCCAGAACGTCCGGATCCTCCGGGTGGCTGACATGGATCACATCCGCGAGAGCCTGAACCTGGCCTAAGTCCTGCGGGGTCATGGGCCGCCAGGGCATGGGTCCTATCCGTCCTGCTCGGCCGTGCAGGACACCGCTTTTGCTAGATCCTCCGCCTGGGGCCTCAGGCTCGGAGCCGGCGCGACGACGCGGACGATGACGAAGCCCTGCAGCTCCGGCGCGACGATCCGGACATCGCGCGAGGGATCGTTTTCGTCCTCGGCCGCGCGGGCCTCGTCGAGCTGGCGGGCGGTCATGGCGACAATTTCGAGTTCGCCGCGCACGGCGGCACGATCCGTCACCGCGAAGAAAACGCCGCCCGTTTCCTTGTGAAACGAGAAGGAGAGGGGGAGCGAGCCTGTCTGAGCCGTGATGCGCATCGGACCGTTGCGAAGATCGAAGGCGCAGGTGGCCACCGCGACAGCCGGGTCGGGCCTGGGCAGCCATGTGTTCTCGCCGCCTGCCGGGGCGATGATCTGGGCCTTGTCCGCGGTCAGGGTCGACTGAACTTTGGCGAAGGCATCCTGCTCGGCCAGGTAGGGGCTGGCCAGGATGGCAGCGATGTGCACCCCCACGGCGATAACGAGGCCGGAAAGGGTGGCGACGACGAAACGGCCGAACCCTCTCATGTGCCGCACTCCAGGCGTTGGATCACAGGGAAATCGCTCTTCTCGAGGTTGGCTGCTCCGGCGCCGGGTGGATCGTAGAGGCGCAGCGCGATCGTGAAGGGGCCTCCACTGGGAAGCTGGAGCCAGTTGCCCGGCTGCGCCTCGCGGGACAGGGCGATGGAGAAGCGATCCTGAGTATCGCGCAGCACTTCCGCGGAGGTGAAGCTTTTGCGTCCGAGGGTCGTGGCGGGCAGGCGCCCGGCCTGATCGTAGAGGGTCAGGGTCCAGACGCGGGCGATGGGAGCCACCGGGCCGAGGGTGTAGGAACAGGCGGAGTCGAGCGGTCTGCCGTCATTGTCCATGCTGGCTGTAAAGCCCAGCCCTTCACCTGTCGCGAGAGGAACGTCGCTGCGCTGCGCGATGATGGCGCGCATATAAGGATCGGCCTCGGGGGCGCCGAGTTTGGGCCATGCCTTCCACGGGCCTAGCCGAAGGCTGCCGAAGGGAGGATCGCCGTTGACGGCCCAATAGGCCGAACCCAGCCCGAGGCCCAGCCCAAGGAGGAGCGTGTAGACGACCAGGAGGACTGTAGGGACACGTCGGATGGACACGGACAGGGATGGCCTCGATGGGGGGCGCATCGAAGCGGCCGCTGGAGCGTTCGTCAAGAGAGCCTCTGTCTGCATGATCAGGGCATGGCGATCTGGCGGGGTGTATTCACAGCCGCCGAGCTGCCTCGCGGTTCCGGCGCCTTGCCCAGGGTGACGGAGCGGTCGACCGACTGGAACAGGGTGCCGATTCCGCCGAGCACCTCATAGGACTTGCGCGACAGCGTGCCTGCGAGGAAGGCCTGCGAGGGCGACTGGGCCTGATCCGCCGCCGGACGGTTGGCGGAGGCCACCCGGTTGGCATTGGCCGGGCTGGCGCCGGGGATAGGCCGGATTTCCACATTCTGGTGGGCGAGGTTCATCACCTCATGCCACGTCAATGCCGGAAGCGTGCCGCCGGTCATCTCGTTCATGGGGGTGGAATCGTCGTTGCCGTACCACACGGCGGCCGTCATGTTGCCCGTGAAGCCGACGAACCAGGCGTCCTTGTAGCCGTTTGTGGTGCCGGTCTTGCCCGCGGTGGGAATGCCTTCAAGGGCAGCCCGCTTGCCGGTGCCTTCCTCCACCACCTTGTTGAGCATGAAGTTCATGTCCTGAACCACGCGGGTGTCGAGCACCTGCTTCGGGGGAGTGTCCCGGTCATGGCGGTAGATGACTTCGCCGGACGAACTGCGCACCTCCCAGGCTGCATAGGGGTCAGCCCGCTTGCCGCCATTGGCGAAGACCGCATAGGACGCCGCCATGTCGATCGGGGTCACTTCTGCGGCGCCGATGGGCAGGGAGCTTGAATCCGCCAGCGGATGGGTGAGGCCCATGCGCTTGGCCGTGTCGATGATCACGGCGCGGCCGGCCTTGGCGTTGCCTTTGCCGATCTCCAGGGACATGCGCACCGGAATGGAGTTGATCGAACGCGCCAGGGCCGAAACCAGGGGCATGGAACCGGAGAAGGAGCGGCCATAGTTCTGCGGACACCAATTGCCCAGGCAGATCGGCTGGTCGACCACGATCGAGTTCGGACGCAGCTTGGGGTTGGTGGTCAGCGCCGCCGCATAGACGAAGGGCTTGAAGGAGGAGCCGGGCTGGCGCAGGCCGCCGGTGGCGCGATTGAACTGGCTCTGGCCGTAATCCCGCCCGCCGACAACGGCGCGAACAGCTCCGTCCACATCCATGACCACGATGGCGCCTTGGCCCACCTTGTACTGGCGCCCGTGCTGGCGAAGCATGTTCTCGAGGGTCTGCTCCGCGTGACGCTGGAGGGCGGTATCGAGCGGCGTCTTCACGATCAGAACCCGCTCGTTGCCGAATTTCTTCTGGGCGGCAACAGCCTTCACCTGCTCAAAGGCCCAATCGAGATAGAAGTCGGGGGTCGTCTCGCGTTCGCGGTTGACCGGGGTGGCCGGATTGCGTCGCGCAATCTGGATCTGGCCTTCGGTCAGGAAACCTGCCTCGACCATGTTGCGCAGAACCTCGTTCGCCCGGGCGCGGGCGGCCGGGAGGTTCACATGGGGCGCGTACTTGGTCGGGGCCTTGAACAGGCCGGCCAGCATAGCGGACTCGGCGAGGGTCAGTTCCTTGGCCGGCTTGCTGAAATAGTAGTCCGCCGCCGCCACCACTCCGTGGGCGCCGCCGCCCATATAGGCGCGGTCGAGATAGAGCTTGAGGATCTCGTCCTTGGTCAGGTGGAATTCGAGCCAGAGCGCCAGGAAGGCTTCCTTGATCTTGCGCTCGAGCGACCGCTCGTTGGTGAGAAAGAGGTTCTTCGCCAGCTGCTGGGTGATGGAGGAGCCGCCCTGGACCACGCCGCCGCCCTGGGCATTGACCAGGAGGGCGCGGAAGGTGCCGATGGGATCGATGCCCCAGTGGTCGTAGAAGCGTCGGTCTTCCGTCGCCAGCGCCGCCTTGATCATGTAGTCGGGGAAATCCTCAAGCTTGTAGGAATCGTCGAGGTGGAGGCCGCGCCGCCCGACCTCCTGGCCGTAGCGGTCGAGGAACGTGACCGCGAGGTCCTGGGTTTTCAGCCAGTCATCCTCCGTCTCCCGGAAGGCCGGGAGGGCAAGCGCCAGCATGATGACCGCGCCCAGGGTGCCCAGGGTCGTCGCCTCGCTCGTCAGGTCGAGGATGAGCCGTGGGGCGCCGCGGAACCGCAGGCACTTCATCTTTTCCGAATACCATTCCCAGGCCGTCGCAAGGCCTCGGCCGCTCTGGAACAGCGTCGAATTGAGCCAGGCATCGAACCAGAGCGCGGCACGCTTGACCCGCGTCGAGAAAGGGAGGGGAGGCTGCTGGCTCACGGCGGTCCTTCGAGGCAGGTCAGGAGGCCTGACTGCCCCCTTATGATTGTTGAATTCCTTAACGGCAACGCTGAAGCGTGGCGAGGCTGATATATATAACTCAGAACCTTGTTTGTAGGTTCACACAGATTTACCTCTTAAGGGCTAGAGGCTGCCGAGACGTGCGGTTTAGCACCCTCCTTCAAACCGCCGCAAAGGGAAGTCAAAGCGCCCCCATGCCAAATGCCGCATCCGTCATCCGATCCCAGCTGGAGGAGCAACCCTTCTGGCGTATAAAGTCCCTCGAAGCGATGAGCCCCGAGGAATGGGAAAGCCTGTGCGATGGCTGCGGGCGCTGCTGCCTGGTCAAGCTGGAGGACGAGGACACGGCCGAGGTGATGTACACCAATGTGGGCTGCACCCTCCTCGACGATCAGACCTGCCGCTGCCGCGATTACCCGAACCGGCAGGCCAAGGTGGCCGATTGCGTGCGCCTGACGCCGCAGGCGGTCCGTACGCTCTCCTGGCTGCCCCAGACCTGCGCGTACCGTCTGCTGGCGGAGGGGCGGGACCTGTACTGGTGGCACCCGCTCGTCTCCGGCGACCCGGAGACGGTGCATGCGGCCGGCATCTCCGTCCGCGACCGTGTGGCCGGGCCGGAGGAGAACTTCAGCATCGCCGAACTCCTGGAGCGTATTACCGACTGGCCGATGGAAGACCCGGAGGCCTGAGCGGATGGGGAAAGGGCTGGCGCCCTTTCCCGCCAATCCTCAGCGTGACGCCTTGTAGAGCTTCGTAGCGATCTCGAACATTTCCTCCGGCGCATAATCCGGAGTGAAGGCCGACGGTACGCCCGTGAGCTGATGGATCTTGCCGCCCTCGGGCATCCCTTCCACGATCTCGAGTTCTCCCGGAGGATCATCGGGTAGGGCCACCTCGCCATTGCTCCAGATGCCCGCCATCTCTCTGTAGTCGTCCGGGCTGAACGTGTAGAGGCGCCGGTGGGAGCCTTCCTCAAGGTACTTCTGGCATTCAGAGATGTTGCCGAGCGGGATGTTGGGGGTCGGGAGCATCTTCTCGATCTCGACGCCTGTGATCTTCTTCAGCGCCAGCGCGTAGGCATGGGCGTGGACGGATCCACGGACCAGAAGATAGCCGCAGACTTCGCGCCCGGTCGGGTCTGTCAGCGTCTCGTAGACGCGCAGCTTATGCAACCTGGCACCGCATTCGAGATGGAAATTGTGCAGGAGATCGAGCACCACGTTGCCGGTCGTGGTGATGAAATCATTGTTCCAGGAATGGCCGTTGCTGTTCACCGGCATGGCGCCGCCGCCGCCGGACAGGAACGCTGCGGCGAGACGGATATCCTTCATGTCTTCAAAGGGTGCGTCGGAAATGTCGGCGCCGCCGTCTTCATCGTCATTGGCATCGTCCGGCCCGTTGTTCAGCATGGCGACACCGTTGCTGACCAGCTCCACATGGCCGAGTTCTTCCGCTGTGATGGCTGCGACCAAGCTGTAGAAGGGACGAAGCTTGCTCTTGCTGCGGAAGTTGAAGCTCTGGAACATGTAGTTCCCAAGGGTGGACATTTCTCCGTATTTGCCGCCGAGAAGTTCCTGAAGGGCCGCAGCGGCGTTCGGGTCCTGACGCTTCGGTGCCGGAAGATCGATTTGGAGTTTATCGACGCGTAGGAACATGGCAGATCCTCCCTTGTGGGTAAGATCGAGAAACCTGCCAGTGCTCGGCGGGTTCCGGAGCGACACTTCGCAATCTGCGCTGGCGCTGCTTTTTCCGGAAGTCAGAAATCCGGGCTCATAGCGGCTTGGTGTCAGAAGATGATCGTTCTCAGCTGTCGGCCTGAGTTCAGCCTCTCCTGTCAGAAAGACCCTCCGGTCCTGAAGCCACCGTCCCCGCCGAATGACCCACCCGTTCCGAAGCCTCCGGGCTGAGGGAACGGGATGCCGCCGCCGAAACCGGAATCCCAGGGGCTGGGGCCGTGATGGAAGCCGCCGCGCAGGACCTGTCCCAGGATGGCCCCGCCGATCGCCCCGGTGAGGACGCCGCCCAGCACATTGCCCAAGGCAGCCTCGTTGCCGAAGGTGCCGTATGGGGTGTCGTAGCCCTGGCTGCGCAGCTCCTCCCATTCCTGTTCGATCATCGCTCGCCGCTGGGCCGTCTCCTTGAGCTGGCGGTGAGCATCCACGGCCTGGCGCAGCGCCCGGTTGATCATCACGTCGGTGGCCTGGATGCGGCGCACGATCGCCTCGTCCTGGGGCGTGGGTGTGCGCAGCGCTTCCTCGTAAAGCTGGTTGAGGTCCTCTCGCTCGTCCGCAGCCGCCAGCAATGCGATGGCCTCCCGGTAGGGAGCATCCCCTTCCAGCACCGAGGCATCGTGGCTGCGGTCCAGCTCGCCGAGCGCGGCTCGGGCCTCGGTAAGCCCCCGCTCGGCGTCATCCACGGCCTCTTTGTTCCGAGCCGCTTTTTCCTCCAGGGGCGGGATACCGGCAGCCACGAGGGCCTGACGCTCGAGAGCGGTCAGCCGGTCTCGGACAGTCCGGAGATCATCGATGATCCTGCGGGCATGCTCCCGCAGCTTTTCTGGAATCTCGTTGAGGAGAGCGTAGTTGGCCCGCGCCTTGTCGTAGCCGACGACGCGCGCCACGAGGCGGTCCATAGTGCGGGTCAATGGGCTGGCCCGATAGGCGGCCGTGCCGAACTTCCGCTGCCACAGATACATGAACAGCGGATCGGCTTCGTAAGGGCGGCGCTTCTCGTCTCGGTCGGCCTCCGCCTGCACGGCCTTCTTTTCGGCCTGCTGGGCCTGTCCGGTGATTTCGGCCACCTTGGCACGGGCCGCGATCCATTGAGGGTCGGCGCTGATCTTGGCCTCCACATCCCGGCGCAGGGCTTCGACCTGGCCCAAGGCCTGTTCCAGGGTGTCTACGGCGGCCTGGCGTCGTGCGTCGGCCTGTCTCACCTGCTCCTCGGCCTGACGACGCCGCTCCGTCAGCTGCCGCAAGGCCTCCTGGCGGCTGTTGAGCACGTTCAGCGCCTGCCGTTCGGCAGCATCCAGCTGGCCGACGACCTGGTCCTGCCTGATGGCGTCGAGCTTCAGCCGCGCCAGGTCGCGGAACGCTTCCGTGCGCTGGATCCGCAGGCGGCCGACCTCCTCGGTGGTCCGGGTATAGGCGAGCTCGCACTGCGCCTCCTGCTGGCGGGCCTTCTCGATGGTCTGTTCGATCTGCGCGAGTGCCTGCCGTCCCGAAATCATCGCCCTACCATTGTGTGATCGCACCATTGAGAACCGGCATCTGATATTCTACGTCGAGCTGGCCCCGGCGCTTCTCGCCCAAGCGGTTGCGCTGCACGATGCCGTCATCGCTCTTGTCCCGCTGCACCTGCATGGCCGTAGCCTCGCTTACGCGCACGCCCCATTTCGACGCCGTCACGGTGCGGCCATCCTCTTCGCTCGTGATCGGCAGGCTGAGGACGCGCCCGTCGGGAGCGACCGCCTCCACGATCAGATAGTAGTTCCGGCCTGACGGGTTGCGGTCGGGCACGCGCCAGACGCCCGTTGGTTCGCCAGGACGGGAGACGATGCGCAGCACGTATTCGCGCCTCAGGTTCGCACGCAGGATCTCCAGGTCGTTGAGGGCCTGCCGGGCTCCGTTGGCGTCGCTGCGCGCAACAGCAGCCTTGCCGTCAGCCAGGATCCGATCGGCCCGCTCCCGCGCCGCCGGCACCTGCGCCTCACGCAGCACGTCCTCGTGGCCCTGCTCCAGGGCCAGCGGCAGCCTCTCGGTGAGTTCGATCCGGTTGCGCTCGGCTTGGGCCTGCTCCTCGGCCGCCCTCTGACGGGCAGGCTGGACCACACCGAACTGATAGGCGCCCCATCCGAACGCCAACAGTGCCAGCAGCGCCAGCAGGCGCCGTCCAACCCGCCCCCGGTTGACCCAGGCCCGCGCCACGGTACGGGCGAAGCTGGGGCCGGGCGGAGTGTAGACGAAGCGCTGCTCCTTGAGGGCCTGCACGCCCTCCTGCAGGATGCGGTCGGGAACCTCGATGCCTTGGCCGTGATAGATCTCGCGCAGCCGCTGCAGCAGCTGCGCGTCGCGGTCCCCCTCGCTGAGCTCGCGGCTGACGAGGTTCTCCTGGTGGCGGAGCGTGTCCACCACGTCCATCGCGAGCATCACCTCGTCGAGGTTCCGGGGCGGGCTGGCGGGCAGGCTCGCGGGCGGTGTGGCAGCCATCTCAGCCATTGGCCGGCAGCGCCTGTCCTTCCGCCACGAGGCGCGCGATGCGCCGCTTGCCGTCCTCGACCGCGTCGCGGATCTCGGCCGAGTTCTGCGTCGAGAGCCGCCGCATCTCGCCGATGATCTCCTGGGATCGCTCCTGGAACGTGATCACCGAGTCCACGAGCTTCTTGACCGCATCGGCCCGGATGCTCGGGCCGTAGCCGGCCTTCACGGCGGCCTCGCCGACCTGATCCCCGATCTCGGCCAGCACCTCCAGGCTGCGGGAGACACCCTCTTTCATCTCGTTCAGGGTCTGGGTCGACTCGTTCAGGCCGAACATGCCGGTGAACGAAGCTTTGAGCGCGGTGAACACCGAGTCGTTGGTCGAGAAGAAGGAGACCGCCTGGGCATAGACGCGCTCCTTGGCGTTCGTCATCTGCATCAGGCGCGCCATGATCACTTCGGATGTATTGTAACCGATCGTCAGGTTGTCGGAGAGGTCCTTGGCGATCTGGTAGCGCTTCTCCTCGTCCTGGGTGCGGCGCAGATGTTCGTCGCGGGTGAGCTCGAGCCGGGCGCGCTCGGGGACTTCCGTGCCCTGGAAGTTCACCACGGCATCAGACGCCTTCTGCAGACCCGCTTTGGCGGCTTCGAGCTTCTGCTCGGCGGTCCGCAGCACCTCCAGGGCCATGACCTCGGCGTGCTTGAGCGCGCCGCGGAAATCACGGTAGGCATCGAGGATGATCTGCTCGCGCTCGATCTGGTCCTTGGTCGACCGGGTCACGTCGAGATAGACTTCCTTGATCTTGTCGAAGCGGTCCGCGACATCGCCCCGCGACACCTTCATCCAGACGTTGTTGATGCGCTCGAAGAAATCGATCTTCTGGTCGTCCAGCTGGTCGACCATCTTCTTCGTATCGTCACGGATGGAGTTGAAGGATTCCGTGATCTCGCGGTAGCGCTCGCCGATCTCCATGGCCTGGGTCTGCTCGCGCACCACCTCGTTGAACACACTGGTCTGACCGAGGGTGCGGGCGATGATCACGATCCTGTCCTGATCCAGGTCCGAGATCTTCTCCAGAAGGCCGTTGATGGGAGCGTCCATGGCCTGCGGAGGGATGATCCCAAGCTCCCGCAGGGCCGATGTCGCCTTGTCGAGATATTGCATGGGGGTCTTTACGACGATGTCGGACATGGCATCTCCTCCGAACCAGAGCGCGGCCTTTCAGCCGTTCTGAAAAATTACCAACGCAATGCGTGATTTGGTGGCAGTGAAAGCACAGCGGTCTAATGTGCAATCGGATCGAGGGTTCCCGGGCTGCTGCAGCCGGGCCTTGCGAGCCTACGAGCCGGCCTCTTGCGAGCTGTCGCGTTTGCTCTCGCCTGGAACCTCCGTCTGCTCGCCGAGGGTTTCCCGGACGTAGAGCTTCTTCACCAGAACATAGGTGACCACCGCGAGGGGGAAGCCGAAGATCAGGCCGAGGGTGCCGAACAGGACGCTGCCGATCAGGATGGCGAACAGCGCCAGGGCGGGCGGGACGCTGATGACGCTTCTCGCCACCAGGGGGAAGATGACGTTGCCTTCGATCTGCTGGATTGCGAGCACGGCGAGGATGGTCCAGAGAGCCGTCTCTCCGCTGACGCTGAAGGCGATCAGGACCGCAGGAAGCGCGCCCAGGATCGGACCGAGGAAGGGGATGAAGTCCGCGAGCCCTGCAATCAGCCCGAGCGCTATGGCCGAAGGCAGGCCGATCAGCCAATAGGCGAGGGTGGACAGAACCGCGACGCAGGCCATCGCGATCAGCTGAGACGTCAGCCAGAGCCGCAGGGCCTGCCCCGAGGCGTGCAGCGAGCTTTCCACCCGCTCATGGTGGCTGATGGGAAACAGCTTGACGAAGCCCTGCTCGTAGAGGCGCGGCGCCGCGGCGATATAAAGGCCGGCGATCACCACGAGGATGAAATCCGCCAATCCGTCCAGGATCGCGCCGCCGATCCCGGCGAGACGTGCCGCCATGCCGCCCGTCGGAGCGTTGTTCATGATCTCGGCCAGGTCATCGCTGACGGCGCCGAGACCCAGGTTCTTGGCAAAATTGTCGACTGCGAAAGGCAGCCGCTCCACCACGTTGGAGAACTGCGCCCGAACCTGGGTTCCGAAGAGGGCGATGATGGCAAGAAAGGCGACGAAGATGATGAGGCTCGCAACGGTCAGGCTCCATCGCTCCGGCACCCGCAGGTAACGCACCAGGGCTTCGGCGGCTGAATGCAGCAGAATGGCCACCAGGATGGCACCGAAGGCCAGCAGCAGAACATCCGCCAGTTTCCACAGCAGAAGAGCAAACACCACGAGACCGAGCGCGATGAGCATCTTTCGGATGAACTCCGCATCTCCCATGAAGCCACGCAGGGAACGGTCTCGGTCATTCATCGTTTACAGCCTCACCTTGCCCGCTTTGACAATGGAAACGGCGAAGCTTGGTTCCCTCAATTGTGGCAATTGTAGTCACCAAGCAATTGTTGGCTATACCAACATAGCTTGACTTTAGTACCCCAAAATATTGTGGAACGTTATGTACTAATCAAAGTTGTTCTAGCATGGAGGGAAGTGAAATGACCTCGCATATTATCTGTTTTATGCTTGGGACAATCTTTCCGATCGCGACGGTGGGTTGGCTTTTTACCCACTAACGCTCGGCGTGCGTCCCGGACATCTGAAGACAACATGCTTTGACGAATCTGACGATGAGCATGGAAAAGCCTACCTGAACCGTTCAGGTAGGCTTTTCCATGCTCCCGAGATCCGCCAGACTTACCGAACGACCTCGGTGCAGGATTGGTTGCCGGAGATGTCCACGCTGCAGGTGCGTTGGCGAATGGATCCGGTTGTCGTGATATCCGGGACGACGACCGCGCCCGACGTGGATTGCGCCTTCGCATTCTGCTCAGTGACGCCGCCTGCGATGCCGCCGACGCCCGCGCCGATCACGGTCCCCACGGGTCCACCCATGATCGCCCCGGTCACGGCGCCGGTAGCGACACCTGCAGCCGTTCCTTCCTGGGCCGAGGCAAGTTGAGGCATGATCAAGAGTGCAGTTGCAGACAATCCGATAGCAAGTTTACGCATTACATCGACCTTCATCAGGATATCTTATAACAAATAACGTGATTGCAACGCTTCAGGTTCCTCGTAGCACAAGGACATGGCCCATCTCTACTTGGATGCGGCGGCGGCTCGCTTGATCAATTCTTCCCGGAGAGGACTGGGAAGATCGATCCCCGTCAGGCGCCACGTCGTGCCGCTCAGGCGCATGTCGATCCTGAACTGACGGTCTCTGGGCTCGTCCGGCGTGAGCGGGATCGTGATGGCCCGGAAGCCCTGGGATTCCGAGGCAATGAAGATCTGCCAAGCCCTGTGCAGGGATCCTGGATCGAAGGTGATCGGCGTTGCGCCCGCCTCTCCTCCGGTCTGCCGCAGCTGCCCGTCCTCCACGAGGTCGATCAAGGCCTGAGGCGTGACGAGCTCCTCCAGGACAGGATTGAGGGTCCCGGCTCCTGCCTGAGCGGCGACCTGCCGGTTGAGAGGGCCGAGATCCTGGGCTTTCAGGTATTCGCCAAGAATTTGCTGGGCGAGGGAGACGCGCAGGGCATTGAAATTGACGCGCTCCGAGATCCGCGCGACGTCCCTGGCCTCGACAGCCTTGGAGAGGTCGTATAGCGCGACGAAGGGCGAGACCGTGAAGATGCCCCAAGCCAGAAGAAGGAAAAAGCTGATCCGGAAAGTCCAGCGCATCGTCTCTCCGCATCCAGGAAGTACGAGAGCCGCCTCACATAGAGGGTATCCGGCAAGAAAAAAGGGCGACCTTGCGGCCGCCCCTTCTCGAGATCGATGTGAACGGCACTTAGCCGCGGGCGCGGGCCCGGACCATGAAGGTGTCGAAGGCGTATTCGGCCACTTGGAACCACAGGTATTCCTCGTTGCGGAAGGCGCGGACGCTTTCGTAGATCTTCTTGAAGTCGGGGTTCTTGGCCGAAACCTCGTCATAGACCTCGTTGGCGGCCTTGTAGGCTGCTTCGAGGATCTCCTGCGAGAACGGACGCAGCTGGGTGCCGGCGCCGAGGAGGCGGCGCAGAGCCGCCGGGTTGCGGGCGTCGTACTTGGCCAGCATGTCGTTGTTGGCGTAGCTCGAAGCCGTGGTCAGGATGGCCTGATACGACTTCGGGAGTTCTTTCCACTTTGCCTGATTCACGAACAGGTGGATCGAAGGACCGCCTTCCCAGAAGCCGGGATAGTAGTAGTACGGCGCGACTTTCGAGAAGCCGAGCTTCTCGTCGTCGTAGGGACCGACCCACTCGGCGGCGTCGATGGTGCCGCGCTCGAGCGACGGGTAGATGTCGCCGCCGGGGATCTGCTGCGGCACGGCGCCGAGCTTCTGCATGACCTGACCGGCGAGGCCGGCGATGCGCATCTTCAGGCCCTGCAGGTCGGCGACCGTCTTGATCTCCTTGCGGAACCAGCCGCCCATCTGCACGCCGGTGTTGCCCGCAGGCATGCCGTACATATTGTGCTTGGCGTAGAACTCGTTCAGCAGGTCGTTGCCGCCGCCGTGATAGAGCCAGGCATTCTGCTGGCGGGCGTTCAGGCCGAAGGGCAGGGCGGTGCCGATGGCGAAGGTCGGATCCTTGCCGAAATAATAGTACGAGCAGGTATGGCCCAGCTCGACGGTGCCACCACCCACGGCGTCAGCGATCTGAGGCGTGCCGACGATTTCACCGGCGGCGAACGGCTGGATCTGGAACTTGCCGTCCGTCGCTTCGGAAACGAACTTAGCGATGGTTTCAGCCGCGCCGTAGATCGTGTCGAGCGACTTGGGGAAGCCGGACTGCAAGCGCCACTTGACCTCCGGCATCGACTGGGCAATCGCCGGAGCGGCCACCGTGGTTGCGGCAGCGCCGACCGCGGCGGTCTGCAAAAACTGACGACGTTTCATAAAACAAACTCCTCCCTCTGGGGTCGTGACCTCGTCACTTGGCGCCTATTGACACTAAATCCGGTTCCGTCCGCAAGAAGTCTGGCGGCAGTATCGACTAATGACCTATGCGCTTCTTGAAAACCCGTGCGGCTCTGCTCAGCAAAGAGGCACATCGATCGTGCAGACCAGCCCCCTGGGCTCAAAGATCAGGCGGACCTCGCCGTTGAGCTCCCGCGCCAGGCCTTCCTGAATCAGGCGCGAGCCGAAGCCCTTGCGGGTCGGAGCGACGACAAGCGGCCCCCCATGCTCCTCCCAGCGCATCACGAGACGCTGTCCGGCCAAGGTTTCGAGGGTCGACCAGGAGATATGGACTCGGCCGTCGGGAGCGCCCAAAGCGCCGTACTTGACTGCGTTGGTGCACAATTCGTGCAGGGCCATTGACAGGCTGAGTGCCATGGGCGGCGCCACGCGCAGATCCGGCCCGTCGATCCTGATCCGGCTGCAGTCGTCGGCCAGGTCGCGATAAGGGCAAAGGCCTGGGTGACGATCTCGCCGAGGCTCGCGCCTTCCCAGTTCTCCCGGGTGAGGAGGTCATGCCCCCGGGCCAGGGCGAAAAGGCGGGCCTCGAAGATGGCATGGAGGCCAGGCTGATCCTGCAAGCTCCCGGTTTTCAGCCCGCGGAAACTCTGGGAGGCCAGGGATTGAACGGTCGCGAGAGTGTTCTTCACCCGGTGGTTGAGCTCGTTGATCAGAAGCCGCAGGCGCTCTTCCGACCGCTTGTGATCGGTGATGTCGATCTGGATCCCGTCCCAGACGATGCCGCCGCCCTCGAGGTGCCGCGGGGTCGCGATGATGCGGTGCCAGCGGGTCTCTCCGGTCCTGGCGTGCCGGATCTCGAACTCCTCCTGGCACTCCGTGATGTCGCGAAGGCTCTCCAGCCGCCGCGCCAGCATCCGGTCCCGGTGCTCCGGGAGCACGAGGCTGTAGAGCAGATCGGGATTGGCCTGAGCCTCCTCCGCAGGAACGCCGGTCAGCCTCTCGCAAGTCCTGGACACGTAGAGAACCCTGCGGGCGTGGTATTCCGGCGAATGGTTCGTCTGGTAGAACATGCAGGCGGGCGCGTTGTTGGCGAGCGCGCTCAGGCGCGCCTCGCTGGTGCGCAGCTCCTCCTCCGCCCGCCGGCGCTCCGTCCAGTCCCGGAAGCTGACGCCGATGCCGCCGTTATAGGGGAAGACGTGAAACTCCAGGTGACGCCCCGGGCGGCCGACAGCCTCAGCCTCGAAGGAGACGGAGGTGCCGAAGAGGAAGACCTCCTCGTAGCGGCGGCGCAGATCCGTGCCCTCGGATTTGGGGAACATGTCCCAGATCACCTTGTGGAGCATCGTCTGGCGCGGAAGGTCGAAATAGGTTTCCGCCGCGCGGTTGATGTAGCTGAAGCGCCAATGCTCATCGAGGGAGTAGAAGGCGTCCCCGATGCCCTCCAGCAGCACCGAGAGCTGGGCGTTGACCTTCGTCTCGACCGTATGGGCGAGCGCCTGCTGCAGGGCGACGTTCAGCGCTCCCCGCGGACTGGCGGAGATCGAAGCCACGAGATCGCTGGTGAGTTGTTCCAAATCGAAGGATGCGGCCAAGACAGGGTTGGGCAAGCTCATGATCTGAAACATAATCACGGTTTCAAGGCATAGGCAACGTACTAACGTGTCCTATGGTTAGTTTTTGGATGCCCGGGTGCGCAACCGCACAGGAGCGCGATCCCAGATCGATCAGGATTCCGGCTGAACGGGGTTTTTGTCGAAGGATGAGCTCTTCGGGATGCTGAAGGCCTCGGCGGCACAGATCAGGGTGAAGAGCGCGACCACGCCTGCGATCTCGGCGAAGCTGACAAGCGTGGAAGACAGGTCGCCCACAAGGGCGAAGGCCCCCGTGACGAGCGCGACAATGGTAGCCCAAAAGATCATGGGCCTTCTCCCCGGCAAAGCTTGGTGCGGCTATGGAACGCATTTCTATCCAAAATGTTCCTAAAGCCAAGCTAAAAGATTCCTGGGCATCAGGTTTTTTCGACAGAAGTGCTACGCCATAAACTGTAGAGCCTATAACGGTTTTTTAAAGACCTGCCATGCGCCCCTTGATCGATCGGATCGTGCCGGATCTCCAAGCGCCCGAGGGCGCCTTGCTGGAGGAGGCCCGGCACGCCGCGCCGCAGCAGGACGCCCACCGCGACCTCATCCGGCGCATTCCCGCCCTGCAGGCCATCGAGCAGGGGGCGCCGGCTCCCGCGAGCCCATGGCCCGGCCCGCTCAGGGTCGCGGCGTTCAATGCGGAGCGCCTCAAGAACCGCCCGGCCGTCCGGAGCCTCATGAGGCGGGCCGGCGCGCAGGTGACCCTGCTCAGCGAGGTCGATCTGGGCATGGCGCGCTCCGGCAACACGCACAATATCCGCGACCTGATCGAAGGATCGGGGGAGGGATATCTCTACGGCGTCGAGTTCGTCGAGCTCGATCTCGGGAGCACCGACGAGGTCGAGCTGTTCGCGGGACGGAACAATGCCCAAGGCCTGCACGGCAACGCCATCGTCACCGGTCTTGCACTGGAGCGACCGCATCTGATCCCGCTCGAGGAGAACGGCCTGTGGTTTCCCGGGATCAAGGGAGCCCAGCGGCGCATCGGCGGACGGATGGCGCTGGCCGCCCGCGTGGCCGAGGCCCCACGGCCTCTATGGCTCGTCAGCACGCATCTCGAAAGCAAGACCGACCCGGCCGACCGGCAGGCGCAGATCGGCGCCCTGCTGCGTGCCTTGGACGAGATCGCTCCGAACGAGGCCTGCGTGATCGGCGGCGACTTCAACACGAAGGCCCTGCCGCGCGGGGAGGACGAACGCCGTCGCCTGCTGGAAGCGCCCGAGCGCGACGAGCCCCTGTTCGACGACCTGCGCGCGGCCGGCTTCGAATGGCAGCACGCGAACCTCGCCCTGCCGACCCAGAGTCCGGGCCCCGTGAAAAAGCACGAGCCACCCTTCGCAAAGCTCGATTGGCTTGTCGTACGAGGGCTCGAAGCGAGCAACCCGCAGGTGATCCCGGCCGTCGACGGCGAGGGCAGGGCGGTGTCGGACCATGAGATGATCGCGGTGGATGTCCACTTCTGAGGTTCGCTCAGAAGTAGTAATGCCACGGGGCCGCCAGGGGCAAAATGATATTCGAAAGAACTTGGGGAAAGGTATGCATAACCTATGGTTGAAAAATCCGAGTTGTGATCTGCTCGGCTTGACTGCAGAGCGTACCCTGGATCCGACAAGTGGACAGGTCGCCAAAGGCAGCCGAAGGGGGAGCAATAATGAGCAGTTGCGTTCCTGCCCGCATGGCCCTTGTCCTGGCGCCTTTCCTGGGATCGTGCGCCATTCATCCCGTTCCTGAGGACGTGGCCGTTCCCACTCTGGAAATCGTGAAGCAGATCCGGTGCGAGACCCGCCAAGCCGTCTTCGACTCGGCCGTTGGCTGGCTTGTGAACGACAGGGATGTCGATGCGGACTCAAAAAGCATCGGAGCCACGTTCTACAACACCAAGCGTCCGATCAGCGAGTTCCATCCGAAGCTGTTCAAGGGGCCCGTCAACACGGTCCTCAGTCTCTTCTGGAACACCGGTGTGGCCTACAACTATTCCTTCGAGATGACGGAGACGAACAACGTCAACACGGAGCTCAATTTCCTGAAGCCGCTCACGAACTCCAGAAGCCTGGGCTTCAAGGCCGGGGTCGACCGGGAGCGGCAGAACATCAGATCCTTCACCGTTACGGACACCTTCAGCAAGCTGATCTCGGAAGTGCCCGCCAGCTACTGCCAGGGCAAGATCGTCTCGGCGAACTATGCCTATCCGATCGCAGGCCGGATCGGCATGGCTGAGGTGGTCCAGACCTTCGTGAACCTGACCCTGCATGGCGGCCTGGGCCCCAAGGCCGGAGAGGCCGCCGGGCCGCCGACCATGGTGGACGAGCTCGGGTTCACCACGACGGTATTTGGATCGGCGACGCCAAAGGTCGTTTTCTCTCCGGTTGGCAACAACCTCGCTCTTACGGACGTGTCCTTCAACGCGGAACTCAAGCGGAAGGATTTTCACAAGGTCACCGTCGGTCTGGCGCTGCCGACGGCAGTGCAGGCGCAGGTCGGGCCGATCCGAAACGCCCTGTTTTCGAACACCTTCTTCGGCCGCCTTCTCACCGCTTCGGGCGGGCCGACGCAGCAGGCTGCGGCCGAGGTCGTGAATCAGGTTCTCACGCTGCGCGCCCTGGACAGCAGAAGGACCATCGTCATCAGCGAATAGTCACGAGGGAGAAGTGTCATGACACAGCAAACGAAGATCGAAGACGCTCCGACACCGATCTATCCGAAGGGACCATCGAAGATCCCGCTGGATTCCATTTTCCGGTTCATCGGACTGCTCCGGAAGCATGGCCAGACTTCGCAGTTCAGGAAGGAGGCCGAGAAAGCTGGAGCCTTCGTCACGGCCGATCCGGAGACCGTGAAATTCATCAAGGATTTCGTGGCCGCAAATTCGAAGATGCGCATGGATCCGCTCGGAGCCAAGGTGATCAGGCCGCCGGTTGCGACGGCTGCGATCAAGACGCTGGCTGCCGATCAAGGTCAGCATACGTGCACCTTCAAGTAAAAGGACACGTTGCTTAACGCCACCTTATGGAAACGCTCCGTCCGGTGCCGAGACCGATCGTTGTCTACACCACGAAGAAGTCCTTGTAGGTCAGGCCGAGCTTCTTCGTGAGCGTGGCGATCTCGACCGCCTTGCCGTTACCCGAGCCGTCGGCATCGTAATACAGAACGCCCTTGGCCTTGTCGTAGACGACATGGTCGTTCTTGTCCTTGGCCTTCGAGCCGACGGTGAAGAAGTCCTTCTTCAGCGGCGCGGGCTTAGTCGCCGAGCCGGCCTTTCCGAGCTTGGTGAACACGGCATTGTCGAGCCAGATCGTGTCGTCCTTCACGCTGAAGTCGACGATCTTGTTGAGATTGCTCTTCTTGTTAGGCTTGGTGTCGAACACGAAGATGTCCTCGCCCGCGCCGCCCGTGAGCGTGTCTCGGCCTAAGCCGCCATAGAGCACATCCTTGCTCGTGCCGCCGCTGAGCCTGTCGGCGCTGGCGGTACCACGCATCGTCTCCACGGGGATGTCGTCAACGCTGATCGTGAAAGCTTTTTCAACCGTGATGCCACCCTCGTCGATGACGCGAACGCGGATCGTATGGGAGGTGGCTGTCTCGTGGTCGAGGAGCGCGCCGTTGGCGACCACGATCCTGCTGCCTGACACAGCAAAGCGCCCGCCAGCGCCATCGATGAGATCGAAGCGCAGGTCTTTGCCGTCGCCGGGACTGGGATCCGCCGCCGAGAGCGTACCGACGATGCTGCCTGTGCCGGCGTTCTCCTGCACTGTCGCCGCGCTCAAGGAGGCAACAGCCGGCTGCAGGATGTGAACGCCATCGGCATCCGTCACCTGCCGGATGCCCTGGTCGTAGAGCTTCTGGCGCTCTCCCGCGGTGAAGCTGTCGCCGAGGAGGATGACGTTGCCGCTCTGCCCCTGGCTGTGCGCCAGAAGCGCCGTGGCCTTGTCGGCGAAGGTCAGCGAGCCCGCGCCGGTCAGCGTGATGGACTCGAAGCCGGAGACGAACTTCGTGGTGAAATCGTACGTGCCGGCCTCGAGGCGCAGTTCGTCGCGGCCCGCACCGCCCTGCAGACCGAAAACGCCGCCGAGTCGGATGGCATTGGTGACAACGACATCGCTGCCGCTCGATCCCTGCACGATCTCCACATCGGCAAAGCGCGCCGGCGCGGTGAGATCGAGGGTGCCGCTCTCGATCATGCGCAGAGTATCGATGCCGCCGCCCGCCTCGAGGGTGTCGCCGGTGCCAAGTCCGCCGCTCAGCGCGTCGAACACTTCGTTTCCAGCGGTTCCAAATCCATCCTCCAGGCCCGCGCCGAAGGCGGCCACCGCCTCGTAGCGGCGCTGGAAGACCCCCTGGCCACTGCTGTCCTGACCCGTCCAGGTGACGACCCAGCCGCCGTTCTCCAGCATGGTCACGTCCGGAACGTCGCCGCCGATGCCCTCGGCATTCACCCGCTGCTCGCCGCGGATGGCGAGGCCGTTCCCGTCGTAGCGCTGCTGATAGACGCCGTTCTGGCCGGTGGATTCCCAGGTGACGATCCAGCCGCCATCGGCAAGGCCCGTGACCCTGGGCACGCTCTGGTGCTCCAGAGTGAAGGTATTGACCCTTTGCTGGCTCCCCCTGGCGGTTCCGTCCGCATAGTAGCGCTGCTGGTAAACATCCACGTACCAGCCGTTCGGTTCGTACGACATCCAGGTGACGACCCAACCCCCGTCCGCGAGGGCCGCCACGCTTGAGAACAACTGGCTCTCGGCCGTATGGGTGTTGACCTGCTCCTCGCTATCGACGCGATCGCTATTGGCGTTGTATCGCTGCTGATAGACATCGAATTCGCCGTTCTGGTCGGTGGAGAACCAGGTCACGATCCAGCCCCCTCCGGCCAGGCGGGCGATCCTTGGAACGCTCTGATCCAGGTCGGTGGTGGTATTCACATGAATGGCTGCGCCCTTGGGCCTCCCGTCCCGATCGTATTCCTGCTGATAGATTTCAGAGCCGCTCGGGCTGTCGGGTGCGCTCGACTGCCAGGTGACTACCCATCCACCCCCGTCGATTCCGGTGACGTTCGCATGGAACTGCGAGTTCTTGCCGGCCGGACTGACGACCTGCTCTCCGCCCACAGGCTCCCCGTTGCTGTCGAAGCGCTGCAGATAGACGCCGTAGCCTGTGGACGATGGATCGAGCGGGTCGTCGGCGATCCAGGTGACGACCCATCCGCCGTCGTCAAGGGCGGCCGTCGTTATCGTCAGCACAGCCCCGCGGTCGGTCGAGTCGATTCGGGTTTCGTCGCCGTCAGCCGAGCCGTCCTGGCTGAACCGCTGTTGGTGCAGTTGGATTTTTCCGTCCGCATCGACGGAGCGCCAGACGACGACCCAACCGCCATCCTTCAGTTTGGTGAGACGCGGGTCACCCTGACCGCCGTCCACGATCGTGTTGACCCGCTCCTCGGTCTCGAGCCGAACGATTGACGCTGCCATGGAAGCTCCCCGATTCCCCGTGTCTGCTCACCACATCATGCGAGCCTCTCCAAGGCCGAGAGCCGTTCTACGAATGGTGATGCCACCTAGGCTTATATGCCACCCCCGTGAGCGATGCCACGTGGAAAGGTGACCATATACCCTCTCCCGTTGACGCTCCTGCCTGGTTTGAGGCGCTAAAGCGGCGCCGTTGCGGAGGCATTTGCGGTGCTACCAGGCCCAGTTTCCGTGGTTCCGCAACGGTTAGGAGGCTCGCATGCGTTCTGTCGACGGGTGACTTGGGATGCGGGCTGTCGTAACGCCAAAACCTATATGTATATATAGGTTATCAAGCAACATTATACTTGAATATGCTGTCCCGATGGATGCTATCTATTTGAAGAGTATCACCAATTATACTTGGCAATTCATCATTCTGTTTGCTGTTCATTGCTGATATGTTCTGATTTTGATCGAGAAAGGCGTAACTTTATTCAAGGTCTCTGCCGATAGGAGAACTTTCCGTGAACGATCGGGCTGCTCATTCTGTCCTGCACAGGCATCCAAGCCGCTTGCCCGGCCATAGGTTTCATTTTCACCTTGACAGCGTGACGCTCTTAGAGTACAAAACGTGAACACTGACGAAGTGTGAATGAAGCGCCCCCGCCGCATTCGCCCCGTCGGACAACCTCCACCGCTCAAGCCCCGCTTGGGCGGTTTTTTGTTGGCTTGTCGCATGCGCCAGAGAATTGAGATCACGGACGAGCAGAGGCAGCAGGCTTGGGACATCTATGCCCGCCAGCCGGACAAGCGTCTGCCCGACATCCGGGCTTTCCTTGGCGTCAGCGCGGGCACCTTCGTCCGCATGAGGCAACGCTGGGCCTGGCCGGCGCGCGCGGCGGCTCTCGCCGCGAATGCCTTGAGCAAGGCCGCGAAGGACGAGGGCGGCGTCGCCGGGATCGCCAAGGCCGCAGCCGCGTCGGTGAACGATGCGGCGCGCTCGCTGGCGCAGGCCACGCGGGTGCAGATCGACGCGCTCATGGACGAGCAGCGCACAGGCCGCGCCAAGGATCACGACAAGACCGCCCGCAGGCTCGCGTCCTATGCCAAGACGCTGGCAGCCGCCCGGGCGCTTCTGGAACAGGAAGGCTCAACGCTCGATGACACCGAGCCCCATGACAACAGACCCCGGCGCAGCCTGCACGAACTCCGCGAGGAGCTTGCTCGCCACCTTGACCGGGTTATCGCGGAGGAGGAGTCTCGCGGACGCGACGGCCTCCTGGTGTGAAAGCGATTTCGAGAACGTTCTCCGCTTCTGGCCGATGCGCTGCCGGCCCGAGCAGCGCCTGCCGGGGCTCGCGCGCGTGCACGACCCCTGGACCATCTGGCTCATGCTCGGCGGTCGCGGCGCGGGCAAGACCCGCACCGGCGCCGAATGGGTGCGCGGCATCGCGCTCGGCGATCCCGATTTCGGGACAAGCGCCTCGCGTCGCATCGCGCTCGTCGGCGAGACCTTTTCGGATGCCCGCAATGTGATGGTGGAGGGGCCGGCCGGGATTCTGGCCGTTCATGCCCGCCACGAGCGCCCGACCTGGTCGCCGTCCTTGCGCAAGCTCGAATGGCCGAACGGCGCGGTGGCGCAGGTGTTCTCGGCGGAGGACCCGGATTCGTTGCGCGGCCCGCAATTCGAGGCCGCCTGGGCGGACGAGCTCGCCAAGTGGAAGCACGTGGAGGAGACTTGGGACATGCTGCAGTTCGGTTTGCGCCTCGGCGCCCATCCGCGCCAGATGGTGACGACGACGCCGCGGCCGATCCCGATCCTGAAACGCTTTCTCGCCGATCCGCTCGTGGCGGTGTCGCGGGTGCGCACCGCCGAGAATGCGGAGAACCTCGCGCCCGCCTTTCTCGACACGGTCGTGCGCCGCTATGCCGGCACGCGGCTCGGGCGGCAGGAGCTCGACGGCGACATCATCGAGGACCGTCCCGATGCTCTGTGGACGCGCGACGTTCTCGAAGCGAACCGCATCGAAGCCGCGCCGTCCTTGATGCGCATCGTCGTCGCGGTCGATCCGCCGGCGTCTTCGACGAAGCGGGCCGATGCCTGCGGGATCGTCGCGGCGGGCGTGGACGAGAGCGGCACGGCCTATGTGCTGGAGGATGCGACGGCCTCACACCTGAAGCCGCCCGAATGGGCGGCGAAAGCGGTGGCGCTCTACCGGCGCCTGCAGGCCGATGCGCTCGTCGTCGAGACGAACCAGGGCGGCGAGATGGTGGGAAACGTCATTCGCGAGGTCGATCCGTCCGTGCCCATGGTGAGCGTGCGCGCCACGCGCGGCAAGTACCTGCGCGCGGAGCCCGTGTCCGTGCTCTACGCGCAAGATCGCGTGCGCCATGTGGGCGCGCTGCCGGAGCTCGAGGACGAGCTCTGCGACTTCGGCCCCGGCGGCCTGACATCGGGCCGCTCGCCGGACCGGATGGACGCGCTCGTCTGGGCGCTGACCGAATTGATGCTGCGGGAGCGGCGCGAGCCGCGCGTGCGGGTGTTGTAGAAAAGCAGGTGATCAACGCTCGCAGGAGCCGGATCATCCGACCCTCGACCTCATCCTGAGGAGGATTGCATGAGCAATCCGTCTCGAAGGAGCTTCCAGTGCTCACTGGATCCTCCTTCGAGACGCAGACTTCGTCTGCTCCTCAGGATGAGGATTCATGCAGATGAGGCGTATTGAGAAGCCTCACGCGGCGAGACTCAAAAAGAACGCCCCAGCCGAAGGGTGGTGTTCACGCACATCTCCAGCCAGGGCGCCGTGACTCCCGTAGGGGCAAGAAACGGAGTCACGAGCATTTAAGCTAAGCTGCTGCCGGAGATCTGCAACACCACTGATGAGGTGAGTCTTTTGCGCCGTACTGGCGCGAAAGGGACATCGTGCGGCAGCAATCGGCTTTGGAGAATGATGAGAGGTCGCTTCTGCAACTGCAGGGCCGGGGCGGATGGCAGTCCATCCGTGCCGCTCCGCCCCGCCATCTGCCTCATGCCGTCCTCATAAGAGAAGAACGGCAGAGCTCGAGAAACCGATGGTCGCGCCAGCCAGACTTAAGGAGAGAGGCCCGGCTGGCGCGTGAATGTCGCCGGATGCCCCGCAACATCTGAAGGTTACCCTGGGGTATGTGACCGGCCAATGACAGAAGCGCCGGAACTGCATGCTTTGTGGGCATCGCCTGCGGAAGTTGTCGGCATTCTGCTGATGCGGGCGGCGATGCTGCAGCGATCGGTGTCGGAGCAGGCAGCAGAAGGACGATACTACCTCCATTGCCCAGCTTTCCGCCGCCAGCTTGGCCGTTAGACTGGACGTGGGGAAATCCTGCAGGAAACGCTCATGACGAAGAGACCTAATTCACTTGGCAGGGGCTGGGCCGTGGCCATTCTCGGATCCGCCTGCCTGATCGTTGCATCCACGGCCGCGCAGGCCTGCAGCGTCGATCTCGGACGCGGCTGGGCGAGAGGCGGCGGCAATGGCACGCTGATCATGGCGAAAGGCGGCAAGAACTGCGGCGGGGCGCTCTGGGTCAATCCCGGCGCCCGCCTTCCGGTGAATTCGCTCAAAGTCGTGTCGCCGCCGCGCAACGGCACCATCGTGACGCGCGCAAACACCTTCCAGTACACGCCGAAGCCCGGCTTCCAAGGCCAGGACAGCTTCTCGCTCACCGGCGCGGGGCCCGACCAGACCGGCGCCATGACTACACTCAACGGAAACTTCGCCGTCACGGTCCAGTGACGGTACGCTGATCCGGCTCCGTCATCCCTGGGCTCGTTCCGGGGATGATCCATGCTGCGCGTAGCTCACACGCTCCCTGTTCCTTCACCATCTCATGCCCCAGCCGGGGCAGGAGCTTTTCATGCTGAACCGATTGACCCGCTGGCTTCAGGCTCCGCCTGAGGCGAAGGCTTCGCGCGCTCAAGGCGCGATCGCGCTCTATGTCGCCGGTCGCGCCGTGTGGACGCCGCGCGACTACACGGCGCTTTCCCGAGAAGGCTTCCAGAAGAACGCCGTCGTGCATCGCGCCGTGCGCCTGGTGAGCGAGGCGGCGGCGTCGCTGCCGCTGGTGCTCACGAGCGACGGACGCGAGATCGCATCGCATCCGCTGCTGTCGTTGCTGTTGCGGCCCAATGCACGGGAGGGCGGGCAGCGTTTTCTCGAGAGCCTCTACGGGCACCTGATGGTGTCGGGCAATGCCTATGTGGAGGCGGTGAGCCTGGATGGCGCGCCGCGCGAGCTTCACGCCCTGCGGCCCGACCGCATGCGCGTGGTGCCTGACTCGGACGGCTGGCCCGCCGCTTACGAATATGCGGTCGGCACGCAGTCCGTGCGCTTTTCCATCCGCGACGACGAGGCGCTGCCGCCGATCCTGCATCTGACGCTGTTTCATCCGGCGGACGATCATTACGGATTGTCGCCGATGGAGGCCGCCGCTACCGCGCTCGACATCCACAACGCGGCGGGCGCCTGGAACAAGGCGCTCCTCGACAACGCGGCGCGGCCGTCCGGCGCCCTCGTCGTCGGCGGCACGACGCTCACCGATGCGCAGTTCGACCGGCTCAAGAGCGAACTGGAGACGAACTATCAGGGCGCCGGCAATGCGGGCCGCCCGTTGCTGCTGGAGGGAGGCCTCGACTGGAAGCCGCTCTCGCTTTCGCCGAAGGACATGGACTTCGTGGAAGCGAAGGCCGCGGCCGCGCGAGAAATCGCGCTCGCCTTCGGCGTGCCGCCGCTGCTGCTGGGGCTGCCCGGCGACAGCACGCACGCCAATTACGCCGAAGCCAACCGCGCCTTCTACCGCCAGACTGTGATCCCGCTGGTGAAGCGCACGGCCGAAGCGCTCGCCCACTGGCTCGCGCCGGCCTACCGCGATGCGCTCGTGCTCGAGCCCGACCTCGACGCCATCGAGGCGCTCGCCGACGAGCGTGAAAGCCTCTGGCGGCGCGTGTCGGCGGCGGCGTTTCTGTCCGATGACGAGAAGCGCGCCGCGGTGGGGTACGGGCGCGCTGCAGGCGGGAAGGAGAGGCGGAGATGATTGCGAGACGACGACATTCTCTCCACGTCATCACCGGCTTTGTGCTGGTGATCTCGATTGTCTGAACCGCGTATCTTTTCCAATCGGGATGGCCGGGACAAGCCCGGCCATGACGTGGCGGGTGTCATACCGGGCTGCGAAACGAAATTCGTGATCGGGTTCAGGATACGGCGCTGTTCCCCTCCCTCCTTGTGGGGGAGAGGGTTGGTCGCGCCATTCTTGTCACCCGATCCCGGATCTCCGCTGCGCTTCGTTCGGGATGACGACGTGAAAAGACGTGAAAAGGTGCGCACCCGAATCCTCACGAAAGCTGATGCTCTCTCCAACCCAACCCTCAAACGGAGTTTTTCGCGAGAACAAATCATGAACACATTCGACCAGATCACCGAGGCCGTCATCCGGCGCGGGGATCTTGCCCATCTGGCCCTGTTCGTCTGGGCCAGCGGGGCCTCCGCTTTGCTTGCCATGACCCTGCGCGACCTGTTCGCGGCCAACCGCCGGTTCGACGCGTTCGTGCGCGAGCTGTCCCTGTTCAACCGCCGCCATTCGGGAGATCCCTCATGACCCGCCTTGCATCCCGCGCGCCGCGCAAGCCGAAGGCCGCACGGGAGGCCCAGAACCGTGCCGCGCTCGTCTTCCGCGACTTCGTGCGCCAGCTCGAAAAACTCGACGCAAGAGCATCGGACCCAAAAGTGGGCACCACTTTTGGGATAAATCCGATGCTCCCTTCTTTGAAAAGCGCATCGTTGAGCGCGGAAAACCGGAACCACTTTTCGCTGGCGCGGCCCGCTGGGTCCGCACGATGCGCTAGGCCCTCGAAGACAGCCGGCGGGGCCGTGCGATGACGGTCGGCGTGCCTGTCGTCCACGAGAGGAAGTTTCTGCCCGAACCCGTGAACGCCGTCGATGCCGAGGGCGTGTTCGAGGGCTATGCCAGCCTGTTCGGCGAGGCCGATCTCGGCAAGGACGTGGTGATGCCTGGCGCCTTTCGCGAATCCTTGCGGAATCGCGGCGCGGCCCATGTGCGCCTGCTCTGGCAGCACGATCCGGGCCAGCCGATCGGGCGCTGGCTCTCCATCTCGGAGGACCTGCGAGGCCTGCGCGTCCGCGGCAGGCTCAACCTCGCCGTCGAACGGGCGCGGGACATCCACGCCCTCATGCGCGACGGCGCGGTCGACGGGCTCTCCATCGGCTTTCGCGTCGAGCGCGCCAGGGCCGAACGGCCGACCGGATTGCGGCGGTTGGAGAAGCTCGACCTGTGGGAGATCTCCGTCGTGACCTTCCCGATGCTGCCCGGCGCGCGGGTCGAAACCGTGAAGCGGGGGGCACCAGCACTGGCCGCCCACATTCGCCGAACCGCCGCGAGATTGTTGTCCTGAACCTTGTCCGTGGGAGCGCGTTAGCTGAAAGCCCGCACGCGCGGAGGCTGCGGGCCCTGTCCTCATGGGAGAGGCGTCTGTGCTCCGCTTGTCTTGGGAGGTTTTCATGAAGAAGCTCGCTCTCGTCGCGCTCCTCGGCCTTGCGGCTGCGGCCTGCACCACCACGGAAGAACGCGTCGGCGGCGCGGCCGTCGGGGCCGGCGTCGGTGCGGTGGCAGGACCCGTCGGCGCCGTGGCCGGTGGTGCGATCGGTGCTGCAACGGGTCCGACCGTCGCCAACAAGGTGCAGGCCAATACCCGGAGCACGACGCGTCGCCGCTAAAGCCTCAGCCCCGAAAGTGGACATCGCTTTCGGATTCGCACGACGCTCCTCTTGCTGAGAGCCTAGCTCTTGGATCGAGGCGTCTCCATTGAGCCCTCATCCTGAGGAGGACCGTCAAGTCCGTCTCGCAGGATCCGGGCGTCTCCAGTGTTCTCTGGATCCTCCTTCGAGACGCCGCTCATGCGTCTCTTAAGGTGGGGCCGGAGCTGACCATCCCTTCACAGGGAATAACGGGCCCGCCATCCGGCGGGCCTTTTTCTTTGACGCTTTTTGAAACCGATTGATTCATATGATCCCAGTTGTTGAAACCAAAGCCGTCTCCGACGATGTCGCCTCGGCCTTCGAGGACTTCGCCCGTGCCTTCGAGGCGTTCAAGGACGCCAACGACACGCGCCTGTCCGAGATCGAGACCAGGCTGACGAGCGACGTGGTGACGGACGAAAAACTCGCCCGCATCGACGGCGCTCTCGACGATGCCAAGCGCCGCATCGACCGCATGGCACTCGAACGCTCGCGTCCGCCGCTGGCCGGCGGCACCGATGCCCCGCGCGATCTGGCTCAAGGAGAGCACAAGGCCGCCTTCCATTCCTATGTCCGCACCGGCGAGGCCGCGGGCTTGAAGCGTCTGGAGGAGAAGGCGCTCTCCGCAGGCTCCGGTCCGGACGGCGGCTATCTCGTGCCCGACACCGTCGAGCGCGAGGTGCTGCGCCGCCTCTCCGGCGTGTCGCCCATCCGCGCCATCTCGTCGGTGCGGGTGATCTCCGGCGGCCAGTACAAGCGCGCCTTCTCCGCCACGGGCCCGGCGACCGGCTGGGTCGGCGAGACGGCCGCGCGCCCGCAGACCGCGAGCCCCGCGCTCTCCGAGATGAGCTTTCCGGCCATGGAGCTCTACGCCATGCCGGCCGCGACCCAGACCCTGCTCGACGACGCGGTGGTCGATATCGAGAGCTGGATCGCCGAGGAGGTGGAATCCGCCTTCGCCGAGCAGGAAAGCGCCGCCTTCGTGAACGGCGACGGCGTCAACAAGCCGAAGGGCTTTCTCGCAACTGAGACGGTCGAGGAGGAGATCTGGGAATGGGGCCGCCTCGGCACGGTCAACACGGGCGGCGCGACCTTCCCGGCGGATGACCCGTCCGACGTGCTGGTGGATCTCATCTACACGCTCAAAAGCGGCTATCGCCAGAACGCCGCCTTCGTGATGAACCGCAAGACGCAGAGCGCCATCCGCCGCTTCAAGGACGACAACGGCGCGTATCTCTGGGCGCCGCCCGCGAGCCTCGGCCAGGCCGCAACCCTCATGGGCTTCCCGGTCGTGGAGGCGGAGGACATGCCGGACATCGCGCTCGATGCCTGCGCCATCGCGTTCGGCGACTTCAAGCGCGGTTACCTCATCGTCGACCGCGCCGGCATGCGCGTGCTGCGCGATCCGTATTCCGCAAAGCCTTACGTGCTGTTCTACACCACCAAGCGCGTCGGCGGCGGCGTGCAGGACTACGCGGCGATCAAGCTGCTGAAGTTCGCGGCTTAACCCGTCTCGTCATCCCAGGACTTGTTCCGGGGATCCACGTCTTTGCAGCGGTTGAAAACGTGGATGGCCGGGACGAGCCCGGCCATGACGGGGTGGGTTTCATCCCTGTAGCATAGAACGGAAAGGGTTCACTCACACGTCAGAGACGGGTCAATTCCGCGTCCATGCGCCATTGAGGCTCTCGATGCTGCCCATGATCCAGCGCAGATGCTCCGCCACCGGCGTCACGGCGGTGAGGCCGCCGCAGGCGCTGGGGGTGCGGGTGCGAAGCGCGCCGCTCGACCAGCTCGTGATGCCGTAGAGCTGATAGCCGCTCTGGGTCACAGCCAGAATCGGTCCGCCAGAATCGCCGCGGCAGGCGCCCGCGCCCGTGGTCTCGGCGAGCCGGTTCCGGTCGGCCACGATCAGGACCCGGTTGGCCACCTCGATGGGGCCGAGGGAGACGAGGTTGGTCTGGCGAAGGGTGCGGGCCGTGCCCCTGGCGCGTTCCGACAGCACGCCGTAGCCCGCGATGGTCACGCCGTCGCCGACATCGATCCGCCCGGCCTGGGCTGGATTCAGGGGCAGGAAGTCCGGGCCGAGGGGGCGGTCGAGTTTCACCACGGCGAGATCGATGCCCGGCTGCGTGCGCGGCGTGGTGCCGGCCACGAAGGTCGGGTGGATGGCGAGCGCGGCGACGTTGAAGCGCTGCGGCCGGAAAGACCGGTTCAGGCCGGTGACCCGGTAGGAGGCGCGGTCGATCACGCAATGCGCGGCCGTCAGCACCAGATCCCGCCCGACCACCACGCCGGAGCAGAGCTCGCCCAGCGAGTTCTCGATGGCGACCACCGAGCGGCGCAGCCCGTTCGGGTCCCTGGAGGCGGAGCCCTGCAGGATGGCCCAGGCCGGGCTTGCAGCAAGGGTGAAGGCGGCGAGGGCGAGAATCGGCAATGCGCGCATGGAATGATGATGCCGTGAAGGAGGGATTTTGTAAGGCAAGACCTCGGCTGTAAGGATAGTTCCGTTACATTGTGAATTTCTAAAATCCGTTGCCGCTCCACAACGCGGCACGGTTCCAACTCTTCAGAATCCGGTCGATCCACTCGCGCTGCGGGCCGACGAGGATGCCCTGCGTCAGGCCTCCGCAGCTTTTGCCCCTCGCCGGCGCCGACCAGCTTGTGATCGCCGTCACGACGGGTCCGGAGGCCATCGGCCCGCCGGAATCGCCCTGGCATGCGCTCGCCGTGCCGGAGCCCTCGGCCCAGAGCAGGATCCTGCTCGGACCATGGGGCTCGACGGCGGTGAGCGAGGCGGTGCGGAAGGTGCCGGTGCTCTTCGCGTCGCCTTCGCGGGCCAGGCCATAGCCGCCGACGGTCACGGAGGAGTTCTCCTGGACCTTCCCGGCGCTGAGGGTCGCCCGCTCGAAGCGGGCGGGCAGGGGCTCGGGAATGCGAACGAGCGCGAGGTCGATGGAGCGCTGGCGCGTCTCGATGGCCTTCGCGTTGTAGCCGGGGTGCACCGCCTTCGCGGCGGGCACGATCAGCACGGGCTCGCCCGTCTCGTCGCGGAAATGCACCCGGTGCTCGGCGGCGCCCGTCACGCAATGGGCCGCGGTGAGCACCACGTCGGGCGCCAGCACCACGGCGCTGCAGACGCCGCCGTTCGAACTCAAGACCATCACGCTCCGGCGCGACAGCGGACCCTCGTCGGGCTGGCCGCCGACGATGGCATGCGCGCCCGAAGCAGACAGCGACAGCGCGAGGCAGAGCGTGATCGGACGTATCATCACTTTATCAAGGATCCTGGTTTTCCGATGATTCCCATATTCGTCAGCGGCCCCGCCGTCGAGCCCATTACGCTTGCCGAGATGAAGGCCTATCTGCGCGTCGACGATGACGACGCCGCACAGGATGACCTGATTTCAGGCCTCATCAAGGCGGCAAGGCTCATGGTCGAGGCGGCCTCCCGGCGGATCCTGATCGAGCAACGCTGGCGCGTGGTGCTCGACCGCTGGCCCCGCGACGGCGCGATCCTGCTGCCGCTTGCGCCGCTGATCGCCGTGGACGCGATCAGGATCTCGGATGCCGCGGGCAGCGCATCGGAGCTGCCGGACGAAACGTTCGCGGTGGATGTGCTGAGCGACCCGCCGCGCATTGACGTCCCGGGGGCTCCGGAGCCGGGCAAGCCGCGCCACGGCATCTCCATCGAGCTGCGCGCCGGCTACGGCACGACGGCCGAGACGGTGCCCGCGACCTTGAAGCTCGCCATCCGCATCCTCGTCGCGCACTGGTTCGAGAACCGCGGCGACGTGGTGGGCGAGCAGATCCTGCCGCCCGAGGCGCTCGCCCTCGTCGCGCCGTTCCAGCGGGCGCGGCTGTGACGTCTCTGCTTTCCTTCCCCACCCATCTCAGGCTTGCCTGAGATGGGCTTTCACTTGCCCAAGTCGGGAACACCCGACTTGGGGAGGGGTAGGGGTGGGGGTGGCCCGACCGGTTGAGAGATTTCCGGATGAGGCTCCGCTTCACCTCTCCTCGAGGGAGAGGTCGCGCCTTCAGGCGCGGGTGAGGGGTTACAGCCTTCTCCGGCAGCCGCTCTTCCCCTCACCCTCGCTGCGCTCGACCTCTCCCCATCGCAAGTCGGGTGTTCCCGACTTGCGCAAGCAAAGCGGATCTCGGGAGCACCCGTGATCCGGGGAGAGGTGAAACTGTCCTAGCCTTTGCGCTTGCTGGATCAGGCACAGCGCTCCGACTTTGCGACCCCCACCCTTCATCCCTCCCCGCAAGGGGGAGGGAAAGACGGCCGAGCCGGACTCCGGGACGCAGCCTCACGTCTGCTTTTCGGCATGAAATCTGTTCGTTCGAGATCCCTCTCAAAGTTATTCCCATGTCATCCAAATCCCGACCCATCGGCGCGCGCTCGCGCCGGTTCGTGCTCGAATTGCCGCTCGAGCGGCCCGACGGCTTCGGCGGCGTCATCCGCTCCTATGCGCCGGGGCCGCAACTCTGGGGCGCCATCGAGATGCTCTCCGGCACCGAGCGCGTGCGCGCCGACCGGCCCGAGCAGAGCCTGACGCACCGGATCACCCTGCGCTATCGCGACGGCGTGACGGGCGCCATGCGGCTCACATCCGGCCTGCGCCGCTTCGCCATTCGCGCGGCATCCGATCCCGACGGATCGAAGCGCGATCTCGTCTGCCTCGTCGAGGAGGTTAGGCCATGACGAGCCCAGTTCTTGCCTTACGCCGCGCGATCCTCGATGCGGCCTCCGCGGATGCGGAGCTGCGCGCGCTCATGGGCGGTGTGCTTCGCCTCTACGACGAGCCGCCGCGCGGGTCCGAGCCGGTCTATGCGCTGTTCGGCAACGTGAAGGCCGAGGACTGGTCCACCGATCTCGACCGCGGCCACGTGCAGAACCTCGACCTCGTGGTCTGGTCGGAAAAGGGCGGCGCGCGCAAGGGCCTCATGGTCGCCGACCGCCTCTTCGCGATTCTCGACGACGCGCCGCTTGCCCTCGACGGCCACCGCCTCGTCAACCTGCGCGTCACGGAGCTCGCCTCCGCCCGCGACAAGGACAGCGGCCTCGCCCGCGTCACCTTGAGCCTGCGCGCGGTGACGGAGGTGGTGTAACTGAGTGAGCGCTAACCTGATCAAGCGCTGGCACACCTCTCCCTGAGGGAGAGGTCGACGCGCGTCAGCGCGGCGGGTGAGGGGTTATGCCCTCTCCGGATAAGACTGTACCCCCTCACCCTCGCTGCGCTCGACCTCTCCCCACCGGGGAGAGGTAGGCTGTAGCCGCCTCGCGCTTGCTGGATGATGCGCAGCACTTTGACTTTGCAGCCCCACCCTCGATCACTCCCCGAAAGGGAGAGGGAAGAGCTCGACTCAACACAAGAAATCTCTTTTTCCCTCTACACAACAAAGGACATCCCATGCCTGCTCAGAAGGGCAAGGACCTGCTCATCAAGATCGGCGATGGCGGCAATGCCTTCGTCACCGCGGCGGGCCTGCGCACGCGTCAGATCGCCTTCAATGCCGAGACCGTCGACGTGACACACGCGGAATCCGCCGGGCGCTGGCGCGAATTGCTGGCCGGCGTCGGCGTGCGCCGGGCCAGCATCTCCGGCTCCGGCGTGTTCAAGGACGAGGCGTCCGATGCGCGCATGCGCCAAGTCTTCTTCGACGGCGACATTCTCACCTATCAGATCGTCATTCCCGATTTCGGATGCGTTGAGGGCCCGTTCCAGATCACGAGCCTGGAATATCGCGGCGACCATGCGGGCGAGGTGACGTTCGAGATGGCCTTCGAGTCGGCGGGCGCGCTCGCCTTCGTCGCGTTGTGATCGCGGCATGGTCGCATTCATCCTGACAACGCTCTTTTGCCGTCATCCCCGGGCTTGTCCCGGGGATCCACGCCTTTGCCGCAGTGGAAGACGTGGATGGCCGGAACAAGTCTGGCCATGACGGAGGGCAATCTCCAAACAGAAAGACAATCGATGCCCAACAGACGACGGGGCGAGGTGGCGCTGCAGCTCGGTGGCACCTGCTATACTCTTTGCCTCACGCTCGGCGCGCTCGCGGAGCTGGAGGATGCCTTCGGCGTGCAGGATCTGAACGCGCTCGCCGAGCGCTTCGGCACCGGGCATCTGTCGAGCCGCGATCTGCTCACGCTCCTCGGCGTCGCGTTGCGCGGCGGCGGTCATGCGATGAGCGACGTGGAGGTGGCGAGCCTGCCGCTGCACGAGGGCATCGAGCCCGTGGCCGCGGCGCTTGCCGATCTCCTCATCATGACCTTCGGCGGAGGCGAGACATCGCCAAACCCTCCGCAGCCGCAGGATGCAAGCGTGAGCCAGTCGCCTTACCCTAGGACGATGCGCTGACGCTCGGCTTGAGCATCCTGCGGTGGAGTCCGGAGATTTTCTGGCGTGCGACGCCGCGCGAACTCATTGCGGCCTGGGAGGGACTGAGCGGTGGGCGAATGATCGAGTCTGCGCTGAGCAGCGACCTCGAGCGGTTGATGGAGTCGTTCCCGGATAGCGAAACAATCAAGGATAAAGAGACTGACTGAAGCTTACGCCGTTGCGCCTGAGGCATTCAACTTCCAGATCTTCCTTCATCTCGTCTCGATCACGGGACGCTGAGCGTTTGGCGACTGCATCGCCGGCTTCCTCCTTGCAGAGGGTGGAAAGACGATTCCATTGTTCATCAGGCATTCTCACTCTTCCAACGAACGTCGCACCCTTCAATTCGACGCACATGATGTAGATTTGTCTCCAAGTATAGGAGACAGCCGTTTTCGGATCTGCCGATGCGGTCGCCTTCTCAGCCTCGTAAGCGCATTCTTTCTGGATGCGGCTCCATTGGTCCAAGCTTAGCCCAGGTGTCTTGAAGTAAGACCGTGTAGGCGGAGTGCTGACACAAGCAGCCAACGCAATCGTCAGGAGCATACAGAGAAATGTCTAACGCAGCCCGCGGAGCTTTGTCGGGCATTTCCTGGGTAGGGAGATGGATCCGTTGTTCATTGCGCTTCGATCCATCAAAGTTCGTGACCTTTTGCCTTCATGCAGGCCCTGAAGAACTGTTGAGCACCGTATTCCGAGGCAGTCCGCGGTGGTGCTGTATAGATGATCTTCAACGCATCGGCATAGCACTCGTCTATAGCCTTATTGACACGAGGGTCGGCGGTTCGCGGCAACTCCATGTTTTGGCGCGGTTGAGCACACCCGGCCAAACCCATGATGACCAAAGATGAAATGCATCCCTGAACTCGGCTTTTGATTAATGAGGTTCGTATGACAGACAAGACTTCCCAGCAGAAGATCGATGATTTGTTGGGCATGAAAGGCCAGACGGAACGACAGCTCAACACCCTCATCGGCCTCTCCGAACGGTTCGGTGAATCCCTGTCCAATGCTTTCGCCAAGAACATCTCGGAAGGCAAGAAATTTGATAACGTTCTAAAAGACGCACGCAAGACATTCACAGAATTCGCGTTGCGCTCGGCGATGGCTCCACTACAGATGGCGCTCAGTCGTGGCATGCAAACACTGATGGCAGGCTTGTTCGGCAAGGTGCTGCCGATGGGGCCTGATCTGTCAGGCGCAGGGCAAAACCTGAGCGGCGGGCTGTCGTCGCTCCTCGGCTCCCTCTTCGGTGCCGGCGGTCCGGCGCTTGCCAAGGGCGGCGTGGTCTCGCGCAGCATGCTCATGCCGTTCGCCAAGGGCGGCGTGGTCGGAGCGCCGGCCTATTTTCCGCTCGGGCGCGGGCTCGGCCTCATGGGCGAGCAGGGGGCGGAGGCCGTGATGCCACTGGCGCGTGGGCCTGACGGCCGGCTCGGCGTGCGGGGCAGTGGCGGAGGGCGCCCGGTCTCCGTGACCGTGAACGTCACGACCCCGGATGCGGAGAGCTTCCGCCGCTCCGAGGCGCAGGTTTCCGCCGCGCTGGCCCGGGCCGTCGCGCGGGGCCAGCGCGGGATGTGAGGGTGGTCAGGTGTCGGTGCCCTCGAGCATCGCCATGATCTCGTCCTTGATCTGCAGGCGGCGGCGCTTCAGCTCCTCCTCGACTTCCTCGGGCTTGGGCTCCACCCGGGTCTCGACCCGGTGAATGGTGCGGTTCAGCTCGTCGTATTCGTCGTAGAGCCGCGCGAAGCGGTTGTTGCTGGTCTTCAGCTGGTGGATCCGGTCGACCTTGTCCGGGAAATCCTGCGCGAGGTCGTTGGGGGCATTGCTCATCTTGCGCCTTCTCCATGCTGAGCGGTCATTCGTCTCGACAACGCCACCCCGGCTTTTTTCGTTTCAAGCTTTCAAGGAAGACCCATCATGGCCTCAGACTTCCACGAGGTCCGCTTTCCCCTCGATGTCGGCCTCGGCAGCCGGGGCGGGCCCGTGCGGCGGACCGATATCGTCACGCTCGCCTCCGGCCGCGAGCACCGCAACAGCCGCTGGGCCTCGTCCCGCCGCCGCTACGATGCGGGCCTGGGGGTTCGGACCGTCGATGCCCTGCACACGGTCATCGCCTTCTTCGAGGAGCGGCGCGGCCGTCTCCATGGCTTCCGCTTCCGCGACCGCACCGACTGGCGCTCCGGCCCACCGTCGAAGGAGCCGACGCCGCTGGACCAGCGCATCGGCACCGGCAACGGGGCGGAGCGCAGCTTCCAGCTGGCGAAGGCCTACGGCTCGTCCTTCGCGCCCTACAGCCGCGCCATCGCCAAGCCGGTCGGCGGCACGGTGCGGGTGGCGCTCGACGGGGTGGAGCAGGCGGTGGGCTCAGCCTTCACCTGCGATCCCGCGACGGGAATCGTGGCCTTCGCGGCCGCGCCGCCCTCCGGCGCCATCATCACGGCAGGCTTCGCCTTCGACGTGCCGGTGCGCTTCGACACGGACGAGCTCGACATCGACCTCTCCACCTTCGACGCCGGCGGCATCCCGCAGATCCCGCTGATCGAGATCGTTCCCTAATTACATCCTCGTCATCCCCGGACTTGTTCCGGGGATCCACGTCTTTGCTGCCCTTAAAGACGTGAATGGCCGGGACGAGCCCGGCGATGACGGGGCACATATCATCCCGGGGCGAGCGAAGCGAGAGCCCGGGATCTATAACCGCTGACGATGCAGAACAGGATGCGGCGTTGATCGCTCACTCCTGAAACGTCGGCGGTTATGGATCCCCGCCTTCGCGGGGATGACAGGGGCGGGGTTCAGGTCTTCTGCATCATATTCAAGGTTCCTTTCATGCGCACCATCCCTGAAAACCTCGCCGCCCATCTGGCGGAGGGGGCGACGACGCTTTGCCATTGCTGGAAGCTGATCCGGCGCGACGGCACCGCCTTCGGGTTCACAGACCATGATCGCGACATCGTCCTCGGCGACATCGTTTATGCAGCCCGCTCGGGGCTGGAGGCGGCGGAGGCGACGCGAGAACTCGGCTTCGCGGTCGGCGGCGGCGAGGTCGCGGGCGCGCTCGTCTCCGCAGGGCTCACCGAGGACGACATCGCGTCGGGCCTCTATGACGATGCGAGCGTGGAAACCTGGCTGGTGAACTGGAGAGATGGCACTGAGCGTGTGCTCCTCGACATCGGCTCCATCGGCGAGATCCGCCGCGCCGACGGCGGCTTCGTCGCCGAGGTGCGGGGGCTGATGCACCGCTTCGACGAGGAGCGCGGGCGCCTGTTCCGCGCCACCTGCGCGGCCGATCTCGGCGATGCGCAATGCGGCATCAATCTCGCCTCATCCGCCTATTCCGATACCGGCACCGTCACGCGTACCGATGGTGTGCTGACGATTGCCGCGTCCGGCATCGGCTTTGCGGACGGCTGGTGCAATGGAGGCCAACTCACGTGGCTCACAGGAGACAGCACTGGCCTGTCCGTCGAGATCAAGGTGCACCGCGCGGTTCAAGGCACGGACGAGTTCGACCTGTGGCAGCGTGCGCCGCAAGCCATCAAGATCAGCGACACGTTCCGCGTCACGGCGGGCTGCGACAAGACCCATGCCACGTGCCGGAAGAAGTTCGACAACGTCGCGAACTTCCGCGGCTTCCCGCACATGCCCGGCAACGACTTCATCATCCGCATGCCGCAGTAGGGCGAGCCGGGATTGGATGGCGGAAGCTTCTTTCGGTGATGCTCTTTCACCCTCCCCGACGCAAGTCGGGTGTTCCCGACTTGCGCATGAAATATGCGGATCTCGGGAACACCCGAGATCCGAGGGGGGAGGGTCGACGCCCGTCAGGGCGGCGGGGTGGGGTGGCAACGCCACTCACTCTGGTTGCTCTCGGACCCAACGCACAGGCAATCATATCGCCGCGCCATTCACCCCACCCCGGCTCTTCGAGCCGACCCTCCCCCTCAAGGGGAGGGTGCTGCCGCACGGGTTATGACCATGCCCACACCCCACCTCATCATCGCCGAGGCCCGCTCCTGGATCGGCACGCCCTATCGGCACCAGGCCTCGCTGAAAGGCGTCGGCTGCGACTGCCTCGGGCTGCTGCGTGGCGTCTGGCGGGGCGTCATGGGCGCGGAGCCCGAGCTGCCGCCGCCGTATTCGCCCGATTGGGCGGAGGCCGGGGCGGACACGCTCGTTGCCGCGGCGCGAAAGCATCTCGTCGAGATCGAGCCCATGCAGTTCGAACCCGGCGACGTGCTGCTCTTCCGCTGGCGCGACAACCTTCCCGCCAAGCACTGCGCCATCGCGACATCGGCCGACACCATGATCCATGCCCATGATGCTGCTGCGGTCGCCGAGGTCGCGTTCCGTCCCTGGTGGCGCCGCCACCTGTCCCATGCATTCCGATTTCCGGATCAGACCTGATGGCCACCATCGTTCTTCAAACAGTCGGCTCCGTCGTCGGTGGCATGGTGGGCGGACCCATCGGCGCCATGGCGGGCCGTGCGCTCGGCGCGCTGGCGGGCGCTGCCATCGACAACGCGCTCTTTTCCGGCGACACCACGAAGCATGTGGAAGGCCCGCGCCTCAAGGACATCGACGGGCTCACCTCCACCGAGGGCGCGCCGATTCCGCGGGTCTATGGCCGCGCGCGCATCGGCGGCCAGCTGATCTGGGCGACGCGGCTGGAGGAGGTGGTGAACACCGATGTGGATCGCGGAGCCCAGGGCGGCAAGAGCATGGGCGGCGGGCCGAAGACCGTCACCACGACTTATTCCTACTTCGCCAATCTGGCTGTCAGCCTGTGCGAGGGACGCATCGCCTTCATCCGCCGGGTCTGGGCCGATGGGCGCGAGCTCGATCTGAGCACCATCACCATGCGCGTGCATGCGGGCTCGCAGACGCAAAGTGCCGATCCGCTGATCGTCGCGAAGGAGGGTGCCCAGTATGCCCCGGCCTATCGCGGCCTCGCCTATGTAGTGTTCGAGCGCCTGCCGCTCGCGGATTTCGGCAACCGTGTGCCGCAATTCTCCTTCGAGGTGGTGAGGCCCGTCGATGGTCTCAACCGCATGATCCGCGCGGTCTGCCTCATTCCGGGCGCGAGCGAGTTCGGCTACGACACGAAAGCGGTGATGCAGGGGCTCGGCCTCGGCAGGACGCGGCCGGAGAACCGTCATCAGCTGCAGCGCGCGAGCGACGTCGCGGCCTCCCTCGATGCCCTGGAAGCCCTGTGCCCGAACCTGAAACGCGTCTCCCTCGTGGTGAGCTGGTTCGGCGACGACCTGCGCGCCGGCTCCTGTCTCATCGAGCCGCGCGTGGACGTGAAGACGAAATCCACCGATGGGGCCACCTGGTCCGTCGCCGGCATGACGCGCGAGGATGCGAAGGGGGTCTCGCTCGTGAAGGGCTCGCCCGCCTATGGCGGCACTCCTTGCGACGAATCCGTCATCCGCCTGATCCGGAATCTGAAGGATCGCGGGCTGGAGGTGGTGCTCTATCCCTTCGTGATGATGGACGTGGCTGAGGGCAACGATCTGCCCGACCCTTACGGTGGCACCGGGCAGCCGGCCTATCCTTGGCGCGGACGCATCACCTGCCATCCTGCGCCAGGAGAGTCTGGCTCTCCCGACGGAACGGCTTCTGCCGCCACCCAGGTGGATCTCTGGTTCACCCGCAGCGCCGGCTTCAACCGCATGATCCTGCATTATGCGGCGCTGGCGGAGGAGGCGGGCGGTGTCGACGGGTTCATCCTCGGCAGCGAGCTCGTCGGCCTCACCCGCGTGCGCTCGGCGCCGGGCGTCTATCCTGCGGTCACGCGGCTGAGGGACCTCGCGCAAGATGTGCGCGCGATCCTGCGCGCCTCGACGAAGATCGTCTATGCCGCCGACTGGACCGAGTACGGCGCGCATGTTCTCGACGGCGGCAGCGAGGTGCGCTTTCCGCTCGATCCCCTCTTTGCGGCGAGCGCCATCGATGCGGTCGGGATCGACTATTATCCGCCCATCTCCGACTGGCGCGACGGCCCTGACCATGCCGATCTGACGGCAGCGCGCAGCATCTACGACGTCGATTATCTGCGCACACGTCTCGGCAGCGGCGAGGCCTTCGATTGGTACTACGCCAACGCATCAGAGCGCGCGGCGCAAACGCGACGTCCGATCACGGACGGCGCCTACGACAAGCCATGGGTCTTCCGCCAGAAGGATCTCGTCTCCTGGTGGTCGAACCGGCATGTGGAGCGCGTCAACGGCGTCGAGATCGGCGCCACCGCATGGCAGCCGCAATCGAAGCCGGTCTGGCTCACCGAGATCGGCGTGCCCGCCGTCGACAAGGGGCCGAACGGACCCAACGTCTTTCCCGATCCCAAATCGTCGGAATCCGCCTATCCGCCATTCTCCCGCGGCGTGCGCGACGATCTCGTGCAAGCGCGCACGCTGGAGGCCATCCTGTCGCGCTTCGATCCCGCGCAGAGGGGCTTCGCGCCCGAGTACAACCCCACCTCGTCGGCCTATGGCGGGCGCATGGTGGATCCGGACAACGTGTTCGTCTGGGCCTGGGATGCGCGGCCCTATCCGGCTTTTCCCGATTTCGATTCCGTCTGGTCGGACGGGGCCAACTGGGACACCGGCCATTGGCTCACCGGGCGCATCGAGGGCGCGACCCTCGACCGCCTGATCGCGCGGATCCTGCGCGACTTCGGTCTCAGTGATCCGGGCGCGCTTCCCGTCGACGGCTTCGTGGACGGCTACGTGATCGACCGGCCTCTCTCGGTGCGCGGTGCGCTCGAGCCGCTGCTGCGCCTCTTCGGCGTCGATGCGATCGCCCGTGGCGGCAGCATCGTTTGGCAGGGGCGCGGCGGGCGCGCGGTCGTGCACCTGACGAAGGACGATCTCGTGCTCGTCGAGGACGAGCCGGCCCTCAAGCTCACCCGCGCCCAGAAAACCGAGCTGCCGCAGCAGGTGGAGGTCGGCTTCACGGAGAGCGATACGGATTACCGCTGGGCCACGGTGGCCTCGCGGCGCCTGTCCGGTTCGAGCCGCCGGGAGGCGAGGGCGGACAGCGCCGTCGTCACCCGCCGCGCCGAGGCGCAGCGGCTCGCCGATACCTGGCTGCAGGATCTGTGGGCCGGACGCGAGGGCGCCGAGTTCGAGCTCTCACCGCTTCGGATCGATCTCGAGCCGGGCGACGTGATCGCGGTTCCGACCGATGCGGGAGCAAAGCTCCATCGCATCACGCGCATCGCAGACGGTGCAACTCGCAAGGTCACCACACGCGCCGTGGAGCCGGCGGTGTTCGAGCGGCCCGGCTCCGCGATCCCGCGGCCGGTGAAGCGCCCGCCGCCCGTACCGGGCAAGCCGATCGCTGTCGTGCTCGATCTGCCTGTTTCTCTCAGCGATCCGACGCCGCTGCAATACATCGCGGTTGCGGCCGATCCCTGGCCGGGCGCCATGACAATCTGGCGCTCCGGCAACGGCGCGAGCTTCGCGCCATATCGCGTTCTCGCTCTGCCCGCGTTGATCGGGCTGACGAAGAGCGCGCTCGCTCCGGGGCCGCTCTGGCGTTGGGATATCCGCGCAACACTCGATGTCGAGATCTCCACGGGTGCGCTCAGCTCCCTCGACGACGAGGCGGCTTTGTCCGGGCGCAACCTCTTTGCTCTCTGCGGCGCCGACGGCCGGTGGGAGATTTTGTCCGCCGCGCGCGCCGAGCTGGTCGGGGAGCGCACCTATCGCCTGTCCCGTTTCCTGCGCGGCCTTGCGGGCACCGAACCGGAGGCCGGACGCATCGTCGCAGCGGGCGCCCTGATCGTGAAGCTCGACGAGGCGGTCGTGCCACTCACGACGAGCCTGCAGGATCTCGGCCAGAGCTGGCGCTACCGGATCGGCCCCTCGGGCCGCGATCATGCGGATGCTTCCATCGCGGAGGTCATTGCGGTTGTGGGACGCGAGGCGCTCAAGCCGCTGAGCCCCGTGCACGTGGCGGCGCGGCGCGAGGCCGAGGGGATCCGCATCGTCTGGACGCGCCGCACCCGCCGCAACGGCGATGGATGGGAAGCCGTCGATGTTCCGCTCTGCGAGGATGCGGAGGCTTACGAGATCGACATCCGCAAGGACGGCCAGGTGGTGAGGACGCTCACGAGCGCGCAACCTTCCATCCTCTATGCCGACATCCAGGAGAGCGCCGATTTCGGAGGCCCGCAATCCGCCCTCGATCTCACAGTCGTTCAGATGAGCGCCGTCGCGGGCCGCGGTTTCGAACGGCGCATCGCCGTTGTGGTTCGCTGACTGGCCGCCTGATTTTTGTCGGGCCTTAAGTTGGACCTGACCGTTGTCATTCCCGGCCGGAGCGTCAGCGGAGGGGAAGGGAATCCATAGCGCTATGCGTGTGAGTGGATCCCTTTCCCGGTCCTGCGGACCGCCGGGGATGACATCGAAATTCAAACTAGATCACACCGATTTTTTCTTTCCTTGTCAGAGCAAGTTATTCCATGTCATCGACGCCCCATCTCGCCCTGCCGCTCATCGCCGCCGCGCAGGCGCAGAAGCATGTCACCCACAACGAGGCGCTCGCCTCTCTCGATGCCCTCATACAGCTTGCGGTGAAGGAACGCGGACGCACCGCGCCGCCCGCTTCGCCCGAGGAGGGCGACCGCTTCCTCCTCGGCACGAACGCCACGGGCGCCTTCGCAGGTCAGGAGGGCAAGCTTGCTCTCTTCGATCTCGGCCTCTGGCGCTTCTTCTCAGCCCGGGCCGGGTGGCGAGCCTATGTGGAGGCCGAGGGCAAGCTCCTCATCTTCGACGGCCTGCAATGGAAGGATGTCGGAGCAACGCCCGAGCGGCTCGACAATCTGGAGCGGCTCGGCATCGGCACGAATGCGGATGCCTTGAACAGATTGTCCGCGAAGCTCAACGCGGCGCTCTTTGCCGCGCTCGCAGCGGAGGAGGGCGGCACCGGCGATCTGCGCTTCGTGCTCGACAAGGCCGCAGAGGCGAATGTTCTGTCGCAGCTCTACCAGCGCGGCTTCAGCGGGCGCGCGGAAACGGGCCTGATCGGCAGCGACGATTTTTCGATCCGCGTCTCTCACGATGGCAGCCTCTGGCGCGATGCGCTCGTAATCGACCGTGCGACGGGCATCGCGTCGTTCCCGTCGGGCCTCTCCAACGCGCCGCGGGCCAACCTGCTGGTCAACGCCGCCTTCATCGTCAACCAGCGTCAGTTCGCCGGCGGCCTTTTGAGCGCAGGCATCTACGGTTTCGACCGCTGGAAGGGTGGACCGGGAGGCTGCACCGTCAATCGCGCCACAGACGGCACGATCACGCTGGCCGGTGCCATCGAGCAGGTGATCGACGTTGCGCAGGCGGCGGCCGAGATCGGCGCGGCTCATCTCGCAGGCGCGACGCTCACCCTCTCCGTGGAGGATCCCTCCGAGCCCCTGCCGGTCCTCATCGGCTCGAAGGCCGCCACGATCCCGGCGGGCTCCGGCCGCCAGGCGGCGAGCGTGATGCTCGACGGCGCCGAGACCGGCAACATCACCTTGCGCCTGCAGCCTGCTGCAACCTGCTCCTTCAAGCGCGTCAAGCTCGAACTCGGCGCCCAGGCCACGCCCTGGAGCGCTCCATCCCCCGACATCGAGGAGCTGCGCTGCCGCCGCACCTTCCAGCGGCTCGCCATGACCGGCGCATCACCTGCCATCCTCGGGCATCTCGGGCAGCGCGTCGCGGCGAATGCCATCGACTTCATCTGCCCACTCTCGCTGCCGATGCGGGCCGCACCCTCCATCGTGACCAGCGGGTTCGCCTGGGTAAGCGCACCGCCCGCCGGAAACCAGGTGGGCTTCTTCAGCAACAGCAGCGCCATCTGGTCCGTCCTTTCCGGAGCGTTGACGGTGACGACTCTAGGGTCTGCGAGTCCTTCGTGCGTCATTCTCCGATTCCAGGCCGGCACCTCGTTCACCGGCGCAGCGGGCGGAATCGGCAATCTCCACCTCGGATCCCAGGCTTTCATCGCCTTGCAGGCGGAACTATGAGAATCGCTCATGACGGTTTTGACATCTCGCTTCGAGCTGGCGGCCGCTTTCGTGCTGCAGCACGAGGGCGGCTTCGTGCAGCATTCCAGGGATCCGGGCGGGGCGACCAAGTTCGGCATCACCCGCGAAACCCTGTTCCGGGCGCGGGGACGCCCCGCCTCCGTCGACGACGTGCGAAGACTCACCGAACGTGAGGCCGTGTCCATCTACCGGCGTCTCTATTGGAATCTCGTGCGTGCCGAGGAGCTGCCGCCGGGAGTGGACCTTGCCGTCTTCGACCTCGCCGTGAATTCGGGCGTGGTCCGGGCAGCCGGGATGCTGCAGACCGTGCTCGGGGTCGAGGCGGACGGGATCGTGGGGCCCGTGACCCTGGAGGCTGCCCGCGAGGCCGATCCTGCGAGCACGATCCGCCGTCTCACCCGGGTCCGTCTCGGATTCTTAAGCCGCCTCGCCACGTGGCGCGTCTTCGGACGCGGCTGGCGCAGGCGGGTCCTCGCCGTCGAGCAGGGGGCTCTGCGGCTGGCTTCTTCGTCACCCCCTTCTTCCAGGAATGTCTGATATGTTCGATTCCAAGTCCATTCTGGCCAGCCGCACAATCTGGTCCAACCTGATCGGGCTCGCCGCCCTCGTTCTCGGCCTGTTCGGCTTCGACAGCTCGGCGCTCGCCACGGGCGCCGTCGAGGAGGCCCTCGTCCAGCTCATCGCCGCCGGCAGCTTCATCGCCTCGATCCTGTTCCGGATCCTCGCGACGAAGCAGATCCTGAACTGAGAATGCCTGACCAACCTGGGCCTCATCCTGAGGAGGTCGCGTCAGTGACCGTCTCGAAGGATCGTCCAGTGCTCTCCGGATCCTCCTTCGAGACGCAGACTGCGTCTGCTGCTCAGGATGAGGGGAGCGTTAGATCCTCTAACAGGAATTTAAAGAGGATAAAGCCGGTTTATCCTTGGGAAACCGACCCTAGCTATATTCAGAATTCGTTCAGTGCTGCAAAGGCATGGTTTCTTCATGCGTCTGGTTTGGCTGGTCATAGCGTCGTGGGGGATGATGGGAGCAGCGTACGCGCAGAGCGCGTCGGCGGCCCTCGGAAATTGCCTTCCGCCTCGCGAGATGCAGGAAGCCGTCGCCTCGAAGGGCGTCGTCACGCCGGCCTCCGCCGTGATGACGGCGCGCCGTCAGGTGCCGGGCGCCGACGTGGTCCGGGCGAGCCTCTGCCGGAACAGCGATGCCCTTGTCTATGTGATCATGGCCTTGCAAAAGGATGGTCGCATCGTGCAAGTGATGATCGACGGCTCGTCCGGCCGTGTGAAATCGGTGAAATAGAGAAAGCCTGAACTGTGCGCCTACTCGTTGTCGAGGACGACAGAACCCTCAATCAGCAGATCGTGACTGCCCTTGAACAGGCAGGCTACGCGGTGGATGCCGCCATGGACGGCGAGGAGGGGCAGTTCCTTGGGGAAACCGAGCCCTACGACGCCATCATCCTCGATCTCGGCCTGCCGAAGGTCGACGGCGTTTCCGTCCTGACGGCCTGGCGCCGCGAGGGCCGCAAGACCCCGGTCATCATCCTCACCGCCCGCGACCGCTGGAGCGACAAGGTCCAGGGCTTCGATGCCGGCGCCGACGATTACGTAACGAAGCCCTTCCACATGGAGGAGCTTCTCGCCCGCGTGCGCGCCCTGCTGCGCCGCTCGGCCGGCCATGCCACGAGCGAGATCGCCTGCGGCCCCGTGAAGCTCGACACGCGCTCCGGCCGCGTGGCCGTGGACGGCAACCCGGTGAAGCTAACCTCCCACGAGTACCGGCTGCTGTCCTATCTCATGCACCACACCGGGCGCATCGTCTCGCGGGGCGAGCTGACCGAGCACCTCTACGACCAGGATTTCGATCGGGATTCGAACACCATCGAGGTTTTCATCGGCCGCCTGCGCAAGAAGCTCGGCGTCGACATCATCCAGACCGTCCGGGGATTGGGCTACCTCCTCGACGCGAGCCAGACCCAGACCAAGACGTGACCGGCTTAAGCCCGCTCATGAAACATTTCGCCGGCCGGCCCATCGCGGTCCGCCTGGCGGTCTCCTCGGTCTTCTGGAGCTTCGTGATCCTGCTGATCGCGGGCCTGATCCTCTCGACCCTCTATCGGGACAACACGGAGCGGGCCTTCGACCAGCGGCTTCTCGTCTATGCCAACACGCTGGCCTCCAACCTCGTCGGTCCCGGCGATCCCAACCGGGACCTGGGCCCCATCGGCGATCCCCGCTTCGAGCTGCCCCTGTCCGGCTGGTACTGGCAGGTGGCGCGGCCCAATGCGGCGCCGGCCGAGATCCGCTCCTCGAAATCCCTGTTCGGCGGACAATTGCCGAGCCTTGCCGCAGGCGACGACCGGTTCGGCCAGATCCGCCGCGGCTACGGCCGGGCGCCCGACGACCGCAATCTGCGCGTCATCGAGCGCGATATCGATCTCGGCGAGGATGGGCGTTACATCATCCGCGTCGCCGGCCCCGGCGACGAGATCGACGCGGCCGTGCGCGACTTCATCTTCGCGCTCACCGTCACCTTCGCCCTTCTCGGGCTGGCCCTGGGCTTCACCACGCTGCTGCAGATCCGCTTCGGCCTCCGGCCTCTGGCCAATCTCCGCAATGCGCTCGGCGCCATCAGGCAGGGCGAAGCGGAGCGCATCGTGGGCGAGTACCCGCGCGACATCTCTCCGCTCGCCAGCGAGCTGAACCTGCTCCTCGACACCAACCGGGAGATTCTGGAGCGCGCCCGCACCCAGGTGGGCAATCTCGCCCATGCCCTCAAGACGCCGCTCAGCATCATCATGAACGAGGCGGAGAACGCGCCCGAGGACGTCGCCGACAAGGTCCGCGAGCAGGCGGCCCTCATGCGCGACCAGGTCAATTATTATCTCGACCGGGCCCGTGCCGCGGCGCTCGCCGGCACGCTCGGAACGCTGACCGAGGCCGAGCCGGTGATTGCCGGCCTCGCGCGCACCTTCGCAAAGATCTACCGGGACAAGGATCTCGAAGTCGAACTCGCCATCCCGCTGGATCTGCGCTTCCGCGGCGAGAAGCAGGATCTGGAGGAGATGGCCGGCAACCTCATCGACAACGCGGCCAAGTGGGCCGCGCGCAAGGTGGTGGTGGCTGTCGAGATTGTCCGCGACGACGACCGGCCGCGCTTCCGCCTGCTCATCGACGACGACGGACCGGGGCTGCCCGAAACCGCGCGGGCCGAGATGCTCAAGCGCGGCCGCCGGCTCGACGAAACTAAGCCTGGTTCCGGCCTCGGCCTCTCCATCGTCAGCGATCTCGCCGCGCTGTACCGCGGCTCGCTGAAGCTCGATGCGTCGCCCATGGGAGGCCTGCGCGCCATCCTCGAACTCCCGGGGGATAGGAGCTCCTCTTAAGGGGATTTACGCGTGACACCGTGCCACCGTCGTGCTTGAGGAGGACACGGAGTAAATAGGACTTTATGGTGATCTGGATCATTCTCCTGGCAATGACGGCGGCAGCCGTGATGGCGGTGCTGTGGCCGCTGTCGCGCCAGCGCAATGTCGGACGCCAGATGGATCCCGACACATTGTTCTACCGTGAGCAGATCGCCGAGATCGAGCGGGATCTCGGGCGTGGCGTGCTTCTCGCGAGCGAGGCGGAGGCTGCCAAGGCCGAGGCCGGCCGCAGGCTTCTGCGGGCCATGGGCCTGCCCGGCGGGGAGGCTTTCGCTGCCGTCGGGGAGCCGGCCCTGCGCCGCCGCCGCGCCGCCTCGACCCTGGTCCTGTCTATCATCCCGCTCCTGGCGCTCGCGACCTACGAAATTTATGGTTCGCCCCAGCTGCTGAGCCAGCCGCCGGGCGCGCGCATGCAGCCGCCGCAGCAGCAGGCGGGCAATCTCGATCTGCTTGGCGCCGTAGCCGAGATCGAGGCGCATCTTGCCAAGAACCCGCAGGACGGGCGCGGCTGGGAGGTGATCGCTCCGGTCTATCTGCGCATGGGGCGCATCGACGACGCGGTGAAGGCCTATGAGGCGGCGGTTCGTTATCAGTCGCCCGATGCGGTCAGATTGTCCAATTACGGCGAGGCTTTGGTGCTCGCCAAGGACGGGCTGATATCGGCGGAGGCGCAAGGAGCTTTCGAGCAGGCGATCAAGCTCGACCCGTCGGCGCCCAAGGCAAAATTCTATCTCGCACGCGCCGCAGTGCAGGACGGGCAGGGCGAGAAGGCCAGGACGATCCTTCAGAGCTTGCTTGCATCCTCGCCGGCCGATGCGCCGTGGGTGGATGCCGTCAGGCAGGAACTCGCGGCGCTCGGCGCCCCGCAGCCCGAGGCCGCTCCGGCCGGCGCGCCGCAGGTCGGGCCGGAGGCCATCGCCGGCATGGTGGCCGGCCTTGCGAGTCGGCTGGAAACCCAAGGCGGTTCTGCGGAGGAATGGACGCGGCTGATGCGCTCCTATGCCGTGCTGGGGCAGCGCGACAAGGCTGCCGATGCGGCCAGGCGCGCCCGGGAGGCTCTGGCGCAGGACACCGAGGCCTTGAAGACCATCGACACGATGGCGCAGGAACTGAAACTGACCGACGCTCAGCCATGACGAGAAAACAACGCCGCTTGACCCTCATCGCAGCAGCAGGATGCGTTCTCGCGATCGCGCTCGGGCTCGTGCTCTATGCCATGAACGACACGATCGTGTTCTTCAACTCGCCGGCCGACATCCAGGCGAAGAGCGTGCAGCCCGGCACGCGCATCCGCCTCGGCGGTCTCGTGAAGGAAGGCTCCGTTCAGCGTGGCGCCGACCAGCAGATCACCTTCGAGGTCATGGATGCGCAGGCTGCGATCCGGGTGAACTACAAGGGCCTGCTACCCGACCTGTTCCGCGAAGGGCAGGGGGTCATCGCCGAAGGCGTTCTCGAGAGTCCGACGGCATTCCGTGCCGACTCCGTTCTCGCAAAGCATGACGAGAATTACATGCCCCGCGAGGTGGCCGACGCGCTTAAAAAACAGGGCCACTGGCAGGGCGAGGCCAATGCCGCGCCCAAGACGCAGTAAAGGAGGACCCTCGTGGTAGTCGAGGCCGGACATTTCGCACTCGCGCTGGCGCTGGGTCTGTCGCTGATCCAGTTCGTTGTGCCGCTCTGGGGGGCGCGCGCCAACGATCCGGTGCTGATGACGGTGGCGCCGGCGGGTGCGCTCGCGGTGTTCGCCTGCATCGCCTTCGCGTTCCTCGCCCTGACCTTCGCCTACCTGAACTCCGACTTCTCGGTGCTCAACGTCTACCAGAACTCGCACTCGGCAAAGCCGCTGATCTACAAGATCTCCGGCGTATGGGGGAACCATGAAGGCTCCATGCTGCTCTGGGTGTTGATCCTGGCCCTGTTCGGTGCGGTCGTGGCCGCCTCCCGCAACAGCATCCCCATGCGGCTGCAGGCGAACACGCTCGCGGTCCAGGCCGCCGTCACCATCGCTTTCCTGCTCTTCATCCTCACGACGTCCAATCCCTTCACCCGCGTGATTCCGGCACCGGTCGAGGGGCAGGACCTCAACCCGCTGCTGCAGGATCTCGGCCTCGCAATCCATCCGCCGCTTCTCTACATCGGCTATGTGGGCTTCTCGATCTCCTTCGCCTTCGCCTGCGCTGCCCTGATCGACGGGCGCATCGATGCGGTCTGGGCGCGGATCGTGCGCCCGTGGACGCTCGGCGCCTGGGCGTTCCTGACGCTCGGCATCGCCATGGGCTCCTACTGGGCCTATTACGAGCTCGGCTGGGGCGGCTGGTGGTTCTGGGATCCGGTGGAGAACGCCTCGCTCATGCCGTGGCTTGCCGGCACGGCACTCGTGCATTCCACCGTGGTGATGGAAAAGCGCGATGCGCTGAAGGTGTGGACCATCCTTCTCGCCATCCTCACCTTCTCCCTGTCGCTGCTCGGCACCTTCCTGGTGCGCTCCGGCGTGCTCACCTCCGTCCATTCCTTCGCGGTGGACCCGGAGCGCGGCACCTTCATTCTCGGCATCCTGATCCTGTTCATCGGCGGCTCGCTCGCGCTCTTCGCCTGGCGCGCGCCGATGCTCAAGCAGGGCGGCCTGTTCGCGCCCGTCTCCCGCGAGGGCGCGCTCGTGGTCAACAACCTGTTCCTCGCCACCGCCTGCGCCACCGTGTTCATCGGCACGCTCTATCCGCTGGCGCTGGAGGTGCTGGCGGGCGAGAAGATCTCCGTCGGCGCGCCGTTCTTCAACTTCACCTTCCTGCCGCTGATCGTGCCGCTGCTGCTGCTGATCCCGCTCGGCCAGACGCTCGCCTGGAAGCGCGGCAACTTCCTCGGCACGGCGCAGCGTCTCTTTGCCGTGTTCGGCATCTCGCTCCTAGCGACCATGGTCCTGTTCGCCTTCACCTATGGCGGCCCGGTGGCCGCGCCCCTCGGCATCGGGCTCGGCGTCTATCTGGTGCTCGGCTCGCTCAACGAGATCGTGACGCGCTCGTGGTCGATGGGCACTCCATTGCCGGTTGCCTGGCGCAAGGCCAGGGGCCTGCCGCGTTCCGCCTGGGGCACGTCCATCGCCCATGCGGGTGTGGGACTGACGGTGATCGGCATCGCCGCCACCGCCTGGGGCGTCGAGGCCCTCGGCACGTTGAAGATCGGCGAGCGCCTGAAGGGGGGCGACTACGAGGTCCGGCTCGAGCGGATCATCCCGCGCGTCGAGGCTAACTACCGTGAGGATGCGGCTGTCCTGACGGTATTCAGCTCCGGTCGGGAGATCGGAACGCTCGAGACCATGAAGCGGCTCTACGTGACCCGCGGCATGCCGACCACGGAGGCGGGGATCCTCACGACCGGCCTCGGGCAGGTCTATGCCAGCCTCGGCGAGGTGCAGGCGGATGGGTCGGTGGGCATCAGGCTCTACCACAAGCCGCTCGTGCTGCTGATCTGGATCGGCGCCCTCGTGATGGCGGCGGGCGGTGCCTTGTCGTTGACCGACCGGCGCCTGCGCATCGGTGCGCCGGCCCGCGCGAAGGTCGCGCCACCCTCTGCCGTTCCTGCGGAGTAGGCCATGCGTCCGGTCCTTGCCCTCGTCGTGGCTCTCATGCTCGCCGGTCCGGCCTTCGCCGTGCAGCCCGACGAGGTGCTGAAGGATCCGTCGCTCGAGAAGCGCGCCCGCGAAATCTCTGCGGGCCTGCGCTGCCTCGTCTGCCAGAACCAGTCCATCGACGATTCCGACGCGCAGCTCGCCAAGGATCTGCGCCTGCTGGTGCGCGAGCGCCTCGTGGCCGGCGACACCAACGACGAGGTGGAGAACTTCCTGGTTCAACGCTATGGCGAGTTCGTGCTGCTCAAGCCCGCCTTCGGAGCCCACACGGTGCTGCTGTGGCTGACGCCCGCCCTCGTGCTCATCCTCGGCGGCATCGGCGCCTATACCGCCATGCGGCGTCGCCCGAAGCCTGCGACTGCATCCCTCGACGAAGAGGAGCGGAAGGCCCTGGAAAACCTGCTCAGGCGCGATCAGGGAGCGTGAGCACCGGGCGGCCTCTGAGCCCGCTCGGCTTGCATGGGCAAACCACCCCGTTCAAGCGTCTCTAGGAGGATGAAAATCCGCTGCGCTGAGGCTGTATTCCTGTGATGGAAACGCCTCTGCTTTTTTTCGGTGATCACGTCAATTTGTCGCTGTGTCGAACCGCCAAGCTGGTGATATCGGGCCATCAATCTCCTGATGTTTCCTGCGAAAGGTGCGGTCGTGAAAGTAGCGGCCTTCGGATTGGGTTTGATCCTTCTTGTTCTGCCTTTCGCTGCACAATCGGACGAGAACCTCGTCGACAAGCGCGAGGCCTGCCGTCAGCAGGCGCGATTGCAGATCGCCCCGAAGGGGAAGGTCGGCGTCGATGGCTTCCGGCGCATCGTGGAGCGGCGGGCCGGTCATGTGAGAGACTGCATGAGCCGCCCCTTTGTCGCTCGCGTCGTCCAGCCGCTTCCGCCAAGGAGGGCTCCGGACGCAGCAGGCGGCCAGCAGGAGCCAGCAACCGGCTCGGTCGGAAAAAAGGCTCCTTTGATCGTGAAGGGCACGGGAGGACGGAAGCTGCAAACCCGTTCGGTCAGAAGCCTCAAGGGCAGGAAATCCGGGCCCGCTAAACGTGGGCGCCCGTCCCGCCGGCACAGCTGAGATCCCGCCCCGTCGCCCTTTCTCAAACCTTACCAACATTTCATCTTGGGGTGAGGGTACCGTAAGGCGGCGCACCCCATCTTGCTCTCATGACGAACCCACAGGGGTTTATCCAGGAGAGACAAGACATGTTGGACAAGGTTTCCACCCCCGCCCGCAAGCGCACCGCGACATGGCTCGGCGCAGCGGCCGTGGCTGCGTTGATCGCAGGCGGCGCCGTCGAGAGCGGCCTGGTTGCTCCCAATCCCGCCCATGCCGAACTGCGCTCCATGGCGCAGCCGCTCCAGGCGGCCCCGTCCTTTGCCGACGTCATCGACCAGGTGAAGCCCGCCGTCGTGGCCGTGAAGGTCAAGGTGCAGAACGTGGCCGACCGGAACGACGGCGATGACGACGGTCAGCAGTTCTCGATGCCCGATCTGCCCCCGGGCCACCCGATGGAGCGCTTCTTCCGCCAGTTCCGCGACCAGAACCCCGGTCGCGGCGATCGCGGCCCGCGCCAGGAGCGTCCGCGTCAGTTCGGCCAGTCCATGGGTTCCGGATTCTTCGTCTCGGCTGACGGCTACATCGTGACCAACAACCATGTGGTCGACAAGGGCTCCGAGGTCGAGATCACCATGGACGACGGCCGGACTCTCGACGCCAAGGTGGTCGGCACCGACCCGAAGACCGATCTCGCCCTGCTGAAGGTCGAAGGCAACGACTTCCCCTATGTTCGTTTGGCCTCCCAGAAGGCCCGCATCGGCGACTGGGTGATGGCGATCGGCAACCCGTTCGGTCTCGGCGGCACGGTCACGGCCGGCATCGTCTCGGCCCAGCACCGCGATATCGGCAGCGGCCCCTATGACGACTACATCCAGATCGACGCCTCGGTGAACAAGGGCAACTCGGGTGGCCCGACCTTCAACCTCTCCGGTGAGGTCGTGGGCGTGAACACGGCGATCTTCTCGCCCTCGGGCGGCAATGTGGGTATTGCGTTTGCCATCCCTGCGAGCACCGTCGAGACCGTCGTGGCTTCGCTGAAGGACAAGGGCTCCGTGACCCGCGGCTTCATCGGCGTGCAGATGCAGCCGGTGACCAAGGAGATCGCCGAGGCGATCGGCCTGAAGGAGCCCAAGGGCGCCCTCGTGGCCGAGGCCATCAAGGACGGTCCCGCCGCCAAGGCCGGCGTCAAGACGGGCGACACGATCGTCGCGGTCGACGGGCAGCCGATCAAGGAGGCCAAGGATCTGTCGCGGAAGATCGCGAATGTGGCCCCTGGCAAGTCCGTGTCGCTCACGCTCTACCGCGAAGGCAAGGAGCGTAACGTGACCCTCGAGGTCGGGAGCCAGCCGAAGGGCGTCTGATCCCAGAGCATTGATCCCAAAAGTGGCCTCCACTTTTGGGATCAATCCGATGCTCAACTTTTTAAAGAGCGCATCGTTCTGGCGGAACCGGAGGTCCGCGGCAGCGAAAACCGGATCCACTTTTCACTCACGTGGCCCTTCGGGTCAGCACGATGCGTCGGGATAAAGGTACAGGCACCAGGTTTTCTGAGTTGATTGCCCCCGACACCTGGTGTCTTCTGCCCGCGGCGGACCGGTCTTTCCCCTCCAGGACCGGTTCGCCGACGGGCTTTTTCTTGTGTGACGTGCAGGCTGATGCGGATTCTCATCATCGAGGACGACAAAGAGGCGGCTTCCTACCTCGTCAAGGCGTTCCGCGAGGCAGGCCACGTGGCGGACCATGCCGCCGACGGCCTCGACGGCTATGCCATGGCGGAGGCGGGGGATTACGACGTGCTCGTGGTCGACCGCATGCTGCCCAAGCTCGATGGCCTCTCCCTGATCCGTTCGCTTCGCGAGCAGAAGGTCGAGACCCCGGTTCTCATTCTCTCGGCCCTGGGCCAGGTGGACGACCGGGTGAAGGGCCTGCGTGCCGGCGGCGACGATTACCTCCCTAAGCCCTACGCCTTCTCCGAGCTGCTCGCGCGGGTCGAGGTTCTCTCGCGCCGCCGCGCCTCGGCTCCCAGTACCGAGCCCACGATCTACCGCATCGCCGATCTCGAGCTCGACCGGCTGTCCCACCGCGTCACGCGCTCCGGCCAGGAGATCGTGCTGCAGCCGCGCGAGTTCCGCCTGCTCGAATACCTGATGAAGAACACCAACCAGGTGGTCACCCGCACAATGCTTCTGGAGCACGTGTGGGACTATCACTTCGATCCGCAGACCAACGTGATCGACGTTCACGTCTCGCGCCTGCGCGCCAAGATCGACAAGGGCTTCGACAAGCCGCTCATCCACACCATCCGCGGCGCGGGCTACATGGTGCGCGTCGGCACTGAGGGGGACGCGGAATGAGCGTGCAGCCATGAGCGCCTTCATGTCTGCCCTCGGCAAGCTCGTCCGGACGACAGCGTTCAAACTGTCCTTTGCCTATCTGCTCATCTTCACCATTTTCGCCTTCGTGGCACTGGGCTATGTGGCTTGGAACGCGCAGCGGCTCCTCACCGAGCAGTTCATCTCCAGCATCGAATCCGAGATCAACAGCCTGTCCGACCAGTATAGGTTTGGCGGCCTGCGCCGACTCGTGAACAACGTTGAGCGGCGTTCTCGCGCGCCTGGTGCCTTGCTCTATCTCGTCACCACGGAGGCCGGCGAGCGGGTCGCCGGCAATGTGGGCGCATTGCCTCCTGATATACTCGGGCGGACTGGTCAGTTCGAGACCCTCTACAACCGCACCGATGAGACCGACACGCGGCCGGACGTGGCCATCGTGCGTGTCTATCTCCTGCCCGGCGGTTTCCGCCTTCTCGTCGGCCGTGACGTGGAAGAGCGCCGGCGCCTGCGTGAGATCATCCAACGCGCCTTCGGCTATTCCTTGCTCTTCATCGGCGTTCTCGGCTGCCTCGGCGGATGGTTCATCACGCGCAGGGTGCTCAAGCGCGTCGACGACATGACCGACATCACGCGCCACATCATGGCCGGCGACCTCGGCGGACGGCTGAAGATTGCAGGAACCGGCGACGAGCTCGACCGTCTCGCCCAGAACCTCAACGCCATGCTCGACCGCATCGGCGAGCTGATGCGCGGCATGCAGGAGGTCTCCGACAACATCGCCCACGATCTCAAGACTCCCCTGACGCGCCTGCGCAACAAGGCCGACGAGGCCCTGCGCACGGCGAGCACGCCCGACGAGCTGAAGACCGCGCTCGAGGCCACCATCGACGAGAGCGACAACCTCATCCGCATCTTCAACGCGCTGCTCATGATCGCCCGGTTGGAGGCCGGTAATGCCCGCGAGGGACTGGCCGATTTCGATGCGGCCGAGGCCGTGCGCGGCGTGGCCGAACTCTACGATGCGCTGGCCGAGGAAGCCGGCGTGGATCTGGAGGTCTCCGTAGAGGACGACCTTCCCGTTCACGGCAGCCGGGAGCTCCTGGGGCAGGCGACGTCGAACCTGCTCGACAATGCCCTCAAATACGGCGCCTCGTCCGACTCCCCCGGCAAGACGATCAGCGTGTCGGCCCATCGCCGCGATGGCGAGGTGCGGATCGCGGTGGCTGACCGGGGACCCGGCATTCCGCGGGAAGAGCGGGGCAGGGTGCTCGAGCGCTTCGTCCGCCTGGAGACGGCCCGCTCCCGCCCCGGCTTCGGCTTAGGGCTCAGCCTCGCCGCCGCCGTGGCGCGGCTCCATGGCGGAGCGCTCAGGCTCGAGGACAACGAGCCGGGCCTGCGGGTCGTATTGTCCCTGCCCCTGAAGGCGATCGAGCTTCCCCAGCCGACCCTGCAAAGTGCTGCTTAAGCCTGAAGGATGAGGGCAGGGCGGCACTTTTCGGTTGCCACCGGATGCCGGGCGTGAACACTCGGGCCATCCCAGGAACCGGAAGAGACCCGCCGTGCCGGATTTGAATAACTCCTTCCTCAGCCGTCTGACCAGGACGCCGCTCGTGGCTGACCAAAGGCGGGCGAAGGCGCAGCTGAAGGATTTCGTCAACCGCGTGCACGATGAGCCGGAGGCTGCTGCCCTGCTGGAGCAGCTCGACGGGGGTCTCTTCTTCGATCTCCTTCTGGGCCTCGCCGACCATTCCCCTTTCCTCTGGCAGCTGATCGTCAACGATCCTGCGCGCATGGCGAAACTGGCCTTCTCCTCGCCGGAGGAGACGCACCGCGCCATCATCGACAACCAGTCCAACCTGTTCCGCGAACTGCGCTCCGGCGCGATCACGCGGGACGATGCCGTTCGCGCCTTCCGGCAGAACCGCAACGCCCACGCGCTTCTCGTCGCCATGGCCGATATCGGCGGCCTCTGGGGCACGGAGCAGGTCACGCAGGTGCTCTCCGATTTCGCCGATTCCTCCGTGGCCGGCGGGGTGAATCTCGTCCTCACCGAGATGGCGGATCTCGGCCGCATCAATCTCACCAATCCCGATGCGCCGGGCGAGGGCTCCGGCTTTACGGTGCTGGCGCTCGGCAAGCATGGGGCAGGGGAACTCAACTACTCGAGCGACATCGACCTCGTCATCTTCTTCGATCCGGCGACGACGGTGCTGCGCGACCCTTCGGAGGCCGCGACGGTCTATACCCGCCTCGCGCAGCAACTCGCCAAGCTGCTGCAGGAGCGGACGGCCGACGGTTACGTGCATCGCGTCGATTACCGCCTGCGTCCCGATCCGGGCTCTACCCCGACGGCGGTGTCGTTGGCCTCGGCCTATGTCTATTACGAGACCGTGGGTCAGAACTGGGAGCGCGCGGCGCTCATCAAGGCGCGGCCGGTCGCCGGCGATCTCACCCTCGGACAGAACTTTCTCGACGAGCTGCGCCCCTTCATCTGGCGCAAGTATTTCGACTTCGCCTCCATCGCCGACGTGCACGCGATGAAGCGGCAGATCCATGCGGTGCGCGGGCACGACGAGATCGCGGTGGCCGGCCACGATATCAAGCTCGGGCGCGGCGGCATCCGCGAGATCGAGTTCTTCGTGCAGACGCAGCAGCTCGTGTTCGGCGGACGCCGCCCGGGGTTGCGCGGGCGCCGTACCCTCGACATGCTCAAAGCGCTTCATGACGAAGGCTGGATCACGGCCCATGCGCGGGACGAGCTCTCCGACGCCTACCGCTTTCTGCGCACCATCGAGCACAGGCTGCAGATGGTGGCCGACGAGCAGACGCAGCGCCTGCCCTCTGACGATGAGCAGCTCAAGCGCTTCGCCAAATTCTGCGGCTATCCCAATCTGAAAGCTTTCTCGAAAGCTCTGACCGATCAGGCGAAGATCGTGCAGGGGCATTATGCCCTGCTCTTCGAGGAGGGGCCGGAGCTCGCCTCCGATGTGGGCAGCCTCGTCTTCACCGGTTCGGACAACGATCCCGATACGCTGGCCACATTGCAGCGCCTCGGCTTTCACGAGCCCGAGCGCGTGGCGGAAACCGTGCGCGGCTGGCATTTCGGCCGCCGTCCCGCCATTCAGAGCGCCCGTGCCCGCGAAGTGCTGACCGAACTCACGCCGGCTTTGCTTTCGGCTCTCGGCGGCACCGCCGATCCCGACGGCGCGCTTGCTGTCCTCGATCGCGCCTTCGGCCGCATGCCGGCGGCTGTCGAGCTTCTCACCATCCTGCAATCCCATGACCGCCTGCGCCTGCTCTTCGCCGATCTTTTGGGCACCGCGCCGCGCCTCGCGGACACGGTGGCACAGTCGCCGCATGTGCTCGATGCGCTGATCGATCCGGCCTTCGGCACGCCCACCACGGACGACGAGACCATCGAGGCCCAAGTGAGGCAGCTCATTGGGCCGCCGCGCGATTTCGAGGATTTCCTCGATCGCATCCGCGATGCGGCGCGTCAGATGCGTTTCGTCACGAGCGCGCGGCTGCTCTCCGGCGTTCTCTCGCCGACGCAGACCGGCGAGGCCTATGCCGCCATCGCGCGCGCGGTTATCCGCGCCTCGTTCGAAGAGGTGCACCGCGCTTTTCAAGCCGAGCACGGCGCCGTGCCGGGCGCGCGCATCGCGATCCTCGGCCTCGGCCGCTTGGGAAGCCGCGAGCTGACGGCGGGTTCCGATCTCGACCTCGTCGTGATCTACGATTTCGACGACAACCGACGCGAGAGCACCGGACCGCGCAGCCTCGATGCGGTGGTCTACTACACGCGCCTTACGCAGCGCCTCGTCTCGGCGCTCACGGTGCCGACGCGCCGCGGCTTGCTCTACGAGGTCGACCTGCGCCTGCGCCCGCAGGGCGGCAAGGGGCCTGTCGCGTCGCAGTTCAAGGGCTTCGTCGCTTATCAGAAGACCGAGGCCGAACTCTGGGAGCACATGGCGCTCACCCGCGCCCGGGTGCTCGCCGGCGATGATGCTTTCGGCACGGACGTCACACGCTCCGTGAAAGACATTCTCACCGCCAAGCGCGATCCGAAGGCCGTGTTCAAGGATGTGCGCGCCATGCGCGAGCTGATCGCCCAGGAGAAGGGCGACGAGGATCCTTGGGACATGAAGCTCGCCCGCGGCGGCCTCACCGATCTCGACTTCATCGCACAAGGGTTGGTGCTAGCGCATGCGCATAAGCACCCGACGCTCGCCGGCCTTTCAACAGAAGTGACTTTTGCCGCAGCTCAGTCTCTCGGCCTGCTCTCAGCAGATGACGCAAGGGTACTCACCGAAGCACATCGACTCTTCAACGACATCTTCCAATGGCAGCGCCTGACCATCGAAGGGAAGTTCGATGCGGAGAAGGTCCCGCCCGTGATCCTCAAGCGACTTGCGACGGTGGCGGGGCTACCGAGTTCTAAGGTGCTGCTGGAGCAGCTTCAGGAAACATATCGCAAGGTCAGCGCGATTTTTGGCGCAACGGGATCGTGAAGTTCAACGCGAGATGTACATAGCCGCATGCCGCTCCGGCAATGATCATCATGAGTTGCGCTTCATAAGGGCAGATAAAACTTTTCGTATGTTTATGAGGCGCTCAGGTATTAAATAACCCTAAAAACCTCTCCGTCGCGAGAGTTGTCCCTGCGCGAAAAATTTGCTCGGAATGCCTCGAACGTCGGTCGTATGCCAAGCTCGACGCCAGTGGGGCAAGCAGATGTTTACAATTCAGCAAGCGCTCGATGAATATTTCTCTCGATACATCGGCACTTACGGCGGTTCGCAGGCTGGCTCTGGTATGTACGGCCTGGATGGCGCTGGTGTGCTCTCGAGATTCGCTGACGGTAGGGTCTTCTCGGAGAATGGCACTGTAGCCCAAACTCTCCCCGACGGCACACAGATTACCAGCGTGGTCGAGGAAGGGAAAAGGAATGAGCTTATCAAGTCTCCCGACGGCTCCGTGACGCTCATTCAGGGAGATCGTTGGAGAGTAGATTATCAAACACGTTGGGCTGACGGCAGAGTAACGGAGCGTATGTATACTGACAACAGCCTACACGTAGTTGAGTACTTTCCAGGTGGTCTCAAAATCCGGGAATCCTACCATTATGATAGTGGTTTTTACAGGAGGGAAGAGACTAACGCGGATGGCGACGTCTTCCATGAAGTGTATGATAAGCCAGGTGAATACAGAAGAGAGTATAGGGAAAATGTAGATGGATCATGGACTCAGGAATATTCGTACTATAAATCTGGTAAAGAAATTAGCAGTACTTATTATGAATATCATAAAAGGAACAATTCCGATATTGTCAAGGCCGGTGATTACTTAGATTATAAGTACGAAATTAAACAAAATGGTGGTGGGCCCAAGAAGATTACGGAAACGACGACATATTATGATGGTAGTATAGTAAATAACGGAGGACTTTCTTTCGTTGGAGCGAAGGTTGTTCGCTCGGAGCTGACGGAGCTTCCCGACGGAAGTCAAATATTAGGTTACACTGATTGGTGGGACGCGAGGTTCAAATGGGGCGACCACCGAAATGTAGAGGTACCTCCTCAAAAGCCTGTTCCAGAGTATACGGTTCTTGATGCCACCCGGGACCTTCTTGAAGCCGTCGGTAAGGCTATTCTCGAAAGCCTGCCCGGTAGGCCCGATCGGCCCGGCTCAGGGTACGATGGCGAATTAACACTGGAAAATGGCACCGTGAGCTTCTCTATCGAGGCCCATATCGGCACGAGCGGCAACGACCAGGTTCGGGGAATGGGCTTCCTCTACGGAGGCAACGGCAACGACGTCCTGAAGGGGGGCGCCGGCGGCGATCTCTTGGATGGGGGCGATAAGTTCGACATTGCTTCGTACGAGCAGGCATCCGGCGGCGTGGTGGCCAACCTCAACGATCGCAACCTCAACACCGGTGAGGCGGCGGGCGATGTCTACCGCTCCATCGAGGGTTTGGCCGGTTCGGCTCACGACGACAGGCTCACCGGCGACGCCGAGGGCAACATCCTGACCGGCTATGGGGGCAGCGACATCCTCTGCGGCCTTGCGGGCGACGACGTGCTGCAGGGTGGCGCCGACCCCGATCAACTCAATGGCGGCCTCGGCTTTGACATTGCAAGCTATGATCGAGCTACCTCAGGTGTTGTAGCCAACCTGTCCGACACCTCGCGGAACACCGGCGATGCGGCCTGCGACACCTATATCTCCATCGAGGGGCTAACCGGCTCGAAGTACAACGACACACTGACGGGCAACGACAAAGCCAATATCCTGAATGGTGGCCTTGGCAACGATATCCTGGAGGGCGGGTTGGGCGGCGATAGCCTGATTGGCGGAGGGGGCTACGACTATGCGAGCTACTCCACGGCCAGGATCGGCGTCGTGGCGAACCTGTCCGATCCAACGCAGAACCGGGGCCAGGCCAACGGCGAACGCTATGACAGCATCGAGGGTCTGCACGGGTCGCAGTTCGGCGACACGCTGACGGGGGGAGAGGGCTACAACGAGCTCTTCGGCCAAGAGGGCGACGACGTTCTGCGCGGCCTGGCCGGCGGGGACTGGCTGGTGGGCGGCGGCGGCCATGACGCGCTGGAGGGCGGCGAGGGCGACGACGTGCTGGACGGCGGCTGGTCGGGCCACGACTGGCTCTATGGCGGGGCCGGGCTCGACACCCTGATCGGCGACGGCACCGACGTGCTCGACGGCGGAACGGAGGCCGACCAGCTGATTGGCGGGGCGGGCTATGACTATGCCAGCTACGCCTCGGCATCATACGGCGTGACGGTGCGCCTGTGGAATGCTTGGGCCAACACGGGAGATGCGGCCGGCGACACCTACAGCAGCATCGAGGGTCTGCACGGATCGTTTCATGACGACACGCTCGATGGCAACGGGGGGGACAACTACCTGTTCGGACGGGGCGGCCATGACATCGTCGCGGGCCTGGACGGGAACGACTACCTGTTCGGCGAAGCGGGCCACGATACCCTGGTGGGCGGCAGCGGGGCCGACGTCCTGTCCGGCGGGGATAGCTTCGACCGGCTCGTCGGCGGTGCGGGCGCGGACCAGCTCGACGGCGGCGAGGGCTGGGACATCGCCGACTATTCCGGCGCGGCCTCGCGCGTGGCGGTGGATCTGATCCTCCTCGGCCGCAACGCCGGCGAGGCGCAGGGCGACAGCTTCGTGTCGGTCGAGGAGGTGCTGGGCTCCCGGCACAATGACGAGCTGTATGGCGACACAAGCAGCAACACGTTGCGGGGCAATGCCGGCAACGACGTGCTCGAGGGCCGGGGCAGCGGAGATCTCATCGACGGCGGCGAGGGCTACGACTATGCGGTGTATTGGGGCGCCGAGTCTGGGGTGGTTGCAAGCCTCCTGAATCGGGCGCTCAATACCAGGGATGCGGCCGGGGACGTCTATGTGGCGATCGAGGGTCTGCAGGGCTCGGCCTATGGTGACAAGCTGCAGGGCGACCATGCGGGCAATGAGCTCTACGGGCACGACGGCACCGACGAGCTGCGCGGCGAGGGTGGCCGGGACTACCTGAACGGCGGCGGGCAAGCCGACACCCTGGTGGGCGGCGAGGGCGGGGACTGGCTGCAGGGCGGCGCGGGCCGGGACACTTTCCGGTTCGAGACGGCGGTGGTGCCCGGGACGATCAGCGTCGACGAGATCCTCGACTTCAACGCAGCCGAGGGCGACCGCATCGAACTCGCCACCTCCGTGTTCCAGAACCTGGCCGGCGCGCTGCTCACCGAGACGATCGGCGGCGTATCCACAATCCGCCTAGCGCTCAAGGGCAGCGCCTTCGCGCTCGGATCGGCGGCCACCACTGCCGATCACCGCATCATCTACAACCAGGCCACCGGCGCGCTCTCCTACGATGCCGACGGCGTCGGCGGTGCTGCCCAGATCCAGTTCGCCCAGCTCAAAGCCGGAATGGCCCTCTCGGCCGCCAATATCGGGTTCTACACGCTCTAGGGCTCAGATCCGGACAGGCCAAGACAAGAAGGCTCAACCGAGCCCACCATAGACACAAGCCGGCGCCACACCAGCGTCGGCTGCTTACGTTCGGTGGTGACAATGGGTTTACTTACGCCGCCGCGTCCGCCAGTGCGATCTCGGCGCTGGAGTTTTCCGTGAGCGGCAGGTGGACCAGCACGATGGTGCCGACGCCTTCCTGGCTCTTGATGCGGAGTGAGCCGCCGTGCAGTTCGGTGAGCGAGCGGGCGATGGCGAGGCCGAGGCCTGAGCCCTTGTAGCTCTTCGAGAACTCGGTCTCGACCTGCTCGAAGGGTTGGCCGAGCTTGTGCAGGGCGTGGTCGGGAATGCCGATGCCGTTGTCCTCGACATAGATGTTGACGGCGTTGCCGGCCTGGCGCGTCCGCACCGTGATGCAGCCGCCCTCGCTCGTGAACTTGGTCGCGTTCTGGAGCAGGTTGACGAGGATCTGATGCAGGGCGCGCTCGTCTGCGGGCACCACGATGTCCTCGGGGTTCACGTCGACGGTGACGGAGAGGTTCTTGGCCTTGGTCTGCTCGCCCACCAGCTTGAGGGCGCGCTGGATCGAGGCGTGAACCTCCATCGGCTGCTTGGTGAGAGACGTGCGGCCTGCCTCGATGCGCGACATGTCGAGGATGTCGTTGATCACCGACAGGAGATACTCGCCGCTGGAGCGGATGTCGGAGCAGTATTCCTCGTACTTGTCGGAGCCGAGCGAGCCGAAGATGCCGCTCTGCATCACTTCCGCAAAGCCGATGATGGCGTTGAGCGGCGTGCGCAGCTCGTGGCTCATGTTGGCCAGGAATTCGGACTTGGCGCGGTTGGCGCTTTCGGCCTGTGCCTTCTGGTCGAGATAGCGCTCGGCAAGATCGGCGAGCTGGTGAGTCTGCGCCTCGAGCTTCTGGCGCGACTGCTTGAGATCGAGAACGGTGGCGATCAGCTCCTTCTCGGATTCGACGAGGCGATGCTCATGGCGCTTGAGCGCCGTGATGTCCGTGCCCACCGACACGTAGCCGCCATCCTTGGTGCGCCGCTCGTTGATCTGCAGCCAGCGTCCGTCCTGAAGGCGGGCCTCGAAGGTGCGCGCGCCCACATCCTGCTGCTCGCGGCGCAGGAACTGGTGCTGCACCTCCGGCGGACGGCCCAAAGCCATCACCTCGGCATAGGACTTGCCCTGCAGTTGCGCATCGGCCGGCAGCTCGTGCAGCTTCTGGAACTTGGAATTGCAGAGCACGAGGTTGTTGTTCGCGTCCCAGAGAACGAAGGCCTCGGAAATCGCCTCGATAGCGTCGTGGAGCCGTGCGTCCGCCTTGGCGGTCTTCTCTTCCAGGCCGCGTTGCTCGGTCACGTCCACCGCGATGCCGACGAGATGGCTTGCCGCATCGTCGGGATCGTTCATCAGCTCGGCGCGGGCGCGCAGCCACACCCAGTCGCCCGTGATGCTGCGGATGCGGAACTCGTAATCGACGAGCGAGGTGCTGGCGGACGCGAGCTGCTCGGCCAGCGTGAAGAGGTCCTGATCCTCAGGGTGGATCATGGTGTTCACTTCGCCAAAGGACAGGAACTCGTCCTGGCGCTCGTAGCCGAGGAGCTCGTACATGGAATCGGACCAATAGATCCGTCCGCGGCCGATGTCCCAATCCCACAGTCCGCAGCGTCCGCGGTTCAAGGCAGAGTCGATCCTGTCGCGCACCTTCTCGCAGACCTCGTCGGCGGCACGCGCGCGGTTCGACTGCATCACATAAGCCACGCCGATGCCGAGCAGCACCAGGATCGTGGCGCCGAGCAGCGAGACGTGGCCGATGGTGCGCGTCCACCAGCCGGACAGGATATGAGGTGTGGGCTGCACGAGCGCGATCTGTCCGGACGAGGCAGGAAGCGAGCGCACGGTCGCCATGCCCTCGATGCCGTTGGGAAGCCTGATCGTCATGACGCCGGCGCGGTCCGCGAACAGCATCAGCGGCTGCGCATCGCCCAGGATATCGGTGAGCTTGCCGGGGATATCCCGCATCGGCGGATAGGCGGCCAGGATGGTGCCGGCCTGATCGACCAGCATGAGCGTACGGCTCTGCGTCAGTGCGCTCGGAGGCATGTCCCTGGCAAGGTGCTCCAGATGCGCCGCAGCCTGCGCGCGGTCCCGCAGGGCAGGAACGGCGCCGAGCTTTGCTGCGGAGAGCGATGCGATGATGTCGATGTCGCTGATGGCGTCGAAGAGCGTGTCCTTGCGGCCGTCGCGGATCTGGATCCACGCGCTTCCGGCAAGGGTAATGAGGAAGAGGATCAGGACAGCCGGAACGGCCAAGCGGAGCAGGGGCTCATATCGCTCGAGCCGCCGATAGGTCAGGTTCGCGTCTGATCGCGTCACCCCTAGAATCGTACCCGCACGCGCGGGTACGCATGCGGTCACCGCCCCCGCCATGCGATGCTTCCTCCGGAACCATTTGCGTCCTGTTTCGGAGGACGTGCCGCATCTCTCCGAATCACTAACAATAGAATCTTGAGCGGGTGATTTGTCTAGTTAGTAGAACCCGAAGGTTAATAAAAAATTTCCTATCCCATCTTCCCTTGGGGAAATCAGGGAAAACCCGATAACCTCTTCAAACATATAGCCTATTTCGATTGGCCCGCCTCGAGGGAGCGGCTCACGATATCGCCTACGTCGCGGGAAAGATTGGGCTTTTGTTCGATGGAGCGAAGGGCCTTTTCGGCATGTTCCCGGCGGGTGTTTTCCATCATGCGCCACGTGCTGAAAGCGGTCAGCAGTCGCGCCGCCAGCTGAGGATTCAGTTCGTCCGTGCGCAGGACGATCGAGGCCAGGAACTGGTAGCCTGCGCCATCGGCCCGGTTGAACTGAACCTGGTTGAGCATGGCGAAGCTGCCGATCAGCGAGCGTACCCGGTTGGGATTGCCCAACGAGAAGGCGGGATGCTCCATGAGGCCTTTCACCCGTTCGAGGGTTCCATCCTCAGGAATGGCTGCCTGCAACGTGAACCATTTGTCGATCACGAGCGGTTCGTTGCGGTAGCGCTCGCCGAACCGGGTGATGGCCTCCTCGCGCGCCGGGCCGGGTATGGTCGTCAGGACGCTGAGCGCGGCAAGCCGATCCGTCATGTTGGTCGCAGAGTCGAGCTGCGCCAGGGCGAACGCCTCGCCGGCCTGTGGGTCGGCGGCTGTGAGAAGGTCGAGACATGCATTGCGCAGCGAGCGGCGTCCGGCGCTCGCCGCATCGGGACTGTAGGGACCGAGATCGGCGAGGGTCTCGTAAAAGTGCTGCATGCGCTTTCTGCAGGCCTGGCCGATGCGACGACGCAGTTCGGTGCGGGCGCGATGAACGGCGTCCGGATTCACATCGTTGCCGATCTCCTGGGCCATGTCGGCCTCGCTCGGGAGGGTCATGACCAGCGCCGCGAAGGCCGGATCGCTTTCCGCATCCCTGTCGATGAAGGAGCACAGGGCCGACGAGAATGCGCCGACCGTATCATCCGCCAGGGAGCCCTCCTTCGAGAGCGAGGTCAGCAGCCTCATGGCGACCGTCTGCGCCGCCTGCCAGCGGTTGAAGGCATCGCGATCGTGCCGGAGGAGAACGAGCAGCTCCTCGTTCGGCAGGTCGAGGGATATCCTCACAGGGGCCGAGAAGCCCCTGAAGAGCGACGGAACGGGCAGGGATGTCACGCCCGTGAAGGTGATGCTGTCGGCCGGCTTGTCGAACAGGAACACGCCGCGCTCATTCACCCGGTCGCAGGCGGCGTTCACGGGAGATCCGTCGTGCGAGACAAGGCCCAGCACGACGGGAATGGCCATCGGCTCCTTCTTCGCCTGTCCCGGCGTCGGCGGGGTGCTTTGGGTGAAGTCGAGGCGATAGGTCTGCGCCGCCACGTCGTAATGGCTCTTCACCGTGACGCGGGGCGTTCCGGACTGCTCGTACCACCGGGCGAAGTGGGACAAGTCCCGGCCTGTCACGTCCGCGAAGGCGTTCACGAAATCCTCGACCGTTGCCGCGGTGCCGTCGCAACGCTCGAAGTAGAGATCCATGCCGCGCCGGAAGTCTTCGTCTCCGATGATCGTCTTGAGCATGCGGACGATCTCCGCACCCTTCTCATAGACGGTCGCGGTGTAGAAGTTGTTGATCTCGCGATACTGGGTCGGGCGCACCGGGTGGGAGAGGGGGCTCGAATCCTCCAGGAACTGCCGGGCGCGCAGGGTCTTCACCTCCGCAATGCGGTGTACGGGACGGGACCGCTCGTCGGATGAGAATTCCTGGTCGCGGAAGACAGTCAGACCCTCCTTCAGGCAGAGCTGGAACCAGTCGCGGCAGGTGATGCGGTTGCCGGACCAGTTGTGGAAGTACTCGTGCGCAATGATCGCTTCGATGTGGGCGTAGTCCATATCGGTGGCGGTCTCCGGGGACGCCAGGACGTATTTGTCGTTGAAGATGTTGAGGCCCTTGTTCTCCATGGCGCCCATGTTGAAGTCGGACACGGCGACGATGTTGAAGACATCAAGGTCGTATTCCCGGCCGAAGGCCTTCTCGTCCCACCGCATGGAGCGCTCGAGCGCGTCGAGGGCGTAATCGGCGCGGTCCTCCTTGCCGGGCTCCACATAGATGGCGAGATCCACGTCCCGCCCGCTCATGGTCGTGAAGGTCTTGGACACGCGGCCGAGGCGGCCTCCCACCAGGGCAAAGAGATAGGAGGGCTTGGGGTGGGGATCGTGCCAGACGGCATAATGCCGGCCGGAGCCGTCGACGGGGCCGTTCTCGACAGGGTTGCCGTTGCCGAGGAGAACCGGAGCCTCGTCGCGGTCAGCCTCGATCCGGGTCGTGTAGACGGAGAGAACGTCTGGACGGTCGAGGAAATAGGTGATGCGCCTGAAGCCTTCCGCCTCGCACTGCGTGCAGTAATTGCCGCCCGAGCGGTACAGACCCATGAGCTTGGTGTTCGCCGTCGGGTTGATCTCGGTCTCGACCGTCAGCGTGAACGGCTGGCGGGGTGCCTGCGGGATGGTGAGCGATTGCGGGACAGCCTCGAACTCTTCGTCGGACAGGATCCGCCCGTCCAGGGCCACGGATTTCAGGTTCAGCTCGTCGCCGTCGAGGACGAGGGGCGCATCCGAGCGTCCGGTGGGGTTGGGCCTCATGACGAGCGTCGCGGTCACCCTGGTCTCCGTCGGGTGCAGCTTGACGTCGAGCTCAACACTGTCGATCAGGAAGTCGCTGGGCCGATAATCCTCAAGGCGAACGATCGGTGCTGTCTCGGTGCGCATCGGGTATCCGTCTGAAACGAAGTTGCGTTGGTTCTAGGGCCTTGGGGAAGGACCGCCAGTCTGCTTGAAGCAGCAACGCTTAAAAGTCACCTGATCTTGGCCAAATCCAAGGCTTTTTCCGCACAACAAAATGGTACCCCTTGATCTCCGGGTGAAATACGCCATCACGTGAATTCCGCTCACGGAGATGATCATGGAATACCTTCATACGATGGTTCGCGTCTCGAACCTCGAACAATCCCTCGACTTCTTCTGCAACAAGTTCGGACTGGTCGAAGTCCGCCGGATCGACAACGAGAAGGGGCGCTTCACCCTCGTTTTCCTGGCGGCTTCGGGGGATGTGGAAAAGGCCAAGGACACGAAGGCGCCGCTTCTGGAACTCACCTACAACTGGGACGAGAGCGAATATGCCGGCGGCCGGAACTTCGGTCATCTCGCCTACCGCGTCGACGACATCTACGAGTCCTGCCGGAAACTGATGGATGCGGGCGTCACCATCAACCGTCCGCCCCGGGACGGCAACATGGCCTTCATCAAAACCCCCGACAACATCTCCATCGAGCTGCTGCAGCGCGGCGAGCCGAAGCCCGTGCAGGAGCCCTGGGCCTCGATGCCCAATACCGGCACCTGGTAAGCCCCGGCTGTCCACGGCCGCCCCTTGGCGAAAAGGTCTTGCTCCGCCATTCTACCCGGCCCACCATAAGACAGCCGGGTCGAACCGGCGGAGGAACATCGTGGTACGAGAGACAATCCGCTTCTGGCGGCAGGAACGAGCAGTCGAGGTTTCAGGCTTTCATCCGCGCACCACGCTTCTGGACTACCTAAGGCTTCAGGAGCGACGCGTCGGCACCAAGGAGGGTTGCGCGGAGGGCGATTGCGGCGCCTGCACCGTGGCCGTGGGCCGGATGAGGGGCGGGCGCGTGCACTACGAGCCGGTCAATGCCTGCATCCTGCTGCTCGGCCAGATCGACGGAGCCGAACTGGTCACGGTCGAGGATCTCGCGGCTGGCGGCGAACTGCACCCGGTGCAATCCGCCATGGTGGCGACCCATGGCTCCCAATGCGGCTTCTGCACCCCGGGCATCGTGATGAGCCTCTTCACGCTCTATCACGAAGGCGCGCGGCCTTTGAGCCGCGAGGCCGTCAACGATGCGCTCGCCGGCAACCTCTGCCGCTGTACCGGATACAGACCCATCGTCGATGCGGCCCTGCAGGCCTGCGGCGATCAGCCCGACGACGCCTTCTCCATAGCCCATGAGCGGAATGTGCAAGGCTTGATGTCCCTTGCGGATGGACAGGATGTCCTCGTCGGGGATGAAACACGCTTCTTTGCCGCTCCCGCGAGCGAGGACTCGCTGGCAGCGCTTTATGCGGGGCATCCCGATGCCACCCTGGTCGCCGGCTGCACCGATGTGGGCTTGTGGATCACCAAAGGCATGGCCGAGATCGAGAAGATCATCTGGCTCGGCCGCGTGGCCGGGCTCGATCTCATCGAGGAGACGTCGGAGGAGCTTGGCATCGGCGCGATGGTCACTCATGCGGCGATTCATCCGTCTCTCGCGCGGATCGATCCCGATCTCGGCGAACTGATGCGCCGCTTCGGATCATGGCAGGTGCGCGCGTCCGGAACCGTGGGCGGCAACATCGCCAACGGCTCGCCCATCGGCGACCTCGCACCCGCGCTGATCGCACTGGGTTCCGAGGTGGAGCTGCGCCATGGCGATGCCACACGAACCATGCCGCTCGAAAACTTCTTCATCGCCTACCGCAAGCAGGACCGGGTGCCGGGCGAGTTCGTGCGGCGCATCACGGTGCCGAAGCTGAAGGCGAATGAGGTCTTCCGCGCCTACAAGATCTCCAAGCGCTTCGATGAGGATATCTCGGCGGCGATGGGCGCGTTCAGGTTCAAGCTCGACGGCAGACGCATCGCTGAGGCCCGCGTCGCCTTCGGCGGCATGGCGGCCACGCCGAAGCGGGCGCTTGAGACGGAGCGGGCGCTCGTCGGCCTCTCCCTCGACGAGCCGTCGGGTTGGGGTGAGGCCATGGCCGCGATCGCGCGCGATTACCAGCCGCTCGACGATCACAGATCCTCAGCCGCATACCGCGCGACGGTGGCGCGCAATCTCGTGTTCAAGGCCTTGAGCGAAACCGCATCGGGCGAGACCCGCGCGACGCGCATCATCGGCCAGCGCGACGCGCTCCAGGCGGCGGAGTAGGGCCATGAACGAGCGTCCAAAACTCGCCGCTTCTTCAACCTCCCCCTTGAGGGGGGAGGGCGCGCCGCAGGCGCGGGAGGGGGTGGGAAACTCCACATCTGCGAATGTCGCGCTGCCACCCCACCCCGGAGCGCTGACGCGCTCCGACCCTCCCCCACCCAAGTCGGATGTTTCCGACTTGGGAAAGCAAGAACGGATCTCGGGAACACCCGAGATCCGAGGGAAGGATGGGGCTGTGGAAGCGCTCCGCCACGTTCGCAAATCCCTGCCGCACGATTCTGGTGTGAAGCACGTCCAGGGCGTCGCACAATACATCGATGACATTCGCGAGCCCGAGGGCACGCTGCATGTGGCGATCGGCCAGTCGCCGAAGGCACGCGGACGTCTGATCTCGCTCGATGTCTCCGCCGTGCGGGCCGTCCCCGGCGTTGTGGCGGTGCTCACGGCCGCCGACATCCCCGGCAAGAACGACGTGTCGCCTGCCTTCGGCGACGACCCGCTCTTCGTCGACACCGAGGTCAGCTTTCTCGGGCAGGCTCTCTTCGCCGTCGTCGCAACCAGCCGCGACACCGCACGGCGCGCCGTCAAGAAAGCGGTGATGGAGATCGAATCCGAGACGCCGAGCATCACTGTCGAGGATGCGCTGGAGCGCGGGGAGACCGTGCTGCCGGACTATGCCTATGGCCGCGGCGATCCGCATGCCGTCATCGCGCAGGCGCCGGGAAAGCTTGAAGGCGGGTTCCGCGTCGGCGGGCAGGAGCACTTCTATCTCGAAGGCCAGGTCGCCATGGCAATCCCGGGCGAGGATGGCGACATCCATGTCTATTCCTCGACCCAGCACCCCACGGAAGTGCAGCACGTGGTCGCGCGCGTGCTCGACATTCCCGATGCCTATGTGACCTGCGAAACACGCCGCATGGGCGGCGGCTTCGGCGGCAAGGAAAGCCAAGCGACGCAATGGGCCGTGACTGCAGCGCTCGCGGCGCGCGTCACCGGACGACCGTGCAAACTGCGCCTCGACCGCGACGACGATTTCATCCTCACCGGCAAGCGGCATGACTTCCGCTGCGACTGGAGGGTGGGCTTGGACGAGGAGGGCCGCATCCAGGGCTATGCGGTCGATCTCCTCGCCCGCTGCGGCTATTCGGCGGATCTCTCCGCCGGCGTGGTGGACCGGGCCATGTTCCACGCGGACAACGCATACTGGATGCCGGCCGTCCACATCGCCTCGAAGCGCCTGAAAACCAACACGGTCTCCAACACGGCGTTTCGCGGCTTCGGCGGCCCGCAGGGCATGCTCGCCATCGAGCATGTGATGGACCAGATCGCCTGGGCAACGGGGCACGATCCGCTCGACGTGCGTTACGCCAACTTCTACCGGGGGGCTGAGAACCTCACGCCTTACGGCATGGAGGTGGAGGAGACCGACACCCTCATCAATCTCGTGCGCACGCTGGAAGAGACCTCGAACTACCGCGCGCGCCGCGAGGAGATCGTGGCTTTCAACGCTTCTTCGCCGATCATGAAGCGTGGGCTTTCCCTCACGCCCGTGAAGTTCGGCATCAGCTTCACGCTCACGCACATGAACCAGGCGGGCGCGCTGGTGCATGTGTACCAGGACGGCTCCGTGCACCTGAACCATGGCGGCACCGAGATGGGGCAGGGGCTCTACATCAAGGTGGCGCAGGTGGTGGCCGAGGAGTTCGGCATCGCCATGGAGCGCGTGCGCATCACGGCCACGACGACCGCGAAGGTGCCGAACACGTCGCCGACGGCAGCGTCATCCGGCTCCGACCTCAACGGCATGGCGGCGAAGATCGCGGCAGGCGCGATCAAGAAACGCATGATTGCTTATGCGTCCGAAGCCTACGACGTGCCGGAGGAGCAGATCGAGTTTCGCGACGACCGGGTCTTCATCGGCAACCAGAGTCTCGCCTTCGACGAGATGGCGAAGAAATGCATCGCGGCCCGCGTGCAGCTCTCGGAGGCCGGGCATTACAAGACCCCGAAGATCACTTGGGATCGCGCCAAGGGAACGGGGCGGCCCTTCTTCTACTTCGCCTATGGCGCAGCCTGTTCGGAGGTGATCGTCGACACGCTCACCGGCGAGAATCGCCTTACGCGCACCGACATCCTCCATGATGTCGGCCGTTCCTTGAATCCTGCCATCGACATCGGCCAGATCGAGGGTGGCTTCGTGCAGGGCATGGGCTGGCTCACCACGGAGGAACTGGTCTTCAGCAAGGAGGGGCACCTGCTCACGCACGCGCCTTCGACCTACAAGATCCCGGTCGCTTCCGATGTGCCGGCCGCCTTCAACGTGGCGCTCTATCCCAATGCCAACCGGGAGGAGACCATCTACCGCTCGAAGGCGGTGGGCGAGCCGCCGATCATGCTGGCGAACAGCGTCTTCTGCGCCTTGGCGGATGCGGTCCATGCGCTCGATCCGTCGAAACCTGTGCCGCTCAACGCACCCGCCACGCCCGAGGCGATCCTGCGCGCCTGCGAGGCGTTGCGGGGGAGGCCGATGGGGTGAGAACCTGGCGCCAGCTCACCGATTTCGTGACGCGGCACGGCAGCGCCGCCCTCATCTCCGTGCATGACGTGAAAGGCTCCGCTCCCCGTGAGGTCGGCGCGCGCATGGTGATGCGGCCCGATGGCGCGTTCCACGGCACCATCGGCGGCGGGCAGCTCGAATTCCGCATGCTCGACATCGCCCGTGAGATGCTGGGGCAGGGGCGTGGCCCGGCGAGGATCGTCGATCAGGCCCTCGGGCCCGATCTCGGCCAGTGCTGCGGCGGGCGGGTGAAGATCCTGATCGAGACTTTCGACAGCCGCGACATGGAGGATCTCGCGCCTCTCGTCGAGGCGGAGGCCGGAGGCGGGCTGTTCGAGGTCGAGTGCCGTCTCGAGGAGGGCCGCGTGAGGCGCGAGTTCTCCTCCGCCGTCGGCGACGACCGCTGGACCGGCTGGCGCGAGACCCATGGCGAGGTGCGCACGCCGGTTCTCCTGTTCGGGGCCGGCCATGTGGGCCGGGCGCTGGTGCTGTCGCTTGCGCCCCTGCCGTTTGCCGTGCGCTGGCTCGACGACCGGGACGACGCCTTTCCGGCCCACCTTCCGCTGAATGCGAAGGCCATCCGCATGTGGGACCCGGAGGCCGAGATCGCCGAGGCGAAGCCCGATTCCATCATTCTCGTCATGACGCACGACCACCCCCTCGACATGGCGATCACGGCGGCGGCTCTGCGGCGGGACTTTCCCTATGTGGGCCTCATCGGCAGCGCCACGAAGCGGGCGCGGTTCGAGAAGCGGTTCCGGGAGCTCGGACTCCCTGAGGAGACGATCCGCTCCCTCGTCTGCCCGATCGGGCTGCCCGGCATCGAGGACAAGGACCCGGCGGTCATCGCCGCCTCCGTGACCGCGCAGCTGCTGCAAGTTCGCGAGCATGGGCGGCTCAATCGAAATTTCTCGCCTCCCGCGGCCTCGAACGATACATAAACCTCATGAGCACTCATCGACTCGACGATCAGCGCTATCTCACGCGCGCCATCGAATTGTCCCGCGAGCACATGGAGGAGGGGGCCGGAGGCCCTTTTGGCGCCGTGATCGTGCGCGACGGCAAGGTTCTCGCCGAGGGCTGGAACCAGGTCACCTCCGCCAAGGATCCGACAGCCCATGCCGAGGTCACGGCGATCCGTCGCGCCTGCGAGGCGATCGGCGACCATTCGCTCGAAGGCGCAACGCTCTATACGAGCTGCGAGCCGTGCCCCATGTGCCTTGCTTCCGCCTATTGGGCTCGGGTGGGGCGGATCGTCTATGCCAATACCCGGCAGGACGCGGCGGAGATCGGCTTCGACGACAGCCTGATCTACGACGAGATCCCCAAGCCCGTCTCCGAGCGCCTGATCCCCATGGACCACCAGCCAAGCCTTGAGGCCAAGGCCGTCTTCGACGCCTGGGCGGACAAGCCGGACAAGATCGCCTATTAATATCCGGCCGTGCTTCCTATCTGAGCTTTACCCGATCACAGACCGAGACCAGCCCATGCCCCGCGTCACCACCATCGTCCGCAAGCCCGCCGTGAAGGCCGACCGCGTCATCGACACCGTCACCCTCGACCACGCGGCGAGGAACCGTCGCCATGGCACGCTCAAAGGCGACGGCGGAACTGAGATCCGTCTCGACCTCGACATGGAGACCACCATCAACGATGGCGATGCCCTGCGGCTCGAGGATGGGCAGCTCGTCCAGGTGAGGGCCGCCGCCGAGGCCCTGCTGGAGATCAAGGCCGAGAACCCGTTGCGCCTCACGCGCCTTGCCTGGCATCTCGGCAGCAACCACGGCCTCGTCGAGGTCACGGGCGATGCGCTCTACATCGAAAACGATCCGGCCCTGGCGGAGCTGGCGCGCGGGCAGGGCTGCACCGTGACACCCGTGGAGCGCCCCTTCAGGCCGGAGCGCAGCACCCATGTGTGCGATCACGACCACAGGCACCATCATCACGGCCATGCGCACAGCCACAGCGAGAGCCACAGCCACGCGCATTCCCACAGCCATGACCACGCGCATTCCCACAGCCACGGTCATGCGCATGACCACAAGCATGATCACCATCACCATGATCATGCCCACCATGAGCACGGCCCCGGCTGCGGCCACGATCACCACCACGGGCACAAGCACGATCACTGATCGGGCTTAAACCCTCACGGCCATGTCCAAGACCACCCGCGCGACATTAGCCCTGCAGCAGGCCGGCGTGTCCTTCACGGTGCATTCTTACGAGTACGATCCGAACGCGGAGCGCATCGGCCTGCAGGCGGCCGAGGCCATGGGGGCGGAGCCGTCGAGCGTGCTCAAGACCCTGATGGTGCTGGTGGATAACAAGCCGGCCTGCGTGATCCTGCCCTCCGACCAGGAGGTCAACCTGAAGAAGCTCGCCGCAGCTTTAGGTGGCAAGACGGCCCAGATGATGAAGCCGGCGGATGCGGAGCGCATCACCGGCTATCATGTCGGCGGCATCAGCCCCTTTGGCCAGAAGAAGCGGGTTCCGACCGTGCTCGAGCAATCGGCCTTCGAGCACGCGCAGGTGTTCATGAATGGCGGCCAGCGAGGCCTGCAGGTCAAGCTCGACCCTCGTGCGGCGGCGTCCGTGCTGGACGCGAAGGTGGCGACGGTGATCTGAGCGGCCCTTCGGCCCAGCACGCCTAGAAGAGAGAATCCCAATGGCCGAAAGGTAGATCCATCTTATGAGCCAGGGCTTCGACCTGCTGCAGCACTGCTGGAACCTGATCAGCCGTCGCAAGGCTTCCTGAACTGTCGGTGTCCCAGGTTGCGGCGATATCCTGCGCGGCATGCGCAAGGAAGGCCTTGGCTTCGCCGACCGTGAAGGTGAAGGCATCGCCGTCGAGCGTGAAGTGGAGCTTCCTGGCATTCGCGCCGTGAAGCGTGTCGGCAATATCGCGCAGCTTGTCCGCTGCCAGATCCAGGGCCGGCTGATGCCTTGAGGCGAGTTCGCTGCCGGTGTCCTTCAGCCATTCACGGAAGCCAGCGATTTCCCGCGCATCGGGCCGGATGCTGCCATGCTCGATCAGGTCGATGGCCTTGTCGATGGTTTTCGGGAGATTGATCCGGGCCAGCACCTCGGGGTGCCGGTCGGACACGATGATCCGCCCGATCATCGCCAGGATCGCAGCGCCTGCATAAAGGTCGCCTTCGCCTGAGACGGCATCGGGCGACAGCTTCAGGATCCCCTTGATGAGGCGAAGATCCGCAAGGGCCTGCTGATAGGAACTCTCCGCTTCGCGCACGTCGATGTCGTGCCGGCGGAAGAGTTGATCGAGATCATTGATCGGCTCGACGGTGAAATCGGGAACGTCGCCGGATCTCAGCAGCTTGCCGCCGGAGTACTCTGGCCCGCCATATTGGCCGTAGGTGGGGATGCGGAGGTCTTCATCGGCCGGAGCCAGGACAAGCCAGTTGATCGACATGGTTTCCTCCGAGCAGAGCTGTGGTTTCACAGGATCCGTCTGGTCCCGAAACTGCAGGTCACAAGCGCAATCCGGCAAGATTAGGGTCGCTGCCAAGGTCGGTGAGCTCCTTCATCGAGACTCTGTGACACCGGCAGCCACTTATTTTCCTTGAGATTGCAGCCACCATATTGGAAAAGCCTCCAGGCAAGGACAGAGTGTTGGAAAACTCTCCTAAAAAGCTAGCGTTGAGATGACCCGAAAATTTTTCACCGTGGCCCCGATGATGGACTGGACCGACCGGCACTGCCGGGCGTTCCATCGCGTCCTGTCGCGCCGGGCGCGGCTCTATACGGAGATGGTCACCACGGGGGCGGTCATCCACGGTCCGCGGGAGCGGCTTCTCGGGTTCAGTGATGTCGAGCATCCGGTGGCCGTGCAGCTGGGCGGGTCGGATTCGGCGGATCTGGCGCAGGCCGCCCGGATCTGCGCCGATTTCGGCTATGACGAGATCAACCTCAACGTGGGCTGCCCCTCCGACCGGGTGCAGAACGGCCGCTTCGGCGCCTGCCTGATGCAGGAGCCGGTGCTGGTGGGCGAGTGCGTGGCAGCCATGAAGGCGGCCGTCTCCCTGCCGGTGACCGTGAAGTGCCGGATCGGCGTGGACGATCAGGACACGGAGGAGGCTCTGAACCGCCTGACCGACTGCGTGGTGGCGGCCGGCTGCGACGAGCTGACCGTCCATGCCCGCAAGGCTTGGCTGCAGGGCCTGTCGCCCAAGGAAAACCGGGACATTCCGCCGCTTGATTACCATCGCGTCTACCGGCTGAAGCAGGCGCGTCCGGGTCTGCCCATCGCCATCAACGGCGGCATCAAGACGATGGCCGAGGTCCACGAGCACCTGGAGCATGTCGACGGCGTGATGCTCGGCCGCGTGGCCTATCACGAGCCCGAGATCCTGCTCGCCGTGGATCCTGAGCTCTACGGTGAAGCGGCTCCCGTCGCCGACGGGTTCGAGGCGGTTGAGGCTTATGAGTCCTATATCGCGGAGCAGCTCGCGAAGGGCGAGCGTCTGCACAATATCACCCGCCACATGCTCGGCCTCTTCACCGGCCGTCCCGGCGCTCGCGCCTATCGCCGTCATCTCGCGACCGAGGCGGTCAAGCCGGGCGCGAATCTGCAGACCCTGCGCGATGCGGTGGCGCATGTGTCGCGGGAGGCGGCGGCCCTGGAGGCGCGGCTGGCTGCGGCGGAATAGTTGGTGGTCATCCCGGACGCCGCAGGCGATCCGGGATCGTGAGACGAGAGTGGCTCCTCTTTACCTCTCCTCGTGGGAGAGGTCGCGCCGGAAGGCGCGGGTGAGGGGTTAGTGTCCCCTCCGGATCAACCTGTAACCCCTCACCCCAACCCTCTCCCTCAGGGAGAGGGAGACACGCGCCATATCCTGCAAGCGATCCCGGATCTCCGCTACGCTGCGTCCGGGATGACAGCGTGTCAGCTGGCGCTGTCCTTCCCGCGCAAAATCAACCTATTGCCCCGCACCTCGTACGAGCCCAGCCGTTCGAGAAAGCTCATGCCGAGCAGGTTGGCGTGGAGCACACCCGAGCGGGCGATGAGCGCCCGGACGTTGCGCTCCGTGATCGTGCCAACCGTGAGGCGCTCGATCGTGACCGGGGCGGCGAGAGCTGCTCCGTTGGCGGTCGAAACGGGAACCGAGTAATTCAGCGTCTCCGGGTTGAAGCCCAGCGCCGCAGCGTTTTCCGCGCGCAGGACCACGGTGCTGGCTCCCGTGTCGAAGATGAAGCGGGTCTCAAAGCCGTTTACCTCGCCCTGCACCAGGAAGCTCCCGTCCATCCGCCTTGCCGCCACCACCTGGCCCTCGGGCGTGACGACGGTGCGGCCCACCGCGATGTCGCCGATGGCGCGGTCGAGCACGGTCTGCAGCTCGCTGCGGGAGGCGTAGGTGACGAGCAGGGCGATGAGAACGCCGCCGCTCACGGCAATGGATTGCACCCCGTACGTCCAGTGGCGGGCGAAACCCTCGACGATGGACGCCGCCATGAGGAGGGACAGGCCGCTCAAGGCCAGAAGGCCAGCGGCCTCCATGGCCGAGAACTCGCCGATGGGGTCCTCGGCGAACACGCCCACAAGGAGGGCGCCGATCAGAAGGAGAAGGCCTGCTCCGCGGATGCCCGGCATCAATCCGCCTTGTCCGGTTGGGGCGTAAGGGAGGATTCGAGGGAGAAGGCCTGGCGCATGCGCTCCGGCAGTCCGGCCATGATCGATAGGCGCTCCTCCTCGGGGATCCGATACCAGCGGGTGATCTCCTCGCGCGTGCGGCCGCAGCCTTCGCAGAGACCCGTCTCGGGATCGAGGGTGCAGACGCGGATGCAGGGGCTGGAAACGCGGGTCATGGTAGAGCGCTTTTTTAGCGAAGTGGGTCCGGTTCGCCGCAAAAAAGCGCGGCCAAGCAAAGAAGAGAAGTGATTCCACGTCAGTGGAGGCACTTCTAGACTTCATGTCGTCACGCTTCGAGAACGGTCAAGAGGCCGATCAGCGCGGCGATCTCCGCCACCTGCTGGGCGGCGCCCGCGATGTCCCCCGTCTGACCTCCGAGATGGCGTGCTGCAAAACGTGTGAGGGCGAGGCCCGAGAGGCCGGAGAGCACGAGCATCAGGGCGATCCCGGCAGACGGTAGTCCGGCCAGTGCGCCCAGCACGACCGCGATGGCCCCTGCGATCCCGGCTGCAAACCAGAATGTCTCCCGCGCCGGCTGCCCGACGGCCTGGGACAGGCCGTCCCGGCGGGCCGGGGGCAGGAACACGAGGGGCATGAGGCCCGCCGTGCGGGAGAGCGACGCCACGATCAGGACCGCTGCAATGGCGACCTCGCCATCGACGCGTGCGGCAAGGGTCGCCAGGGCGCCGATCCGCAATGCGAGCGCTAGGAAGAGCGCCGAGGCCCCGAAGGAGCCGATCCGGCTGTCGCGCATGATCTCCAGGCGCTTCTCGATGGTCGTGCCGCCAAAGCTGTCGGCTGTGTCGCCAAGGCCGTCCTCATGAAGGGCTCCTGTCGTCAGCACCATGGCGGCGACCGAGAGGGCGGCGGCAAGCCAGGGCCCGAGATCGAGAAGCATGGCGAAGCCCAGCACGGCCGCCGGCAGAAGGCCGATGACGAGGCCCGCGAGCGGGATGACCCGCACCAAACGCGGAAAGCTAGGCAGCGCATGGGCGTCCTGCTCCCACGGCAGGGCTGGCACGGGAAGACGGGAATAGAAGCGAATGCAATGGGCTAGGTCGATGGCGAAGGCCTGCCACGCGCTTCCCGTCGCGCGCCCACCCCGTTCAATTTGCTCCGACATGCTTCACCCCGCGTGCATGGGCCGTTATAGGTCACGCCTCTTCGCATTCTGCAATGCCCCATGGGCTGGAGCCCTCCATGTCTGATGCCGTGTCCTCACCTTTCGACGATATCCGCCGCCTGATCACGACCATGCCCGGTCCGGACGAGGCCGCCGTCGAAGCCGTGCGGATACGAGACAGGCAGCTCACCAAGCCCGCAGGGAGCCTGGGCCGCCTCGAATGGATCGCTGAGTGGCTCGCCGCCTGGCAGGCCAAGCCCACGCCGAGCGTCGACCGTCCGCTGGTCTGCGTGTTCGCGGCCAGCCACGGCGTCACCGCCAAGGGCGTCTCGGCTTTTCCGTCGGACGTGAACCGGCAGATGCTGGAGAATTTCGCGGCGGGCGGGGCGGCCATCAACCAGATCTGCGCGGCCTATGGCCTGGGCTTCAAGGTCTTCGATCTGGCCATCGACATGCCGACCGGCGACATCACCGAAACTGAAGCCATGGATGAGAAATCCTGCGTCGCCACCATGGCCTTCGGCATGGAGGCGATTGCCGGCGGTACGGATCTTCTCGCCATCGGCGAGATGGGCATCGGCAACACTACCATTGCGGCGGCGGTCTACACCGCCCTTTACGGCGGCCCGGCCGAGCATTGGGTCGGGCGCGGCACGGGCGTCGATGACGAGGGTCTCCGGCGCAAGGTCGCGGCGGTCGAGGCGGCCGTCGCCCATCACGGCGAGCACCTGGAGGATCCGCTCGAAGTGCTGCGCCGTCTTGGCGGGCGCGAGATCGCCGCCATGGCCGGTGCGATCCTCGCTGCGCGACTGCAGCGCATTCCGGTGGTGCTCGACGGCTATGTGGCGACAGCCGCTGCCGCGATCCTCCACGCCATTCATCCCTCGATCCTCGACCATTGCATCGCGGGGCATCTCAGCGCCGAAGGTGCGCATCAGGACGTGCTGGGGCGCCTCGGCAAGATCCCGCTGCTGGCGCTCGGCATGCGGCTCGGCGAAGGATCGGGCGCGGCCCTGGCGGCCGGCCTCGTGAAAGCAGCGGCGGCCGTTCACCGCGACATGGCCACCTTCGGGCAGGCGGGAGTTTCCGAGCGCCTGTCGTGAGAGGCTTCCGGCGTCGCTTCCGAGGGAGCGGGCTCACCTCCCTCGTCGCGGCATTGGCGCTCGCGGGCGGGGCCGGGCTCGTGCTCAAACCCAATGGGCGCTCGCTCGAGGGCCGGGCTCAGGTCACGGATGGAGACACGATCCGCATCGGCGACGCGCGCATCCGCCTGAAAGGGATCGATGCGCCCGAGATGGAGCAGCGATGCTCGCGCTCCGGCCGTTCCTATGCCTGCGGCGAGACGGCCCGCCGGGCGCTGATCGATCTCGTCTCCGGCGAAACGATCCGCTGCCGCGCCGCCGGGCGCGACCGCTACCAGCGGATCCTTGCCCGGTGCACGGTCAAGGGCAAGGATATCGGCACGCAGATGGTGGAGAGCGGCTGGGCCGTCTCCTACGGGCGCGATTACGACGCCGAGGAAGCCCGCGCCCGGAGCCGGGCGGCGGGGTTGTGGGAGGGCGCGTTCGAGCGCCCGCAGGACTGGCGCAGGAACGAACAGGGCGGCTGAGTTCAGCCGAGGGCCGCCGCTCCGAGCGAAGCCGAGAAGGTAAGCAGGACCAGGGCCGCGCCTCGCTGGACGGCCCGCGGGCCGATGAGAAAGCCCGGCTGCGACAGGGCCGATCCAAAGCCGATCCACCCCAGCGCAATGGGCACGATGACCGCCGCGAAGACGCTCATGGCCTGGATGAAGGCGGCTGAAGTCTGGAAGGCCGCTTCGGGAAAGATCACGGCGGCAAACATAAGCGCCTTCGGGTTGAGCAGCGTCGCGATGAAGATGCGGCGCGGGCCGAAGCCCGATCCGCTCAGCGCCTCTCCAGCCTTGGACCACAATCCCCACGCGACGGCCACAAGATAGGCGGCGCAGGCGAGCCGGAGGAGCGGTTTCAGCCATGGCAGGGTGGCCGAGGCCGGCTCCAGGAAAAGCCCCCATCCGGCGATTGCGAGCGCGTATCCGCACAGTTCCGCCGGCACCAGGGGCAGCGAACGGCGGAGGCCAGCCTGTGCGCCGGAACTCGCCAGCAGCGTGTTGGTGGGGCCGGGCGTCGCGAGAATGGCGGCAACGGCCGGGACAAAGGTGAGGGCATCGATCATGGAACGCTTGTAAGCGTCACTGGCTTGGAGCCGCCTTGATCAGCCTCAAATGCAGCCTCGATAAATGCTCCCCGAATCCCCATCTGATGGGGATGAATCCCCAACCTGATTTCGATGATCTCGCGGCGCAGTTGCGGTCCTGCCGCATCTGCCGCGATGCGCCGCGCTACGGCATGGCCTTGCCTCACGAACCGCGTCCGATCATCCAGGGCAGCGCCTCCGCGCGCCTGTGCATCGCAAGCCAGGCACCAGGCACGCGGGCCCATGCCAGCGGGATCCCTTTCGCGGATCGTTCCGGCACCAGGCTGCGCTCTTGGCTTGGACTGGATGAAGCGACTTTCTACGATGCCGCCAAGGTCGCCATCGTGCCGATGGGATCCTGCTTCCCGGGGCAGGATGCGAAAGGCGGCGACCTCGGTCCGCGCCGGGAATGCGCCGAGGTCTGGCGTCAGCCTCTGTTCCAGGCGCTGCCCGATCTCGATCTCGTCCTGCTGATCGGCCAATACGCACAGGCCTGGCACCTGGGCGAGACCTTCAAGGACGGGCTCACCGAGACCGTGAGGCGCTGGCGCGACATCCTTAGCCATCCGCAGAAGCCCCGCATCCTGCCCCTGCCGCATCCCTCCTGGCGCAACAACGGCTGGCTGAAGAAAAACCCCTGGTTCGAGGCCGAACTGCTTCCTACGCTGCAGAGGGAAGTTGGTGAATTGCTCCGAGACGGCGGTCAATAAAACTCAATAGATGTTCTAGGATATACATTGGGGTGAATGGGAAATAATAATATTATTCGAGACGATATTTGGAACGATAGATCTTTCAAGACGTTTATTTGACATAGATCAGGTAATTTCATGACATATATTGCTTATAATCGAGACGGCCATATCTTCAGCGGGCGCCCCATGCGGGAGATCCAGGCAAAATGGAGCCGCCTTTCGATGTCGGATCTCGCGCTGATCAGGACAAAGGATCAGCTGATCGCCACGGTGGAAGAGCGCTACGGACTGCCAATCGGAGTGGCGGCGCGGGATGTCGAGATCTGGCGCCTGGATCGGCATCCCTGATCGGAACGATCGATTCCATCGACCGCAAGGATGCGAGCTTCCGTTCGCGCATGGCGGCCTGCACGGACGTCATGCTGAAGGAGACACCCCATGAAAGCCCATCACTACGCTATCGGCGATCACGTTCTTTATACGGAGCAGCGCTTCCCTCATCTGGTCTGCCGTCAGCCCTTCACCATCGTCGGCTGCCTGGATTCGAGACGGATCGAGCCGCAGTACCGGATCCGCTCGACGGTCCGTCCCTTTGATTGTGTCGCCGGCGAGGATGAACTCAGCCAGGTTGCCTCTCCCATCGGTGTTTTTCGGGAGTCGGAGGTTTCCGGCCTGCTCGATTTCCCCGACATGGACGACCCTGCGAACCTCAACCTTGTTCCCTGGATGAGCCTGCCGCGCAGAGCCCGGCACCGGAACGAGCAGGCTCGCCTGTTCAGGCATTAGCAACCACAGAGTTTTGCTCTCGTTTCAAGCCCGTCATCCTCACCTGAGAAGGAACCCGTTTTGCCCGATTATCTCTACGCACGTGGACAATCCGTGACATTCACGACCAGGCGTTTCACCGGTCCTGTCTGGAGTGGGGCGTTCCTCATTACCAAGCTGCTGCCCTCTGGCGGCGAGGAGCCTCGCTACCAGATCAAGCGCATCGAGGAGGCTTACAGTTGGGTGGCTCTGGAGAGCGAGCTGACCGCCCGCTCCGAAGGATCTCAATCAACAGAGCTTTGAGGTGGAATGCCGGATTGGAATTGGTTCTAGAGAGCACTTGGCACGATGAATGCCCCGCCGAGCATCGATTCTTAGTCTGAACCCGGCTTTTGCCGGTTCTCACCTGCCGGATCCGTACTATGTTCAAGCTCGACGATAAGGAGCTTGAGACATGAGTCCGACGACCCTCCGCTGCACCCTCGACGGACCGGTCGCGACGATCACCCTCGCGCGACCCGACAAGATGAACGCGTTCAACGCCGCCATGCATGCCGAGCTGCGCGAGGCGCTCGATCAATGCGAGCGGGACGACAATGTGCGCGTGGTGGTGCTGACCGGGGAGGGACGAGCCTTTTCGTCCGGCCAGGACCTGACGGTCGATCTCAAGCGCGACGAGCAGGGGCGCCTCGATCTCGGGCCAGCCCTGGAGCGCGATTACAACCCGCTGATCCTCAGGCTCTCCAACTACCCGAAGCCCATCATTGCCGCCATCAACGGCCCGGCCGTCGGGGCCTCCATGAACATCGCACTCGCCTGCGACATCGTCGTGGCGGCCCGCTCCGCCTACCTGCAGGAAGCCTTCTCCAAGATCGGCCTGATTCCCGATGCGGGCGGCACCTGGATCCTGCCGCGCCTGATCGGCCCCAAGCTCGCCTTGGCCCTCATGCTGAGTGCCGAATCCGTCGCCGCCGATGACGCGCAGCGCATGGGCCTCGTCTACAAGGTCTTCGACGACGCATCCTTTGCGGTCGACGTCGCGGCCTTCGCCGCCAAGCTGGCGACGGGGCCCGGGCTCTCCTACCGCCTCACTAAGCAGGCCGTGGCGCAGAGCCTGTCCAACGATCTGGACGCGCAGCTCAAGCTCGAGGCCAGGCTGCAGAGCGAGGCAGGCTCCAGCGACGACTTCATGGAGGGGGTCGCGGCCTTCCGTGAGAAGCGTCCACCCCGCTTCCAGGGACGCTAGCGCATCGTGCGGACAAGTGGTCCCGGTTTTCCGCCCTCAACGATGCGCTATTCAAAGAATTGAGCATCGAATAGATCCCAAAAGCAGGCCCCACTTTTGGGTCCGATGCTCTAGGAGAACAGCTCATGCGTCCAACCTACTGGATCCTCGGTCTCGCCACTTTGAGCATCGTGATCGGGATGTTCGTATCGCAGGATCCCGAGCGCGCCGAGCGGCTCTCGCAGATGTACCGGGACGCGGCTCTCACCGGCGAGGCCCGGCAGATGGCGATCATGGGGCTTGCCCTCGCGATCGGGGCCTTCGTGGTCTACCTCGCGATGACGCGGCGCTGACGGCAATATGGCATCATTGACAAACTCAACCTCATCCTGAGGAGGTCGTCAGCGACCGTCTCGAAGGATCGTCCAGTGCTCTCTGGATCCTCCTTCGAGACACAGGTTACGTCTGCTCCTCAGATGAGGGCTGAGCAAAGTTAGCGTCAATTGATGCCCCTTTTGTTCACGGCCCATTCAACTGGCTTGGCCTCTTCTGGCGGCATGATCCCGCCGAAGTGGGTCGAAGAGGGGCCTGAACCGTGTCTTTCCTGAAACGTGCTATCGTTTTCGCCGTCGTGGCCGTGGTGGCCACCCTTGGTCAGGCCTCCCTCGCTTTCGCACAGGATCGCCTCGCCCTCGTGGTCGGGCAGGGCGCCTATGAAGGGCGCCCGCTTCCGACCACCGCGAACGATGCGGGCCTGATCGCCCAGTCCCTGACCAGCGCCGGATTCGAGGTCATCCAGGGCCGCGATCTCGGTGCCAACGACCTGCGCAGCCTCGTGCGCGACTTTCTCGACAAGGTCGAGAACCTGGAGCCTGGCTCCACAATCATGGTCTATCTGGCAGGACACGGGGTCCAACTCGAGGGCGAGAACTACCTGCTGCCCGTCGATGCCCGCATCCAGCGCGACGCGGACATCGCCATCGAAGGTTTCCGCCTCTCGGATCTGGTCCGCTCCCTCGAGCAGAGCCCGGCTCAGGTGAGGGTGGTCGTGGCCGACATGGCGCGGGAATACCCGCTCGGCTCCACGGGCGAGCCCATCGCCAGGGGATTGGCCCTGATGGAGGCGCCCTCGGGCTTCCTGATGGCGTTCTCCTCGGCGCCCAACATCGTTTCCGCCGATGGACCCGGTCCTTACGGGCCCTATGCCACGGCACTGGCAGAGATGCTCCGCCAGCCGGGCTTGTCGGTGGATGAGGTTTTCGCCCGCGCCCGCTTGCGGACGCACGAGGCCACGGACGGACTGCAGATTCCCTGGCACTCGGCCAATCTCGGCAACGCATCGTTCGTCTTCTTCGAGCAGGCCGAGACCGCTCCCGCGCCGCGGGTGCGCGAGGCGCGCCGCATCGAGGAGGTCCCGGCCGAGGAGGCCTATGCCATCGCCGTCGAACGCGACACGATGCAGGATTATCAGGCCTTCCTGCGCCGCTACCCCGATCATCGCCTCTCCCGCCGCGTGACGGCCCTGCTCGTCGCCCGCCGGGAGGCCATCGTCTGGCGCCGGACGATGGCGCGCAACACGCGGGAGGCCTACTGGACATACCTGCGCCGATATCCCAATGGTCCCCATGCGGCCGATTGCCGGCGCAG
>NZ_JAFEMD010000210.1 GCF_016892765.1 Microvirga arvi
AGTGGTGGGCCTGGCTTAGGTGCGTCATGGCGCGACACCTCCGTGTCTAAGACAACGCACAAGGCCCGGCTGTAGTACTAAAGCGCTTTTGGTTTCAGTGTAGGGCATAGCCGGCATGCCTGATCCAGCCTCGCGCATCCTTTACGGTGATGGTGTCGAGGGCTGGTTTGAGTTCTGCTTCCAAGGCTTCGAGAGTGCGCGCCGCTTTCGCTTTGAGCCGCTCTTTCATCTTGGCCCAGGCGGGCTCGATCGGGTTGAACTCGGGTGAATAGCGCGGCAGGTACAAAAGCCCGATCCCGGCCTGATCGAGAAGCTCCCGCACTTCTGTGGCCCGATGCGGGCGCAGGTTGTCCATCACCAGAATGGCATCCGGCTTGACTCGCCGGAGTTTGGGCACCAGCACCTGTTCGAGATAGCCCAGCAGCACCGGGGTGGAGGTGGACGCCTCGATGCTCATCGTGGCGATCAGGCCCTCACAGGCCAGCGCGCCTAACACTGTCAGCCGCTGCCACGAGCCCAGCGGAATGGAGCCATAGGCGCGTTGCCCTCGAGGCGCTCGCGCATGGGTGCGGGCCATCTTGGTCGTCACCCCGCTTTCATCCAGGAATACCAACCGTTCCACGGGCATGTCGCTCATCTGCTGGCGATAAGCCTCACGCTCGGCGGCAATCTCGGGCCGCTCCTGCTCGGCCGCCCGAAGCGTCTTTTTTTTCTAGGACGGCAAAGCTGGCTGTCTGGTAGAGTGCGCTAGTGGGGGTCTTCTGTACCTGATGGGAGGTGCGGGATGACCAGACTCTCAGGGCGCCAGCCGCCGGAGCGCGAGCG
>NZ_JAFEMD010000211.1 GCF_016892765.1 Microvirga arvi
TGCTGATGAGCAAACGAGAACTCAACCGGATCGACATCCTGGCGCGTCTGGAGAGCGGCCGCCTTACCCCCGCCGCGGCCGCCGAACTGCTGCGGGTCAGCGAACGTCAGGTCTACCGCTTGCAGCGCCGCTTCCGCGAGGACGGGCCAGCCGGGATCGCCGACCGCCGCCGCGGCCGTCCCTCCAACAATCGTCTGCCGGAAGCCCTGCGGGACCATGCCGTCAGCCTGGTACGGCAGCATTATGCAGATTTCGGCCCAACCCTGGCGGCCGAGAAGCTCGAGGAGCGCCACGCTCTGCGGATCTCCCGCGAGACACTGCGCACCTGGATGATCCGGGCTGGGCTCTGGTTGCCGCGCGCCGAGCGCAAGCGCTTTCATCAGCCGCGCCACCGCCGTGAGCATCTGGGTGAGCTGATCCAGATTGATGGCTGCGAGCACCGCTGGTTCGAGGACCGCGGCCCGCCCTGCACGCTTCTGGTGTTCGTGGACGATGCCACCAGCCGCCTGATGGCGCTGGGCTTCGTGCCGTCGGAAAGCGCGTTTGCGTACTTTGAGGTGCTGCAGCGCTATCTTGAGACGCACGGCAAGCCTGTGGCTTTCTACTCCGACAAGCATTCCATCTTCCGGGTCAACAAGGCGGAGGCGGCCGGAGGCGATGGCATGACCCAGTTCGGCCGCGCCTTGGCGGAGCTCAACATCGAGATCATCTGTGCCAACTCCAGTCAGGCCAAGGGGCGGGTTGAACGGGCGCATGCCACCTTGCAGGACCGGCTGGTCAAGGAGCTGCGGCTGGCCGGCATCAGCGATCTGGAGGCCG
>NZ_JAFEMD010000212.1 GCF_016892765.1 Microvirga arvi
CTAATTGTCTGGATGCGAGACCTCCTTGGCATGAGCGACGACCTGGAGGGCTTGGGGAAGTGCTCTAGGATCGGGCGGCTTGAAGCGCGCGTTGGCGAGGTTGGGCTCGGCGGCCAGGCGCCGTTGCACGACCTGCTCGGGTGAGGCCCCCTTGAGCACGCGCTGGCGTCTCCTGTTGTAGGCCTGGTTGAAGCCCTTGAGTAGTGTCTCCAGATCCTGGTGGCTATAGATGGTGATCCCCAGCACCTCGCGCTGCACCCGGCCGTTGAAGCGCTCCACGAGGCCATTGGTTTGCGGCGTGTAGGGCTTGGTCTTGCGATGCTCCACCTTCAACCTCCGGCAGGCCTCCTCGAAGCCATCGGCGGTAAAGCACGAGCCACGGTCGGTGAGCACGTGCGTGATCTTGAAGGGGAAGGCACGCACCGCCTCGTTCAGGAAAGCGACCGCGCTGGTGGCCAGCTCATCGTCCTTGACCGCCAGATGCACCCAGCGCGAGCAGCGGTCAATGGCCACATAGAGAAAGCGCTTGCGGCTCTCGCCATTGGCGGTCTGCAGCTTGGGCAGGTGCTTGATGTCGATGTGGATGAAGCCGAGGTCGTAGTCCTTGAAGGTGCCGATCTTGCGCTGGCGCTGCTGCGCCGGCGGCAGGCGGCCCAGGCCTTCCGCCTTGAGGATGCGGTAGACCGCATCGCGGTTGAGATGCGGCAGGAAGTGCGTGACGATGAAGGTCAGATCGTCGAGCGGAAAGCCGGTGGCCTGGCGCAAGGCGCAGACGATGGCGCGCTCTTCCTCGGTGGCCTTCCAGGGCAGCTT
>NZ_JAFEMD010000213.1 GCF_016892765.1 Microvirga arvi
AGCGGGTCCCGCCCGCCATGTACTGGAGGATAAGGGCAATCGACATCGTGACCCCGGCCGCGAACCCCCCGCCCGGCAGGTCGTGGCCGCGCAGGAAGAGGTAGATCGCAACCATGATGATCACCGGGAACAGCCACTGCATGATGATCCCGGGGATGGTGAGGTAGTCGGCGAGGGTGTCGCCGACGGCCCGGTCCGGTCGGGCCGTGTCGTAGGCATCCTGCACCTGCTGCTGCTCCGGAGACTCGACGCTCTCGGGTGCCGGGCGGAAGCGGCGCAGCAGGGAGAAGACCGTAATCGCCACCACGGCGAGCACCACGATCTCGCCGAAGGTGTCGAAGCCCCGGAAGTCGACCAGGATGACGTTGACGACGTTGCGGCCGCCTCCCTCCGCATAGGCGTTCTCGACGAAATAGCGCGAGACGGTTTCCGGGAGTGGCCGCGTGAGCATCGCGTAGACGACCAGTGCCATGCCCACGCCGGCCGCGACGGCCAGCATCAGGTCCCTGGCCCGTCGCAACCTGGCCCGCACTCCCATCGAGAGGCCTTCGCCTGCGGTCTCGAGCCGCTTTGGCAGCCAGCGCAGGCCAAGAAGGATCAGCACCGTCGTGACGATCTCGACCAGAAGCTGGGTGATGGCAAGGTCGGGGGCCGAGAACCAGACGAAGGTGATGCAGGTGACGAGCCCAGTCCCGCCGAGCAGGACCATGGCCGCGAGCCGGTGGTACTTGGCTTGGTAGGCTGCGCCGATGGCGCACAGCCCCCCGACGATCCAGAGCAGAAGGAAGGCGGG
>NZ_JAFEMD010000214.1 GCF_016892765.1 Microvirga arvi
CGCGCACACCTTCTTCTCAGCCATCTGCATCGCGGCTGCCGTCGCCTTCTACCTCAATTAACGAGTCCTGAGCCTAGTCCGCGGCGCTCGCGATGACCACCAGCAGACCAGGGCTCTCCTGAATGAACTCGCGGCCACCCCGAAGGACAGCGATGCGTTCCTGGCCAAGGTGGCAGAGCTGCGGAAGGTGTTTCAGCAGCATATCCGCAACGACAAGAACGAGCTGCTGCCTGTCGTGCTCAAGGTCCTGAGTGCGGAACAGGTCGAGGCCGTCGTCGAGAAGGTTGAGGAGGAAGTCGCGGAGACCAGGCAAGCCGCCAGTGAACCACGGCGAACCCGGCGGGGGCGCAAGCTGGCCAACGCTGTGTCAGACACAGGCGGGACCTTGCTGGCAGCCGTCGAGGCTAGCTCGGAGAGCGTCAGGGTCCTCGAGCAGACGGTGGAGGACGTGGTTCAGGACCGTGTCCAGGCGGCGTCCGAGTTGGGCGGCCGTTCACTGGAAAGCTTCAGCCGTCAGGGCCAGGAGGCCCTGGCCCTGGTCGATCGGATGCCGGACTACCTTCAGGTGTGGGCCCGCTCCAATCGGATCCTGGCCGGTGGGGCCGGGACCATCACGCTGGAGTGGTTCGGGCTCCGGCAGGAGCGTCTGCTGAAGAACCTTGAGAGGATGACCGATCTTCTGAGCTGCCGGATGATCCCGGACTTTATCTGTAGTAGTCGGCATTTGATCTGACATTCAGCGTCAGAGAGTGATCGGGTTGAGCCTGTCCGGCAGGATCAGGC
>NZ_JAFEMD010000215.1 GCF_016892765.1 Microvirga arvi
CAATCGACGCCTGGGAGAGCTATCTTGAGCTGGCATGAGGATATGGCCCGCGTGGCCGCGGACGTCGCGCCGATCCCCCGTGGCGATGATGATGGGCCTATCTTCCACGAGCCGTGGGAGGCGCAGGCCTTCGCCATGACGCTGGCTCTCTACGAGCAGGGGCTGTTTACCTGGCCAGAGTGGGCTGCCGCACTCTCGGCGGCGATCAAGCAGGCCCAGACGGCAGGGGATTGCGACGACGGCACGACCTACTATCAGCACTGGCTATCTGCGATTGAGCAGTTGGCCAGTGACAGGGGCATTGCAAGTGGACAGGCCCTAGCAGAACGAAGGGACGCGTGGGATCGGGCAGCACACGCGACGCCGCATGGTCAACCGATTTTGCTCGCGAACGATCCACTCCGATAAGCTGCGAGCCAGGACCACGTGCAAGGCGATGCCGCTGTGCGTCAGGAACAGACCTCAACATGAAGGGATGCACCCATTCCCTAAAGAGCCTCGGGTGATACCCTGCACCCAACTCCCATATCACGGCGCCAAGGCTATCTCAGTCGCTGCTGACAGCCTTCAGCAACCATGCTCACGCCTGCAGCGACTTATAGCAAGGTTTCCGCTTTCGCGAGCAAAGCCGACATTCAGGCCACCACGGTCTGGGTCTCGCTTTGACCGAGGTCGTGTGGAAACGTGATTTTGAGCGACGTGCGTTGACGGTTGTTTGGGCGTGATCCGCGGCGGCAAGAGGGCTCAGGCTGCCAGAGCCTTCAG
>NZ_JAFEMD010000216.1 GCF_016892765.1 Microvirga arvi
TACAAATTCACCCACGCCATCGCTCAAGGGCATGAGATCCAGGTGGCCCATGCGGGACACGTCTGGCGCGACTTTACTTACGTCGACGACATCGTGGAGGGCATCGTGCGGCTGGTCGACCGCGCGCCCTCAAGCGACCCGGCCTGGAACGCGGAAAATCCCGATCCGGCGACAAGCTTCGCGCCGCACCGGGTCTACAATATCGGCAACGATCATCCCGAGGAGGTGAACCGGCTCATCGCCTTGATCGAGGAGGCCTTGGGCCGGAAGGCGAACCGCGTCGACGTGCCCCTGCCGCCCGGCGACGTGCTGGAGACCCGCGCGGATGTGAGCGACCTGCGCCGGGACGTGGGCTTTGCGCCCGCAACGTCCCTGGAGGAGGGCATCCGGCGCTTCGTCGAATGGTATCGCGGATATCGCAGTCGATAGGGAACAGGCCAAGCAATTGAGGAGATCCCCTAACCGGATGGATTGGTTGGTCGGAAGATTCGCTCAAGACATCGTGGAAGACGCCGCTCAATGGATAGCAGCGGCGGCTGGATAGACCTAGAGAATTCCGCACCAAATTGGTGTCGACGTATTCCGGGGAAAGCCTATCTGAGTTCGTGCTTCGACGATATGAGCAATGGCGAACCTCGCCCAACGGCCGTAAGTAGTCGGCCCTGAACAATGCAGTTTGCTCAGGCGGCAATTGGATTCCAGGGTTCGGGGAAAGTATCCGATTGCGCG
>NZ_JAFEMD010000217.1 GCF_016892765.1 Microvirga arvi
CAGCCTGATCCTGCCGGACAGGCTCAACCCGATCACTCTCTGACGCTGAATGTCAGATCAAATGCCGACTACTACACTGAAAGGGCACACCATCACAATCCCGGATGTCGAGCGGCTAAAGAGCTTTTCAGATTTTAAGCCTAACTACCTACACCTGACGCAGCGCCCTGACGAGGCGAGACAGAAGGGTAGGTAATTTGCACAAGAGCGAGACCTGGATCTTACTACGTTCCAACGGGTCCGGGCTCAACGAACAGACGCTTAAAATCAGCCGGGGCATATTCTTGGCCGCTGGCGTCAATCAGAACGTTCCGTGCGCCCTCGTCGGCTAACCTGCGGGCCTGCTGGAGTGCCGCGACTGCCGTCGCACAGGTGGTGGAAACCGGCCCGTGCTCAGCGTCTCCGGTGATGATAAAGATCATGAGTTCTTCCATTCCTGCCGTGAGGGGTTCGGCACGAAGATGATAACGGCGTAGTCCGTGCTGACGTAGCAGTTCAGTTGTTAATAGGCTTTGCCTTACTTCCAAAGGTACTCACGGCAAATTTTGTTCAAATTCGGCATGAGCGCTCAAATAGGTGCTTCTGCATGTAGATGCGCAAATATCCCTTCTCTTCACCCCGGTGCCTCTCGACATAGCCTAGACGAGGGTAGTGTCAACCGAACCGAAGAATTGACCCCTTGGGCGCACTGAAGATCTGACCCCCCTCATTGCTTTGTGGTTCCCTCG
>NZ_JAFEMD010000218.1 GCF_016892765.1 Microvirga arvi
CGATGGAGGCGGGACAGTTCCTCCCGCAAGATCCTCCTGGCGGCGAGCAGGGAGACGGTGATGTCCGCCAGTTCCGGTCTTCCGTCTACGAGTTCCCGGATCCGGACGTCAAACCCCACGGCTCCGGTCATGCCAACCTTGAGGCCGAAGTTGCGCAGCAAGCCTCGGATGTCGTTCTCGATCGCGGCGGCCTTCTCCTGCAGCAGCTTGCGGGCGGTCAGCAAGGCACGACGATGTTGGCTTGTCAGCGTCTTGATGTGTACCGGCCGGAACAGGTTGACCCGCATCATCTGGGCAATGCCACGGGCATCATTGCGGTCCGTTTTGTTCACCTGCGCTTTGAGGAACGCCTTCGTATGCCGGGTCTCGATACAGACTACCGGCAAGCCTGCTTGCGCCAATCCACTGAACAGCCACTGCGACAACGGCCCGGCCTCCAGGCCGATGCGGGCCAGCCGCCATGCGGGATCTTGAAGAGCCCGCACGAGGTCTTCGGGATGGCTTGGCACCTTCATCTCACGGCAGATCGCACCTGTCTCATCCACGATGCAGATTGAGGTCTCCTTGAGAGACACGTCCAGTCCGGCGTAGTGCTTCATGCTGTGCTCCTCCTCTGATCCTTGTGGTGGTTCGACCAAACCACACGCTATCATCAGCTCGGAGCACAACACCTCGATGCATATCCGTCGAAGATAGGGCTCAAGCCGAATACCCCATCTGATG
>NZ_JAFEMD010000219.1 GCF_016892765.1 Microvirga arvi
TTGCATCCGGTCAGGGATCAGGTTCACCATCGCGAGTCCGCGCGAGCAGTGCGCGATGGCCTCCTGGTGCGCCTGTCTGCGGGCGGCATCGTCCGCGGCACGCTGCCAGTAGGATACCGCCCGCTCCGCAATCCGTGCCTCGCTCAGGTGGTGGGCGATGAGCTCCGGTTGGCGGTCAACCACATCAGGGTAGTTCTGTTCGAGAATCGCCGCGATCCTCGCGTGCAGTTCCTGACGGTGGCTCTTCAGCAAGCTCTCGTAGGCAGCATCGCGCACGAGGGCGTGCTTGAACGTGTAGGCCGCTCTGGGACCCGCGCCGCTTACGTAGACCAGTTCGGATGACACGAGTTGCCGGAGCGCCCTGCGTAATTCGGGCTTCCTCTTTGGGTTCATCTCGGCCAGCAGATCATATGCGAATGTCCGCCCGATCACGGAAGCCTGCTGTGCGACGGTCTTGGCGGCGGGGACCCGGTCCAGGCGAGCCATGAGGCTGTCGTGGAGGGTGGCCGGGACGGCTCCGGATTCCTGCTCCAGCAGGGCCTTGGTCAGCTCCTCGACGAACAGCGGCACCCCGTCAGTCCGCTCGAAGATCTGGTGGATCGCTTCAGCCGGCAATAACGTGCATCCTGCCACCTCTTCCGCGAGCTCGGTGCTCTCGCGAGGTGTCAAGCGGCTGAGCACGATTTCGGAGACATGCGGTCG
>NZ_JAFEMD010000021.1 GCF_016892765.1 Microvirga arvi
CCGATGGGGCGGCAGGTGCTCAAGAGCGGCGCATTCACGGTGGGCAGTGCGGCCACGAGCTGGGAGCACCGGATCGTCTACAACCAGGCCACGGGGGCCTTGTTCTACGATGCGGACGGCACCGGCAGCAGCACCGGCAATGTGGCGCAGATCCAGTTCGCGCAGCTGAAAGCCGGCACCGCCCTCTCCGCCGCCCACTTCCAGTTGTTCCCCCTGTAAGAGCCGGCCCGCAGGCCGCAACCGATGTGCACATGCGAAGAGCCGGTCCAATCAGGACCGGCTCCGCGCTTTTCAAGACTGTTAAGACTCTGTTGACTCCGTCCTGAGGGTGGCTTCTGCACACGCTTTACACAGAACATCCAATGAACAAATATGAACATATTGGGAACACGGAGATCAAACTATGCTTCGCTTCATCCTCGAGACCACCGCCGAGATCGCTTCACTCGCCATGTTCGGCTCGGCCGTGGCAATCTGGGCTCTAGTTCTTTCTCCCATCGCTTGATACCAGCCGTCCACAGGAGATCCTGTGGATTCACAGGAAGGAAGTCCTTCAATCCTTTCTTAGAAAAGAATCGTGCCACTATGCGTGCCATTGAGTGAGTAGAGTTTCATGGCGCGCATTCTTCAGGATATCAGCTTCGTTCATCTGCACGTGCATTCCTCGTATTCGCTGCTCGAGGGTGCCCTGAAGATCGCGCAACTGGCCAAACTCGCCGCCGTCGACAAGCAGCCGGCGCTGGCTCTCACCGACACCAACAACCTGTTCGGCGGCCTCGAATTCTCCGAGAAGATGGCAGGCTCCGGCATCCAGCCGATTGCCGGCGTCCAGCTCTCGGTCTGCTTCGAAGAGCCGGACCCCGTTGCCCGCATCGTGCCGCAGCCCGCCAGCGTCGTGCTGCTCGCGCAGAATGAGGAGGGCTATCGCAACCTCATGCGGCTCGTGAGTCATGCCTATTTCGGCGTGCCGCTCGGCGAGAATCCGCAGGTTGCAGCTTCCGTCCTGTCCTCTCACAATGAAGGGCTCATCGCGCTGACCGGCGGCTTTACAGGCCCCCTCGATAGAGCCCTGAGGGATGGCGGGCGCCAGGATCTGGCGCAGGCACGGCTTGATGTGCTCAAAAATGCTTTCGGCCACCAGCTCTATGTGGAGATCCAGCGTCACGGGCTGGAAGACGAGCGCCTGATCGAGGGTGAGCTGCTGGCGCTCGCGGATCGCAATGGCCTTCCCCTCGTGGCTGCCAACGAACCCTTCTTCTCCTCGGCGAAGGATTACGAGGCGCATGATGCGCTGCTCGCTATTGCGGAGGGGCAGATCGTCTCCAACCCCGATCGCCGCCGGCTCTCGCCCGAGCATCACTTCAAGACGCGCCAGCAGATGGTGGAGCTCTTCGCAGACCTGCCGGATGCGCTGCAGGCGAGCGTCGAGATCGCCATGCGCTGTGCGACGCGCGTGAAGACCCGCAAGCCCATCCTGCCGAATTTCGGAACGGGACCCGATGCGGCCAGTCTAGACGAAGGCGAGGAGCTGAAGCGGCAGGCGGAGGAGGGGCTTGTCAAGCGCCTCGCTGCGCACGGTCCGGCACCGGGCCTGACCGAGCAGGATTATCACGACCGCCTGGCCTATGAGGTCAACATCATCCGGAATATGAAGTTTCCGGGCTATTTCCTCATCGTGGCCGACTTCATCAAGTGGGCGAAGGATCATAACATCCCGGTTGGACCGGGCCGCGGTTCGGGTGCCGGCTCCCTCGTCGCCTATGCGCTGACCATCACCGACCTTGATCCTTTGCGCTTCGCGCTGCTCTTCGAGCGCTTCCTCAATCCGGAACGCGTGTCGATGCCGGACTTCGACATCGACTTCTGCGTCGAGGGCCGCGAACGCGTCATCCAGTATGTGCAGCAGCGGTATGGCGAAGAGCAGGTTGCGCAGATCATCACCTTCGGCACTCTGCTCGCCCGCGGCGTGCTGCGCGACGTCGGCCGTGTGCTCGAAATGCCCTACGGCCAAGTGGACAAGCTCACGAAGCTGGTGCCGCAGAACCCGGCCAATCCCGTGACACTCGCTCAGGCCATCGAAGGAGAGCCGAAGCTGCAGGCCGCGATCGAGGAGGAGCCTGTCGTCAAGCGTATGCTCGACATCGCGCAGAAGCTCGAAGGCCTCCACCGGCATGCGTCGACCCACGCGGCAGGCGTGGTGATCGGCGACCGACCGCTGCAGGAATTGGTGCCGCTCTACCGAGACCCGAAAACCGGCATGCGCGTGACCCAGTTCAACATGAAGTGGGTCGAGCAGGCGGGCCTCGTAAAGTTCGACTTCCTGGGCCTCAAGACTCTTACCGTTCTGCGCGCAGCGGTCGATCTGATCCGACGGAAAGGGATTGAAGTCGATCTATCGGCCTTGCCGCTCGACGACTATAAAACCTACGAGATGCTTCAGCGGGGCGAGACGGTCGGCGTGTTCCAGGTGGAATCGGCGGGCATGAGAAAAGCCCTCGTCGAAATGGAAGCCGACCGCTTCGAGGACATCATCGCCCTCGTCGCCCTCTATCGTCCCGGCCCGATGGCGAACATCCCGGTCTATTGCGCCCGGAAGCTCGGCAAGGACGAGCACAACAAGAAGGATTGGTATCCCCACGACAAGCTGGAGCCGATCCTGCGCGAGACCTTCGGCATCATCGTTTACCAGGAGCAGGTGATGGAGGTGGCGAAGGTCCTTTCCGGCTACTCGCTCGGCGACGCGGACCTTCTGCGTCGCGCCATGGGCAAGAAGATCAAGGCCGAGATGGATGCCCAGCGCGAGCGCTTCGTCTCCGGAGCCATCAAGGGCGGCCTCGATAAGGCGAAGGCCAACGAGATCTTCGACCTGCTCGCTAAGTTCGCGGATTACGGCTTCAACAAGAGCCACGCGGCTGCCTACGCGCTTGTCGCATTCCAGACCGCCTATCTGAAGGCGAATTACCCGGTCGAGTTCCTGGCGGCGTCCATGACGCTTGACCTGGACAACACGGACAAACTCTCAGAATTTCGCCGCGAGGCGCAGCGCCTCGGCTTCAAGGTTATTCCACCATCCATCAACCGCTCGGGCGTGGTGTTCGATGTGCAGTTTGACGCGGAAGGCAAGGGGCAGATTCTTTATGCGCTTGCCGCGGTCAAAGGCGTGGGCCGACAGGCTATCGAGAGCGTGATCGAAGTGCGCGGCGACAAGCCGTTCAAGGATCTCGCGGACTTCGCCCGGCGCATCAATCCACGCATGCTCAACAAGCGCACGCTGGAAAACCTCATCGCGGCCGGTGCCTTCGACGAGTTGGAGCCGGACCGGGCCAAGGCCTGCGCTTCCATCGACTCGATCATGAGCCTCGCCCAGCAATCCCACGAGGCCGCCAATGGCGGCATGATGGACATGTTCGGCGGCGTCGCATCGGCAGACGTGCAGTTCCGCATCGGACCCTACAACCCCTGGCCGGCGGCCGAGAGGCTGCAGCGGGAATACGATGCGGTGGGATTCTTCCTCTCGGGCCACCCATTGGATGAATACGGCGATCTCCTGAAGAAGCTGCGGGTTCAGACCTGGGTCGATTTCTGCCGCTCGGTAAAAGCGGGCAATTCGGTCGGTCGCGTGGCCGCTACGGTTCTCGACCGGCAGGAGCGCCGCACCAAGACCGGCAACAAGATGGGCATTCTCAGCCTCTCGGATCAGACCGGGCAGTTCGAGGCGATCATCTTCTCCGAAGGTCTCCAGCGCCTCCGCGATGTGCTCGAGCCTGGCGCCGCGGTCGTCCTGATGCTGCAGGCCGGCATTGAGGGCGAAGAGGTGAGAGCGCGGATCGGCATGGCCGAACCTCTGGAAGAGGCCCTCGCCAAGCACCAGAAGGGGATGCGAATCTTCCTGCGCGACGAACGGCCGATCTCGAGTGTCCAGGAGCGTCTGAGGGCCAGAGGTGAGGGCGAAGTATCGCTGGTTCTCATCCTCGACGACGGTGACCGGGAGGTCGAGGTCAAGCTCCCCGGGAAGTACATGGCCTCGCCTCAGATCGCCGGTGCTCTCCGAGCCGTGCCGGGGGTTGTGGACGTGCATATGAACTGAATCGCCTGGAAGCTTGACTTATCCAGGCAGGGGAATGTGCGTCATTCTTGGCTTGCATTCCAGGTCCTTTCCGCATATATGCGCCCCCATCCCACACGCGGAATCCCCTCATGAGCCCATGAGGATCCCCCGGTGGCCGGCAGGGCCGGTCCACTGTTCCGCGGAGGCTTAACCGGAGAATAAACTATGGCGCTTCCCGATTTCTCGATGCGCAGCCTGCTTGAAGCTGGCGCGCACTTTGGACACCAGTCCCACCGTTGGAACCCGAAGATGGGTCAATACATCTTCGGCACCCGCAACAACATCCACATCATCGACCTCGCCCAGACGGTTCCGATGCTGCACCGCGCCCTCCAGGCCGTCAGCGACACCGTGTCCAAGGGCGGACGCGTGCTTTTTGTTGGCACGAAGCGTCAGGCCGCTGACGCGGTCGCCGATGCGGCCAAGCGTTCGGCCCAGTACTACGTGAACTCGCGCTGGCTCGGCGGCATGCTGACCAACTGGAAGACGATCTCCGGCTCGATCTCGCGCCTGCGCAAGGTCGACGAGATCCTCGCCGGCGGCGGCCAGGGCCTCACGAAGAAGGAGCGCCTCATGCTCGCTCGTGAGAAGGAGAAGCTCGAGCGCGCTCTCGGCGGCATCAAGGACATGGGCGGCACGCCAGACCTGATCTTCGTCATCGACACCAACAAGGAGCAGCTGGCGATCCAGGAGGCCAAGCGCCTCGGCATCCCGGTGGCCGCCATCGTCGATACGAACTGTGATCCGGACGGCATCACCTTCCCGGTCCCGGCCAATGACGACGCCGGCCGCGCGATCTCGCTCTACTGCGATCTGGTTGCCCGCGCCGCCCTCGACGGCATCTCCCGCGGTGCTGGCGCCATGGGCATCGATATCGGCGAGTCCGAGAACCCGATGGCTGAAGAGCTCCCGGCGAACGATACGGCTGCTCCGGCCTATGAAGGCGAGCAGTTCGAGCGTCTGGCTGCTCCGCGCGGCGCTCCGGACGATCTGACCAAGCTCAACGGCGTTGGCCCGCAGCTCGAAAAGAAGCTGAACGAAGCCGGCATCTTCCACTATTGGCAGCTGGCCGCCATGCAGCCGGGCGACGTCTCCCAGCTCGACAAGGATCTGAAGCTGAACGGCCGCCTGGAGCGTGATGGCTGGATCAACCAGGCTCGCTCAATGATCGAAGCCGCTGCTGCGTAAGCCTTACGGCGCCGCGACATGCAGCGCCGCTTGAAGATTGATCGAGCCCGGCGTTCCACGAGCGCCGGGCTCCCTCTATGCATAAACCTTTGAAAGGAAAAGCCATGGCGAACATTACCGCTGCGATGGTGAAGGAGCTGCGCGAGACGACCAGCGCCGGCATGATGGACTGCAAGGCCGCTCTCGCCGAGACCAACGGCGACATGGAGGCCGCGATCGACTGGCTGCGCAAGAAGGGCCTCTCGAAAGCCGCCAAGAAGGCTGGCCGTGTGGCTGCCGAGGGCCTTGTGGCCGTCGAGTCGTCGGGCCACACCGCGACGATCCTCGAGGTGAATTCCGAGACCGACTTCGTTGCCCGCAACGACGGGTTCCAAGCCTTCGTCCGTGAAGCCGCCAAGATCGGCCTGATGGGCAACGGCACCATCGAGTCCCTCGAAGCTGCGACCTTCCCCGGCTCGTCCACGACCGTGAAGGACCGCCTGCAGGAGCTCATCGCCACCATCGGCGAGAACATGACCCTGCGTCGCGTCGCGAAGCTCGAGGTCTCCAAGGGCGTGATCGCGACCTATGTCCACAATGCCGTGACCGAAGGCCTCGGCAAGATCGGCGTGCTCGTGGCGCTCGAGTCCGAAGGTGACGTGACCGTTCTCGGTACCCTCGGCCGCCAGATCGCCATGCATGTGGCTGCCACCAACCCGGTGGCTCTCGATGCCTCCGGCGTCGACCAGGCGACCGTTGATCGCGAGACCGCGATCCTGCGCGACAAGAATGCCGGCAAGCCGGACAACGTCATGCAGAAGATCGTCGAGAGCGGCCTGAAGAGCTATTTCAAGGAAGTCACCCTTCTGGAGCAGCCCTTCGTGCACGATCCGTCCAAGACCGTGACCCAGGTGCTCAAGGAAGCCGAGGCCAAGGCCGGCAAGCCGGTGACCCTGAAAGCCTTCGTCCGCTATGCCCTCGGCGAGGGCATCGAGAAGGAGGAGGCTCCGGACTTTGCGGCGGAAGTCGCCGCCCAGGCCGGTCTGAAGGCCTAAATCGAACCTACGAGAACGGCGGCGCTTCAGCCGCCGTTTTCATGAGAGGATTCGAAAAGAGAGGTCTGATGATGGCAACGTTCCGGCGCATCCTGGTGAAGCTCTCCGGTGAGGCCTTGATGGCTCCCGATGGGTATTGGCTCGATCCTCAGATCCTGTCCTCCCTGGCAGAGGATTTGGCACAGGCCACCCGCGCCGGTTTCGAGATCGCCGTGGTCATTGGCGGCGGCAACATCATCCGTGGTGCCCGCATGAGCGCGGCCGGCTGGATCGACCGCCCCACCGCCGATTCCATGGGCATGCTGGGCACGGTGATGAACTCGCTCGCCATCGAAACGGCCCTGAACGCGGCCGGCGTTCCGGCCCGCACCATGTCGGCAGTCTCCATGCCGACCATCTGCGAGACCTATGCGCGCCAGCCCGCTCTGCATCACCTGGATAAGGGGCAGGTGGTGGTTCTGGCGGGAGGCACGGGCAATCCGTTCTTCACCACCGACACAGCCGCGGTCCTGCGTGCCGCCGAGCTGCGCTGTGACGCAGTGCTCAAGGCCACTCAGGTTGATGGCGTCTATTCGGCCGATCCGAAGAAGGATCCAAACGCGGTGCGATTCGACCGCCTCACCCATGACGAGGCCATCGCAAGGGATCTGAAGGTCATGGATACAGCCGCTTTCGCCCTTGCCCGCGAGAGCAGGCTCTCGATCATCGTCGGCTCGGTGCATGCTCCCAGCTCCGTAACCGCTCTTCTCCAGGGGAAAGTGCCCTCCACGGTCGTCGCCCCTTGATCCAAGGGCCTTGATGCTGGACCCTGAGGCGCTTAAGCCCATTTAGATAGTTCGCGTAAGGGACAAAACTGATGGCTACGACTTTTGATCTCGCCGATGTAAAGCGCCGCATGCAGGGCGCCATCACCGCTTTCAAGAACGATTTGGCCAGCCTTCGTACGGGGCGTGCCTCGCCGAATCTGCTTGATCCCATCCAAATCGACGCCTATGGCGCCGTGATGCCTATCTCTCAGGTTGCCACCGTCAACGTGCCGGAGCCGCGCCTGCTCAGCGTCCAGGTTTGGGACCGGGGCATGGTGGCTGCCGTCGAGAAGGCCATTCGCGAGTCGGATCTCGGCTTGAACCCGCAGACCGAGGGTCAGGTCATCCGCCTGCGTATTCCCGAGATGAACGAGCAGCGCCGCAAGGAAATGGTGAAGGTCGCCCACAAATACGCTGAAGAGGCAAAGATCGCTGTTCGGCACGTACGCCGAGACGGTCTCGATCTGCTCAAGAAGCTTGAGAAGGACAGCGCCATCAGCGAGGATGACGGGAAGCGTCACGCCGATCAGGTGCAGAAGACGACCGACCAGTTCGTCGCCGAGGTCGATTCCCTGCTCGTGGCCAAGGAAAAGGAAATCATGCACGTCTGATCCAGGGCGTGCATCGGAACAGATTATCATGAGCGGAGAAGCCAAACGGACGGCCCCGGACTTGGCCTGCAGGAATGCAGGCGAGGGGATGCCGGCCCATGTTGCCATCATCATGGATGGGAACGGCCGGTGGGCTGCTCAGAGAGGGCTGCCCCGCTTCGAAGGGCACCGGCGGGGAGTCGAGGCAATCCGCCGTGCCGTGCGAACCGCAACCGATCTGGGGATCCGCTATCTAACAGTCTACAGCTTTTCGGCGGAAAACTGGCGCCGCCCGGCCCAGGAGGTCTCCGATCTCATGGGACTGCTCAAGCGGTTTGTCAGGCACGATCTCGCCGAGCTCCATGCCAACAACATCCGGGTCCGGATCATCGGTGAGCGGGAAGGGCTGGCCTCCGATATCCGCCTCCTGCTGGACGAGGCCGAGCAGCTTACCCGTTCCAATACGGGTCTGTCCCTCGTGATCGCCTTCAACTATGGCGGCCGCCAGGAGATCGTGAGCGCCATGCGCGCGCTGGCCCGGAGGGTCAAGGAGGGGGGCCTCGATCCGGACGATATCGATATGGATACCGTTGGGGCAGCCCTCGATACCCATGATATACCGGATCCTGATCTGGTTATCCGCACCTCGGGCGAACAGCGGGTCTCCAACTTCCTGACCTGGCAGACGGCCTATTCGGAGTTCGTCTTCCTCCCCTGCTATTGGCCCGATTTCGACGAGACGACATTCAGGTCCGCCATTGACGAGTACTGCAGGCGCGACCGCCGCTTCGGCGGCCTGAGCGCTCGGGCTGTCTGACGATGGTTGCGGACGAAGGCTCCTCCCTACCCTCCAACCCCAAATCAGCTCCCCGCAAGGAACTGACGACCAGGATCTTCTCCGCCCTCGTCATGGTCGCTGCCGCGCTTCTGACGGCTTATATTGGCGGCTTGCCCTTTGCCCTGTTCTGGCTGGCAGCCGGCATCGCTACGATGGTCGAATGGACGGACATGACGAGGATTGAGCCCCGACGACCCGTACAGGTCATTCTCGGTCTCGGGCTCACTGCCCTGACATTCCTCTTCGTGCTGGACGTTGGATTCGGTCTCTTTCTCGCCGCCAGCCTTGCTGTTCTGGTGGTCGGTGTCGTCACTGTACGTGGCGCTGAAAACAAGCTCTGGGCGGCCTCCGGATTTATATATGCGTCCCTGATCGTCCTCGTTCCTCCGATCGTGCGTGAACACCCTGACCTTGGGATTCTGGGCCTGCTCTGGATGTTCGCAGTGGTATGGGCAACCGACATTGCAGCTTATTTCACGGGCCGGACTTTTGGCGGACCCAAGCTCTATCCGGCTATCAGCCCGAAGAAGACCTGGTCGGGCTTCATCGGCGGTGTCGTTGCCGCCGCCCTGGGTGGAGTTCTCGTGGCAATGGCCGGCCATCATTATGGTGCTGGCCTGCCTTTCGGCCTGCCAGGAACCATTGCTCTGTCCATCGTGGCATCCATTGCGAGCCAGATCGGAGATCTCGGGGAATCGGCTCTTAAGCGCCATTGCCAGGTCAAGGATTCAAGCCATCTCATCCCAGGCCATGGCGGCGTGATGGATCGGATCGACGGCTTCTGGGCGGTATGCCTCATCGTTGCTGTCGTTCTTCTGACCGTTCATTTGACCGCATAGGCATTGATGACCCGTTCCCTCACGATTCTCGGAGCCACCGGTTCGATTGGTCGCTCGACGGCAGATGTGGTGCTCGCCCATCAGGACGAGTTCCGGGTGGAGGCCGTCGTGGGTGGCCGCAATGCCCTGGCCTTGGCCGAGGTCGCCCGGCGGCTCGGCGCAAAATTCGCGGCCCTTGCAGAAGAGGGTGAAAATGAGGCCCTCGCACAGGCGCTCTCCGGGACTGGGATCGAAAGCGGCGCAGGACAGACCGCTGTCTTTGAGGCCGTCGAGCGCGATGCCGATGTCGTCCTTGCCGCCATCAGCGGGACCGCAGGCTTGGCGCCGACCCATGCCGCGCTCAAACCGGGGAGGCGCATCGCCCTAGCCAACAAGGAAAGCCTCGTCTGCGCTGGCAACGCCTTCATGGCCGATGCACGCCGTCTCGGCGTCACGATCATGCCCGTCGATTCCGAGCACAATGCCCTGGACCATGCCCTGGCGGCCGGCCTCAACCGAGATGTGGAGAAGGCCGTGATTACCGCCTCCGGTGGCCCTTTCCGGACTTGGTCCCGGGAACGGATCGCGAAGGCCAACGCCAGGGAGGCATCGGCCCATCCGGTTTGGTCCATGGGATCGAAGATCAACATCGACTCGGCGACCTTGATGAACAAGGGGCTTGAGTTGATCGAGGCCCATCACCTGTTCGGCCTCGAGGCGGAACGCTTGGACGTGCTTGTTCATCCGGAAGCCGTCGTTCATGGCCTAGTTCAGTGGAAGGACGGGGCTGTGACTGCGGGGCTCGCCTTGCCTGACATGAAGGTCCCCATCGCCAATGCCCTTCGCAACGAAGGCCGCCTGAAGATGGATCTGCCGCGTCTCGATCTTGCCTCTATTGGCCGTTTAAGCTTTGATCGGCCCGATGAAGGACGGTTCCCGTGCCTATCCTTGGCTATAGCAGCGCTCAGGGCTGGAGGAGCGCTGCCTACGATTCTGAATGCCGCCAATGAGATTGCCGTCGAGGCCTACATGGCGGACATGATAGAATTTTATGATATTTCAGATATTGTTGAGAGCGTCTGCTCAACTTTTTCTGGAAGAAGAATTCCGGCACCGGCGACCGTTGTGGAAGCACTGGCCATCGATCAGGAAGCCCGGAAAACGGCGCGACGGCTCTTGCCGGGCCATGCTAAAGCAGCGCGGCTGTAACCGGGCGCGAAGGGAATTGTGATGGACTTCATATCTACAATTGGCGGTGCAACAGGCTCCCTGTTCCTGACCCTGATATCCTTCCTTGTGGTGCTCACAGTGGTAGTTTTTATCCACGAGTTCGGCCACTTCTGGGTCGGCCGGCTGTGCGGGGTTGGGGTCACTGCCTTCTCAATCGGCTTCGGACGCGAGCTCGTTGGCTGGACAGATAGGAAGGGAACGCGGTGGAAGATTTCCGCGATTCCTCTCGGTGGCTACGTGAAGTTCGTCGGCGATCTCAACGCCGCGAGCGTCCCGGACCAGGATCAGCTGGATCGAATGCCGGTTGATCAGCGGGCCATCAGCTTCCCGCATCAGAATGTGGCCAAGCGCGCCGCCATCGTTGCGGCAGGGCCGATCGCCAATTTCATCCTGGCGATCGCAATCTTTGCCGGCTTCAACTACTTCAACGGGCGCCAGGTGCTGGAACCGCGGATCGAGGCGGTTCAGTCCGGAAGCGCAGCCGAGAAGGCCGGGTTCCAGCCCAAGGATCTGATCCTGACCGTCGACGGACGGCGCATCGAGACCTTTGCCGACATGCAGCTGATCGTAAGTTCCAGTGCCGGCGAGCCCCTCACGTTTACGGTCGACCGCAAAGGCGAGATTGTTGCCCTAACGGCAACTCCGAACTTCGTCGAAAGGACCAGCCCCTTCGGCAAGCAGCGCATAGGACTGCTGGGTGTGGAAGCCTCCCGCGACCCTTCCGCGATCAAGCGCCTGACATATTCTCCCTGGGGAGCGGTCAAGGCGGCCGTGGTCGAGACTTGGAACCTCGTCGAGCGGACCCTTAATTTCATCCGACGCCTCGCGATGGGGTGGGAATCGACCGATCAGCTCTCGGGCCCGATAGGTATCGCCAGGGCCTCCGGTACGGCGTTCGATGTGGGAGGGGTCTACAGTCTCGTCAGCCTGATCGGCTTCATGTCGGTCTCTATCGGTCTCATTAACCTCTTTCCGATTCCCCTCTTGGACGGCGGGCATCTGCTGTTTTATGCCATTGAGGCCGTGCGCGGGCGCCCTTTGAGCGAGAAAGCCCAGGAAATCGGCTTCAGAATCGGCTTTGCCCTCGTGGCGATGCTCATGCTGTTTGCCACTTGGAATGATCTTGTTCACCTTGGCACCAGTTTTATGAGCCGGGGATCGTGACAAGGACGCCACGCAGGATAAAAATCGCCACTCCGTTGTGGAAGGGCCGTTTGCAATAGCGGCGAAAGTTTGTACAAGCGCTCCACACGGATAAGGTTGGGGACACTCGTCTTCCAACCTGCGGGGACACCTCCGCTTAGGACAAAAGATAAAGAACGGGCCAGTTGATGATGTCGACGACCACTCCCCGCCGGAAGAAACCGGCTACCACCGCCGTTATCGCAATCAGCGCGTTGATGGCCGGAATTACCGCCGCGGAGAGCGCCTTCGCGCAGCAGGTAGCCCCGAGGAATCGCCGCGCATCAGCTGTGCAGGGTCCCATCGTCAATCGGGTGGTGGTCGAAGGAAACAAGCGGGTCGAGAAGGCGCTCATCGAGGAACAGCTTCAGGCGCGCGCCTGGGCTCCCTACAATCAGGCTGCCGTGGACGCCGACGTCCAGCGCATCCTTGAGGTCTACCGCCGTTCCGGCCGGGGGCTGGCTCAGGTGACCCCGCGCCTGGTCGATCTGCCCAACGGAACGGTGGACGTCGTCTACACAATCGTCGAAGGCGACAAGACCGGCGTCAAGGAAATCCGCTTCGTCGGCAACAGCCAGGTTTCGTCCAGCCGCCTGCGCGGCGTCATGCAGACGACCGAGACGAATCTCCTGAGCTTCCTCAAGAGCACCGATGTCTATGACCCGGACCGTCTCTCGAACGATCTTGAGCTGATCCGCCGCTATTACCTGAAGAACGGCTATGCCGACTTCCGCTTGGTGTCCAGCGACGTCCAGTTCGACGCCAATGGCGGCGGCTACGTCATCACCATCGCCGTCGAGGAGGGTGAGCAGTACCGGTTCGGCAATGTGAGCGTCGATCCGCGGCTTCCAGGGGTGGACGCCGAGGCAATACGCCGGGGCGTCACGACTTCGGCCGGCTCCGTCTACAATGCCGAAGCGGTCGAGAGATCGGTCCAGGCTCTCACGACGAGCGCGGCCCGCCAGGGCAACCCGTTCGCCCTGGTTCGTCCGGTCGGCACCCGCGATCCATCGACCCGCACGGTCAATCTGGCTTACGTGGTCGAAGAAGCCCCGCGGATCTACATCGAGCGCATCAACGTGCGCGGCAACAGCCGCACCCGCGACTATGTCATCCGTCGCGAATTCGAGCTCGGTGAAGGTGATGCCTACAACCAGGTGCTCGTGGACCGTGCCGAGCGCCGCCTGAATAACCTTGGCTATTTCAAACGGGTCCGCATCTCGAACGAGCCCGGCTCCTCGGCCGACCGTGTCGTCGTGAACGTGGATGTCGAGGATCAATCCACTGGCTCGTTCGCGATCTCGGGCGGCTATTCGACGGCGGACGGCTTCATCGGCGAAGTCTCCGTCACCGAGACCAACTTCCTGGGGCGCGGCCAATTTGTGCGCTTGGCAGGCCAGCTCGGCCAGCGCAGCAACGGCATCGATTTCTCCTTCACCGAGCCGTATTTCCTCGGCTATCGCATGGCGGCGGGTATCGATCTGTTCTCGAAGTTCAGCGACCAGACCCGGTACTCCCGCTACGAGAACCGGATGACCGGCGGCACCCTCCGTCTCGGTCTGCCGATCACGGAAGATTTCACGATCACCGCGCGCTACTCGCTCTATCAGCAGGAGCTGGAGATCCCGAACGACGTCGAGCAGCCCTACAATGACTGCTCGGTTCCGATCCCTGGCTACACCCGCCTAGCCGGAGGAGGGGTTGCAAACGGTGCACCAGGCGAGATCCCGTCACGAGCCTTCTGTGAAGGCAATGGCGAAGCTTCGCTGGCTATCAAGCAGTCTCAGGGCGAGACACTGACCTCGCTCGCGGGTCTCACCTTCAACTATAACACCCTCGACAGCATCCGTGAGCCGCGCAATGGCTTCTATGCGGAAGTGAAAACGGACTTTGCCGGTCTCGGCGGTGACTCGCACTACTTCCGTGTGACCGGCGATGCCCGTTACTATCGTGAGCTGTTTGAGGATGTCATCGGTATCGCCCGCATCCAGGGTGGCCACATCATGGGCTTCGAGGGGGGCGACGATGGTGGCCTTAATGGCAATCTTCGCATCGTCGACCAATTCTTCATGGGTCCCTCCCTGGTTCGTGGATTTGCTCCCAACGGTATTGGCCCGCGTGACATCTCGAGCTTCGACAGCAATGCGAACGCCATCGGCGGCACCACCTATTTCGGCGGCTCGCTTGAGGTTCAGTTCCCGATCCCGCTCCTGCCGCGTGAGCTGGGCCTGAAGGGCGCCGTCTTTGCCGATGCCGGTACGCTCTACGGCTATGAAGGACCGACTGTCTTCAATACCGGCGGCAGCATCCTTGACCCGCTCGATGGAAACTGCAGGCCGGTCGGTGACAGGCCGCAGAACTGCATCGAAGTCCTCGACAGCAGTATAATTCGCTCGTCAGTCGGTGCCTCGCTCCTCTGGAGCTCGCCGCTCGGTCCGATCCGCTTCGACTATGCCTTCGCTCTCTCTAAGGAAGAAGGCGTGATCAGGGATGGTGTTCGGGTTGGCGGCGACCGCACTCAGGCGTTCCGCTTCACGGGCGGCACGCGCTTCTAACCGGGGAGGGCGCCTGACAGCGCCCTCACTTGTTCTTCATGGCTGAATCGAATTTTTTCCCGCAAAGCCAGACGTTGAACCTGCGTCAGGTGGCGGAGATGGCGAATGCAACGCTCCCCGACGGCACCGACGGGGAGTTTTTGCTTCGAGGGGTTGCTCCCCTCGAGAACGCCGGTCCGAGCGACCTCGTCTATATGGACAATCCTGCCTATGTCAGCGCATTGACTGCAACGCGGGCAGCAGCCTGTCTTGTGACACCGCGCTACGCAGCCAAGGTGCCTTCCCATACGGTGGCGCTCGTGACGCCGCAGGCCTACCGCGTCTTCGCTCAGATCCTTGCCGTCCTGTTTCCATCGGCGATGCGGCCGGAAACCTCCTTTGCCGCGACTGGCATTTCCCCAGGCTCATTCGTGCACCCCTCTGCGAGGCTGGAGCATGGGGTCAGGGTCGATCCCGGTGCCGTGATCGGGCCACATGCGGAAATCGGATCGGGATCCTTGATCGGAGCCCATTCGGTCATTGGCCCCAATGTCAGGATCGGGCGGGACTGCTCCATCGCGGCGAACGTGACCGTTACCCACGCCTATCTCGGCAACCGGGTCATTCTTCATCCCGGTGTGAGGATCGGCCAGGACGGCTTCGGGTTCGCCATGGGACCGCAGGGACACCTGAAAGTGCCGCAGGTCGGCCGTGTCATCATCCAGGACGACGTGGAGATCGGGGCCAACACGACTGTGGACCGGGGCGCCAGCCGCGACACCGTGATCGGAGAAGGCACGAAGATCGACAACCTCGTTCAGATCGCCCACAACGTGGTGATCGGGCGCCATTGCGTAATCGTGGCTCAGGTCGGCATCGCCGGCTCCACCACAATCGAGGATTATGTGGCCATCGGTGGCCAGGTGGCCGTGAAGGGCCATGTCCGCATTGGGATGGGGGCACAGATTGCAGCCACCAGCGGCGTCAACGGCGATGTTCCGCCGGGTGCCCGCTGGGGGGGAATTCCGGCGCGCCCCATGCGCGAGTGGTTCCGCGAGATCACAGCTCTGAAAAAGCTTGCATCCCAGGGCGATTCCGCCAAAGACGACGACGCGTCTTCATAACGTTCGTTGAAGGCATTCACTACCGTTCGGAGTTCCCATCATGTCCGAAGCGCCCACCACGCTTCAAACCGCCGATATCATGGAGATCCTGGAGCTGCTGCCCCACCGGTATCCGTTCCTCCTGGTCGACAAGATCATTGAGATCGATGGGGACAATTCCTGCATCGGCATCAAGAATGTCACCTTCAATGAGCCACAATTCACGGGCCATTTCCCCTCGCGCCCGATCTTTCCGGGCGTGTTCCTGATCGAGGCGATGGCTCAGACGGCGGGGGCCATCTGCGTGAAGGCCAAGATGGCGCAGCAGGCCAAGCCTAAGCAGGTGTTCTTCATGACGATCGACAAGGTGAAGTTCCGCAAGCCGGTGGAGCCAGGCGACCGAGTGGAGTTTCACATGCGCAAGCTGAACAACCGCCGCAATATGTGGTGGTACAAGGGTGAGGCGAAGGTGGATGGCATCCTCGTCTGCGAGGCCGAAGTCAGCGCCATGTTGGTGAGCGATTGATGGAAACGATGATTCACCCCTCTGCCATCATCGAAGATGGGGCAAAGATCGGCGCCGGCGTGAAGATCGGCCCATTCTGCACGGTTGGCCCTGAGGTCGAGCTAGGCGAGGGCTGTCAGCTCATCAGCCATGTGGCTGTCGCCGGACGCACCACCATCGGCCCTCGGACACGAATTTTTCCATTCGCCTCCATCGGCCATATCCCCCAGGATCTGAAGTACAAGGGCGAGGCCTCGACGCTTGAAATCGGCGCCGAATGCATGATCCGCGAAGGCGTGACCATGAATCCCGGCACCGAGGGCGGCGGCCTGCGCACCGTGATCGGCGATCGCTGCGCCTTCTTGGCCAATTCGCACGTGGGCCACGACACCAAGGTCGGCAACGACTGCATCCTCTCCAACAATGTGATGCTGGCAGGCCATGTCACCGTTGGCGATTTCGTAATCTTCGGCGGCGGCTCTGCCGTGATCCAGTTTGCTCGGGTCGGCTCTCATGCCTTCGTGGGCGGCATGTCGGGACTGGAGAACGACCTCATCCCCTATGGCATGGCCATGGGCAACCGGGCGCATCTTGCCGGTCTCAACATCATCGGCCTGCGCCGCCGCGGTTTCACCCGCGAGCAGATCCACGACATCCGGCGCGCTTATCGCCTGCTGTTTGCGGATGAGGGCACCCTATCCGAGCGGGTCGATGACGTGGCCGGCGAGTTCGACAGCCATCCCTTCGTGCACGAGATCCTCGACTTCATCCGTGAAGGCAAGGATCGCGCGATCTGCACGCCGCGGGACCCCGTCAGCACGGCCGGGTGACGATGCCAAAGGGCCCCATCGCGATCCTCGCCGGGGCCGGGCAACTTCCCATCCAGCTCTTGAGCCATCTCGAGCGGACGGGGCAGGAGGTCCGGGTGCTGGCGTTCCGCGGCTTTGCGGAAGCCGAACTGCAGCGCCGCGCCAACGCCACCGTCGATCTTCTCGACCTCAAGACCATCATGAGCACCCTCGAGGAATGGCGGCCGCAGGCCGTTTCTCTCGTCGGCGCCGTGCGCCGGCCCGGCTTTTCAGCGCTTCTCAGTGCGTATTCTCTCCTGCGCAACATGCATGAGGTGAAGGATGTCATCGCCCGGGGGGATGATCAGGTGCTGCGCGGCGCCGTGATGCTCCTCGAGGAGCGAGGGCATCGGGTCGTCGGCGCCCATGAGCTGGCTCCGAACCTCGTCGCAGACCGCGCCCTGACAGGCAACCTGCAGCCCGGAGCCGATGACCGTGAGGCTATCGCCGTTGGGCTTGAACTCCTCGCATCGCTGTCCGCCTTCGACATCGGGCAGGGAGCTGTCATCGCCCGCAGGCATGTTCTGGCGATTGAGGGGCCCGAGGGCACGGACAGGATGATGCGGCGGGTGAGATGGCTGCGCCAATCCTGGTTCGGCCTGCGCCGCCGTGAGGAAGGCGGCGTGCTGATCAAGGCTGCCAAGCGCGGTCAGGATCTGCGGGTCGACATGCCAACCGTTGGTCCCCGTACCGTCATCGAAGCGGCCAAAGCCGGCCTTTCCGGGATCGCCATTGGAGCAGGCTCAACCTTCTTGCTCGAACAGGAGAATACCTTGCGTACGGCTGACCGCCTCGGCCTTTTCGTCGTCGCTGTCGATCTGCCGTGGATGGAGATTCCCATTGGCTGAGAGCAAGGCGCTGACGATCTGGATCGTGTCCGGAGAGGAATCGGGCGACCAGCTCGGTGCGAAGCTGATGCGGTCGCTCAAGGCGCGCCTCGGAGCCGACCGCGTGAGCTTTGGCGGTGTGGGTGGCCACGCGATGGCCAAGGAAGGCCTGAGCAGCCTGTTTCCACTCGAAGAGATCGCGGTGATGGGGATTTCCGCGGTGATCGCCCGGCTGCCTTCGATCCTCAAGCGCATTCGGTTCACCGCCGATGCCGTAGTTGCGGCAAACCCTGACATGCTGGTCATCATCGACAGCCCGGATTTTACGCACCGCGTGGCCAAGGCGGTGCGGCAGCGTGCGCCGCAAATCCCGATCATCGACTATGTCAGCCCTTCCGTCTGGGCCTGGCGGCCAGGCCGCGCTCCGAAGATGCGCGCCTATGTGGATCACGTTCTGGCCTTGCTGCCCTTCGAGCCTGAGGCGCATCGGCGTCTGGGTGGGCCACCGACGACTTATGTCGGCCATCCGCTGATCGAGCGCCTCGGCGAGATCCGGCCGGCTCCCAGAGAGCGCAATCTCGGGGACGGCCAGCCCATCAAGCTGCTCGTCCTGCCCGGAAGCCGTCGCTCGGAAGTCAGTCGCCTCATGGAGTCCTTCGGGGCAGCTTTGGCATTGCTGAAGGAACGTTCTACGCATCCCTTCGAAGTGACGATTCCAGCCGTTTCGCATCTCGTGCAGGAAATCAGGGCTCGGGCTGAGACCTGGAATGTGAAACCCCGCATCGTGGAGGGTGAGGCCGCCAAATGGGCAGCTTTCCGTCAGGCGGATGCCGCTCTTGCCGCTTCCGGCACAGTGACACTCGAACTCGGACTGTCCGGTGTGCCGATGGTTGTAGCGTACCGGGTCTCGAAGATGGAAGAGGTGCTGAAATATCTCATCAAGGCACCCTCCATCGTGCTGACCAATCTTGTTCTCGGTGAAAACATCATTCCGGAGCTGATCCAATGGGACTGCACGCCCGAGAAGCTAGCCGAGGCGCTCCTGCCGCTTCTCACCGATACCCCTGAGCGTCAAAAGCAGATCGAAGCCTTCGATAAACTCGACGCTCTCATGAAAATTGGCGACGAGGCACCGAGCGAGCGGTCCGCACGGATCGTGGAAGAGGTGCTGGCGGCTCGCACCTGAGTGCCGCGCTGTTACACCCGGCAGCAGATACAAAAAGGGGCCGAAAGGCCCCTTTTAACTTGCAGCGTTTCCGCTTGTCTTATCCGCGCTGGGCGACCGTCACGTAGTCACGCTCGGCGAAGCCGGTGTAGAGCTGGCGCGGGCGGCCGATGCGCTGGGACGGGTCCTCGATCATCTCGCTCCACTGGGCGATCCAACCGACCGTGCGGGCCAGCGCGAACAGCACCGTGAACATGGAGGTCGGGAAGCCCATCGCCTTCAGCGTGATGCCCGAATAGAAGTCGATGTTCGGGTAGAGCTTCTTCTCGACGAAATACTCGTCCTTGAGCGCGATCTGCTCGAGTTCCACGGCCACGTCGAGGAGCGGATCGTCCTTGATGCCGAGTTCGTTGAGAACCTCGTGGGTGGTCTTCTGCATAATGCGCGCGCGCGGGTCGTAGTTCTTGTAGACCCGGTGCCCAAAGCCCATGAGGCGGAACGGATCGTTCTTGTCCTTGGCCTTGGCAATGTATTCCGGAATGCGATCCGGCGTACCGATCTCTTCCAGCATCTTCAGAGCCGCTTCATTCGCGCCACCATGGGCAGGTCCCCATAGGCAGGCAATGCCGGCGGCGATGCAGGCGAAGGGATTGGCACCCGACGAACCGGCGAGACGCACCGTAGAGGTCGAGGCGTTCTGCTCGTGATCAGCGTGCAGAATGAAGATCCGGTCCAGCGCGCGAGAAAGCACCGGGTTGACCTTGTACTCTTCGGCCGGAACCGCGAAGCACATGCGCAGGAAGTTGGAGGTGTAGTCCAGATCGTTCTGCGGGTACACGAAGGGCTGGCCGATGGAGTACTTGTAGGCCATCGCCGCAAGCGTCGGCATCTTCGCGATCATGCGCATGGAGGCGATCATGCGCTGGTGCGGATCCGAGATGTCTGTGGAGTCGTGATAGAAGGCCGAGAGGGCTCCGACGGAGGCGACCATGATCGCCATGGGGTGGGCATCGCGACGGAATCCGGTGAAGAACCGGTTCATCTGGTCGTGCACCATGGTGTGCCGCGTGACGCGATAGTCGAAATCGGCCTTCTGGGCCGCAGTCGGCAGTTCCCCATAGAGGAGCAGGTAGCAGGTCTCGAGGAAGTCGCCATGCTCGGCGAGCTGGTCGATCGGGTAACCGCGGTAGAGCAGGATGCCCTTGTCGCCGTCAATATAGGTGATCTTCGACTCGGTGGCTGCCGTCGAGGTAAATCCGGGGTCGTAGGTGAACATCCCAGTCTGGCCATAGAGCTTCGAAATGTCGACGACGCTCGGGCCGATCGTGCCTTCTTTGACCGGCAGCTCCACGGTCTTCCCGTCGACTGAAATGGTGCTGGTGCTGGAACTCATGCGTCATGGCCCTTTCAAAAGGAGGCCGGGCAGAACCTAGAGCAACCAGGGGAGCGGAGTAGGCCCTCGGGGCTGCGAAACCAGGGTTTGCCGGTCGGTTTATGGCGCCTTCGGTAGCTTATCCGTAGGGAGGGAGCAAGCACGTCTAAAGGCGAGATTCACTCACTATGCAGCGGGCGCATCCTTGATCTGGTCGCGCAGCCGCAACAGGGTTTCGTCCTTGCCGAGAACCGCCATCACGTCGAAAAGCCCGGGCGATGTCGCCCGGCCGGTGAGAGCCGCGCGGAGGGGCTGCGCCACCTGGCCGAGTTTCGCCCCGATGGTTTCCGCATGCTGACGCACAACGGCTTCGACGCTCTGCGCCGACCAGTCAGAAACAGCTTCGAGCTTCTCGGCAATGCCGACAAGGCGAGGCCTTCCATCTGCCATCAGGCTGGCGGCCTTCTCGTCGAGATGCAGCGGGCGCTGGGCATAGAGGTAATAGGCGCTGTCGAGGAGCTCCACCAAGGTCTTGGCTCGCTCCTTCAGGCCCGGCATGGCGGACGTCAGCTTCTGACGCAGGGCCGGTTTGAAGGTGCGACCGAGATGGTGCTCATCCTTGTCCAGTTCCGGCAGCAGATCCTCCAAAGCCTGCACCAGCCGCTCGTCGTCGGTCTGGCGCATGTAATGCCCATTGAGGTTCTCAAGCTTCGCGAAGTCAAACCGGGCCGGTGAGCGGCCGATACTCCCGAGATCGAACGCATCGATCATCTCCTGAGTGGAGAAGATCTCCTGGTCGCCATGGCTCCAGCCTAGGCGCACCAGATAGTTTCGAAGAGCCTCCGGCAAATAGCCCATGCTGCGATAAGCCTCGACACCCAAGGCGCCATGACGCTTGGAGAGCTTGGCGCCATCCGGTCCATGAATAAGGGGAATATGCGCCATCTTCGGCACATTCCAGCCGAGTGCCTGATAGATCTGGGTCTGTCGCGCGGCATTGGTGAGGTGGTCGTCGCCGCGGATGACATGCGTTACATCCATATCGTGATCATCCACCACCACGGCCAGCATATAGGTCGGCGTGCCGTCGGAGCGCAGGAGCACGAGATCGTCGAGGTCCTTGTTCTGCCAGACGACGCGGCCTTGGACCTCGTCCTCGACCACTGTCTCGCCCTCGGCCGGCGCCTTCAGACGGATCACCGGCTTCACACCGGCCGGCGCCTCGGAGGGGTCGCGGTCACGCCAGCGCCCGTCATAGCGCAGGGGACGACCTTCCTTGCGGGCGGTCTCGCGCATCTCCTCCAGTTCCTGCTGGGAGGCATAGCAATAATAGGCGCGGCCTTGCGCAAGGAGGCTCTCGGCCACCTCCTTGTGACGGCCCGCGCGGGAGAACTGATAGACCACGTCACCGTCCCAATCGAGACCGAGCCATTTCAAGCCGTCAAGAATGGCGGCGATGGCCGCATCCGTCGAACGCTCCCGATCCGTGTCCTCGATGCGCAGAAGCATCTTGCCCCCATGCCGCTTGGCATAAAGCCAGTTGAACAGGGCCGTGCGTCCTCCTCCGATGTGCAGGAAGCCGGTGGGAGAGGGGGCGAAGCGGGTGACGACGGTCATCGCAGGGGAACCTTGACTAAAAAAACTTTGGGCCGTGCGGCTTCAAATCCGCAGCATCATCCGACTCAATCCACAGGGCGGTTTGGGCCGGAGCGTGCGGTCGTCTAGCATGCAACGGAACCCGCGTTAAGCCGAAGCCACGATGCAGGACAACCAAGAAGTGCCCCGCAGGATCCCGCGCCGCGCTGCGCGGGTTATGGCTTTGCCTTGGTCCTCAGGCATCAGCATCGCATGGAGGCTCGGGGATGGCCGAGGCTGGGTTTCCCGATGCATTGCCCGCGAGATCGAGCAGCGCCGGCTATTCCCCTGGATCGCCGTGTGCTTTGGCAGCGGCATCCTCCTGTTCTTCCAGGCCGACGGGGAACCCGCTCTCTGGGCGCCGCTGGGAGCCTTCGGCCTTTGCTCTGCGGCAGGCATTGCACTGCGCAGGAACATGCCTGTTCTGACGGCGCTGATTGCCTTTGCGGCCCTTTTCGCGGGCTTCTCGGCAGGTGTGATCCGCGCCCGGAGCGTGGCGGCTCCAGCTTTGAGCCGCATCACCATCACAACCATCGCGGGCTTTATCGAGGCGGTCGAGGACCGGGAAGAAGGGCAGCGGCTTCTCATTCGGGTCGCGGAGATGAAGGACGTGGCAGTGACCGAACGTCCACGTCTCGTGCGTGCTTCCGTGCGCAACGGGGCAGGGCTGGGGGCTGGGCAGTTCATCACCGGTACAGCCCGCCTGCTGCCGCCCCCTGAAGCGGCGTGGCCCGGCGGCTACGACTTCGCCCGCGACGCCTATTACAAAGGCATCGGCGCCGTGGGCTCCATGGTCGGGCCTGTACGGCGCCTTGATCCGCCGCCGCAACAGGATTGGTCCCTGTGGCTGGGGGCTCGTGTGGACGAAGCTCGCAATGCACTGACCCAACGCATCGCTTCGTCGATCGGCGGCGCGGCCGGTGCCGTTGGCGCTGCGCTTGTAACAGGCAAGCGCGGGCTCATTCCGGAGGCCACGAACGATGTCCTGCGCGGAGCGGGGATTTATCACATCGTATCGATCTCCGGACTGCACATGGTGCTGGCGGCCGGCACCTTCTTCTGGCTCGTGCGGGCACTACTGGCTTTGGCGCCGAGTGTCGCGCTGCTCTGGCCGGTCAAGAAGATCGCCGCTGTAGCAGCCATGATCGGAGCGACGATCTACTGCGTCTTTTCAGGCTCCGATGTTGCCACCGAGCGCTCGCTCATCATGACGCTCGTGATGTTCGGCGCGGTGCTGGTCGACCGTCCTGCCCTGAGCATCCGCAATCTCTCGATCGCTGCCCTCATCGTGCTCGCCCGCGAGCCAGAGGCGCTTTTGGGTCCAAGCTTCCAGATGTCGTTCGGAGCTGTCGCCGCCATGATGGCCCTCGTGCCGCTGATGCATCGGAGGCGAGCGGAAAGGGGCTCCGTCGCCCTTGTGGAAAGAGGCCTGCACTGGGCTGGTCAGGCAATGCTCGGGCTCGTGACGACGACGCTGGTCGCGAGCATCGCCACCGCTCCCTTTGCCGCCTACCACTTCCAGTCGCTCAACCCTTATGGCCTGATCGGCAACGCGCTCGCTCTGCCGCTTGTCTCGCTGGTGGTCATGCCTTCAGCCGTTCTCGGCGTGCTGGCCTATCCATTTGGCCTCGACCGCCCGGTCTGGCAGGTGATGGGCGCTGCAGTCGAGCAAGTGCTTGAGGTCTCAGCCTGGGTCGGTGGCTTCAGCGGCTCGACAATCGTGGTGCCTGCGCTAGGTGTCGGCGCTCTGGCCTTTCTGAGCCTCGGCCTGCTCGTTCTGACCATCCCGGCCTCCGCCCTCCGCTGGTTGGCCGTCTTTCCTGCTGGTGCAGGACTTGCCTTTGCCGCCGTGCCGCATCGATATGACATCTTTATCGATCGAGAGGGAGCCGGTGCTGCCGTTCGCAGCGGCAACGGGCGGCTTGCCCTCGTGGGACGCCCATCCGATTTCGTGGTCGAGCAATGGCTGCGTGCCGATGGCGATGGCAGAAATACCGACGATTCCAGCCTGAGACGGGAGACCCGATGCGACAGCGCCGGATGCGTTGTCCTCACAGGACATAGATGGCCTGTCGCCTTCGTCCAGGATTATGCGGCGTTCGAGGAGGATTGTCGTCGGGTCAGTGTGATCATCACGCGCCTGCAGGCCCCGTCGACATGCCGGCCCCCATTCTTGCTGGACAGGGAAGCCTTGAGCGCGCGCGGGGCGACCACACTTCACTTCGGGCCTCAAGGCATCGAGGTCATGTCCGTGCGGAAGGGGCGGGAGGTGATGACTTGGTCCGGCATCCCGTCAACCCATGCCAGGCAGGCCGAAGGATTGCCTGCTCAGGGGAGAAGGTCGGCAAGACCAGTCCCTGAGCAGGATCTTCCTGAAGACGACGTCAGTAGCGACGAACCAGACTGACGAGCTTGCCCTGGATCTTGACCCGGTCAGGGCCGAGCACGCGAGTTTCGTAGGCTTGGTTGGCCGCTTCCAGCGCGATGGAGGAGCCTCGGCGCCGGAACCGCTTCAGGGTTGCTTCCTCGTCGTCAATCAGCGCGACGATGATGTCACCTGTGTTGGCATTGTCCTGCCGGCGGATCACGACGAGGTCGCCGTCGAGGATGCCTGCCTCGACCATGGAATCACCCCGCACTTCAAGCGCGAAATGATCGCCCTGGGCCAGGAAGTCGCCCGAGAGGGTGATCGAATGACTGCGGGTCTGGATCGCGGAGATCGGTACGCCGGCGGCGATCCGGCCCATGACCGGGATCGACATTTCACGGTCGCGCTGTTCGGAAGCAGGCGGGGGAGCGGCCTTCGCTTTTCCGGCCAGACCGCCTTCCACCACGCTTGGCGTGAAGCGCCTTTGGCTGCCGGCACCGCTGGTGCTCTCGGGAAGGCGGATGACTTCCAGCGCCCTCGCACGGTTCGGCAAACGGCGGATGAAGCCGCGCTCCTCGAGCGCCGTAATCAGGCGGTGGATGCCGGACTTCGATTTGAGATCGAGCGCGTCCTTCATCTCGTCGAAGGACGGCGGGACCCCGGTTTCACGCAGCCGCTCATGAATGAAGCGGAGCAATTCGTGCTGTTTACGCGTCAGCATGGCTGGCCCTTACTGCTCCTCAGAGGAGCGATTCTGAAACAAATCGAGAACAAGGTAGCCGTTCTTGCTGTGTTCCGCAAGAGTGTGGTTAAGGTTGTTGCTATTTGTCAGTTGGATAGAGGATGGATTGCACCTTAGGGGGCCCTTGCGGCCCGCCCAGCCTAATCCCGCATAAGCACGATGCTCAGGCTAATTGAGTGCCTTATCCAGTCCTATTGGCGGTGGGGCCGATGCAGGAGCAGGAGTTCCAAAACCCGTCGCACCTGCCATACATCTCAGCAAGGCATCGGAGCGTGCAACCTAGTTTCAAAGTTGAAGTCTCCAGAAGCGGAATTCATAATGCCTAGAGAAGAATTTAAAGGCCACGTTTGAAAGCATTACTAATGCAATGAACAATTAAAAATCAGTTAAATACCATCTAGTATGTTGAATAATACAGATATCAGAACCACAAAACTTAATCGTTAACCATATTCTCTCTATAACATTCAAATTTTTTTTAGGGTGGTTTCTTGATAGATCCCCCTGAATTACGGCTTGAGCAGTGCCGTAAACCAACATTGATCCTTTGATGAGGAGAGGGTTGCCTTTCGCTCGGGTTTGATGCCATAAACGCTGTAATATTACATTAAGTAAGATTGCGAGTGGAGAGCGACATGGCTGGTGGGGTAGCAACTTCTTGGAACGAGGCAACCCTCGTTTCGTTCACGCTCTCAAGTCAAGCTCATCCGAGCACTGCCGTGCAGAACGCGGACGGCACCTACACTACCGTGTGGATGGAATATGATCCTGTTCTCGCGCGAACCGTGATCAAGGCGAAGCTTACATCCTTCGACGGGGAAGTCATTCGGGATACCTTCGTCCTTAGCAGTACAGCTGCTTCGGGCGGCGGCTTAGGCAATCCTACTGTGACAACCCTGCCGGATGGACGCTTCATTGTCAGCTATTCATCATCTGATGGGCGGATTTATACGAGCCTCCTGAGCCCCCAAGGTTTCCCCCTCGGTGAAACTCAAGTCAATGCAATCATCACGGGATCGCCTCAGAATCCGGAGGTTGTTCCGATTGCCACAGGCGCATCGGCCGGTGGCTATATGGTCGTTTGGGAAGGCAATGGGGATATCAAAGCCCAGATATACAACGCCAGCGGCCAAAAGGTTGGGGGTGAGTTCCGCTTCAACACTCCTGCGAGTCCTCCTGGTGGAAGAGTTGTCGAGAGTGGAGTTCAAACCGCTACCCTCACAGATGGCCGAAGTGTTGTTGTCTATAAGCAATTTAGCGAAGGTGTTGATCCGGAAACAGGGGATGACTATTCGGTCCTCTTCTTAAGATACCGGATCATCAACCAAGACGGTTCTATCGGTGCAGAAATCAATCTGCCAACTGCAACAGAGAGCACTGACGTAAATGTCTCCGCGCTTGCAGGTGGTCGGTATCTGATTACGTGGGTAGAGGGCCCAAGAACCCGTGCGCTGGTTTACAATTCAAACGGGTCTATCGCGAACGACTATTTCATAAGCCCTGAAAACACAGGTACTGAGCAAAAGCCCATCACAGCCGTCCTCCCCGGTGACTTCATAGCCGTGGCTTGGCTGGACTATAATGGTAGCAGTTTCACACTGCGCGCTAAGGTGCTGAATATCGACGGCTCGACACATAGACTTGAATTCGTCGTCGCAACAGGCGTCGGCGATTTTGCGCCTGAAGTCATTTCTCACAATGACGGCCGGTTCACGATTACTTGGCGCACCGACTCTGGTGCTCTCTATACGCAAACCTGGGATACCCGCAGGACGGGCTCCGATGGGTGGTTCAACTGGAGCGGCAGCGACGCTGCAAACGACAGCTATGTCGGGACAACAAACTCGGATCGCCTTTCCGGCGGAGGTGGTCACGACCGCTTGTCCGGCTACACCGGCAATGACTCGCTGACCGGCGGAGCCGGGAACGACACTCTCAAGGGCGGAAGCGGTCACGATACCCTGAATGGCGATGATGGCAACGACATTCTCTACGGAGATTCCGATGCATCCGATGTGCTCCGTGGTGGAGCGGGCGATGACACCTATTACATCCATTATCGCGGCATAGAAGCGGGTCACCAAATAGAAGAAGATCTGAATCAGCAAATTGGTGGCACGGATAAGGCGTACATCTACAGAGGAGACTTCGCCACTGTAGACGACATTAAGTCATATAGAGCTTTCTTGACGCTTCGAGGAATTGAGAGCGTCATCGTTGCTGACAACAACGACCCAACGAATATTCAATTCTCCGACAGTTTCGTTCGCGAGCACCTTGGCTCAGAACTTAATGTTGGTGTTCTCTCGGCACTAGACACTGACGGAGATACTCTAACCTGGCAACTGATCGACGATGCGAATGGCATTGTTTATCTCGAAGGGGCCGAGATCAAGGTTAAGGACCATACAAAGCTTGACTTCGAGCAGTTGGAAACACGCGACTTTACCTTTACGGTCAGAGTTACTGATGGTTTAGGAAACTCTTTTGAGAAGTCCTTTACCGTTGCTGTCGAAAATATCGTTACAGAGCGTGTAACTGGGACCAGCGGGAACGACGCCATCAAAGGTGGTGGCGGCAAAGATCGGCTTACTGGTGGTGATGGTAATGATACCCTATCAGGTGGAGCAGAGACGGACACACTAACTGGGGGTGCGGGCGAAGACGTCTTCCTCTTCGACTCGCGCTTTGCAAGTTCGAATATAGACACCATTTCGAACTTCGAAGTTTCTGCTGACAAGATCCACTTGGAACGAGACATTTTCACAGCATTTGCTGAAAGCGACGTCGGCAAAAACCTCGACATCAATGCCTTCGTCATCGGAACGACAGCTCTTAGTACTGAGGATCGTATTATCTATGACCCACAGTCAGGAAAGCTGTTCTACGACAGTGATGGAAGCGGTGGCGTTGCAGCGCGGCACTTTGCTACTCTCGGGCTAAATCTCAACCTGAATAACGGCCATTTCTTCATAGTGTAACTCTTTGCCAAAGGCTGATCGGCTCTGCCCGTGCTAAGAGAAACATGATAACGTAAGGAAAATCACAAGATGCCTCAGAATCTTACAATCCAAGCTGTCACTACCGATGGTGGTCGGCAGAGCGGCAATTTCGGTGTTTATATCAATGAGAACATTTCTTCTGGCACTAAGATTGGCAAGCTAATTGGCATTGACTTTCCAAATACTAATTTCACCATCGTTGCTGAGAACGATTATGGAGGACGCTTTGGAATCATTAAGGAAGGTTCCGATTACTTTCTGATCGCCTTGAACGGTGGGAGTGTTAATTTCGACTTTGAGGACCCCCAATTCGAGGCATTCTTCAGTCAGGTAACGTTCAAGATGTACAACGGTACGACACTTGCACATCAGGTAGTCGTTGATGTTGAGCTAAATGACATTGTCAATGAAACGCCAACCAACACACAGCCAACCACGCCGGTTGTTCAAGGAACCGTAGCAACAATCGACGAGAACATCGATGGTACTCCCACTACACTTGTCGCTCGTGTGCAGTCGACCGACGATGGCGTCGGAGGCACATCCTTGCGTTATGCACTGGTCAGTAATCCTGGAAATCTATTTTCGATTGATCAAGCCACGGGTGAGATCAGGTTCACAGGAGGTCGGCAAGACTACGAGACCAATGCAAATCTTCAGGTCGAGAATGCCGGGACGCCACAGGAGCGCAAGTTTTTCAACGTGACCGTCAAGGCTTTCGAGAGTGGCACAGGCGGCTTGGAGTCCGGCACCACTCAGGTGAAGGTCTACCTGAATAATGTGAATGAGGCTCCGAGAGCATGGTTAAGCACCGAAGGCAACAATCAAGTTACAATTCAAGAGAACCGACCTCCAAACTTCCAGATTGCTCAACTAGGAGCTACTGATCCTGAAGGGAATCATCCGCAATGGAGCGGTCCATTCACTTATCGGATCGACATAACCGATCCGACCACCCCCTACGCATCGCTGTACGACATCATTAACATCGGAACCGCACAAGCGCCTGTCTGGACCCTAGTGGTTAAAGGAACGATCGATTACGACTCGCTCCCTGCTGGCGAGAAGCGCCATACGATTAAGGTTATTGCAAGAGACAGCGCGGGTGCAGAAGGCGGCCAATACTTTATCATCAACCTTACAAATGACCCGAGTGACGATCAGCCGGCTAACACTGCTCCAACGGCACCTTCTATCGTCAACAACACGGTCCTCGAACTGACTGAACAGCAAGCCGGCGCTGTGAATGTGGCGACGGTTCAATCGACCGACGACAATGTGGGTGGCACAACGCTGCAATACGAACTTGTCAACACAATCAACGGTCTGTTCTCGATCAACCAGACAACAGGTGTCATCACCTTCAATGGTACAGCCTATAACTACGAGACGGGCGCCAACCTGCAGGTTGAGAATGCCGGCACTATGCAGGAGCGCAAGTTCTTCGAGGTGCAGGTGCGTGCGCGCGAAAGCGGCACCGGCGGTCTGACCTCAAACGTGACCACCGTGAAGGTCTACCTCAATGATGTGAACGAGGCGGTCAGCGATGCCACTTACGCACCTAACACCATGAACGAGGCCGCGCAGGCTGGAACGGTGGTTGCAGGCTCTCCAACTGTAATTGACCCGGATACGGCTCCCGTCAATCGTAATTTCCGCTATATAATGGTTGATGAAAATGGCAATGAGATTCAAGGTCCATCGAACTTTGCTGTAGACGCTATCACAGGCGTTATCACGGTCGGTGCACTCGGTCTGCCCAACGTGAGCCAGCCGACGGACGTTCAGGTGCGTGTGCGGATCAGGGACCACGGCGGTGATGGCTTCTCTCACACTGAAGTTGTCACTGTCAGGGTCAACCCTGCCGATGTGAACTCACCGCCGACCGCGCCCACAATCGTGAATGGGACACTGCAGGAACTCACCGAGAACGCGGCTGGCAATGTTGTCGTGGCTCGGGTTCAGTCCAGTGACGATGGTGTCGGTGGCACCACCTTCAGTTATCAACTTGCCAACAATCCAGGTGGTTTCTTCTCGATCGACGCAACGACCGGCGAGATCACTTTCATTGGAGGGGCCCAAAACTATGAGACCAATGGGAGCCTTCAGGTTGAGAATGCCGGCACTCCACAGGAGCGCAAGTTCTTCAATGTGACCGTCAGGGCTGTTGAGAATGGCACCGGTGGCTTGTCTTCCAATACAACACAGGTGAAAGTTTATCTGAATGATCTAAACGAAGCGATCACCGACGCTACCTATATCGTGAATGCGATGACCGAGAATGCTGCGGTTGGCGCATTGGTAGGGACGCTCCAGTCAGTGGTCGACCCGGATACGGTCGCGACGAACCGCAATTTCCGCTATGCGCTTGTGGACGGGAACGGCAATGAAATCCAAGGGCTGTCTAACTTCGCCGTGAATGCCACTACGGGGGAGATCACGGTGGGCCAACTTGGTCTGCCTGACGTGAACCAGCCGACGGATGTTCAGGTGCGGGTGCGGATCACCGACAAAGGCGGCGTAGGCTTCTCCCATACCGAGGTTGTCACCGTACAAGTAAACCCGGCGACAGTTCCCCAGAACCAGGCTCCCAGCGACATCGTCGTTCTCAGCGGTGGCACTGTTCAGGAGCTTGCTGGAATTGGCTCCACAGCGGCCGTGCTGGGCACCCAAGATCCAGACGATACGAGCGGCTTCCTATACTCAATCGTCAATCCTGATGGGCGCTTCGCGATCAGCGGCAATCAGATTGTGGTTGCCAACGGCGTGATGCTTGATGCTGAACAGAGCGCTTCGCATGTTGTCAGAGTGCGTGTGACAGACAAGTCTGGGACGGGGCGCTCATATGAGGAAAACATCACCATCAATGTCGCCGATCTTAATCCTGAGACGATGACGGTTGGGAGCGCTAGCGCGCTCAACGACATCATCAAAGGCAGCAAAACCGGCAACTTCAAGGATACGTTCTTTGGTGGCGCCGGCGATGACAAGCTCTGGGGCGGGTATGGCAACGACACGCTTTGGGGTGGCACCGGCAAGGACGTGTTTGTCTTCGATGGCAGGCTTGGTACGGCCAGTACGGATCGGCGTGTGAATTACGATACGATCAAGGACTACAGCGTCAAGGACGACTCGATCTGGCTCGACAACGACCTGTTCAAGTCGAACAAGAAGCTCTATGCCTCGATCAAAAAGGGTACGGAGAATGCGCCCTTGAAGATGGCAAGCAAGTTCTTCACCGTGGGCGACAAGGCCAAGCAGGCGGACGACTACTTCGTGTATGACGCCAAAAAGCGTGTCCTCTACTACGACGCCGATGGCTCCGGTTCGAAGGCCGCCATCGAGATGGCAACCTTCACCAACAACAAGGCCTTGAAAGCATTCACGGTGAAGGAGCTGTTCTTCATATAACCTGCGACAGCAACGTTACATCGGCCGACCCCGGCCCTCCTGAGGAGGGCCGGGGTCAATCTTTCTTGAATTCTGGCGGCTTCAGTATGAGTTTTGTCGGCTTTGTGCACAGGACGTCAGATCGAAGCATTAAAGATTTTTCGTTGAGGTCGACTAGGTAAGACGTTCAAAAGCGCGCTAGGAGAGAACGACAGTTGATACCCCGTAACCGCGTACACCTTCAAAGCACGGCCTTTAAGCGGACGCACCCTGGGTGACTGACGCTTCTCTCTTTAAGCGACACGTGTCAGGTGCGAACCAAAGATTCCCCGCAGGGAAAAAGTCTGTTTCTTCATTTTTTCACGATGTGCCGGACAACGCGTCCCGAGCGATGCCGATTTCTGATGTATTCTTCCCATGAATCTTGAATGTGTAATCAGTTCGGAAAGAAAGCCTCGTTTCGAAGTGCGCAGAACGCTGCTGGATATAGGATGTATTCCAGCTGAGGATGTAGAGCCGTCTTGCACCTGATAAGGCCACGGGGCTCATGGAGCGGGATAAACTCGACTCTGATCAGTGCAGGGGTCGAGAATTACTTCGCCCATGTAAAAACCCGCCTTGAGGTCAACCAAGGCGGGTTTTCAGAAGTTCAATAATGTTTAGACGATGAGGAAATCCGCGGCCGCCAGCTTCAGATTCTTGTCCAGCGTCGCGAATTTGATAGCCGCAGCCGCCGCTCCAATGCCGTCCGCATCATAGGAGAGGGCGCCGGTGGTCTTGTTGTAGATGATCCGGTCGTCCGCGTCTTTCGCCGCTGTACCTGTGACGAAGTAACTGAAAGGAAGTTTACCAGCACCCAGAGCGGTGAAAACGAACTTGTCGAGCACGATGGTATCATCTTTTACCGAGAAGCCGGCGATCTTGTCGATACCAGAGCCCAAGACTGAGTCGAAAACAAAGGCATCACGCCCGGCATCACCCTCAAGAACATCGCTGCCTAAGCCACCGCTCAGCCGGTCATTGCCTGCGCCGCCCAGAAGCTTGTCGTTGCCGCCGCGCCCCTCGAGGAGGTCATTGCCCGCAAGTCCATCGAGCGTATTCTTGCCCGAATGACCAAGGAGCACATTGGCCTTCGCTGTGCCTTTGAGGTTCACGGTCTTGCTGGCTTTCAGGGTCTCATCGGCAGCAAGGCCTTCGAAAAGCCTGTCGCTGGATGACAAGGTGGTGGTCTTCGAGACGACGCGGCTGTCAAGACCACCGGAATCGATGATGATGTCGACTTTTTCCTTGAACTTGTAGACGTCGTTGCCCTTGCCACCCTTCAGGATGTTCGGCCCGTCGCGGCCGCGGTCATCGCCGCCGATGAGTGTGTCGTTGCCGTCACCGCCATCGAGCACGTCGATGCCTTCGCCACCGTCGAGATAATCGTTACCCGCATTGCCATAGAGCAGATCGCGGCCCACGCCTGCCGTGACGCGCTCGCCGGCCGCGCTGCCGACGAAACGGTCGTCATTAATCCTGGTGGCATCCGAGTTCATCTCAACCAGAATGGTTTGGTTGGCCCGTCCCCAGTTTGCAAATACTGTCTTTGAGAGGTCGAGATCGACTTGTTCCGGGGCACTGCTGAAATGGATTGTGTCGGCACCGAAGGTGGAACCGTTAACCTGGGAGACACCAAATGAGCTATTGGCATTGTAGCTGAGAGTTGTTGCTGAAGCCGGAGACAAAAACGATAAGACGTCAATTCCAACAATGGAATTAAGGTGGGCAGAGCCAAGGAGGTTGATGAAATCCAACTGTTGGTCCGCGAAGTCACCTGCACCGTTCGTGCCGTAGATGCTGGTTCGCGCTACGCCCTCATTGACAACGAATACATCGTTGCCACCCAACCCATTGTAGATCAGGCTGTCACCTGGGAGAGGGCCAGTAACATTGAACTGATCGCCGCTCTCGCTGCCGTTGATAATATGAACCGCCATATTTTGCCCCTTCTGCCTGTATAAGGCTTGGTTATGCTGTATATATAACGTTGCATAATTTGCGTTGCCGAGCAATTCCACATTGCCGTCGCAGCAAAAGAGCCTGCAAATGCGAGTCCATTCAGCTGTTCAGAAGCGTGGCTTTTCGAAATTAAAGTTAAAGTATTCTGGGGCAGGTACGATCTCGATAGATCATTGCAATCCTAGCCCTAGCAAAATCTTTCCAGCCGGATGATCCGGCAAGGCTCGCCCGTTGAGGCCGCTGGCGCGTGGGGTGGGCGGACGAGCAGGGCGTCCGAACGTTCAAGAATGCTCAGCATCGAAGAATCTTGGAGGAGATGTGGCATCGCGACTGGTAGCATGAGCCGCGTGGGGCCTTGAGCGAGGCTCAACGGCAAGTCCTGCAAGGTCAGAGATGCGCGCATGTAATCCTGGCGTTCCCGGTTGGGCGGGAGGTCGGCGCCCAGGATCGCATCCTCGGTAGGGTCGACGGCCGCATTCTGGTCGCCGAGGAGGGCGCGAATCGCTGGAATCAGGAACAGAACGGCGCAGACGAGGGACGAGACCGGGTTACCGGGGAGGCCCAGCAGCAGGGTCGAACCGAGGCGTCCGTGCATGAGCGGCTTTCCAGGCCGCAGGGCCACGCGCCAGAAGCCGAGATTCATACCCTGGCGGATCAGGGCTTTCTGCACGAGGTCGTGCTCGCCCACCGAGGCTCCACCCAGGGTGACAAGGATGTCGGCATCTCGGGCAGCTTGAATTCGCTCCTCGAGCACCTCAAGATTGTCACGAGCAATCCCGAGATCGATAGCCTCGGCACCGGCCTTCTCGGCCATCAAAATCGTAGCCGGAAGGCTGGAGGCCGTGATTTGATCCGGGCCTACCAGCTCACCCGCCCGTACGAGCTCGTCACCAGTGGCGAGAATGGCGACCTTTGGCCTGCGGTGGACGGGCAGCGTCCCGTACCCCATGGCAGCGGCGAGGGCGATGTGGCGGGAATCGAGGCGCAGGCCTGCCTGCAGAAGAATGTCGCCGGCGCGGAAATCCAGGCCGGCTGGCCGGATGTGGCGGTTGGGGCGGGCTGCCTCCTTCACCACGACCAGATCGCCAGCGCGATCTGTGTCCTCCTGCAGCACCACGGCATCGGCACCGTCCGGAACGGGTGCACCGGTGAAAATCCGAACTCCCTGCATGGCCCCGACAGTGCCGGAGAAGCGGGATCCGGCCGCGCTCGTGCCGATCACACGGAGCCTAGAGGGAGCTTGGGCAACGTCAGCGCTGCGCACTGCATAACCGTCCATGGCAGAAGCCGGGAAGGGTGGCTGGTCACGCCGGGCGCTGACATCATCAGCGAGGGTCCGGCCAGCGCAGGCGGTGAGGGGCACATGCTCGGTCGCGAGCGGCTTCTCGACGCTTGCCAGCACCCGGGACAGGGCATCCTCGACCGAGATCAGGCTCATGGTGCCTCAAAGTCTCCTGACCGGCCGCCGCTTTTCCGGCGCAGGCGGATGTTCTCGATCCGCATGGCCTTATCGGCCGCCTTCACCATGTCGTAAATCGTGAGGCATGCGACGGAAACAGCGGTCAGTGCCTCCATCTCGACGCCGGTCTGGCCTGATACCTTCACTTCGGCGCTCACGCGCACCCCGGGGAGGCTCTCGTCGAGGGTACAATCCACCTTGACCTTGGAGATGAGAAGGGGGTGGCAGAGGGGAATGAGCTCGTGGGTTCGCTTGGAGGCCATGATGCCGGCAAGCCGCGCGGTTCCGAGCACGTCTCCCTTCTTGGCATCTCCCTGGCGGATCAGGGCCACCGTTTCCGGCAGCATGACCACGCATCCCTCAGCAATGGCGGTGCGGCTCGTGACATCCTTGTCCGAAACGTCGACCATGTTGGCCTCGCCCGCCGCATCGAGATGCGTGAGCTTTGTCATGCAGCCTCGCCGAACAGGAGTTTGCGGGTCGCCGCTGCCACATCCGCCTGCCGCATTAGGCTCTCGCCCACGAGGAAGGTACGGATGCCGACCCTGGTCAGGCGCGTGATGTCTTCGAGCGTGAAGATACCGCTCTCGCCGACGATGATACGGTCGGGCGGAATCAGAGGCGCCAGTTCCTCGCTGACGCCCAGCGAGACCTCAAACGTGCGAAGATTCCGGTTGTTGATGCCAATAAGCCTTGTGCCGAGGGGCAGGGCGCGTTCGAGTTCAGCCCGGTCATGCACTTCGACCAATACGTCCATGCCTAGATCATGGGCGGTGTCGATCAGAGCCCGCGCCTGCTCGTCCGTGACACTCGCCATGATCACGAGGATGCAGTCGGCGCCCCACGCCCGCGCCTCGTAGACCTGATAGGGTTCGAACAGGAAGTCTTTGCGCAGAGCCGGCAGACCGGAGGCTTCGCGGGCTTGAGCCAGATACTCGGGTTTGCCCTGGAAAGACGGCTCGTCGGTGAGGACGGACAAGCAGGTCGCCCCGCCTTCGGCATAGGCGCGGGCGAGACTTGGCGGATCGAAATCCGCCCGGATCAAGCCTTTTGAGGGACTTGCCTTCTTCACCTCGGCAATAAGAGCAGGACGCCCCTCGGCGAGATGGCACGCGATGGCCTCGGCAAAGCCACGAGGCGGCGAGGCTTCATGGGCCTGGCGCTCCATCTCGGTCTGTGGAACGGCAGCCTTGGCGGCCGCGATCTCCTGGCGCTTATAGGCTTCAATCCGGCTGAGAACGTCGCTCATTGGCTTTTCTCAGCTGTTCGAGACTTTGACGAGCCGCTCGAGAGTCGCCTTCGAAGCGCCGCTGTCGAGAGCCCGGGATGCCCGCTCAAGGCCATCGCGGAGGTTGGCCGCCTCGTCTGCCACGACAAGGGATGCGGCTGCATTGAGCAGGGCGACATCCCGATAGGGAATGCGGGCGCCATCCAGCACAGCGCGCAACTGGGCCGCATTGTGCTCCGGATCACCACCCCTAAGGTCATCCAGGGAAGCGGTCGGAAGGCCAACCTCCTCGGGCGTGACCGTGAAGCGCCGGATGGCGCCGCTCTCCAGGGCGGCTACGAAGGTCGGGCCTGTGGTCGTCATCTCGTCGAGCCCATCCGAACCATGCACGGTCCAGACCTTTTGGGAGCCGAGCTCCTTGAGAACATGCGTGAGCGGCTCGAGCCAAGCCTCTGAGAAGACGCCGAGAAGCTGACGTTTGGCGCCGGCAGGATTCGCGAGGGGCCCGAGCAGGTTGAAAATGGTGCGTGTCCCGAGCTCGACGCGGACCGGCGCAACATGGCGCATGGCAGCGTGATGGGTCTGAGCGAACATGAAGCAGAGCTTCGTTTCCGCAAGGCACCGCTTCAGTCCCTCCGGATCGAGCCCAAGCTTCACGCCGAGCGCCGAGAGCACATCCGCAGTGCCCGACTTGGAAGAAGCCGCCCGGTTGCCGTGCTTGGCGACGGGAACCCCGCAGGAGGCGACGATGATGGAGGCAAGCGTCGAGATGTTGTAGCTGCCTTTGTGGTCGCCGCCGGTGCCGACGATGTCGATGGCCTTTTCCGGAGCGTTGACCCGGAGCATGCGCCCGCGCATGGCCGTGACCGCGCCGACAATCTCTTCGAGAGCCTCGCCACGGACGCGCAGGGCCATCAGGAAGGCGCCACCCTGGGCTGGCGTCACCTCGCCGGAGAGCAGGTCGTCAAAGGCATCCCGCGCCTCGTCGCGCGTCAGCGACGCACCCGTGGCAACCTTGGCGAGATAGGATTTGAAGGATTCCATCGGGTTCACCGTCCTGCTGGTGCGGCTATGCCGCCGGTCGCGCGGTGCTTGGCATTCCAATCCGCCGCGAGTTCGAAGAAGTTGCGCATGATCGTCACCCCATGTTCCGACAGGATGCTCTCGGGGTGGAACTGCACGCCGTGGATCGGCAGCGAGCGGTGTGACAGGCCCATAACGAGACCGTCCGAGGTCTCGGCCGTCACGAGCAGATCGTCTGGGCAGGTTTCGCGATCCACGATCAGTGAATGGTAGCGGGTCGCCTTAAACGAGCCGTTGATGCCCCGGAAGACGGCTTTCCCCGTATGTTCGACATCCGACACCTTACCATGCATCGGCAGAGGGGCTCGCGAGACCGTGCCGCCGAAGACTTGGCCGATGGCCTGCAGGCCCAGACACACGCCGAAGGTCGGAATCTCGGGCGATGCACGTTTCACGAGATCGAGGCAGATTCCCGCCTCGTTGGGCGTGCAGGGACCGGGGGACAGCACAATTGCATCGGGCGGATTGGCGAGCACTTCGTCGGTTGTGATCGCATCATTGCGCACCACGTCGACGGAAGTCGCAAGGGGACCGAGCAGATGCACCAGGTTCCAGGTGAAGCTGTCGTAATTGTCGATGACGAGAACGCGGGTCATGGCGCGCCGACGTTCGCGTAAGCGGCGGTTCCGGTCAAGGGAAGCCTTGAAACCGAACTCATTGTCCGACCCTCGCCTGGCTGGCGAAGCGCACGGCCTCTTCGGCTGCGCGGAACAACGCCTTCGACTTGTTGATGCACTCCTGCTGTTCGGAGGCCGGATCGGAATCGTAGACGATCCCGGCTCCCGCCTGAACCGCCATGCGGCCTTCCTTCACCACGGCTGTGCGCAGCACGATGCAGGTGTCCATCTCGCCGTTGGCGCCGAAATAGCCGATGCAGCCGGCATAAGGACCGCGCTTGTCCTTCTCCAGCTCGTCGATGATCTGCATGGCACGCACCTTCGGCGCTCCCGAGACCGTGCCGGCTGGAAAACCCGCGATGAGCGCGTCGAGGGCATCGAAGCTCGGGTCGAGCCGTCCTTCCACGTTCGAAACGATGTGCATCACTTGGCTGTAATATTCGAGGAAGAAGGAATCCGTGACCTGCACGGAGCCCATCTCTGCCACGCGACCGACATCGTTGCGCCCGAGATCGAGCAGCATCAGGTGCTCGGCGCGCTCCTTCTGGTCGGCGAGCAGGCTTTCCGCATGGGCCCGGTCCTCGGCCGCCGTGGCGCCGCGCGGGCGGGTGCCAGCAATAGGGCGGATCGTGACCTTGCCGTCGCGCACGCGGACAAGGATTTCCGGCGACGAGCAGACGATCTGGAAGTCTTCGAAGTCAAGATAGCAGAGGAAGGGAGCCGGATTGACCCGCCGCAAGGACCGGTAGAGCGCGAAGGCGGGCAGGGGGAAGGCCGACTCGAAGCGCTGGGACAGTACCACCTGGAAAATGTCGCCGGCGCGGATGTAGTCTTTCGCTCTCGCGACCATCGCTTCGAACTCTTCCGGGGTCGTGTTCGAGACCGGAGGGTCGAAATGGATCCGTGTCGGATCGCTGCGGTCGTCCATCGGCAGTGGGCGCTCGAGGGTGGCCGTCACCTCGTCGAGGCGCGAGAGCGCGGTCTCGTAGGCCGCCATGGCCGAGACGCCTCCTTGCGGGCGCACGGGCGTAATGAGGGAAATCTCGTCCCTCACCGCGTCGAACACCACCATCACGGTGGGACGGATCAGGATCGCGTCCGGGACTTCCAGCACGTCCCGATTGGGCTCGGGCAGGCGCTCCATGAGGCGCACCATGTCATAGCCCAGATAGCCGAAGAGGCCGGCCGCCATGGGCGGCAGATCTTCGGAGAGGGGTAGAGCGCTTTCCTGGATCAGCGCGCGCAAGCTCTCCAGGGGCGGGCGTTCCTCGATGCGGAATTCCTGCATGCGGCTCAAGGCACCCCGATCGATGGAGGCCACACCGTCCTGACAGCGCCAGACGAGATCGGGATCAAGCCCGATCATGGAGAAGCGGCCGCGGGTCGCTCCTCCTTCGACCGATTCCAGCAGAAAAGCCGATCCCTTCCGCTCATGCCGCAGTTTCAGGAAAGCCGCGACAGGAGTCAGCAAATCACCCACAAGGGTGGCACGCAGGACGCCGGCCTCGCCAGCTTCGTAGGCTGTGACGAACGTCTCGAAGTCGGGCGTCACCGTCATGGCTTACAATTCGCCGCCCGTCGCCTGACGCAACGCCTGCTGGTTGATGGTGACCCCGAGGTCCTGACGGACTTGGGCGATGTATTCGCTGATCAGATCGTCCCCTAAGCTGTTCCGGAGCTGGTTCTCCGTGTTCTGAGCCTGCTGGGTCGTGGTGACCAGGGGTGGCACGGTGGCCGAGGTCACTTTGAACACGGCGCGGCCCTCCGTTCCGCTGGCCGCATGGCCCGCCTTGCCGACCGGCACGGCAAAGATGCGGTTGACCGTCTCGGCGGCGAGATCGTCCTTGGCGGCGCTACGGGCGAGATCGTCTGCATTCTTGACCAGCGCACCGGCTTCCTGTGCCAAGGCTTCGATGGTCTCGTTCTTTTCCAGACGCTCCACCATCTGGCGAGCCTTCTCCGTAAGACGCTGAGCGACCTGATCCTCGCGCCACTGGGCGGCGACCTGATCACGGACTTCGTCGAGGTTCTTCTGTCGGGAAGCCTCGATGCCGGTGACATCATACCAGACGTAACCGGTGGCGGTGCGCAGCGCCTCGTTGTCGACACCGATGTCAGACGCAAAGGCCGCCTTCACGACCGCGTCCTTCTCCGGGACGCTGACGGGGCTGCCAGCCTTGTCGAGACCGTTGGCATCCACCGCCGGGACCTGAGCCAGAGCCAAGCCCTTCTCCTTGGCAATGTCCGCAAGAGGCTTGGCACCCGCGCGCAGGTCCTCGATCTCATCATGGATCCGTTCGATCTGGGCCTGGGCGCGCTCCACCGCGATAGCCTGGCGCAGCTCCGCCGACACCTCCTCGAAAGGCCTCACAGCCTCCGGCTGGATCTGCGTTACCCGCACCAGCACCGGGCCGAACCGGCCGGCGATGGGTGCGCTGACCGCGCCCTGATCGAGGCTGAAGGTCGCCTCGGCCACCGCCTGATCGAGCATTTCGGCCTTGGTGAAGGTGCCGAGCTCCAAGTCCTGCGGGGAGACGTTGCGCTCCGTCGCGATGGCCTCGAAAGTCGCGCCTTCCTTGATCTTGGTGGCTGCAGCCTCGGCTTCGGCCTGGGATGGGAAGGTAATCTGCTGGATCGTCCGGCGCTCGGGACTTCCATACCTCGCCTTCTGTTGCTCATAGCGCTGGCGGGCATCCGCCTCAGACACGGTGTCCGGCTTCGCGAGGGCCGCCGCATCGAGGGCCATGACGGACACGGCGCGATATTCTGGGGCCACAAAGACGTTCCGGCGCTCGTTGAAGAAGGCCTGAAGCTGCTCTGCGCTGGGGGTGGGGATCTCGCCGGCCATAGCCGGCGTCAGGAGGGCATAGGTTGCCGCACGCCGCTCGCTGGCATAACGATGCAGAGCCTCTTTTGCCGCCGTCGGCACGTGAACGTCTCCGGCGAGGGCCTCCGCCAGGTGAAGGCGAGCCATGGCAGCGCGCTGCTCCTGCACGAAGCCGGCCTCGGAGAGGTTCACATTGCGCAGGGCTTGGTCGAAAAGGGCGCGATTGAACTGGCCATCGGCTCCCTTGAAGGCCGGGTTGTTCATGATCGAGGCCGCGACGAGCTGGTCTGAGACGGAGAGGCCCATCTCCCTGGCTTTCTCGGCCATGACGGCTTCGGTCACTAGGTTGTTGACCACCTGCTGGTCGAGACCGAAGGTGCGAGCCTGCTCTGGGCTGATGACGGTGCGGAACTGGCGCCCGAGCCGCTGCAGCTCGTTGGTATAGGCATTGCGGACCTGCTCGACCGAGATTGTCGTGTCGCCGACCGCAGCCACGGTGGAAGCAGGTGTTGCACGAAAGATGTCGCCGATGCCCCAGATGGCGAAGCTGACGATCAAGGCGCCGAAAAAGATGGTGGCGATGGCTTTGCCGACTACAGTCTGCCCAGCCTTGCGCATGTTCCGAAGCATCGTGAACCCGTTTCCTGAAAACTCGTTAAACCTGCCGATAACCGATCAGGGGCTCTACGAAAAGGGCAAGTCTGGTTGAAAGAAGGCTTAAGCCTCTGCTAGTGCCAAGTTATCAAGCGTGACAGGAGTGCCTTACATGAGCGTCGATAGGCCGCGCCCGCTGGTTGCGGGTAACTGGAAGATGAACGGGTCGAGAACCTCGGCCAGGGTGCTGGAGGAGATTCATGCCGGCTACACTCCGGGTCTCAAGGCCAAGGTCGAGCTGGCCGTCTGCCCGCCTGCAACCCTTATCGCTCCCTTCGCAAAGCGCTCCATAGGCTCCCGGGTCGCAATCGGCGGCCAGGACTGTCACGCCAAAGAGTCCGGCGCCTTCACGGGCGACCTTTCAGCCGAGATGCTTGCCGATGCCGGGGCGACCTACGTGATTGTCGGCCATTCCGAGCGCCGGCAGTACCAAAAGGAAAAGGATGCGGATGTCTGCGCCAAGGCGGTTGCCGCCCATCGGGCAGGGTTGACCGCCATCGTCTGCGTCGGCGAGACCCGTGACGAGCGCGAATCCGGCAAGACCCTCGCTGTGGTCAAGAAGCAGTTACGCGGCTCGATCCCGGTCGATTCGAACAGCCATAACATCGTCGTCGCCTATGAGCCGGTCTGGGCCATCGGCACAGGTCTGACCCCAACGACGGCCGACGTGGCGGAGGTTCATGCCCTGATCCGCGACGAGCTGCGCCGCCTCGTCGGCAAGGCGGATGCGCCGAAGGTCCGCATCCTCTATGGTGGCTCGGTGAAGCCGTCTAACGCCGTCGAACTGATGGCCGTCGAGAATGTCAACGGCGCGCTGGTGGGCGGCGCAAGCCTCGTCGCCGCCGATTTTCTGGCGATCGCAGGGGCTTATCTCGGGTAAGGTCGAAAAGGCGGCTTGCGGGTCTTTGATCCTGCGCCCACCTATGCTACAGGCCGCCGCAACGAACGGATTGCGAGCGGCTGTCGCCCTGTGCGCAGCCGCTTGAGGTTTTTGAAACGATGCAAACAGTTCTCATCATCATCCACCTGATCATCGTGCTGGCACTGATCGGCGTGGTTCTCCTGCAGCGCTCCGAGGGCGGCGGCATGGGTCTCGGCGGCGGTGGAGGCGGAGGCGTCTCCGGCTTCATGACCGGGCGTGGACAGGCCAATGCGCTTACCCGGGCGACGGCGATCCTCGCCGGTCTATTCTTTGTCACCAGCATCGCATTGACGATCATGGCGACCACGACGAGGGCGCCGCGCTCGATTCTCGACGGCGCCGCTCCGGCTGCGCCAGGCCAGCAGGCTCCGGCCGGCGGGCAGGGCGGCGGCAATGTGCTCGAGCAGTTGCAGCGCCTCCAGGGCGATCAGCCGGCCAATCCGGCTCCTGCCCCCAGCGCTCCGGCACCGGCAGCGCCTCAGCAGTAAACGAAGCCAGGGCCGGACCTTCCGGCCCTCTCTTTTTGTGGATGGATTTCGGGTTGCCCGGTTCGCGATTGCGAATCGGCGCCTGATGTTTATGGATAGGGGTCCATGACGCGGTACGTATTCATCACCGGCGGCGTGGTGTCTTCGCTCGGCAAGGGTCTGGCTTCGGCAGCCCTCGGAGCACTTCTCCAAGCACGCGGTTATAAGGTTCGGCTTCGCAAGCTCGATCCATATCTCAACGTCGATCCGGGGACGATGAGTCCCTACCAGCACGGCGAGGTCTTCGTGACCGACGACGGCGCTGAGACCGATCTGGATCTCGGACATTACGAGCGCTTCACCGGGGTGCCGGCCACCAAGGCCGACAACATCACCACCGGGCGCATCTATCTCGACATCATCACCAAAGAGCGGCGCGGCGACTACCTCGGCGCCACCATCCAGGTGATCCCGCATGTCACCAACGCCATCAAGGACTTCGTGCTCACAGGCAACGAGGGCTTCGATTTCGTCCTCGTCGAGATCGGCGGCACAGTCGGCGACATCGAGGGCCTGCCGTTTTTCGAGGCCATCCGTCAGCTCGGCAACGATCTGGAGCGCGGGCAGGCGATCTATGTCCACCTGACCCTGCTGCCGTTCATCCCGTCCGCCGGCGAGCTGAAGACGAAGCCGACTCAGCATTCCGTTGCGGAACTGCGCTCGATCGGCATCCAGCCCGACATCCTGCTGTGCCGCACGGACCGCGAGATCCCGAAGGACGAGCGCCGCAAGCTTGCCCTTTTCTGCAACGTGCGCGAGACGGCGGTCATCGAGGCGCGGGACGCCCGCTCCATCTACGACGTGCCGCTGGCCTATCACGAGGCCGGACTCGACAGTGAGGTTCTGGCGGCTTTCGGCCTGGACACCGCCAAAACCCCCAATCTCTCCCGCTGGACCACGATCTCGGATCGTGTCCATAACCCTGAGGGCGAGGTCACCATTGCCGTGGTGGGCAAGTATACCGGCCTCAAGGATGCCTATAAGTCGCTCATCGAGGCGCTTCACCACGGCGGCATCGCCAATCAGGTGAAGGTGAACCTCGAATGGATCGAGAGCGAGATCTTCGAGAATGAGGATCCGGCCCCGTTCCTAGAAGGCATTCACGGCATCATGGTGCCCGGCGGCTTCGGCCAGCGCGGCGCCGAGGGCAAGATCCGGGCGGCCCGCTTTGCCCGTGAGCGCAAGGTGCCGTATTTCGGCATCTGCTTCGGCATGCAGATGGCTGTCATCGAGGCGGCGCGGTCTCTCGCTGGGATCAAGGACGCCAGCTCCACCGAGTTCGGCCCGGCCTCGGAACCCGTCGTCGGCCTGATGACCGAGTGGCTGCGCGGCAACGAGCTCGAGAAGCGCACGGCGAGCGGTGATCTTGGCGGCACGATGCGGCTCGGTGCCTACCAGGCCTCTCTCAAGCCCGGCAGCAAAGTGGCAGAGATATATGGCGGCACGGAAATCTCCGAGCGTCACAGGCACCGCTACGAGGTGAACATGTCCTATCGTGACCAGCTCGAGGCAAAGGGCCTGCGCTTCTCGGGCGTGTCACCTGACGGAATCCTGCCCGAGATCGTGGAATACGATGACCATCCCTGGTTCATCGGCGTTCAATACCATCCCGAGCTGAAGTCGCGCCCGTTCGACCCGCACCCGCTCTTCAAGAGCTTCATTCACGCGGCCGTGGAGCAAAGTCGGCTTGTTTGATGTTAACCTGAGCCGTCGCGCCCGAATTCTTTACGGGCGCGACCGACAGGGAAGAGCATGATGACCCGCCGGATCGACCATCTCGTCGTTGCCGTCCAAGACCTCGACCAAGCTGGGCATGTCTATCAGCGCCTCGGTTTTCAGGTTGGCGCGCGCAATCGCCACCCCTGGGGCACCGAGAACCGGATCGTCCAGTTCTCCGATTCCTTTATCGAGCTGATCACTGTAGGCGAGGGCGCTGCCATTGCGCCCCATCAGGCGAGCGCCTTCAGCTTCGGCACCTTCGTCAAGGATTACCTGCGGGATCGGGAGGGCATGGCCATGCTCGTTCTTGACAGCCAGGACGCCAAGACGGATGCAGCTCTCTTCGCCGAGAAGGGGATCGGATTCTTCGAGCCGTTCCATTTCGAGCGCACCGGGCGCCGAGCCGACGGCAGCGAGACCAAGGTTGCCTTTACCCTGGCCTTTGCATCGGCCGAGAACTCCCCCAAGGCTGGGTTCTTCGTCTGCCAGCAGCACTATCCTGAAAACTTCTGGAACCCAGAGTTCCAGCACCACGACAACCAAGCCACGCGGATTTCGTCCGTCACCCTGTCAGCTCCCGAGCCTGAGAGGCTCCGTGCCTTCCTGGCGGCGTTCACGGACGTGCAGCCAAGGAGCCCCGACGGCGACGACCTGTCCTTCCGCTTGGGCGAGAGCCACATCGACGTCCTGACCCCCGATGATGCTGCTGAAATCTACGGCTCCATCGAAGCCGAACTTGACCAGCCGTCCTTCGTGGCCTTCGCCATCCGCGTCGAGGATATCCAGCGCCAGGCAAGATGGCTCGATGCGGCGGAGATTCCTTACCAGCACATCGGCAGCCGCCTCATCGTACCCGCCAGTGCCGCCTTCGGCGTCGCGATCGCATTCGAGCCAACCTAATATTAACCATGTTCCCTTAAGCGGTTGTAAGATCAACTGGTAGGGGACTGACCCTTGGCTTCTTCTCTCGCGGGCTTGCCCGACTTCCTGATCTTCTTCGTGCTCGCTGTCGCTCTGGTGGGGCTGTATCTGGCCATTTACACGCTTGCGACCATGCATAACGAGTTCGCCCTGATCCGCGAGAACGTGATCTCCGCGGCGACTGCCCTCGGCTTCAGCCTTGTGGGGTTTGCCCTGCCGCTCGCCAGCGCCATCGTTCACGCACAGACGATTATCGACTGCCTCGTCTGGGGTCTCGTCGCGCTGGCCGTACAGATCGTCGTCTACTGGCTCGTAAGGATCGTCATGCCGAACCTTTCCCAGCGCATCGCGGCTGGGGAGATGGCCGCAGCCCTGTTCCTCGGAGCATCATCCCTCTCGGCCGGGATCATCAATGCGGCCGCGATGACGTTCTGAGATTCGGAATGCGTGGGGAAGCTTCTCTTCGTTCAGGAGCCGGCCTCTACCATTCTTGCGAATTGCATGGCCTCCGCGCGCATGGAAGGCGGCACCAGCATCGGGTCCTGATGGCGGACCGCATAGAGCATCGCGATCCGTTCGATGGCTCTGAGATAGATATCCGGGATCTCGGCCTCGCCCCATTCGAAAGCCTGGTAGTCACGCAGACTCATGTCGATTTCATGCGCCATTCTGCTCTGGGTGAAACCAAGAGCCGTGCGGATCGCAATGAGCTCCTGCATCTTTTCACGTTCTGACATCAGAGCGCCTCCCGCGCGCTTTGCACTGAATTGTTGGTTTTCTTGTTCATTGTGTGCAGGCAAATTTTCTTATTGTTTGCTGGCCTATACATAATGTTCAGCTAATTACCTAAAGTAAAGTTACCTTGGGTCTAAGGATAAGCTCTCTTCGACACTTTGGTTAAATTTGAGCATTGCCGACAAACCAAAAGGGAGATCTCTGTTTCTGTTGCAGATGCAGGAGATGACCCGTCGCACCCGAAAATGGTAGGACATTGCACATCAGCGATAGGCAGGTCACATCGCCGCTTTGCCTTCGGCGCCAAAAAGGCTAGTGACGGCTCATGACTGATACCAGACAACATCCCGCCGTAGTCGAAGCTGGCTCTGTCCGTTTCGGAAACCATCTGCCGCTCAGCATCATCGCCGGGCCATGCGCCATGGAGAGCCGCGATCATGCTATGGAAATGGCGTCCGCCCTCAAGGAGATTGCGGACAGGTTAGGTCTGGGCCTCGTCTACAAGTCGTCCTTCGACAAAGCCAATCGCACCGCGATCTCCAGCGCCCGCGGCATCGGGCTGGACAAGGCGCTCGCCATCTTCGCCGAGATCAAGGAGAGGTTTGGTCTGCCGGTGCTCACCGACGTGCATGAGAACGACCAATGCGCTCCCGTCGGCGAGGTTGTGGACATTCTCCAGATTCCGGCCTTTCTCTGCCGCCAGACCGATCTCCTGATCGCGGCGGCCAAAACCGGCCGGGTGGTCAATGTGAAAAAGGGGCAGTTCCTGGCGCCATGGGACATGGCGAACGTCGCCGCGAAGGTAACGGCCGCCGGCAATCCGAACGTGATGCTCACCGAGCGCGGCGCCTCCTTCGGCTACAACACCCTCGTCTCCGACATGCGCTCCCTGCCGATCATGGCCGAGACGGGCGCGCCGGTGATCTTTGACGCAACCCATTCCGTGCAACAGCCCGGAGGGAAGGGCACAACCTCCGGCGGACAGCGGGAATACGTTCCCGTTCTCGCCCGCGCAGCGGTGGCGGTCGGTGTGGCCGGCGTCTTCATCGAGACCCACCAGGATCCGGACAAGGCTCCCTCGGACGGTCCCAACATGGTGCCGCTCAAGGAGCTCGAGGCCCTGCTTGCCCGGCTCAAGGGCTTCGATGAGCTAGCCAAGAACCGGCAGGCTTGAGAGCCGGCCTGTTCCATGTTCTCCCGGGAGGGCAGGCCTGCATTCCTGCGACTCCCGGAACGGTAAGCCCGTGATAGGAAGCCAAGGCTCTTTTCACGGTATTGTCCGTTAGGCTCCCATGTCGTCCCGCAACCTGATCCTGATCCTTGCCACCAGCGGTTTCGCCAGCACCTTCTCCGGCCGTGCGGTCGAGCCCATGGTCGGGGTCATTGCCCGGGATCTGAGTTCCACGCCCCAGACCATCGCGCTGCTCTCCGCCGCCTTCGCGCTGCCCTATGCCTTCATCCAGCCGATCCTCGGTCCGATTGGCGATGCGCTGGGCAAAGAACGAGTCATGAAGGTGTCACTGGCGTTGCTCTTCCTGGCTCTGGCCTGCTCCGTCTTTGCGCCGAACGCGGCGACATTGTTCACTCTTCGCATCATCGCCGGAGCTGCCGCAGGCGGAGCGGTGCCGCTCTCCATTGCACTGATCGGTGACCGTGTGGACATGGCCCATCGCCAGGTGGCCCTGAGCCGCTACCTCGTGGCCGTCATTATCGGCCAGTTGGCGGGATCCTCTTTGGCAGGATTGCTCGCAGAGCTGATCGGTTGGCGTGGCGTCTTTACCCTCTCCACCATCATGGTCGGGCTGGCCTTCGCCGCTACAGCAATCGGTTTCAGGGGAGCGCTGCCGGGTGGGCGGTTCGATCTGGAAAACGCACTCCGGCGCTACCAGGATATCCTCTCCAATCCCCGAGCCTTGACCCTCTTCAGCCTCGTCTTCGTCGAGGCCATCGCCATTTTCGGCATCTTTCCCTATGTGGCGCCGCTCCTCGAGGAGCGCGGCGGGGGTGGGCCGACCGAGGCCGGCTTCGCCATCGGGGGCTTTGCCCTTGGCGGCTTGGTCTACTCCGCCCTTGTGACCTGGATGCTGAAGCGCCTCGGCATCGGCCGAATCCTCTTAGGAGGTGGTCTCTTTGCCGGTGCCGCCCTGATCGTTCTCGGGCTGGGCGGGGACTGGAAGCTCGATGCCGTGGCCCTGCTGCTCATGGGCCTTGGCTTCTACATGCTCCACAACACCTTCCAGGCCCAGGTGACGGAGGTGGCGCCGGGCGCGCGTGCCTCCGCGGTCGCGCTCCATGCGTTTTCGTTTTTCTGCGGTCAGGCGCTGGGCGTCGTCCTCATGGGGCTTGGTCTGCGCAATATCGGGCTGAGCGGAGCCACCACGATAGCAGCTCTTGTCATTGTGGGTGTCGGCCTGACCGCATCTTTCCTGCTGACCCGGCCGACCGCTCAGCGGGCCCGGTAGGGCGCCACGCCTTGATCAGGCAGCCACAGGTTTTTCGGAAGATCTCCCGTCTGCCAGAACACGTCGATCGGAATGCCGCCACGGGGATACCAATAGCCGCCGATACGGAGATAGCGGGGCTCAAGGAGATCGGCCAAGCGCTTGCCGATGGCGACCGTGCAATCCTCATGGAATGCGCCATGGTTGCGGAAGCTGTGCATGTAGAGTTTCAACGACTTGGACTCCACGAGCCAGGGACCCGGGACGTAATCGATTACCAGAATCGCGAAGTCGGGCTGTCCCGTAACCGGGCAGAGCGAGGTGAATTCCGGCACCGTGAAGCGGGCCAGGTAATCGGTGTTGGGATGCGGGTTCGGCACCCGGTCGAGCTGGGCAGCTTCCGGGGAAAGGGGCAGGGCGCTCGCCTGGCCGAGCTGGGGAGTGGTTTCCGTCATTTGGAATTGACCTTGAATTGACACGGGGAAAGCTCTTGCCGTCCTTGCTCACCTCGTCATTTCGGTCAATAAGCCAATCCATGACTTGAGGCCGCACCCGTTCCCCGGGTCACGCCGGCCGCACTTCAGCCAGCAGGAGCCTGCTCTATGACAGCGATCATCGATGTTTTCGCCCGCCAGATCCTCGACAGCCGAGGCAACCCCACCGTCGAGGTGGACGTCACCCTCGAAGACGGCTCCATGGGTCGTGCCGCAGTTCCTTCCGGCGCCTCAACCGGGGCACACGAGGCGGTCGAACTCCGCGACGGCGACAAGTCGGTCTATCTCGGCAAGGGAGTGCTCAAGGCCGTCGATGCGGTCAACAACGAGATCCTCGACGCCATCGGCGGCATGGATGCCGAAGAGCAGGTCGCCATCGACGAGACCATGATCGAGCTCGATGGCACCCCGAACAAGGCGCGACTTGGCGCAAACGCCATCCTTGGCGTCTCGCTCGCTGTTGCCAAGGCTGCGGCCGATGCGGCAGCGCTGCCGCTCTACCGCTATGTGGGCGGTACCCAGGCCCGCATTCTCCCCGTTCCGATGATGAACATCATCAATGGCGGCGCCCATGCGGACAACCCCATCGACTTCCAGGAATTCATGATCCTGCCCGTCGGCGCCCCGAACCTCGCGGAAGCCGTGCGCATGGGTGCCGAGGTGTTCCACACCCTCAAGAAGGCGCTGAAGGATGCCGGCCACAACACGAATGTGGGCGACGAAGGCGGCTTTGCTCCGAACCTACCCTCCGCCGAGGCGGCTCTCGACTTCATCATGAAGTCCATCGAGCAGGCCGGCTACAAGCCGGGCAAGGATATGGTGATCGGCCTCGACTGCGCCGCTACCGAGTTCTTCAAGGGCGGCGCCTATCGTTACGAAGGCACAGGCCAGAAGCTGAACCCGCAGCAGCAGGCCGAATACCTCGCGAAGCTCGTCTCCGCCTATCCCATTGCCACCATCGAGGACGGCATGTCCGAGGACGATTGGGAAGGTTGGAAGGCCGTGACCGACCTGATCGGCTCCAAATGCCAGCTCGTGGGCGACGACCTCTTCGTTACCAACGTCGAACGTCTCTCGCAGGGCATCAAGAGGGGGGTCGCCAACTCCCTTCTCGTGAAGGTGAACCAGATCGGCTCGCTCACCGAGACGCTCGCCGCCGTCGACATGGCCCACCGCGCCGGCTACACCGCCGTCATGTCCCATCGCTCGGGGGAGACGGAGGATTCCACCATTGCGGATCTCGCGGTCGCCACCAATTGCGGACAGATCAAGACCGGCTCGCTTGCCCGCTCGGACCGGCTGGCCAAGTACAACCAGCTCATCCGCATCGAGGAGGAGTTGGGCTCCCAGGCGCGCTATGCGGGTCGGGCGGCGCTGAAGGCGCTGGCTTGATCTGATCATAGCAGCAGATTTTCACTCTACGTCATGGCCGGGCTTGTCCCGGCCATCCACGTTTTAGGGGCCTGCAGACGTGGAAACCCGGCACGAGGCCGGGCATGATGCTGACGATAACAGCCGCCTCGCGCCCGCAATCCTCAATATCTCCTTAACCATGCCGTTGTAAGACTCACTCGTATGGTGATCCGCAGACGCGCAAGACGATTCCTGATTCCGCTGATGCTCTACAGCGTCTCGGCGGCCGTGGCTGGTTATTTCGTTCATCATGCTCATAGCGGCGCGCGTGGTATCGAAGCCCGACAAAAGTATGAAACCCAGGTCGCTGAACTTTCCGATGAGCTTGCGGGTTTAAAAACTCAGCGCTCCGACTGGGAGCGTCGCATCGCGCTGTTGCGCAGCGATCAGATTGACCGTGATCTGCTCGAGGAAAGAGCACGCGTAATGTTAGGACGTGTGCATAAGAATGACCTCATCATCATAACGGGCCCATGATCGGGCATAACTCTAAAGTTCTGCTTAACTGAATTCGAGTTAATCGTGGAATAGTCAAATATTACAGGTACTTGCACGATTCATTGTGCACCGCAAAACTGCATTTAGGCCACTCGATTTCCGGTTTCGACTGCGCTACAACTTTCGTCGAGGAAACCCTTCGGAGGACCCGATGGCTGTTGCTGCCCGCAAGGCGGGCCGTGTCGGTACAGGCGCGGCTAACAAGACCACTTCCACCAAAGGCTCCATGCGCGGAGCCACTTCCAATTCCCCACAATTCGACAAGAACCAGGACCTTTCGGCCTACAATGAAATGCTTCTGATCCGGCGCTTCGAGGAGAAGTCCGGCCAGATGTACGGCATGGGCCTGATCGGTGGTTTCTGCCATCTCTATATCGGCCAGGAGGCCGTCGTCGTCGGCATGCAGATGGCGACGAAAGAGGGCGACCAAGTGATCACCGGCTACCGGGATCACGGTCACATGCTCGCCTGCGGCATGGATGCGAAAGGCGTCATGGCCGAGTTGACCGGACGCCGCGGCGGCCTGTCGAAGGGCAAGGGCGGCTCCATGCACATGTTCTCCAAGGAGAAGCATTTCTATGGCGGCCACGGCATCGTCGGCGCACAGGTGTCGCTCGGCACCGGCATCGCCTTCGCGAACCATTATCGCGAGAACGGCAATGTCTGCCTGACCTATTTCGGCGACGGTGCGGCTAACCAGGGCCAGGTCTACGAGAGCTTCAACATGGCGCAGCTCTGGAAGCTGCCTGTGGTCTATGTGATCGAGAACAACCGCTACGCCATGGGAACGTCTGTGAGCCGCGCCTCGGCGCAGACCGATTTCTCGAAGCGCGGCGTGTCCTTCGGCATTCCCGGCGAGCAGGTGGACGGCATGGATATCCGCGCCGTCTACGCGGCCGGCCAGCGAGCTGTCGAGCATGCCCGCACCGGCAAGGGCCCCTACATCCTCGAGATGCAGACCTATCGCTATCGCGGCCACTCCATGTCCGATCCGGCGAAATACCGCACGAAGGACGAGGTGGCCCGCATGCGCGAGGAGCACGACCCGATCGAGCAGGTGCGCCGCCGTCTGCTGGAGAGCTGGAAGTTGTCGGAAGACGAGCTGAAGGCTATCGACAGCCGGGTGCGCGAGATCGTCAACGAGGCAGCCGAGTTCGCCACGCACGATCCGGAGCCCGATCCGTCCGAGCTCTACACCGACATCCTGCTCTAAGCGGCGCGCTCGCGCCGCTTCTCCCCGAATCTCGCCGCTGCGACAATCAAAACAGGTCTTTTAATGGCGATCGATATTCTCATGCCTGCTCTCTCGCCGACCATGGAGCAGGGCAAACTGGCCAAGTGGCTTAAGAAGGAAGGCGATCAGGTCAAGCCCGGAGACGTGCTGGCCGAGATCGAGACCGACAAGGCGACCATGGAGGTCGAGGCAATCGACGAAGGCGTCCTCGCCAAGATCCTGGTCTCCGACGGCACCGACAATGTGGCCGTGAACACCCCCATCGCGATTCTCGCGGGCGAGGGTGAGGACGTGTCGTCGGCCGCTTCGTCGGCAAGGGCTCCCGCCGCCCCGGCACAGGAGGCTCAAGCGGCACCGACGCCTGACATGCAGCGGGAAGGAATGGCAGACCGGCCTTCTCCTGACTCCATCCCCGGCACCGATACGAGTCCGGTCGCGGAGCCTGCCGCTCCCTCCGTCATCACGAACCGCACCAGCTACAACGCCATGGCGGAAATCCCCGAGGGCACGGAGCTGGTCAACATGACCGTTCGCGAGGCTCTTCGTGACGCCATGGCCGAAGAGATGCGCAAGGACCAGAACGTTCTTGTCATGGGTGAAGAGGTGGCTGAGTATCAGGGCGCGTACAAGGTCACGCAAGGCCTGCTGCAGGAATTCGGCGCCAAGCGCGTGATCGACACGCCGATCACCGAGCACGGTTTTGCCGGCGTCGGCGTCGGTGCGGCCTTCACGGGCCTGCGTCCCATCGTCGAGTTCATGACCTTCAACTTCGCCATGCAGGCGATCGACCACATCATCAACTCGGCGGCTAAGACGCTCTATATGTCCGGCGGCCAGCTCGGTGCTCCCATCGTGTTCCGCGGCCCTAACGGCGCAGCGGCCCGTGTCGGCGCGCAACACAGCCATGACTATGCGGCCTGGTACTCGAACGTGCCTGGTCTCAAGGTCATCGCGCCTTATACGGCATCCGACGCGAAGGGTCTGCTCAAGAGCGCCATTCGCGATCCGAACCCGATCATCTTCCTGGAGAACGAGATTCTCTACGGCCAATCCTTCCCGGTGCCGAAGCTCGACGATTTCACGGTGCCGATCGGCAAGGCGCGCATCCATCGCGAAGGCAAGGACGTGACCATCGTGTCCTTCTCGATCGGCATGACCTACGCGCTGAAAGCCGCGCAGGAACTGGAAAAGGAAGGCATCGACGCCGAGGTCATCGACCTGCGCACGATCCGCCCCATGGACACGGACACCATCGTCGCCTCGGTGATGAAGACGGGCCGCTGCGTCACCGTGGAGGAGGGCTTCCCGCAATCGGGCATCGGCGCCGAGATCGCCATGCGCATCATGGAAAACGCGTTCGACTACCTCGACGCACCCGTAGCCCGCGTGACCGGCAAGGACGTGCCCATGCCGTATGCGGCCAACCTCGAGAAGCTCGCGCTGCCCAACGTGGCCGAAGTGGTGCAGGCGGCGAAGGCCGTTTGCTACAGGTGACCTCATGACTGGACGGAAGTTCGAAGCCCTCAACGTTCCGCCTGACGTGCTCGAAAAGGGTGGCGTCGAGATCCTGAGGGCTTCGGTGGTCGATGGAGCGGTGAGCATCGCGCTGCGCCGCGCCTTCGACGATCCGTTCACCTGGGGCGTGCTCCTGGTGGATCTCGCCCGACACGCCGCGCGCGTCTACGCCATGGAAACGGAGTTCTCCGAAGAGGAGGCTCTTGCCGAGATCACGGCGGGCATCCAGGCCGAGCTGGACGATCCGTCGGACCCTGGCTCGACGCAGGCTATCAACTGAACCTTTTGATCAGGATCCATAAACGCCATGCCCATCAATATCCTGATGCCCGCCCTGTCACCCACGATGGAAAAGGGCAACCTTGCCAAGTGGCTGAAGAAGGAAGGCGACACGGTGAAATCCGGCGACGTCATCGCTGAGATCGAGACCGACAAGGCCACCATGGAAGTGGAGGCTGTGGACGAAGGCATTCTTGCCAAGATCGTCGTGCCGGAAGGCACGGCGGACGTTCCTGTCAACGAGCTTATCGCGCTGATTGCCGGCGAGGGCGAGGATCCGAAGAGCGTCAGCGCTCCGGCTGCTGGCGGTGGTGCTCCGCCCCCGGCTCCGAAGGCAGAGGCCGCACCTGCCCCGGCCGCGCCAACAGCAGCGCCTCAACCGCAGGCCAATACCGTTCAGGGTGATCCCAACGCCCATATGTCATACGCCCGTGTCGACCAGGCTCCTCAAGGCCCGGCGCAGGCCGCCAAGCCCAATGGGGCAGGGCAGCCGCAAACAGGCGGAACCCGGATCTTCGCCTCGCCGCTCGCCAAGCGCATCGCGCGTGAGGCCGGGATCGACATCGGATCGATCCAGGGCTCCGGCCCGCATGGCCGTGTCGTCGAGAAAGATGTGCGCGCAGCCCTCCAAGGCGGCGGTGCGAAGCCTGCTCCTGCTCTGGCGGCCACCGGAGCCCCCGCACCGGCCGCCAAGCCGGCTGCGCCGCAGCTTGCTCCGAGCATGGGGGCCGATCAGGTCAAGGCCATGTTCGAGGCCGGCTCCTACGAGGAAGTGCCCCTCGACGGCATGCGCAAGACCATCGCCAAGCGCCTCGTCGAATCGAAGCAGACGGTGCCGCATTTCTACCTGTCTCTGGATTGCGAGCTCGACGCGCTCATGGCGCTGCGCGAGCAGATCAATGCGGCCGCCGGCAAGGACAAGGACGGCAAGCCCGCCTACAAGCTCTCCGTCAACGACTTCGTCATCAAGGCGCTCGCCATCGCACTCCAGCGTGTGCCGGCTGCCAATGCGGTCTGGGCCGAGGATCGCATCCTGAAGATGAAGCACTCGGACGTGGGCGTGGCCGTCGCCATCGAAGGCGGACTGTTCACGCCGGTGGTGCGCAAAGCGGAGCAGAAGACGCTTACGGCCATTTCGGCCGAGGTGAAGGACATGGCGGGCCGCGCCCGCACCCGACGCCTGAAGCCGGAGGAATATCAGGGTGGCTCCACGGCTGTCTCAAATCTCGGCATGTTCGGCATCAAGAACTTCCAGGCTGTCATCAATCCGCCCCAGGGCACGATCCTTGCGGTCGGCGCCGGTGAGCAGCGGGTCGTGGTGAAGAACGGCGCTCCCGCCGTCATCCAAGCCATGACCGTAACGCTCTCTTGCGACCACCGCGTGGTCGACGGTGCGCTGGGCGCGGAGCTCCTAGCGGCCTTCAAGCAGCTCATCGAGAGCCCGATGGGGATGCTGGTTTAGTAAAGAACGTCATCCCGGTTTCTGCTGCGCAGCAGAAACCGGGATCGTACGACGAGAATAGCGCCTTATCCTGATAGCGATCCCGGCTCTCGCTCTGCTCGGCCGGGATGACGAGTAGGAAGACCATGGCAAACCAATACGACATCATCGTCATCGGCGGCGGGCCTGGGGGCTATGTGGCCGCGATCCGTGCGGCGCAGCTCGGGTTCAAGACCGCGGTCGTGGAGCGCGAGCATCTCGGCGGCATCTGCCTCAACTGGGGCTGCATCCCGACCAAGGCGCTGCTGCGCTCGGCCGAGATCTTCCACTACATGGAGCATGCCAAGGATTACGGCCTGTCGGCGCAAGGCATCGGTTTTGACGCCGCCGCCATCGTGCAGCGGTCGCGCGGCGTCTCCGGCCGCCTCAACGGCGGCGTCGGCATGCTGCTGAAGAAGAACAAGGTCGATGTGATCTGGGGCGAGGCTGCCATCGCCAAGCCCGGAGAGGTCGTGGTCACGGCGCCGAAGAAGCCCGCCATGCAGCCGCAGAACCCGGTGCCGAAGGGTGTGCTGGAGCCCGGCACCTATCAGGCCAAGAACATCATCGTCGCGACGGGCGCACGTCCCCGCGCGCTGCCCGGAATCGAGCCGGACGGCAAGCTGATCTGGACCTATTTCGAGGCCATGGTGCCGCCGGCCATGCCCAAATCCCTCATCGTCATGGGCTCCGGTGCCATCGGCATCGAGTTCGCCTCCTTCTACCGCACCATGGGCGTGGAGGTGACGGTGGTCGAGGTGATGCCGCAGATCCTGCCCGTCGAGGATGCCGAGATCGCAAGTTTGGCCCGCAAGCGCTTCGAGAAGCAGGGCATGAAGATCCTCTCGGGCGCCAAGGTCACGAAGGTGGAAAAGGGCGCCAACTCCATCACCGCCACCATCGACGACGGCAAGGGCGGCACGCAGACGATCACCGCAGAGCGGATGATCTCGGCCGTCGGCGTGGTCGGCAACATCGAGAATCTCGGTCTCGAGAAGCTTGGGGTGAAGATCGAGCGCGGCGTCGTGGTGACGGACGGCCTTGGGCGCACTAACGTGCCCGGCATCTACGCCATCGGTGACGTGGCCGGCCCGCCCATGCTGGCGCACAAGGCGGAGCACGAGGGCGTCATCTGCGTCGAGACCATCAAGGGCCTGCACACGCATGCCATGGACAAGGCGAAGATCCCAGGCTGCACCTACTGCAATCCGCAGATCGCCTCGGTGGGCCTCACGGAAGCCAAGGCGAAGGAGCAGGGTTACGACATCCGCGTCGGCCGCTTCCCCTTCATCGGCAACGGCAAGGCCATCGCGCTGGGCGAGCCGGACGGCCTCGTCAAAACGATCTTCGACAAGAAGACCGGTCAGTTGCTGGGCGCCCACATGGTCGGTGCAGAAGTGACCGAACTGATTCAGGGCTATGTGATCGCCATGAACCTGGAGACGACGGAAGAAGACCTGATCCACGCCGTCTTCCCGCACCCGACCCTCTCCGAGACCATGCACGAGAGCGTCATGGACGCTTATGGACGGGTGATCCACATCTGAGTGCAGATCCTTATCTTCCTATCCAGCTCCTCCGCGGCTGCAACGACGCTCTCGGGCTCTAAGAAGCTCAACCGGCCTTACTGCTGGCTGAGCTTTTTGTCCGCCTCCTTGCTGTCGCCGGCAGCGTTCCGCTTGGCTGATTGCCGCGTTCGAACTCCTCACGTGCGGGAGAGAGGTTACAGGCAGAAGGAATCTTCCCAGGCAGGATCGATTATCTAACACTCCCGTGCATTGACACCTCCAAAGGAGAGGCGGCAGGCTTGCTCACCGAAGGGCAGGGGGAGGGAGCAATGGGGAATCCTGATCAGGTGCACAAAGGCGAGTGCCGATGCGGGCAGGTGCGGTTCCAGGTTCGCGGCAAGCCGATTGTCACGATGGCCTGCCATTGCACGGGCTGCCAACGCATGACCGCCAGCGCCTTTTCCCTGAGCGCTCTCTATCCGAGTTCGAGCCTAGAAATCATGCAGGGCGAACCGGTGATCGGCGGGCTTCACGGCGCAACGCGGCACTTCTTCTGTCCGCATTGCATGAGCTGGCTCTTTACCCGACCGGAGGGGCTCGACGAATTCGTCAATGTCCGGGCCACGATGTTGGACAATGCAGAAGACTTCATTCCATTCATCGAGTTCTACACCAGCGAGGCGCTGCCTTGGGCCAGAACCCCGGCAGCTCACAGCTTCGAAACCGATCCTTCGGATGAGCAATTTGCGGAGCTGGTCGAGGAGTTCGCGCGGCGATCCAGCTAACGTGATGAAGGTAGCGCTCGGCCCGCTCAATACTCGGGCACGAGCCGATGTGCGATCAGAGGCAGCTGTACCTCGTACTGAAGCCCTGCCGGATCGAAGCTGAGACGCGCCTGTCCCTGGCACTGGGTGGGGAGGACGCGGTCGAGTAGCGCTCTTCCGAAGCCGCTATGCCCCGGCTTCTCGACAGGGGGGCCACTCCGCTCCGCCCATCTGAGGTGAAGCTCACGCCTGCCGTCTATGACAGAAAGGTCCCAGGTGACGAAGACGCATCCCTTGCGCACGGACAGCGCTCCATACCGAGCCGCATTGGCCGTCAATTCGTGAAGCGCCATGCTCAGCGGGATGGCGAGGTCGGCTGCGAGGCTCACCTCTGGGCCTTCCAGCCTGAAGCGCTCCCGTCGTCCCTCGCCGAACGGCCGGAGCTCGCACAGCAGCATCTCGCGCAGGGATGCCGTCTGCCAGTAGTCGTCGGTGAGGAGCGCCTGCGTCTTGGCAAGAGCCTCGATCCGCGACGAGAAGGAGCGGTTGAATTCCCGGATGCTCGTCGTCGTGCGTGTTGTCGCGCTCGCGAGAGCCTGGACGATCGCAAGGGTGTTGCGGACGCGATGATGCAGTTCGCGAACCAGCAAAGCCTGACGCTGTTCGAACCGCTTCCTCTCATCGATATCCTGAATGACTCGTACGCTGTATTGAAATTTGCTCTGCTCGTCGAAGACCGCCGTCGACGAGACATTCAGCCAGGCGCTGGATCCGTCCTTGCGGATATAGCGCTTCTCCAAGCTATACGTTTTCAGCTCGCCCGCGATCTGTCGTTCGTAAAGGGCACGTTCAGCCTCCGTATTGTCCGGGTGGGTCAGATCGAAGATGCTCGAGTTCAACAGCTCATTTCGTGAATAGCCGGTGATGGTCAAAAGACCCTTGTTCACGGTCAGAAATCTTCCGGCTGCATTGGTCTCGGCTATTCCGATGCTGGCGTGCTCATGGGTCGCCCAGAGGCGCTCTCGGCTTTCCCGTTCCGCTCTCGCTTGAGCGGCATTCTCAACACAGACCGAGGCGATCTGGGCAAGCTGGATGAGAATGGCCTCGTCGTTGGATGTGAACTCGCTGCCTTGTTTGTCCGACAGCATCATCACGCCCAGCGTGCCACCTTGCGGGCCTGTGACCGGCACGGCGAGCACGCCCTGGGTCACCAGGAAGTCATCCTCCGCCGTGCGGACGCCCTGCAGGTCTGAATGCGAATTCAGCTCAGCCTCGTTCAAACGAAGTGGGCAGCCCGACTGAAGGACATGGGTATAAATGCCGGCACCACTCCTCTCGAGAGCCGATAAGGAATAGCCGCGGTATTTCTCCGAAACCGAAACGACGACAGGATTATTCGGCCACAGGGCGTAGGGAACAGTGTGTGTTGCTGCCCAATGGGCTCCGACGATCAGCCGGGCCTGTTCCGTGATGTCTTGGAAGATGACTTCAGGTGTATCCGCCGCTGCTATCCTTGTGGACACGGTTGCCAGCGCCTTCAGCTGCTCCTGGTACCAGTGCGCCTTGGCCAAAAGCCCTTGCCGCTCCTGCTCGATCAAGATCCGATTCGTAATGTCATTGTGCCTCACGACGGCATAGGCGGCTCCCTGATGGACCAAGCGGGAGGCGCGAAGCTGAAACCATCTCTGCTCTGTCGGAGAGTGGCAGGCGTAGTCGAGCGAGAAGGCGGGCTGACCTGACAAGACAGACCGAATGCCTGCCGCAGCAGCCCTGGCACAAGCCGCATCTACGCCGCTGACACGATCACAGATGTCGAGATAGTTCGCTCCAATATGGTCCTCGCCCCCGGCCTGGTTGGCCTGCCCGAACTCATGCCAGGCCCGGTTGACGGCGATGATGGTGCCAGCTTGATCAAGGACGGCAACCGGACCGGCCAAGGCGTCCAGGATGCACTGGGCAGGAGGAGCCGCCACGAACCCGTTCTGCTCCGACGTCCGGTTCATCAATTTCGTTCCAACACCTTGATGTGAATAGGTTAGTAACGGGTATCGGCGCGATCAGTTCAGGCAGGGTTCGAAGGTCCTTGTGCTGACATTCTGCGCAGCATCCTTCGGCCGTGGACGGGTGATCGCGGCAGGTTGAGGTGCCGAGCCTCCCGGGTCCGGGCTGGAGAGCTGACAAAGATCCCAGAACGAAAAGCAGCCCTGCCCTCTGAGCATTTGCGATTGAGCGCCGAAAGCCTTAAATCAGGCGCACGTCAGGAAGGGGCGGGGTCCCTTCGCCCCAAAAGGTTCAAGCTTCATGGCCGTCGTTCTCGACCTACTGAACAAGGATCAGCGTCCTCGCCACCCGGAGAAGGCGCACCGGCCGGACCAGCCGGTTCAGCAGCGCAAGCCCGAATGGATCCGCGTGAAGGCTCCGGGCTCGCCAAAATGGGCCGAGACGAACCGAATCGTGCGCGAGAACAAGCTCGTGACGGTCTGCGAGGAGGCGGGCTGCCCCAATATCGGCGAGTGCTGGGAGAAGAAGCACGCCACTTTCATGATCATGGGCGACACCTGCACCCGCGCCTGCGCCTTCTGCAACGTGAAGACCGGCCTGCCCCAGGCGCTCGACCCGCACGAGCCCGAAAATGTGGCCAAGGCGGTAGAGAAGCTCGGCCTGGAGCATGTGGTCATCACCTCCGTGGATCGGGACGACCTAACCGACGGCGGCGCTCGGCACTTTGCTGACGTCATCCATGCCATCCGCGCCCGTTCGCCCAAGACCACCATCGAAATCCTCACCCCCGACTTCCTCAGGAAACCGGGCGCGTTGGAGGTCGTGGTTGCGGCCAAGCCCGACGTGTTCAACCACAATCTCGAGACGGTGCCGTCGAAATACCTGAAGGTGCGCCCCGGCGCCCGCTATTTCCACTCCATCCGCCTGCTGCAGCAGGTGAAGGAGCTCGATCCAACCATCTTCACCAAGTCCGGCATCATGGTGGGTCTTGGCGAGGAGCGGAACGAGGTGCTCCAGCTCATGGACGACCTGCGCTCGGCGGATGTGGATTTCATGACCATCGGCCAGTACCTGCAGCCGACGAAGAAGCACCATCAGGTAATCCGCTTCGTCACGCCGGATGAGTTCAAGGCTTATGAAACCACGGCCTATGCCAAGGGTTTTCTCCTGGTCTCCTCGACCCCGCTGACGCGATCCTCGCATCATGCGGGCGAGGATTTCGCCAAGCTGAAGGCGGCCCGTCTCGCGAAGCTCGGCTAACGAACCGGACGAGGCATGCAGCGCATTCTGGTCATCGGCAGCCCGGGCGCGGGCAAGAGCACCCTGGCGAGCCGCATCGCCGAGCGCCTTGGCCTGCCGCTGATCCATCTCGACCATGAGTACTTCGGCCCCGGCTGGACGACTCCGACGAAGCCCGAGTGGCGGGAGCGCGTGAAGGCGCTCGCCGCGCACCCGACCTGGGTCATGGAAGGGAACTATGCCAGCACCTTCGACATCCGCGTGCCCCGAGCTACCATAATCGTCTGGCTCGACCTGCCGCGCTGGCGCTGCCTCAGCAGCGTGCTGTGGCGGGTTGCAAAGAACTATGGTCAACAGCGCTCGGACCTGGGGCCTGCCTGCGTCGAGCGCTTCGACTGGTCCTTCATGCGCTCGATCTGGTCCTATCCGAACAAGATGCGTTCAAAGACCGCCCGCATGCTGGAGCGTCTGCGCCCGGATCAGCGCGTTTACGTGCTGCGCTCCCGATCGGAGATCCCGGCTCTGACAGCCGAGCTTTCAACCTTCAAAGAGGCTGCCTGAGCCATGCCGACCTTCCGCACCATCCGGACCGTGAAGCATACGCCGGCTCAGATGTTTGCCCTCGTGGCCGATGTCGAGCGCTATCCGGAGTTCCTGCCCCTCTGTGAGGACCTGCGGGTGATGCGGCGGGTCCAGAGCGGGGAGGGGATCGAGACCCTCGTGGCCATGATGTCGGTGGGCTACAAGGCCATCAAGGAAAGCTTCACGACGCGGGTGACTCTGGACGATCCCCGCCGGAAAATCGCGGTCGAGTATGTGGATGGTCCGTTCAAATACCTGGAAAATCGTTGGACCTTCCGCGAGACGCCCACCGGCTGCGACGTGGAGTTCTACATAAACTACGAGTTCAAGAGCTTCGCCCTCGGCCTCCTCATGGGCAGTGTCTTCGACAAGGCCTTCCGCAAGTTCACGGAGGCTTTTGAGGAGCGGGCGGACGAGATCTACGGCGTGCCCTCCAGCGCGCGGGTCTGATCAGCGGATCGCCTGCTCCAGAAGCGACAGGGCATCCTCCACAGCCCGACGGCGGACGCTCTCCCGCCCCAGGTCGCCATAGCGCCGTTCGAGATGAACTGTCTCGGCTCCTTTTCGAGCCAGACCGAAATGGACGAGGCCTACAGGCTTCTTCGCCGTTCCGCCGGTTGGACCCGCCACTCCGGTGATACCTACCGCGACATCGGCGTAGGAATGAGCCAGCGCCCCCTCGGCCATGGCGCGGGCGACGGGCTCACTCACGGCCCCATGGGCGGCGATGAGGTCCGACGGCACACCGACCAGCTCCGTCTTGGCCTCGTTGGAATAGGTGACGAAGCCGCGCTCCACCACGGCCGAGGAGCCGGAGATTTCGGTCAGCAGCGCGGCCACCAGCCCTCCGGTGCAGGACTCGACTGTGGCGATCTTCAGGCCCTTGTGCCGATAGGCATCGAGGAGGGAGGCCGCACGGTCCTTGAGATCAGTCATCATGCGTTCTTCTCCGGCAGGCGGATGGTTGCGGCGGCTTGAGCGGCGATGCCCTCGCCACGGCCGGTGAAACCGAGCTTCTCGGTCGTGGTCGCCTTGAGCGAGATCTGATCGAGGCGCAGACCCGCGATCTCCGCGATCCGCTGGCGCATGGCCTCCCGATACGGCCCGAGCCGCGGCTTTTCGCAGAGCAGGGTGGTATCGAGATGGTCGACGGTGCCGCCGCGCTCTCGCACCAGGTTTACGGCATGCGCCAGAAAGCGGTCTGAGGAGGCGCCGCGCCATTGCGGATCGCTCGGCGGGAAATGAGTGCCGATGTCCCCGTCGGCGAGGGCCCCTAGGATCGCATCGGTGAGAGCATGGAGGATTACATCGCCGTCCGAATGAGCGACCACGCCCCGGTCGTGGGAAACCCTGATCCCGCCAAGCCACACATGGTCACCTTCGCCGAAGGCATGAACGTCGAAGCCGGTGCCCAGTTTGGTTATGTAAGTCATTGATCCACTTTTCAAACGCCGCTCGGCGTCCAGGAAGTCGGCTGGATGGGTGAGCTTGATGTTGCCGCTCTCGCCCTCGAACACATGAACCGGCAGCCCGGCCCATTCCGCAAGAGCTCCGTCGTCGGTGAATTCATGGAGGTTCGCCCCGGCAGCTTTGCGATGCGCGTCCAGCAGCAGAGAGAACCGGAAGGCCTGCGGCGTCTGGATGGCTCTCAACGATGCCCGGTCCGGTGTCGAAACCACCTCGGATTGGCCCCCGATCACCTTGATGGTATCGGTCACAGGTACCCCCGGAACGGCAGCGCCCCATCGTCCGGCCGCCTCTATCGCTCTGTCGATGAGCTGCGGGCCCACAAAGGGGCGGGCTGCGTCATGAACGAGAACGAGACCGGGATCTGAATCGCTCAAGGCCTCAAGCCCGTTCCGCACCGAATCCTGCCGCGTCTCGCCCCCGTCGATGCATGGCAGAAGTGCCGCTGAGATGGGTGCAATGGACCTGACGCTTGCCTCATAAAGGCCTCTGTCGTCGGGGTGGATCACCACGAGCGTATGGCCGATTCCGGGATGGGCCAGGAAGCCGGCGAGGGTTCGAGCCAGGACAGGCTGCCCCTGTAGAAGCCGGTATTGCTTCGGGACTCCTTCGCCCGCTCTTGATCCGCGTCCTGCGGCAACGATAAGGGCGGCGATTGACATTTTAAGAAGGCTCTCCGCAACGGGCTTTCTCCTTACCGTGACGGGGAAAGGAGGCCAATCCCTTCACGGGGGGTCTTGCACCCGATCTCAAAATGGCTATTGATTAGGCACAATGGAATTTGATCAAAAAATAGGCGCAGACGGCTTCAGCGTTGGGTCGGTGCAGGTCCGATCCGCTGCCATCCTCGCCCCTCTATCAGGGGTGACGGATGTTGCCTTTCGGCGCATTGCCAAGAGCCTGGGAGCCGGTCTCGTCGTCTCTGAGATGGTGGCGTCAGACGAACTCGTTCAGGGTTCAGAGGAGGCGCAGCTGCGCGCGGAGGGCAGCGGAATTGAGCCGCACGTGGTCCAGCTGGCCGGCTGTGAGCCCCACTGGATGGCGGAGGCCGCCCGGGTGGCCGAAGGGGCAGGGGCGCGCATCATCGACATCAACATGGGGTGTCCGGCGAAGCGGGTGATCGGCGGCTATGCGGGCTCCGCGCTCATGCGCGATCTCGACCACGCTGCCCGCCTCATCGAGGCGACCGTGCGGGCAGCGAGCATCCCCGTGACCGTCAAGATGCGGCTCGGCTGGGATCATGACACGATCAATGCAGCGGAACTCGCCCGGAGGGCGGAAGCCCTCGGCGTGAAAGCCGTGACGGTGCATGGCCGCACTCGGCAGCAATTCTATAAAGGGCAGGCCGATTGGAACGCCATTGCCCCGGTCGTCCAGGGTGTCAGCATCCCGGTGATCGCCAATGGGGATATCGGCTCGCTGGAGGAGGCAAGGCGCTGTCTTGCCGCCTCCGGTGCCGCTGCTGTGATGATCGGCCGCTCGGCGGTCGGGCGCCCATGGCTCGTCGGCCAGATCGGTGCGGCGCTTCAGGGCCGAACGATCCCCGATCCGTCTGCTGACGAGATGACGGCAATCGCCATCGAGCATTACGAGGGCCTCCTGTCCCTCTATGGCGAGAAGACAGGGCTCCGCCATGCCCGCAAGCACCTTGCAGCTTATGCGGATGTGGCCGTCCAATCCGGCTTCGATGTTGCGCCAGGCGTTCGGATGGCCCTTGTCACATCGGAGGAGCCTCGGGCTGTGATCGCCCTGCTGCGCTCCCTCTACAATCGACGGGAGCGGGAGGCGGCATGACGGCCCTGCCCATCAACGACCTGATCATGAACGCCCTGCCGATTCCGGTGCTGACCATCGGGCCGGAGCATCGGATCGTCCATGCCAATGCGGCGGCCGAGTCGTTCTTCGAGATGAGCCTGCGCATGATGCAGCGCCAGAAGCTGAGCGACCTTCTGCCCTTCGGCTCTCCGGTCATGGCGCTGGTCGAGGACGTTCGACAACGAGGCTCCAGCGTCAGCGAGCATCGGGTGGATATCGGCAGCCCGCGCCTCGGTGCCGAGCGCATCGTGGATGTCTCGGCCTGCCCTTTGGGCGATGACAGCGACAATGTCATCGTCATGCTGCAGGAGCGGACCATCGCCGACAAGATGAACCGGCAGCTGACCCATCGCGGGGCCGCCCGTTCGATTACGGCTCTTGGCGCACTGCTGGCCCACGAGATCAAGAACCCGCTCTCCGGCATCCGCGGCGCCGCGCAACTCCTTGAGCAATCCGCCAATGAGGACGACCGTCTCCTGACGCGGCTCATCTGCGACGAGACCGACCGTATCGTGAAGCTCGTGGAGCGCATGGAGGTCTTTGGCGAGGAACGGCCGGCGGAGCGGGGACCCGTCAACATCCATGGCGTGCTCGATCACGTGAAGCGCCTGGCGCAGTCGGGGTTTGCCCGCCACATCCGCTTCGCCGAGAACTATGATCCGTCACTTCCGCCGGTGCTCGGCAATCGGGATCAGCTGATCCAGGTCATCCTGAACCTCGTCAAGAATGCCGCCGAGGCGGTTGGCATCGATGCATCGGATGGCGAGATCATTCTCTCGACGGCCTTCCGCACGGGCGTTCGGCTCCAGGTGCCCGGGTCCCAGGAGCGGGTGAGCCTGCCGATCGAGCTGAGCGTCATGGACAACGGCCCCGGCATTCCGCCTGAGCTGATGAGCGATCTCTTCGATCCCTTCGTGACCACGAAGGTCCAGGGCAGCGGCCTGGGCCTCGCCCTTGTCGCGAAGATCGTGGGCGACCACGGCGGCATCGTGGAATGCGAGCCGGCGCCGCGGCGGACTACCTTTCGAATTCTCCTACCCATGCACCGCGCCAACGACGGCCGCGGGGCCGATCTATGAGGCTTAGACGATGCCGAGCGGACACATCCTTCTCGCCGATGACGATGCCGCCATCCGGACCGTCCTCAACCAAGCCCTCTCGCGGGCCGGATACGAGGTCCGCTCCACGAGCAACGCCGCTACGCTCTGGCGCTGGGTGTCTCAGGGGGAGGGAGACCTCGTCATCACGGATGTGATGATGCCTGACGAGAATGCCTTCGATCTCCTGCCCCGCATCAAGAAGGTTCGCCCCGAGCTGCCGATCATCGTCATGAGCGCCCAGAACACCTTCATGACGGCCATCAAGGCCTCCGAGCGCGGCGCCTATGAGTATCTGCCCAAGCCGTTCGACCTGAAGGAGCTGGTGGCCGTCGTCGGCCGTGCCCTTGCCCGTCCGCGGTCTGCGCCTTCCGGCGCGAGCCCGTCACCCGAAAACGAGGAGATCCCGCTCGTCGGCCGCTCGCAGGCGATGCAGGAGATCTACCGGGCTCTGGCGCGGCTCATGCCGACCGATCTGACCGTGATGATCACAGGCGAGTCCGGTACGGGCAAGGAGCTCGTCGCAAAGGCGCTCCACGACTACGGCAAGCGGCGGCAGGGCCCATTCGTGGCCGTCAACATGGCGGCGATCCCGCGGGAGCTCATCGAGTCGGAGCTTTTCGGTCACGAGAAGGGCGCCTTCACCGGCGCGACCGCTCGCAATACCGGCCGGTTCGAACAGGCTGAGGGCGGAACGCTCTTCCTCGATGAGATCGGCGACATGCCCATGGAGGCCCAGACCCGCCTCCTGCGCGTCCTGCAACAGGGGGAATACACGACCGTCGGTGGTCGCGTGCCGATCAAGACCAATGTCCGCATCGTGGCCGCCACGAACAAGGACCTGCGCGTCCTGATCCAGCAGGGGCTCTTCCGCGAGGACCTCTATTTCCGACTCAACGTGGTGCCCTTGCGGATTCCGCCCCTGCGGGAGCGGGTCGAAGACATTCCGGATCTCGTCCGCCACTTCTTCGTACTGGTGGAGAAGGAAGGCCTCGCACGCAAGCAGCTCGATGTGGAGGCGATGGACCGGCTGAAGCGCTACCGCTGGCCAGGCAATGTTCGCGAGCTTGAAAACCTGGTGCGGCGCTTGGCTGCACTCTATCCCCAGGACACGATCACCGGCGCGATCATCGATTCCGAGCTCGATTCCCAACCCCTGCTGCCCCCACAGCCAGCCGGGAAGGCGTCACAGGGGGGGCAGCAGGCCTCCGAAGGCCTGTCCGACGCTGTTGAAAGGCACCTGAACGAGTACTTCTCCGGGTTCAGGGATACGCTTCCTCCACCCGGCCTGTATCACAGAGTGCTGCGCGAGATCGAAGGGCCACTGATCGGGGCCGCCCTGGCGGCTACCAGGGGCAATCAGATCCGCGCGGCGGAGCTTCTCGGGGTCAACCGCAATACCCTGCGCAAGAAGGTGCGGGATCTGGAGCTCATGGTGGTGCGATCCAATCGGGCATAGTTCCGCGGATCTGTAATAATTTGACCACAGTGTTGTGTTGGTGCATCACCCCACGACAGGGTGCGTTCCCAAAGCACCTGATTTTGCGGGGCCTCGATCTTGATCGAACAGGACAGCATTGCACAACGTCAAGCAGCCGAGCCGTCCCAGAGCGGTCTCGGATGGCTGGGCTACGGGGCGGTCCTGTCGGCCCTGGCATCGGCTCTCGCCACGTTCCTGATCCTCGCCGGCGCCACCCCCATTCTGCCGACGCATAACGTCGTTGTATGGGTGTTCCTGCTGAACGGTCTCCTCATCGCCCTGCTTCTCGGCATCGTTGCCTGGCAGGCGCGGAAACTGGTGCGGGAGCGGAGGGCAGGGGCCGCGGCAGCCGGGCTCCATGTGCGGATCGTCGGCCTGTTCAGCCTCGTAGCCGTTTTGCCGGCCATCCTGGTGGCGGGTGTCGCGACGGTCACTCTCGAACGGGGCCTCGATCCCTGGTTCACGGGAACCCTCAAGAATCTGATGACCAATACGGTCTCCATTGCCCGCTCCTACCGTGAGTTGCAGTGCAGGAGTCTCGCCCGCGAGACGCAGCTGATGGCGGCGGACCTCAACCGCGCCAAGATTCTCTACGACGCTGACCGTAATCTCTTCCGGGAGTTCATGAGTTCTCGTGCGGTCTTCCTGGGTTTTCCCCTCGCCATGATCGTCGATCCCGACGGTACAGTCGTCGAGCGGATCGAAGTGAAGAAGCTCGACAACGTCCCACAGCTGACGCAGGCGGATCTTCAGGAGGCGAGTTCGCAGGAGGCTCTTTGTCTTTTCACGCGAGCAGGCGGCAACATCTTCCGGTCGGCCTTGAAGCTCGATGCACATGGAGGACGTGTCCTCTACGTGGCCCGCGAGGTGGATCCTCGATCCTTCGAATTCCCGCAGGAGGCCGAGGCAGGCGTGGCCATCTACGAGGCGCTCGACCAGAAGAAGGCCGGCATCCAGATCGCCTTTGCGTCGATGTTTGCCCTCATCGCCCTGATCGTGCTGCTATCGGCGGTCTGGTTCGGGCTGAATTTCGCGAACCGCCTCGTCACCCCGGTCCGGCGCCTCATCCATGCAACCGACCAGGTGGCGACCGGCAATTTCTACGTTCAGGTTCCCGTCAAGCGGGGCGAGGGGGATCTCGGTCATCTCGGCGAGACCTTTAACAAGATGACCTCGGAGCTGCGGCGTCAGCATGATGGCCTCACCACAGCCAGCGAGCTGATGGATCGTCGGCGGCGCTTCACGGAAGCTGTTCTGGCCGGTGTCTCCGCCGGTGTTATCGGCGTGAACGCCCGGGGGCTGATCACGATCATCAATCCGTCCACGGAGGACCTGCTCGGAACATCGCGTGAAGAGCTGCTCGGCAAGCCTATCAACCTGGTTTTGCCGGAGGTTGCTCCATTGGTCGAAGAGATGAGCCATGGACGTCAGCGGCTGATGCAGCAGCAGATCCATATCGCGCGCAAGGGCAGGGAGCGAACGATCAACGTCCGCGTGACCAGCGAGCAGACCCGCAGCGAAAAGCGGGACCTGGTGATCACCCTCGACGACATCACGGATCTCGTGCTGGCGCAGCGGACCGCGGCCTGGGCGGATGTGGCGCGCCGCATCGCCCACGAGATCAAAAATCCCCTGACGCCGATCCAGCTCTCCGCGGAGCGCATCCGCCGCAAGTACGGCAAGGTCATCACCACAGACCGGGAAGTGTTCGATCAATGCACGGATACCATCGTCCGGCAGGTCGATGACATCAAGCGGATGGTCGACGAGTTCTCGTCCTTCGCCCGCATGCCGAAGCCGACCATCGGCGACGAGGATCTGGCTGAGACGATCCGACAGGTGGTCTTCATGATGAAGATCGCGCATCCCGAGATCGAGTTCATCGATCAGATCCCACCCGGATCGCTCGTCGCGCCATTCGACCGCCGGCTTGTCTCCCAAGCCGTCACCAACATCGTGAAGAATGCGACAGAGGCTATTACGGCGGTGCCCGAATCCGAACGGGGGCAGGGGCAGATCGCTGTTCTTCTGGACGACACGCATCCGGAGTATGTGATCTTGGCCGTGACGGACAATGGCAAGGGTTTTCCGGTTGAAGGACGGCAGCGCCTTCTGGAACCCTATATGACGACCCGCGAGGGGGGAACCGGCCTGGGATTGCCGATCGTCGCAAAGATTCTGGAAGACCATGGGGGCGGAATGGAACTCGCGGATAATCCCGCTGGAAGGGGTGGACAGGTTCGCATGTGGATCCCCAAGACGAAGCAAGTTGCATCGGAAGAGACATCATCGGCCGCTTCCAGCCGAAATGACTCTCGCAGGGCAAGCCTATGAGCGCTGATATTCTCGTAGTCGACGACGAGGTCGACATCCGTGAGCTCGTGGCCGGCATCCTTGAGGATGAAGGACACCGCACACGCACCGCAGGGACGTCCGACGAGGCTTTGGCCGCCATCGAGACGCGGCGTCCTCACCTCGTGTTCCTGGACATCTGGCTGCAGGGAAGCCGGCTGGACGGCCTCCAGGTGCTGGAGATCATCAAGAGCCAGCACCCCGACCTGCCTGTGGTGATGATCTCGGGCCATGGCAACATCGAGACGGCCGTTTCGGCCATCAAGACCGGCGCCTACGACTTCATCGAAAAACCGTTCAAGGCGGATCGACTCGTGCTGGTGGCGGAGCGCGCCCTGGAGGCTTCACGCCTGAAGCGTGAGGTGCGCGACCTGCGCTCCCGCTCCGTCCAGGCGAGCCGCATTGCCGGCAGGTCCATCGTGATCAACCAGCTTCGCCAGGCGGTCGAGCGCGCGGCGCCGACCAACGCCCGCATCCTGATCACCGGTTCACCCGGCTCGGGCAAGGAACTGACCGCGCGGACCATTCATAGCCTCTCTACACGTGCCAACGGCTCCTTCGTGGTGCTCTCGGCGGCGACCATCACACCGGACACCATGGAGGCTGAACTTTTCGGCACGGAAAGCGGTGCAGGCGGGGGGCGTCGCGTCGGCGCCCTGGAGGAAGCCCATGGCGGCACCCTCTATATCGATGAAATCGCCGACATGCCGCGGGAGACGCAGAACCGGATCCTGCGGGTTCTGGTGGACCAGAACTTCCAGCGCGTCGGCGGGACGACCCGCGTGCATGTGGATGTTCGCATCGTCTCCTCGTCGAGCCGTGACCTGCCGGCTGAAATCGCCGCCGGGCGATTCCGCGAGGATCTGTTTCATCGTCTGGGCGTGATCCCGATCCGGGTGCCATCCCTGGCCGAACGCCGGGAGGATGTGCCGGAGCTGATCGAGTTCTTCATGGAGCAGATCTCGTCGACCACGGGACTGCCCAAGCGTCGCATCGCGGAAGACGCCATGGCAGTGCTCCAGTCGCACGACTGGCCCGGCAACGTGCGCCAGTTGAGGAACAACGTCGAGCGCCTGATGATCCTCACTTCAGGCGACCCCGATGCCGAGGTCACGGCCGACATGCTGCCCTCGGAGATCGGTGCGCTGGTTCCGAGCACGCCGGGTGGGGCAGGGGGCGAAAAGCTCATGAGCCTTCCTCTTCGGGAGGCGCGTGAGATCTTCGAGCGTGAATACCTCCTGGCGCAGATTGCCCGCTTCAGCGGTAACATCTCCAGAACGGCGGAGTTCATCGGAATGGAGCGCTCTGCTCTTCACCGGAAGCTGAAATCCCTGGGCATCGGTGGTTGATGGCCTTTCGCCGATGTTCCCGAGCGACAGGAGCTTCCTGAGGGGCGGGAACTAAAACCTACCAATCCACGGGAAAATTCGCTCCGAGGGGGTAGAACCGTTGCGCCCCCCTTGCCGAACGCGGCTGTTCGCCCTGTAATAGGAAGGCCGGTCACCGACCGCACGAAAGCGGACAATCATATCCAGGCGGCCCCATAGCCAAGACCGGCGGCGATGGGCTGGCGAGGCAACTTCAATGGCGGGCGATCGCGCGCAGAATCTTCAGGACACTTTTCTGAACTATGTCCGGAAGCAAAAAATACCCCTCACGATCTTTCTCGTGAATGGAGTGAAACTTCAGGGGGTTGTCACCTGGTTCGACAATTTCTGCGTCCTGCTACGCAGGGATGGTCACTCCCAACTGGTTTACAAACACGCCATTTCCACCATCATGCCAGGACAGCCTGTCCAATTGTTCGATCAGATCGACGAGGCTGGCGAGAAGGCTTGAGGTGACGGAACGGCGTACTCCGGGGGAAGAACGTCTCGCTCAGCTTGCGGAACCTGAAAAAGAGGTTGCGGCAGGGACTCGGACACTTGTGGTCGGGCCATACCTGACGCGGAAGCGGCGCATTTCCACGGATTCTGAAGGCGAGGGGGGAAACCCGCGCCCTCCGGAGGCGCGTCTCGACGAGATCACGGGTCTTTCCCTCGCCATTGATCTGACCATTGCCCGTTCGCTCATCGCGCCTTTGTCCTCGCCACGACCGGCCACCTTCATCGGAAGCGGCAAGGTCGAGGAACTGGCCGGCTTCATCCGGGCGGAGGAGGTCGGGCTTGTCGTCATGGATTGTGCGCTGAGCCCCGTGCAGCAGCGCAACCTCGAAAAAGCCTGGGGTGCCAAGGTCATCGACCGGACGGGGCTGATCCTCGAAATTTTCGGTCGGCGCGCCCGGACGAAGGAGGGCACCCTTCAGGTCGAACTGGCGCATCTGTCCTACCAGAAGGGTCGGCTGGTCCGCTCGTGGACGCACCTCGAGCGCCAGCGCGGCGGCTTCGGCTTTCTTGGTGGCCCTGGCGAAACCCAGATTGAGGCTGACCGACGCCTGATCCAGGAACGCATGAACCGGATCGAGCGGGATCTGGAAGGCGTCGTGAAAACGCGCTCCCTGCACCGGACGAGCCGCCGGCGGGTGCCCTATCCGATCATAGCCCTCGTCGGCTACACCAATGCGGGCAAGTCGACCCTATTCAACCGCATGACGCAGGCCGATGTCCTGGCCGAGAACATGCTGTTTGCGACCCTCGACCCCACGTCCCGGGCTATCGAGCTGCCTCATGGCGAGAAGGCCATTCTGTCGGATACGGTCGGCTTCATCTCGGACCTGCCGACCATGCTGGTCGCAGCCTTCCGGGCCACCCTGGAGGATGTCGTCGAAGCCGACGTGCTGCTGCATGTGCGCGACGTCTCCCATGGGGAGACGGAGGCTCAGGCGGGCGACGTTGCCGTGGTCTTGCGGGAGCTCGGGATCGATCCGGACGATACCAGGCGCATCGTCGAGGTCTGGAACAAGGCCGACCTGCTCTCCAACGAGGATCGTGAGCGGCTTTCCGCCACCTCACAGCGAACCGGGGAGGAGAGGCGGCCAATCCTCATCTCGGCCCTGACCGGCGATGGCATTCCTGAGTTGCTGGCTACCATTGAGCAGCATTTGGCCATGGGGCGGCCGACCTACGAGGTCGATGTCGCGCCCGAGGATGGGCAGGGACTCGCCTGGCTGCACGAGAACACAGAGATTCTGGACCGCCAGGCAACCGAGAATGGACACACGATCCTTCAGGTCCGCCTGGTCTCCGGCAAGGAGCCCCGGTTCCTGAACCGCTTCCCCGATGCCAAGGTCGTATGAGAACAGGCCGGTCTCGCGCTCGGCCTTTTTTCACGGATAAGGGGCGAGGGTGTGAAAAGGCGCCGCTGCGGGAAGCCTGTTGCGTCCCGCTGACCTACCCGCAGGTCCCACGATCAGATGATCATGAAATCCTTCTCGGTCACCGCGCCGCTCTTGTTTGTCGTGGCAAACACTATCGGCGCGAGCGCGCCGTTGCCGTCGGGATCATACAAGAACTTCTTGTCCTTATAGCCGATATAGTCATCCTTATCCTTGGCCTCGCCAAGAAAGAAGAACTTCTTGTTCAGCTTGATCGGCTTGTTGAAGGAGGCCTTGCCCAGTTTCTTGAAGATGAGATCATCGAGATAGATCGTGTCGTCCTTCGCATAAAAGTCTGTCTTGTCGATGTTCTTCTTCAAGGGTGCCCTGAACACGAAGAAATCCTTGCCCTTGCCGCCGGTCAGAACGTCGTTGCCCACGCCGCCATCGAGCGTGTCGTTGCCTGCGCCGCCGGCGACCTTGTCCTTCCCTAAGCCGCCTCTGAAGTGGTCATGGTCGGCCGAGCCCGCTGTTACTTCCGGCACCATGTCAAGGATGTTGATATTGAACGCCTTTTCGAAAGTTCTCCCACCTTTGTCCGTGGTTTTGATCCTCACGAGATGCACAGGCATCTGCTCGGTATCGAGCCTGAAGCCGTTCGCCACCTGGAGCTGGTTGCCGACAATCTTGAATCGGCCGTCGCCATCGACGATCGAGTAGGTATGCTCGTCACCCGGAGTGTCTGTGGTTCCGAGAACGCCCACAACCGTGCCGTTGCGGGAAAGCTCGTGAACGGACCGGGTGCTTAAAGAGATATCGGTCGGCGCAGGGTTGGCAGGTGCCTTATCCACGATCGTCGTGACGACCTTGACTTCGTCGTTGCTGACAAAGTCATTGTTTATATCCTTCACCTTGATGGTGAAGTGCGTCGTGATGGGAGCGCCGAATTCGTTACGGTTGGTCGGATCGAAGGTCGTGGCCAGCATGGCGGCGTTGATCTGGTCTGCCGTCCCGGTGAACGTGTGGACCCGCGTGCCGTCCTCCCGAAGGATCGAGCTGTCGCTCCTGCTCTGCAGAACCCCGTCGGCATCCTTGAACGAGATCTCGACCGTCAGCGTGTCGTTCTCCGCGTCATCGATGGTGACGCCCCTGAATGCGAAGACGGCAGGGCCCGTGTCGGTGGCTTGGGTTACCGCCTTGTCATCGGCAACATCCACAGTCGGAGCCTCATTGTCCGGAGGCGGCTCGACGATCTCTGTCCTGACCTGTACCCCCTCGCTTCCTACCACCTCCTGTCCATCGTTCAGTAGAATGCTGAAGGCCGTGGTGATCACTTGACTCACCTCACCCGGCGGGTTCGCGTCGAAGGTCAAAGCGTCGAGGATGGTGTTGAGCTGGTCCTGGGTTCCTTCGAAGACATACTCGATCCACCCTTCAGACAGTTCCTGGCCTGCGACGTCGGTTCCTCCCAGCTGCCCGTGAGCGGCCAGGAACGCGATCCTCAGGGTCAGGACGTCGTTGGGATTGGGATCGGCCACCGTGACGGACGTGAAGGGGTTGACCGGGTCAGAGTGGTTCGTGGTGTTCGTCACGACATGACCGCCCGGCACGTCGATGGTCGGCGGCAGGTTCGCCGGCGACATCGTCGTCGTCACCGTCACGGTGCCGTCGATGGGCGTGGGTGTGGTGTGCCCGACATCGGCTATGGCGAACGAGAAAACCGTATCGCCGGCGACATTGGTCGGATCGAAGGCGAGGTCGTCCAGAAAGGCGTTCAGAGCGGTCTCGGTGCCCGTGAACGTATAGCTCCGCACCGTGCCGTTCACATGAGGCCCCGTGGCCGTTATCCCGGAAGGAAGGCCGCTCGTCGAGATCGTGCCCTTGCCTTCCTCGAACGAGATGGTCAGCGTGACCAGTTCCAGGGAAGGAGTGTCTCCATCCGACACGGTCACCCCACCGAACGGCTTGACCGCGACTCCCTCGGCGGACGTCGCCGTTCCCGACGCAGTGGCGCTCGGCGGGGCATTCGTCGTCGTAACCGTCACGTTGCCCGTGCCGGCTGTTGGCGTCGTGTACCTGAGATCAGTCACCGCAAACGAGAAGGTTGTAGTGCCGGCCGCATCCATGGGATCAAAGGTAAGGCTGTCCAGAAAGGCGTTCAGCGTGCCTTCCGTGCCCGTGAAAGTGTAGCTCCGCGTACCGCCATTCACGTGAGGGCCGGTTGCCGTCACGCCGGCAGGAAGGTTGTTCGTGGAGATCGTGCCTTTTCCGTCCGCGAACGAGATGGTTAGCGTCACCGGCTCGCGCGTATCCGTGTCGCCGTCTGACACCGTCACGTTGCCGAAAGGGGTGACGGGTGCGCCGCCTGCGGACGTTGTCGTTCCCGATGCGGATACGCTCGGAGGATTGGGGTTTGCGGCGGGAGCCACGAACACAGAGAAGTTGCCGGATACAGCCGTTTGGTTCCCTGAATCCGTCACGTAAAATGCCAAGTTGGCCCCGAATGGATTCAGCAACGTGAATTCCAGGTTGTCCAGATAAGCATTCAGAGCGGCTTCGGTCCCCGTGAAGCTGTAGTGAGAAAGCCCGTCGGAGCCCTCGCCGTAACCCGTCGTCACCCCATCCCTTTCGACCGCGTTGATAGTACCCGTGGTTCTCTGAAAATAGATCGTCAACGTGACCTGTTCATCGCTCCATGTATTGTCGCCATCCGACACAATTATTCCGCCGAAGGGCTTGGCGGGGGTCCCTGCGAAATAAGGGACGACAGCGTTCTCCCCGCTCACAATGGGCGCATTGTTCGTTGGTACGCGGTACACTCGTAAAATGTCGCCATTGGGACCGGTGCCGGGAATTGGCGTAGGGTCCGAGTCGGATATCTCGAAGCGGAAAACAGAAGTTGCATCTGTTGTATTGTCCGGCAGATCCAGCACTAGGCTGTCCAGATAAGCGTTCAAGGCGCTTTCGGTGCCCGAAAGGCGGTACTGCACGCTCCCACCGAGCGTGGTCATCCGCGCCGTCACCCCGTTTGGAGGGCTGCTGATGTCGATATTGGCCCCGAATTCGGCGTAGATGGTCAAGTGCAGATTCGATTGGTTTTGGGCCTCATACCCGTCCGAAACAAAGACTTGGCTAAACGGTCGAACCGGAGCGCCGCCGGGCGACCTAGAGACACCCATGACGAACACGCTTGGCTTGTTGGCTCCCGCATCAGCCGATGCCATACTCGTCACAGGTTCTGCCGAAGGCTGGACGCCATGAAGCATATCGCCATCATGCCCGTACAAACCCTGATCTGCGGGGCCGAAACCATCCTGATAGCCTAGAGGACGGATGCCTATGCTTCCCAATTTGTCGACATAGACGGGGAGGCGGCCCTGCAAGGCAACGTGCGGCTCCCAATGGAATGCTGTGTTTGAGATGGGCGAAAGTCCGTCATACCAGACAGCCTGCCCGCGCCTGCCCCCGCCACTCATTACCGCCCTCCAAGACGAAATGAGTTTATATATCAGTGCTTGTTAGGACTATTGTCAATGAAATCTGCCACATTCTCCACCTTCAACTATCGCGAGATAGAGAATTCGAACCGTGGGCAGCAGATTCACGATTCACCCGTTCAAGGCCGCTCCGCGTTCTTTGCGGCAACCCAAAGCTCCTCCATCTCCTCGAGCGATGCCTCGTTAAGGCTCCGGTCCTGCTTCCCAAGCGCCTCTTCGACAGCCCTGAAGCGGCGCTCGAACTTGGCATTGGTGCGCCTCATGGCCCGCTCCGGATCGATTCCGTAATGACGGGCGAGATTGGTAACGGAAAAGAGCAGATCACCGATCTCATCCTCGATCCTCTCTCTTCTTCCAGTTGAGGATGCTTCTTTAACCTCCTCCAGCTCCTCGTGAATCTTGTCGATGACCTGCGAAGGCTCGGGCCAGTCGAAACCGACCTTCGCGGCTTTGGCCGTCAGCTTCTGGGCTCGCGTCAAAGCGGGCAGGGCCGTCGGAATTCCTCCGAGGAAACCGGCTTCATGAGCCTCTGGTGGCAGCCCCATCTTTTCCCGCGTTGCGCGCCGGTCCGCCTTTTCCTGGCTTTTGATCGAATCCCAGAGGCTTTTCACTTCCTCTGGCGAAAGAATCTTGGTGCTGCCGAACACATGCGGGTGCCGCCGGATGAGCTTTTTCGTGATCGCCTCAACTATGTCTCCGAAGGCGAATGCGCCCTGTTCCTCGGCCATGCGGGCGTGGAAAACCACCTGAAGCAGCAAATCGCCGAGTTCATCCCGCAGATCCGCCAGGTCGCCGCGCTCGATAGCATCCACGACCTCATAGGCCTCCTCGAGCGTGTAAGGCGCAATCGACGCGAAATTCTGTTCGAGATCCCAAGGACAGCCGGTTCCGGGAGTGCGCAGGGCCGCCATGATCTCCAAGAGGCGTGTGATGTCATTGGATGGCTTCATGGTGAAATCCCGCTCGCTGAGCCTGTCTCATAGCGCATCATGCGGAAAAGTGGATCTGGTTTTCATTGGCGTGGCCCTTTGGGTCGCTGACGCGGACCTCCGGTTCCGGTCATACGATGCGCTCGCCTGAGGACAAAACTCGCGGCCAGCTCGATATGCGCCATTTCCTTCTAGAAACGGTATATGAATCGAATGGAATCCCTTGGAAAGGCTGAGGAAGAATACGATGAGAGCGCGGGTCAAATTGGTCGATGGCATGATGTTCGTAGGCGAATCCGGGAGCGGCCATGCCGTGGTGATGGATGGAGCTCCTGAATATGGCGGACGCAACCTCGGCATCCGTCCCATGGAAATGCTCCTCATAGGCCTTGGCGGCTGTACGGCCTTTGACGTGGTTCAGATACTCAGGAAAGGCCGTGAGAAGGTCGTTGATTGCGAGGTTGAAGTCACCGCTGAGCGCACAGAGACCGATCCGAAGGTCTTCACGAAGATCCACCTTGAATATCAAGTGACGGGCGAAAACTTAGCACCAGCCAAGGTGGAGCGGGCGATCCAGCTTTCCAAGGAAAAATACTGCTCGGCCTCGATCATGCTCGGCGCCGTGGCCGAGATCACCCATAGCTGGACGGCTCTCGACAGAGCAGCAGAGCCGGCGGCTGCATCCTAGAATATTGAGCCTGGACTGCCGTGCAGTCCAGGCTTCGCAGCATCCGTCAGCGCTGACACAAGCCGAGCGATGATCAATTTGGGGCGATCATCGCAGGCCAGAAATTTCAAAGACCTCACGAGCTCATCCATTCCACGTGAGCGGGGGAGAGCCCGCAACCCTCAACATCAAATTCGCATAAGATATATTATGGAACATAAATATACATATCACTCAGCCACCTCCGCTACCGTTGGTTCGCTAGCGCTGGGTGTGTGGTTTCGCGCAAAGGGAGAAAAACCATTCGGCATACGGCGTATCCCTTGCCAGCTGCCGATTGTAATCCGGCGCGCCGTCACTCCACCAAACCGGACCACGTTCACCGAGAGCCCGCTTAGCCGCATCAACTCGCCTACGAATTCCAGCCAGGGCCTCCGGATCGTCCCTGGCGCTGCGGACTGCCCGACGCGCTGCCATCAGCTCCTTTACGAGGCGCTCACGCTCTTGAGGCTCAAGAGCTGGATTGCTCAGGCGCCACAAACGACCGCGAACTACAAAATAGCGACCATCCGGTGTATGCGGGTGCTGGTCGGTACGTCGCCTCATCATGGTGCTTCAATCTGAAGCCCGTCATAGGCCGGCTCGATATGCGGCGGCAGCTCGCTGCGAAGCACCTCGTAATCGAGATCCGTGTGCAGGTTTGTGAGAATGGCGCGCTTCGGCTTGACCTTCTCGATGAAGTCCAGAGCCTCCGACACGGAGAAATGCGTCGGATGCGGCGTGTAGCGCAGGGCGTCGAGGATAAGAACGTCCAAGCCCTCCAGATAGCGCAGGCTCTCCTCGGGCATCTCGCTCACGTCTGGCGCATAGGCGATGCTCCCGAACCGGAATCCTAAGGTGTCGATGTCCCCGTGGACCATTCTGAACGGCACAGCCTCGACGATGCCGCCAGGCCCTGGCACCGAGGTCATCACGCCGGGCCGCAGATGGTTCATCTTCAGGATTGGCGGATAGCTGCTTCCGGCCGGCGTGTCGAAGCAGTAACCGAACCGCATCAGCAGCAGTTCGCTGGTCATCCGGTCGGCATAGACCGGGATCCGGTGGCGCTGGACGATGGCGAGCGGGCGCAGGTCGTCAATCCCGTGAATGTGGTCGGCATGCTCGTGGGTGTAGAGAACGGCGTCCAGGCGGCGAACATTGGCTTCGAGCAGCTGGTCGCGCACATCCGGGCCGGTATCGACCAGCACGGTCGTAGCAGCGCCGCTTGAGCCGATCCGCTCCACGAGCACGGAACAGCGCCGGCGCCGGTTCTTCGGGTTGGCCGGATCGCAGGCGCCCCAGCCCACCCCGACGCGCGGCACGCCGGCGGAGGATGCGCAGCCGAGAATCGTCAATCTCAAGGTCATGATGCGAGCGCCTGCCTGTACTCAGCGTCGGCAGCCGCGGCCTTGGCGAAGAGCCGGTAAAAATTGGCCGTTGTGATCTCAGCAACCGTTTCATCGGACACGCCTATCACCTCGGCGAGTACATGGGCCGTATGGGCAACGAAGGCCGGCTCGTTGGTTTTTCCGCGGTGGGGGACGGGAGCCAGGTATGGTGCATCCGTCTCGACCAGCAGACGATCATGCGGCACGGCGGCCGCGATCCGGCGAATCTCCTCCGAGTTCCGGAACGTCAGAATGCCTGAGAAGGACACGTAGAAGCCCAACTCGACGCCAGTTTGGGCGAGCTTCTCGCCGGACGAGAAGCAATGGAGAACCGCATCGAAGCGCCCTCGCCCCATCTCCTCGGACAGGATCCGGATCATGTCCTCGTCGGCATTGCGGGCGTGGATGACAAGGGGCAGCCCCGTTTCGCGGGCGGCCTCGATATGAGTGAGAAAGACCCGTTGCTGAACGTCCCGAGGGCTCTTGTCGTAGTGATAGTCGAGACCGGCTTCACCGATAGCGACGCAGCGAGGATGGCGTGAGAGCTCGACGAGACGCTGAGCAGGGACATCCGGCTCTACCGCCGCATTGTGAGGATGGGTGCCGATTGTGCAGAAAACGCTCTCATGCGCCTCGGCCAGAGCCCGATAAGTGTCGAAGCGCGCCACATGGGTTGAGATGGTCACTATCCGACCGACGCCAGCCGCTGAGGCGGCAGCCAGAACCTCGGGAAGGTGGCTCTGAAAATCCGGAAAATCCAAGTGGCAATGGCTGTCGACCAACATCGGTGAAGGCGCCCTCCTCTACGGCTAGCGGCACGGCTGCATAGATCGGATCGATGCCCTCGTCTAGCGATGCCCGCCCTGGGCCGTTGCCACTGGCTCGTCGTCCTCTCTCGTTTCCTTGCGCAGCATCTTGCGCAGCCGTTCCTGGTGCCTGCGGACTTGGGTTTCGTCGTGCTCCTGCGGCCGGACGACAGGAACGGTGAGGCACACGCTCTGGGCTGGCAGAACATCGCACCAAGCATGGATCAGCTGCTTGTAGCAGCGCCCCACGGGACGGATATTGCGGTCAAGATCGTAGAGGCCCACGGGCGTGACGCGGTTGTTCTCTTCCCGGAGAGCCACGTCCCAATCCACCTGGTCGGTGAGTGAGTACCACGTGAAGCCCACAATCGGCACGCCGGTATTGCGCACGTGAAGCACGTTGGCCCATTGCTTCCAGAGCCAGTCCACGGCTTCCTCGCCCGTAGGCCCCTCCATGAGATTCGTCTCGGTATGCATGACCGGTAGCTTGTAACGATCGTAGTATTGCCGGGTGATCTCGTCGTAGCCGAACACGTCTCCGGCCGCCTTCGTCAACCCGTCCGCTGCGACCCTGTGCTCGTTGGTGACGTAATAGTCGTTTCCCATGATGCAGTGGTGACGGAGCGACGAACGGCTCAGGAAGAAGTGGTACTCGTCCCGCGTCATCCCATTATCCATCAGGAATTCGTACATCTCGGAGTCGAGCCGCCGGCCATAGTTCAGGTCGAGAGACAGGAAGCGGCGGGCATTCATGATCTCGGCGGGCTTAATGGCAGCCGGGTTCTCCGCGTGGAAATACTCTGATGACTCACTCTGGATGAAGAGGGCATCCGGGCGAACCTTCAGGATCCTTTCCATGGCCAGGACATTGGCCTTCACGATGTGCTTGAGCGCCGTCACGAAGGCCTGATCGCTGCGCATCTGCTCGTTCCACCACCCATAGGCAGCCGAGAACTGGGCACAGATGAACATCTCGTTGATCGGCGTATAGAGCTGAACCCAGGGAAAGCGGCGTGCGAAGTCTTCCGCGTAAGCCGCGAAAAGGTTTGGGAAATCTGGGTTCTGGAAGTTCCCGATCCAGTCGGGGACGCCGAAATGGCAGAGGTCGACGATCGGAATGAGGTTGCGGCGATGGATCTCGCCGAAGGTCATGTCCGCAAAGGACCAATCATAGCGGCCGGGACCAAGAAAGCTTGTGTGAAGCGGCGGCCCGTAGCGCAGGACCTGGATGTCGAGCTCGTCAAGGAGATCGAAGTCGGTCCGCCAGTGCTTGTAGTGGCCGCACTTCTCCATCTGATCGATACGAGTGCGGCCATTGTTGATCGTCGGGATGCTGTTCTCGATCCCAGTGGCGAACATGAAGGTGGTGTACATCGAACGCTTCCGCTTGGGGCCCTTATCAGGCCGATCAAAGCGGACGCGTCAGGACGCCTCCGCTTCGAGATAACGCGGGAAAATCGGAGCCGGTTGCGGAAGGGCCGTCCCGGCTGCCAGACGGTGCTCCGGCCCGATCGCAGCAATTCCCCTGCCCTCCGGCGCAACCGCCAGCAGATCGAGAAGCTTGGCCGCGGCGCTCGGCACGAAGGGCTGCGCCAGGATGCCCACCGCGCGCAGAACCTCGGCCGTTACATAAAGGACGGTGTTCATGCGCGCAGGATCGGTCTTGCGCAGCACCCAAGGCTCCTGGGACGCGAAATAGCGGTTCGCCTCCGCCACCACCGCCCAGATTTCGGACAAGGTGGTATGGACGGCGAAGTCCTTCATGGCCGCCCTCGCCTTCACCGGCAAGGCATCGGCCAGCCAGAGCATATCTTGGTCGGCCTGGGTGAATTCGCCCGGCTGCGGCACCGAAGCGTCGCAGTTCTTGGCGATCATGGATAGGGAGCGCTGCGCCAGGTTGCCGAGATCGTTTGCCAGATCCGCGTTGATACGGGTGACGATGGCCTCATGGGAGTAGTTGCCGTCCTGCCCGAAGGGCACCTCGCGCATGAAGAAGTAGCGCAGCTGATCGACGCCGTAGATATCGGCCAGATCGAACGGATCGATCACGTTACCGACGGACTTCGACATCTTCTCGCCCTTGTTGAAAAGGAAGCCGTGGCCGAAGACCCGCTTCGGCAAGGGCAGATCGGCCGACATCAGGAAGGCCGGCCAATAGACCGTATGAAAGCGCACGATGTCCTTGCCGATGATGTGAACGTCCGCCGGCCAATAGCTCCAGCGGGGATCGCTCTCATTCGGGAAGCCGCAGCCGGTCACATAGTTGTTCAGCGCGTCGATCCACACATACATGACGTGCTTCGGATCGCCCGGCACCGGCAGGCCCCAGTTGAAGGTCGTGCGGCTGATCGACAGATCCTGCAGGCCGGACCGGACGAAGCTGGTGATCTCGTTACGGCGGGTTTCCGGGCTGATGAAGTCCGGTTGGGCCTCATAGAGCGCAAGCAGCCGGTCCTGATAGGCGGAGAGGCGGAAGAAATAGCTCTCCTCCTCGATCCATTCGACCGGCGTCCCCGTCGGCGCGCGCCAGCTGCCATCGGGCTGCTTCGTCAGCTCGCTCTCGTCGTAATAGGCCTCGTCCCGGACCGAGTACCAGCCGGAATACTTGGAGAGATAGATGTCGCCCTTCTCCTGCATCCGGCGCCAGAGCTCCTGGGTCGAGGGCAGGTGATCGGCGTCTGTGGTGCGGATGAAGCGGTCGTAGGAGCAGTCGAGCCTGTCCGCCATGGCGCGGAACTTCGTCGCCATCTCATCGACGAAGGCTTTCGGCGTCGTGCCGTTCTTGTCCGCCGTCTGCTGGATCTTGAGGCCGTGCTCGTCCGTGCCGGTCATGAAGAAGACGTCATAGCCGTCGATGCGCTTGAACCGCGCGATCGCGTCGGAGGCGACGATTTCATAGGCGTGGCCTATATGAGGAGCCCCATTCGGATACGAGATAGCCGTGGTGATGTAGAATTTCTGCTTGTCGGCCATGTCGAATCCCCGGTCCTGAACTTCTAAACCTCTTCGGCTCCTGCGGTCGGCGGAGGCTTCAGGCCGCTCGCCGAACGGCGTCGGCAAGATCGTCGAACATCGTCAGGATGAAGGGCCGGCGATCGAGGTTGAACACGTCGATCTCGCGCGCCGAACGGCCGATCTTCTCACATACCTCCACCAAAGGCGCAAGGCGGGAGGCGCCGAGACCCGCCTGCTCCCGGAGCCGCTCGGATACCCAACGCTGGACGGTTTCCAGGGCCAGATCATAGCTGTCGTCCGCGTCCCGCCGAGCGAGAGCCTCCGCAAGGGCAAGGACCTGTTTCGTGTCGGTTCTCGGCAGGCTGTCCAGGAGCCTCGTGACCTGATCGATGAAGGCCACCTTCTCCGCATCGAGCAGCTCGAGGGTGCGGCGCACCGAGCCCTCTCCATAGCGCAGGGCCTGAGCGACGACGTCGTCAGGGATATCCGACCACGGCGACCCGAGCGAGGCGATAGCTGCCCGGATCTCTTGGCTCTCCAGGGGACGTAGCAACAGGCGCCGGCAACGGGAGCGAATGGTCGGGAGAACCCGCTGAGGAGCATGGCTGACGATCAGGAAGAGCGAGCGGGGCGGCGGCTCCTCGATCACCTTGAGAAGCGCGTTGGCACTCGAGATCGTGAGATCCTCGGCACTGTCGACGATGGAGACCCGATAGCCTCCATCAGCCGCGGTGGAGCCGAACATGGTGAGCGCCCGCCTGACGGCATCGACGGGGATCGTCGTCGAGGCCGCCTTCTTGTCCGTCGGCGGAGACCGTCTCAGCACGGCGAGGTTGGGATGGGACAAAGCCGCTACTTGCCGTGCAGCCCGAGAATCGGCCGGCACGTCCAGACTGGCAATACCCCTGTCGTTCGCCGTCAGAGGGTCGAGAACGGCGCGAGCGACCCGGTAGGCAAGGGTTGCCTTGCCAATCCCTTGAGCGCCGCCGATCAGCCAGGCATGGTGCAGGCGGCCGCTGCGGAGCCCCTCCAGGAAAGCCTCCTCGCCTTCCTGATGGCCGAAAAAGGCAAACTGTTCTCGCGGGTGGGGAGCTCCCTCGAAACCATCGGGCTCGACCACATCCTGATCGTCACGCGACATCGAGCGGCCTCACTGCATCCTCGGACAGCCGGCTCCGGGTGATCTGGGGCAGCCTCGCGCGCAGGGCAGCCCAGATCGCCGCCTCGACCTCGTCGGGCTCCTGATCCGCATTGATCACCACGCACCTTTTCGGCTCGCTGCGGGCAATGGACAGAAAGGCTTGGCGCAGAGAGTGGTGGAAGGAGGCTTCTTCCCCCTCGAACCGATCGGCTCCTTCCCCCCTGCCCGCGCGCCGCTCCCCGGCCCGAGCGAGGCCGACTTCGGCAGGCAGATCGAGGATGAAGGTCAAGTCAGGCCTGGTACCCCGGAGCGTCACCCGCTCGAGCTGATCGATCAGCTCCTTGTCGATATTTCCGGCGGAGCCCTGGTAAGCCCTGGTCGAATCCGCGAAGCGGTCACAAAGGACATGAGTGCCGCGCTTGAGAGCCGGAACAATAGTCTTATCCAAGTGGTCGATGCGGGCTGCTGCGAACAGAAGAGCCTCCGCAAAAGGCCCGAGATGCTTGGCACGACCGCCTAAAATGAAAGCGCGGATCTCCTCCGCATGGGGAGATCCGCCCGGTTCGCGGGTCACGAGAGCCGGCTGGGCAAGCTCTCCCAGACGACGCTTGAGCCTTTCGATCTGTGTCGACTTGCCCGCGCCCTCCCCGCCTTCGAAGGTAATGAAGCAACCCGCCATCAAATGCTTTCGGCGAGGCTCGTGAATGCGCGGCGGACCCAACCCGTGCTGAATTCCAGCAGGCCGTCGAGGGCTCGCTGGCTCAGCGTGCCCTGCTGGACGTCCTCATTGGCATAGAGCGGCATATCGAGAGCCTGCATATCACCACGACTGACTTGAAGTCGGGCCACCTCGGCCCCTTTCTGGATCGGAGCCTTCAGAGGACCGGTATAGACGATACGAGCCGTCACCCGTTCGCCGTCTCCACGGGGCACAAGTACACGAACAGGCCTCTTGGAGACAAGCGGCAGCGACCGCATGTTCCCACCGAAAACCTGAGCCTCACCAACAACCTGGCCTTCCGTAAAGAGCTGCTGGGTCTCGAAGGCCCTGAAGCCCCAGTCCAGGAGTTTCCGGGACTCGGCCGCCCGGTCCTTTGCCGTCTTCAACCCGTTCATGACCACGATCAGGCGCTGATCGTTCTGAACGGCCGAACCGATAAGGCCAAAGCCGGATTCATCGATATTGCCCGTCTTCAGTCCGTCCGCTCCAATATCGGCGAAAAGCAGCGGGTTGCGGTTTTGCTGGCGGATCTTGTTCCAGGTGAACTCCCGCTCCCCGAAGATCTTGTAGAGGTCCGGATAGGTTTCGATGACGTACAGAGCGAGCTTGGCCAGATCGCGCACGGTGACCTTCTGCTCGGGATGCCCGTAGCCCGTCGCGTTACGGAAGGTGGACTTGGTGAGGCCGACCTGCTTGGCCCGCTCGTTCATCATGCGGGCGAAGTTCTCCTCGGTTCCGGCAATTCCTTCGGCAAGAGCGATGGCGGCATCGTTGCCGGATTGCACGATCAGGCCGCGCACCAGATCTTCCAGCCGGATCGGGGTGTTTACCTTGGCGAACATGGAGGAACCGCCCGAACCGCTCCCGCCTTTCCGCCAAGCGTTTTCGGAGATCGTGAACTCGCTGTCGAAATTCAGTCGGCCGTTCTTGATCTCGTTGAAGACCACCTCGGCTGTCATGACCTTCGCCATGCTGGCAGGCGCCGTCAACTCGTCCGCATTCTTCTCGAAAAGAACCGCATGGCTTGCAGCATCCATCAGGATGGCCGTGGGCGCCATCGTCTGGAAGCCCTGCGCCTGGGCCTCCTGCAACCACGAGGGCGCAAGTGACAAACCGCTGAACATAAAGGTGATTGCCGCCATCATCTTGGCGGCTTGAAGGTGACGCATCGCAAGCATTCTCCAGGCTCTTCCCCTAGGAGACCCCGAATCTGTGGCGCGTCAATAACAAATCAACATCCAGCTACGCTGACCTGTGTGCGATATCACGTAGCCCGTAAAGGATGGTGCCAAATTCTACCGGAGCACAAACTTCTGTGAGGCTGGAGCGGTGAATGAGCCGTTTCTCTGGAAACCACCCTGGGACGTGCCAGCAGGCGTTTCGTAGAGGCTGGCGACCACCGGCCGGGAGACTGGGACCTGGCCAGGAGCCACCGAACTGACACGGGCCACAGGGCTTGCTGCTCCCGGGATCGTTCCAAGATCGAAGGGACGCTCAGGTGGGAGAGGGATATTGCTAGCAAGGGTGCCGGATGCGGCATTGGATTGGGATGCCCGTGCGGGAGCCGGATAGGCGTCGCTGTCAGGCTCAAAGGTGCGCAGTGCAATAGCCTGCCGCGGAGCGCTCGGCTGCGGAGCAGCCTGGGCAATCATGGTCGGAGCCGTATTGGTCAGGCTGGCCGGTTGACCGTCCGTCCTGAGGCTCGCCAGAAGGATCCGGTCGTCGCTGCCATTGGTGGAGGCACGGCCCACATACTCGACCTTCACCCGTGCCGTGCCCTGCTGCCGGAAGCCGAGAGCCATGGCAGCCCGCTCGGAAACGTCGATCACCCGGTTGCCATGGAATGGCCCGCGATCGTTGACGCGGACGATCATGGAGTGACCGTTCTGAAGGTTTGTGACGCGGGCATAGCTCGGCAGCGGCATCGTCGTATGCGCAGCCGCGATCGAATCGCGATCGAACACCTCGCCGTTCGCGGTCATGCGCCCGTGGAAATTAGATCCATACCAAGAGGCGAGCCCCTCTGCCGGGCGCGAGGTTTCGTTCGGAACATAGGTGCGGCCGGCAACCATGTAAGGCTTGCCGACCATCTCCCGTCCGCCGCCCTTCGGAACCGGCTGCCCGTCAGCAACCACCTTCGGGCTCGGAGCAACGCCGTACTTGGGATCGATTCCACCCCTGACGTTAGAGGAGCAATTGGCGACCATCAAGGCTATGGCGGTCACGCCGGCAACGCGCAGCAGAGTCCATTGATCGAAGGATGGGATGATCCCCTTCAGACCGGTTTTCTCTTCAGCGCGGTTACAAAGCATGTCGTCTCGTATCCTGTTATACGCACGGAGCATGGCTTCGTCCCCTGTGCCCGGACTCAAGCCAAAGTGCTTTTATTGCCCTTAAAGGAAGGTTAAACGGCCGCGCTTGTCAATGGCAAAGCTGACGAGCTGCAGATGTCAGGCTCGAACCATGGAAAACATAATGATAACAAATAGATGGCGCGGATGAGCGAGTTCGATCTTTGAAGAGCGCTCTTGAGGAGACGCTTTGATCCCTGTCTTCCTATTCCGCGAGCAGCGAGGCCGAAGCCGCGTAGGCCTCAATATATTCATTAGTCTTGTCAGACACTTAATCACCCTTTCTCTTCTTAAATCACCTCCTCTCCCTTGCAGAAGGCCTTGGCAGGCTCATCAAACGCGTCCTGGAGCCTGCAAGATACGACGTGGTTAATGAAATCGTTTCTGCATCAGGCTTTCAGCGGCTTTCGCTGATGACGGGACAGATCTGGCGAGTTGACGGCCAAGGGGTGACGGCCTTACAGAATGACGCACGTCAAGGTCCGCCTTGGATGCAAGGAGGGGTGGCCGAGTGGTTTAAGGCAGCGGTCTTGAAAACCGCCGTGGGTGCAAGCCCACCGTGGGTTCGAATCCCACCCCCTCCGCCATTGTTCTGCTCCGGCCAGGTAGAGCGTAAGCGACGAGCCGACGGGTTCTTGGATCAAGCGCGCGACGTTGATACCGCCGCCCGGTTCGTAGCGCTCGTTGGATGTGCTCATCTGGTGAATGGGGCGCGCTGCTTCGGTCTCGCTGGATCCATCGATTGCTGGATTGAGGGTCAGGGTTACGATCGGCTTCATATTGCAACCGTCCCGCTGGATCCTGGCTTCTATCGCGATCTGCGAGAGAGATTTCTGCTGATGGTCCATTGCGATGGCCAGAATGCCAGGATGGCGACCACGGCCGTGATCAACAGAAGAGTCACCATCACCTGTGCAATACCGAAGATAGAAGCATCGCGCGCGACGAACCAACTTGTCACAAGACCTGCGGCGATCAGAAAAACCCGGACAATCCAGCTCAGCATGGCGTCCTCCGTTTCCTTTGCCGATCCTGTCCCTCGGTCGAGAGCCGGGGACTGATCAATCCAGGGGACAGGATCGGACCGTTTTTGTCGGGGCACTTTGATGCAGATCAAGGCTGATCACGGCCGGGAGACCGACGATGCCCCCGAAGTTGCTCCCGATGACGGCAACTGAGACCGCCAAGCTGCCCCGCGCCCACCAAAGTGCTCTGCTCAACTGTAGGCACGGGTAGACGGTTCGAGAAGCAGCCATGATGACGAGCGGAGGGCTCCATGACAGCCAATGTCGAGCATTCCCATGGCCCAGATGTGCCAAGCCCGGAACTGGTCTATGCACCAGACATTCTTCCAAGGCTCCAATTCTTGCTGGCCGCTCTGGCCGATATCGATGTGGTCCATGAAAGAAGCCTGGAGACAATCAAAAACACTCCAGCCGATGATAACCGCAAGGATGAGATAATCTCTGCCCTTCGGCGGGCCCATCGCGAGCAGCGCTCCTCTTATGTCCAGGAACTCCTCGCGCTGAGGGAGCGGATGGACACCGCGTTTCATTGAGGCAATGCCATGAAGGCAATGGTCCTCCACAAGGTCCGCACGCCGCTCATCATGGAAGAGCGGTCGTTCCTGTCGCCCGCGCCGAACGAGATCCGCGTGCTGGTAGAAGCCTGTGCAGTGTGCCGCACCGATCTCCATGTGGTCGACGGCGACCTGCCGTACCCCAAGCTTCCCGTCATTCCCGGCCATGAGATCGTGGGACGGGTGGAGGCGATCGGATCCGGAGTCCGCAACCATAAGCTGGGGGAGCGCGTGGGCATTCCCTGGCTCGGCCATACCTGCGGACACTGCCCCTTCTGCATCTCCGGACGTGAGAACCTCTGCGACGAGCCGCTGTTCACTGGCTATACCCGGGATGGGGGCTTTGCGTCCCATGCAGTCGCCGAAGCAGCCTACGCCTTCCTCTTGCCGGATGACGACAATCCCGTTGCCTTGGCTCCGCTCCTCTGTGCTGGCCTGATTGGTTGGCGTTCACTCTTGGCCGCCGGTCCCGGTGAGAGGATCGGCATCTACGGCTTCGGTGCGGCGGCTCACGTCATCACCCAAGTCTGCATCTGGCAGGGACGGCGCGTCCTTGCCTTTACGCGTCCGGAGGATGTCGCCGCGCAGGATTTCGCCCGCTCGCTCGGCGCTGTATGGGCCGGTGGCTCGGACGAGGCGCCGCCTGAGCGCCTCGACGCGGCGATCATCTTCGCGCCCGTGGGCGATCTCGTGCCTCTGGCGCTCCGCGCTGTGCGAAAGGGCGGCCGCGTCGTCTGCGGCGGCATCCACATGAGCGACATTCCGCAATTCCCCTATCGGCTTCTCTGGGAGGAGCGGCAGATCGCATCCGTCGCCAACCTGACCCGTCAGGATGCCTTGGATTTCCTGGCGATCGCTCCCAAAGCCCGGATCAGAACAACGACCGTGCGCTATCCGCTGGAGGCCGCCAATGAAGCCTTGGACGACCTGCGGTCAGGACGGCTCCAAGGGGCTGCGGTCCTGATCCCCTGATGCAGGACAAAAGCAGATGTCATCGGATTCAAAGCCAGAACGACACGTTGAGAGGGAGGAATCCATGCTCCAGAACATTCGCAGCATCCTGATCGGGATTACGGAGGAAGGGGATGCGGAGGAACGCTCGTCCGCCCTGGCCTACGGGCTTTCGCTCGCCCGGCAGGCGAACGCCCATGTCACCGTCCAGGCTGCCTCCCTGAAGCTCACGCTGACCCATGCCTTCGTCAGCGCCTTCGCGGAAGGGCTGGTGGCCGCCGAGAACCGCCGGCTGGATGCGCTTGCGCGCGCGGCCGCCGACTCGTCGCAACGGGCCGCCGCCGCATCGGGAGTGACCTGCACCACACAGGCGCCGCAGCTTGCCTATCCGGACCTCATCAGGAGTTTCAGCTCCCTTGCCCGCGCCCATGATATGACGGTTCTCGACGCGGAGCCGATTGCCCTGGCCGTCGACCGCGGACTGATCGAGGCCGTGCTCATGGACAGCGGTCGGCCCCTCATCGTCGTGCCGCAGGGTCGCGAAGCCTTCGCAGGAGGCAGGATCGTCGTGGCGTGGGACGGCAGCGCCAAGGCGGCGCGGGCCCTCAACGACGCCCTGCCGTTTCTGCGGGCCGCCACGCAGGTCGAGCTGGTCAGCGTCACGGGCGAGAAGGATCTGGCGCACACGCAGCCGGGCGCGGAGATCGCTCCGCATCTTACCCGCCATGGCATCACGGTCGATGTCCTGGCGCTGCCGGCCATGGACGGGGACGTGGCCGAAACCTTACGCAACCATGCCCACCTGACCCGTGCCGACATGATCGTCATGGGCGCCTATGTCCATTCACGCCTGCGCGAAATGGTGCTCGGCGGCACGACCCAGTCACTGCTCAGGAACACCCCGGTGCCTCTGTTCCTCTCCTATTAAAGGCAGAGGCCCGATATTCGCGCACGCTCTTCACCGAGGGAGGTCCGCATGTACAAGAACATCCTGATTGCCACCGACGGCTCGTCCCTGGCGAAACGTGCCGTCGAACACGGGGTCAACCTCGGCAAGGCGCTGGATGCCAAGGTCCTGCTCCTGACGGTCACCGAGCGCTTCCATGTCTTCGCGCTCGAAGCCGATCAGATAGAGGAAACATCGGACTCGTTCAGGGAGCATATGCAGAAGCAGGCGGAGCGCACTCTGTCGGAAGCGTCCGGGATCGCGCGCGACCTGGGTGTCGAGGCCACGACGCTTCAAATGGAGGACGACGCGCCCTATCGGGCGATTATCCGCATGGCCGAGGATCACGTCTGCAACCTGATCGTCATGGCTTCGCATGGACGCGGCGGGGTCTCGGCTCTCCTTCTCGGGAGCGAGACCATGAAGGTCCTTGCCCACTCGAACATCCCGGTCCTGGTCGTGCGGTGACGAGGCTAGGCCCTAGCCTTGGACGGAATTCAGGTAGGCAAGCAGGTCGTTGATTTGGGCCGGATCGAGCTGGAACTGGGGCATGGAGGGGTGGCCTGTCGTGATGCCCTCGGCAAAGGCCTCCGCGAGGTCCTCGACGGGATAGCGGGTGTGCAGGGTCCGGAAAGGCGGCGCTTCCGGGATGGGACTCTCGCCGACACGGCCGATGGCATGACATTGGGAGCAGTTCGTCTGCGCGAACGTGAACCCGCGCTGCACCCGTCCCGACTGAGCTATGGCGACCGACGAGGCGAAAGCGAGGAAAAGACCTAAAAGCGTGAGGCGCCTCATCATCGATGCTCCCCTGCCCTGCCGGGTTCCGCCGGCGTCACCGAGACGACCTGGAACGTATAGGGCTTCCCATCTTCGTCCTCGATGGTGATGTATTCGCCTTCGGCAAAACGGTGCTGATGCAGGCGATAGCCCGCCTCCTCGTCGCCGGGACGATCCTGGTTGTAGTCGATCATCCAGGTCGCTCCGCCGGCTCCGCCGGGCCTATGGACCAGGACACCCTGACGCTCGCCCTCACTGGCCCAGAAGCGGCGGACCCGGCAGTGATCCCGTTTCACTGCCCATTCGTCCTGATCGAGATGCCCTTGCCGATCGAGCGGCGCGGTGATGTCGTAGCCGTAACGGGAACTTCCCTCGGGGAACTGCTTGCTGCGGGCCAGGTGTAGCGTGACGTGATGGAGCATCGGTCCCTCCCCGGTATGGCCGCGTCTTTCAATAAGACATGCCATTGTGGCAGAGCTTAGGGAGGCCGTCGCTCTGCCACCTTGATCCTGATCAACAAGCAGCAGTACCGGGAACACGAAAGCCGATCCGAGGCTATTCGCGGGCTCCATGCTTCAGGGCATCCCTGATGCGCCGGATGATGACTCCCTTCGCGTTCCGGCCGGCTGCTGCCTCCATGGCGTCATTGATCTCGAGAAGCAGCTCCGCGTAGTCGTTGTGCCAGTCCCGGTGCCCAGCACTCGCGCTCGGCAGGCGCTCCTCATGGCGTTCGATCCTGACAGCCCGGTCGCCAGCCAGATCATAGACGTCATCGATCTCCGGTATGATCGCGCCGGGCACATGGTCGAGTTCGGCGAGGGACGATTGCAGCGCCTTGAGCGGCGCATCTTCCCCATGCACGAGGAAGACCCCGCGTCGGACCGGAAGGCGCTCGACCAGCCAGGCCTTCAGCTCGGGCCTGTCCGCATGCCCTGAGTAGAGGTCGAGCGTCCGCATGCGAGCACGGACCTTGACCTCCTCACCGTGGATCCGGACCTTCGAGGCGCCGTCCTGCAAGATCCTCCCGAGCGTTCCCTGCGCCTGGAAGCCGACGAAGAGAACGGTGGCTTCGTCCCGCCACAGCCACGCCTTCAGGTGATGCCGGATGCGGCCCGCCTCGCACATGCCGCTGGCCGCAATGATGATGTGGAAGCTGTGAATGCGATCGATGGCCTTGCTCTGCTCGACGGTCTCCGTGAAGCGGACCCATCGGGATTCGAGCGCCTGCACCAGGTCGGAGCCGTTCCTGAGTTCCCCGGCATGCCTCTTGAAGATGCTGCTGGCCTTCGAGGCCAGCGGCGAGTCGATAAAGATCGGAATGTCCGGCAGTTCGCCCGATTCCATCAGTTCCATGAGATCGACGAGAAGCTCTTGCGTCCTCTCGACCGCGAAAGACGGAATGAGCAATACCCCGCTCGGATGCATCGCCGCGCGGACATCGTCGCGCAGCATCCGGCGGCGGTGTTCGATGGTGGTGCCGGCCCGGTCCGTATCGCCATAGGTTGACTCGAGGAGGACGTAATCGAGGTCCCTCGGGCCGTCCGGGTCCGGTTGCAGGAGCTTGTGGTCAGGGCCGATATCGCCGGAGAACAGCAGGCGCGTCGGCCTCTCGTCACCGCCATGCGTCACCTCCATCTCGATGGAGGCCGAGCCCAGAAGATGACCCGCATTCCAGTAGCGGGCCCGGAAACCGGGAGCGACATCCTGCCATTGGCCGTAAGCCACTGGCCGGAACTGCGTGAGGGACGCGACGGCATCCTCTTCCGTGTAGATCGGGGACACCGTCTCTCGCCCGCGGCGGCGGTTGCGGCGGTTGAGTTGGTCCACCTCCATTTCCTGGATGTAGCCGGAATCCGGCAGCATGATGGACGCAAGATCGGCCGTTCCGGCCGTTGCGTAGATCGGGCCGTCAAAGCCTGCTTTCACGAGCTTCGGCACGAGGCCGCTGTGGTCGATGTGGGCATGGGTGAGGCACAGGGCGCTGATGCCGGCAGCGCGGAACGGGAAGTGCTGATAATTGAGTTCCCTCTCCTCCTTTGAGCCTTGAAACATTCCGCAATCGACAAGGACGTGGGCTGCTTCCGTCTCGAGCATGAAGCAAGAGCCGGTCACGGTTCGGGCGGCGCCGTGGAAGTGAAGGCGAAGCGACAAGGGAACCTCCTGAATGCAAGGAAGCGTCAGCTTAGAAGAATCGCACCTTGGTACACCCTCGTCGAGCCGCTAGGTTTGATCCATGCCAAACCAGCGGAACGGCGATCATGACCTCTCAAGCAGCGTCATCCAACGACATCTGCTCCATCACAGGCAAGACGTACCCCCGAAGAGACTTTCTCCTCCTCGATCACTTACATCCGGCTCTCGCCGAGAGGATCCGCCAGGATCATCCGGCTCTGGCTGCCGACAGTCGCATAAGCCGGGCAGCGGTGGACCAATACCGCCTACGCTATGTTGAAGAACTGCTCCGCCAGGAACGCGGCGAATTGACCAAGCTCGACAGCGAGGTCGCCCGCAGCCTTGCCGAAGGCAGCATGGTCTCGGCGAATGTCGAGGAGAGCTACGATGAGCGCCGCACGCTTGGCGAGCGCCTGTCAGACGGGCTTGCCTCTTTCGGCGGCAGTTGGCCGTTTCTCATCTTCTTCGCCATATCGCTTGGCGTGTGGATCATCATCAATGTCGCACGTGGTCAACAGGCCTTCGATCCTTACCCCTACATCCTCCTGAACCTGCTTCTGTCCTGCCTCGCGGCCGTTCAGGCCCCGATCATCATGATGAGCCAGAGGCGCCAGGAATCGAAGGACCGGCTGCGCTCCCTCAACGACTACCGGGTCAATCTGAAGGCGGAGCTCGAAATCCGGCACCTGCACGAGAAGATCGACCATCTGACCACGCGGCAATGGGAGCGGCTCGCGGAAATCCAGGAACTCCAGATCGAGCTCTTGCAGGAGCGCCGCTGAGCATGGATCGGGGCCACGATGGCTGCGGGGCTCCTCGAGCGCTACCTCGCCTTCTTGCCGAGGCGGCGCATGGCCTCGATCCATGCTGCCCGTTTGCCGTCACCCATGCCCTCGATCATGCCGATCAGCGTATGCCGGCTCGGACCGATGCCGACCAGTGACAGGATGCTGCGCTTGAGGCTCTTGAGACTGTGCGCCCCTAAGTACCATCGGAAGACGAAGGCGGGCATGCCCGTGGATGATGGCGATGCGTGTCATGCCGCTGGCCGCTGCGTAGTGCCGAGCGTCAATGGGAGCCGGAACCGCTTGGCGAATCCGTACCAGCCGCCAGCCATGAGCGCGATTGGCAGAGTGATCGCCAACCACGAGAGAGTCGGCGGCGAGAGACGGAGGATGGTGGCAAGCTGTGGAATGTAAAGAACCGCGGTGACGATGACGGCGGCCCCAGCTCCAATCCCCCAGAAGGCAAGCCTCCTCCTGTCGAAGAAGGAAGTGCCCGGCTCTGCCGCGTCGGCGAAGGCGAGGACGAGGTTGCCGAGCACCAGGGCAGCGAAAGCCGCAGCCCGCGCCTGCGTCTCGGGAACGCCGGCATTCAATGCCCAGACATAAAGGCCGAGGACCGCCCCGAGAACGACAGTCCCCTGGAGGAACCCGAAGGCGATCTGGGAGGTGCCGAACAACGGCTCGGCAGCAGGCCGCGGCGGCTTCTCCATCGCGTGCCGCTCGCTGGGCTCCCCCTCGAAGACAAGCGAGCAGACCGGATCAATCACAAGCTCCAGCAAGATCACGTGCATCGGATACAGGATCGGCGGCAGGCCCATGAGCAACGGCAGAAGGGCTAGCCCGGCGATGGGCACGTGAACTGCCGTCACGTAGGTGAGCGCCTTGCGCAGGTTCGTGAAGATGCGCCGCCCGAGGCGCACGCCGCCGATGATCGACACGAAACGGTCGTCGAGGAGGACAAGGTCCGCGGCCTCCCGCGCCACGTCGGTGCCGCGCTGCCCCATGGCAATGCCGATGTGGGCGGCTTCGAGCGCCGGCGCATCGTTGACGCCGTCCCCGGTCATGGCGACGACCTCACCGTTGGCCTTCAACGCCTCGACCAGGGCGAGCTTCTGCTCCGGCATGATGCGGGCAAAGACCCGGATCCGCCGCACCCGTTCACGCAGCCCTTCCGGATCGAGTTCGGCCACCTCCCTGCCGGTGAGCACGCCGGCGCTCACGTCGATCCCCGCCCGGCGGGCGATCTCCAGGGCCGTGGCCGGGTAGTCGCCCGTGATCATCGCAACCGTGATCCCGGCCCGTTTCGCCTCGGCGACGGCCTGGGGAACATCGGATCGAACCGCATCCTCAAACCCGATCAGGCCCTCGAACCGGAACGCCAGATCCACTGGAGCCCGCGCGTGGTCCCTTTCATCGCGGGCGGATGCCACGCCCAGAACCCGCAGGCCGCGGCTCGCCAGTCCTGCGACCACGGCATCCATCGCGGCCCGTTCGTCATCGCCCATGCGGCAGAGACGGAAAATCGCCTCCGGCGCTCCTTTTGCGGCATACAGAACGCCACCCGAGGGGTTCAGCCAAACCTGGATGAACGCCAGCAACTCGGGACGGAGCGGATAGGTGCGCAGCGGGGTCTCGGCCCAAACCGATTCAGGGAGAACCCGCATTCCCAGTATGCGGACAGCCCTGTCCATGGGATCGACCGGGCGGGCGGCGGATGCAAGCAATGCCGTCCGGAGCGGCTCGGCGGCAGCGCCGGAAAGCCTGGCATGGCCCCGCAGATCCTGCACCTCTCCGCCCCGCCAAGCCGTGGTGAGCACCATCCGGTTCTCGGTCAACGTCCCGGTCTTGTCGACGCACAGGAACGTGGCGGCTCCGAGCGTCTCGATGACCGCGGCGCGGCGCACGAGCACCTTGTGCCGGGCGAGGCGGAAGGCCCCGAGCGCCATGAAGATCGCCAGCACCATCGGGAACTCCTCCGGCAGCAGCGCGATGGCCAGCGTGATGCCGGACAATGTGCCGCCGATCCAGTCGTCCCGCAGCACCCCGTACGCCACGGCGACGATGGCGCAGAATGCGAGCGCGAGGATCCCGAGTTTGGCGACGAGCGCGCCGGTCGTCTTCTGGAGCAGCGTCGGCTCATCCTCGATGGCGGCCAGCGAGGCGCCGATGCGCCCCAGCCGCGTCGAGGGACCGGTGTGCAGGATATGAACCGTGCCCTGCCCGCGTACGTTCAGGGTCCCGCCGAACAGGTAAGGCGTGTCGTCTCCCCCCGGCTCGGGATCGCCAGCCTGGTCCGTATCGGCCGCTGCCGGACGTTTGGACACCGGAACCGACTCGCCGGTGAGGGTCGACTCGTCGACCGTCAGCGCGTCTCCCGCGATCAGGAGACCATCGGCGGGCAGACGTTCGCCCTCACCGACCAAGACAAGATCGCCCGGCACGAGGTCGCGGGCCGGGACGCGCCGCTCGGTCCCACCGCGGATCACCCGGGCGAAGGGTTCGGCCAGTTCGCGCAGGGCCGCCAGGGCTTGCTCGCTCCTGGCCTCTTGCAGCACCACCAGGCCGATCGTCACGACGGCACCGGCCGTCATGAACAGGCCCTCTCCAATGTCGCCTAGCACCAGGTAGAGCCCGGCCGCGGCCAGCAGAAGCAGGAACATCGGCTCGCGCAGGATCCCGCGGACGATGTCAACCAAGCCGCGGGAACGCTTGCCTGTGATCGCGTTGGGACCATGCTGCGCGAGGCGGCGCTGCGCCTCGGCCTCGTCGAGGCCCGTCAAACCCGTAGTTACGACCACCGCGCCGTCCGCATCATGGCCGCCCGGCGCGGTTTGAGCATCCACGGCCATGTGCGCCTCCGGTTGGCACGGTCCGCCTCAATGGGCCACCAGGATCGGGCTTTCGGAGGCGGTGAGCATGTCCCGCGTCGCGCCGCCAAACACCTGCTCCCTCAGGCGGGTGTGGCCATAGGCTCCCATGATGACGAGATCCGCGGAAATGCGGCGCGCCTCCTCGAGGATGACTTCGGCGACAGCGCGGTCCCGGCTGTCAGCGGTGACGACCTCCGCGACGACATTATGGTGGGCGACATGGGCCTTCACCTCCGCATATGACCTCGTATCCGCCGGAGGATCCACGACCAGGACGACCACTCGGGCTGCCTGCTCGACGAAGTCCAGCCCCTCGCGGAGGGCGCGCGCCGCCTCGCGGCTGCCGTTCCAGGCAACCAACACGGTTTGGATCGGCCCCTGCCGGTGGCGACCGGGCGGCACGAGGAGAAGCGCGCGTCCACTGCCGAAGAGCACTGCTTCCACCAGGTCCGGCCAGACCGCTGTCTCGGCCCCGCCATAGGGACGCGTGGCAATAAAGAGATCGGCGCAACGGGCCTGGTCCACGACCTTCCCGGACAACGCACCGAACGTCTCGTCGAATCGGCGCAGCTCGCCCGTCACCTGAAGGCCGGCCAGTCGCTCCGTCAGCCGCTTGGCCGTGGCATCGCCCTCTTTCAGGGCTTGGTCCTGGAGCTCGGTCAGAACCTGGATCGCGGCCGCTCCGCCATCCATGGGAATGGCGACCGTGAGGTCAGGAAGTTGGTTGGTAAAGAGCCCGATCAGATGAGCCCGCCCGGGCGATGCGAGGGCTTGTCCATGTTCCAACCGGATCTCGTCTTCGGGGCTTCCATCGAGATGCACCATGATGTCCTTGATCATCGCTCTCTCCCTCTGCGTGCCCGGACACAGCCGTTGTGCCGCAGCGACTATCGATCATCATGTGGTCGAAATCGGGATGGATGCTTTGATCTGACGCAATTCGCCTGAGAACGCCCCGGAATAATGTCGAGTGATCCACCGACCTCGGCATGCGGGGTTAAGCCCGGAGGCTGCAATGCCGTCCCATACGTCTGGTGCACTTACAAGCGGTCACGCGCCAAAGGCCCAAGCCGCCCCACTTCCCCAGCGGAGGCCAGATCGGCTTCCTGAACGAACCGTGCCTTCGCCCACCCTTCAGTCCCAACCGTCCGATGATGCCGAACTCCATCGGATCCGGGATGCTCTCGATCATGCCGCCCATGCGAGCCTGGCGCGACTCACTGGCGGCCTGTCGCCGGCCGCAGTCGTCGACGCCTACATGGACTGGGCCGTCAATCTCGCCATCTCGCCGGGCAAGCAAGTTGAACTCGCGGTGAAGGCAGCCCGCAAATGGGCGCGGCTGACCCAGTTTGCCTCACGCTGCGCCAGTGGCGGAGGCACATGCGAGCCGTGCATCGAGCCGCTGCCCCAGGACAAACGCTTTGCCGGAGCCGACTGGCAGAAATGGCCTTTCAATCTCATTCAACAAGGCTTCCTGCTCCAGCAGCAGTGGTGGGACAACGCGACAACCGGGATCGACGGCGTCACCAAGCAGCATCAGGCTGTGGTCGAGTTCATCTCTCGCCAGATCCTCGATATGGCATCACCTTCGAATTTCATCGCGACGAACCCGGTCGTGCAGCGGCGTATCCTGGAAACGGGTGGCCAGAACCTCGTGCAGGGCTTTCGCAACTTCCTGGACGATTGGGAGAGGATTGCCCGCTCGAAGCCTCCCGCAGGCGTGGAGGCCTTCCAGGTGGGACGGGATGTAGCCGTCACGCCAGGCAAGGTGATCTACCGCAACCGTCTTATCGAGCTGATCCAGTACGCACCGACCACCGCAAAGGTTCGCCCGGAGCCGATCCTGATCGTGCCCGCCTGGATCATGAAGTACTACATCCTGGACCTCTCACCCCAGAACTCCCTCGTCCGCTACCTCACGGACCAGGGCTTCACAGTGTTCATCATCTCCTGGAAGAACCCGACCGCGGAAGATCGGGACCTCGGCATGGACGATTACCGAGCGCTTGGCGTGATGGCGGCGCTGGATGCCGTGGACGCGGTCGTTCCTGGTCATAAGGTTCATGCGGCCGGTTACTGCCTTGGCGGCACTCTTCTCTCCATTGCCGCCGCCGCGATGGCACGCGACGGGGACAAACGACTGGAAACCCTATCCCTGCTTGCTGCGCAGGCCGACTTTCGGGAGGCCGGAGAGCTCACCTTGTTCATCAACGAGAGTCAGGTCCACTTCCTTGAAGACCTGATGCGCAGCCAAGGCTATCTCGACACCCGGCAGATGGCCGGGGCTTTCCAGCTGCTGCGCTCGAACGACCTGATCTGGTCGAGGCTCGTGCGGCACTACCTCATGGGCGAGAGGACGCCCCTGAACGATCTCATGGCCTGGAATGCCGATGCAACCCGCATGCCATACCGTATGCATGCGGATTACCTGAGGCAGCTTTTCCTGGACAACGACCTCGCCGAAGGACGTTTTCAGGTCGACGGCCGTCCCATCGCCATCAGCGACATCCGGGCGCCGATCTTTGCTGTCGGCACCAAGAGCGATCACGTGGCGCCCTGGCGCTCCACGTTCAAGATCCATCTGCTCGCCGATACCGACGTGACATTCCTTCTCACGACGAGCGGCCACAACGCCGGCATCGTGGCCGGACCGGACAACGCGAAGGGGAGCTTCCAGATACTGACAAGATCCGCTACGGGCCAGTTTCTGGATCCCGACACATGGACCAGGATCGCACCTCGCTTCGAGGGTTCCTGGTGGCCGGAATGGGCGCGCTGGCTCGCCTTACATTCCGGAGAGCTTACGGATCCACCTGCATTGGGCGCACCCGCACATGGCTATCCTGCCCTGTGCGATGCACCTGGCACCTACGTGATGCAGGCCTGATCGGAAGCTTTGACATCTCCCCAACCCTATGGGGTGACCGCCACCTTCAGCACGCCGTCACGCTGGTGGGCGAAGAGGTCGTAAGCCTCCTCGATCTGATCGAGCTTGAAGCGATGCGTCACAAGAGGACGCGTGTCGACGCGCCCCGACGCGATGGCAGCCATGAGCCGTCGCATGCGCTCCTTGCCGCCGGGGCAGAGAGTCGTCCGGATGGTGTGGTCGCCCAGGCCTGCCAGGAAGCCGTCGAGCGGGATCCTGAGATCGCCCGAATAGACTCCGAGCGACGACAGCGTGCCGCCGGGGCGGAGCACCCGCAGCGACGCCTCGAAGGTCTCCTGCCTTCCAAGCGCCTCGATGGAAACGTCGACGCCCCGTCCGTCGGTGAGACGCCTGACTTCTTCCACCGGGTCGACCTTGGTGAAATCGACCACATGGTCCGCACCCATCCGGCGCGCCATCTCCATGCGCTCCGGCACACTCTCGACCGCGATGATCGTGGTCGCACCCATCAGCCGGGCGCCGGCCGTGGCGCACAGCCCGATCGGTCCTTGCGCAAACACAGCCACGATGTCGCCAATGCGGATCCGGCCGCTCTCCGCGCCGGAAAAGCCCGTCGACATGATGTCGGGGCACATCAGCACCTGCTCGTCGGTGAGCCCGTCCGGTACCGGAGCGAGGTTGGCCATGGCGTCGGGCACCCGCACGTACTCGGCCTGGCATCCGTCGATGGTGTTGCCGAAGCGCCAGCCGCCCAGCGGCTTCCACCCGTGCTTGGTGCCGGCCCCATCCTGGGAATGGCAGCCGCACAGGCAAGCCTCGCTTTGCCCGCTCGGCGTGATCGCGCCGGCGATGACCCTTTGGCCTTCCCGGTAGCCCTGCACGGCCGAGCCGAGCTTCTCGATCACGCCGACAGGCTCATGGCCGATGGTCAGCCCTCGGGCTACCGGATATTCGCCCTTGAGGATGTGGACGTCCGTGCCGCAGATCGTGGTGGTGGTGATGCGGATGAGCGCATCGAGCGGACCGATATCCGGGATCGGCTTCTCGTCGAGGACGATGCGGCCGGGCTCGACGAAGACGGCTACTTTCATCTTGGGCATGATCATCTCTCCCAAGTCTGGTCCTCGTTGATCATAGCACCTTTAGCGCTGGGACTCCCATCCGCGGCCTGTCGGGCCGCCGGCCGGGGATGGCCGATCACTGGCTTTGCTTCATGGGCGCGGCATCCCCGATCGCGCGGGCCAACCTTCAGCCGGATTTCGTGTCGTCGGGTTGGCCCGACATATCGTTTGCCTGCCGTCCTCCCTTTCCGCCAGCAGCGCCTTGACCGCTTGCGCCCCGCTCTTGAACCTGGATGCGTCGGGAGCGCTCCTGCCGTCCGGTCTTCGGCACGGTCACGGTCAGGGCGCCATTCTCGAAGCTGGCCTGGACCTGCTCTGAGGCGACGGCATAGGGCAGCCGCAGCGAGCGCTGGAAGGTGCCGTAGGAGCGCTCGACGAAGTGAAAGTTCTCCTGCTCGTTCTTGCGCTCGAATTTCTTCTCGCCCCGGATGGTGAGCACGTCGTCATCGAGACTGACATCGATGTCCTGCTCGCTGACGCCGGGCAGTTCCGCCGTGATGCGGATCTCCTTGTCCGTCTCCGACACGTTCATGCTGGCGTTGACGAAGGTGCCGACATCACCTTGGCCCTGGCTGCCGCAGACCCTCAGATTCTGGCTATTCTTTGAGATGTGCGGCGCCGATTAGATCGACGCCGCACATTGAATATTACAACGAAATTTCGGCCTAAGCCGCTTTCACTCCAGCCAAGAAGGCATTGACCTCGCGACCAAGGTTGGTCGAGTGGCGGGCAAGCTCCTGGGCCGATCCGAGCACCTGGGACGCGGCTGCCCCTGTTTCTCCAGCACCCTGCCGGACATTCACGATATTGCCCGTGACCAGCTCGGTGCCGCGGGCGGCCTCCTGAACATTCCGCGCGATCTCCGAGGTTGCGGCGCCCTGCTCTTCCATGGCTGCCGCGATGGAGACCGAGATCTGCGACATCTCCGTGATTGTCTGAGCGATGCTCTGGATGGCAGCAACGGCCTGCTGGGTTGCCTGCTGGACGGAATGAACCTGGAGCGAAATCTCTTCGGTGGCACGGGAGGTCTGGTTCGCCAGTTCCTTCACTTCCGAAGCGACAACGGCAAAGCCCTTGCCCGCCTCGCCGGCACGGGCAGCCTCGATCGTAGCGTTCAGCGCCAGCAGATTCGTCTGGCCCGCGATGGTGTTGATCAGGGCGACAACATTGCCGATCTTGTCGGCCGAGGCGGCGAGGTCCTGAACCGTCGCATTCGTGCGCTGCGCATCCCCCACAGCCCGGTCTGCGATCTGGGACGAGGCGGCCACCTGGCTTGTAATCTCTCGGATGGAGATGGATAGTTCCTCGGTCGCGGCCGCGACGGTCTGCACGTTGGCCGATGTCTGCTCGGCCGCAGAGGCTACGGTGACGGATTGAGACGTCGTCTCGTCGGCAATGGATGTCATCGACTGCGCTGTCATCTCCATCTGTGAGGCGGCGGACGAAAGCCCCTGCGTCAGAGCCGACACATTGGCCTCGAACTGCTTCGTGAGATGATCGAGGGCCTCGGCGCGGCGGGCCTTGGCGTCGGCCTCCTGCGCAGCGGTTGCATCAGCCTCCTGTTTTGCGATCAGCGCTTCCTTGAACACCTGCACGGTCCGCGCCATGGCTCCGATCTCATCCCGGCGAATGGTGCCTTCAATGCTTGTCCGCAGGTCGCCTGCCGCAAGGTTGCTCATCGCTGCGGACAGCTTTTTGACGGCAATGGAGACGCCTCTGCCCAGGAAGAAGCCTGCGACAGCCAATCCAAGAGTCGCGAGCCCGGCGAACATGAGAAATGCATTGCGCTCCTTTGCAACGAGCGCATCCAGATGATCGACGAAGACCCCCGTTCCAATGGCCCAGCTCCAGGCGTGGAAGCCAGCGGCATAGGCCACCTTCGGGTACTGCTCGGCATCACCCGGCTTCTTGGGCCAATCGTATTCGAAGAAGCCGCCGCCGGACTTGGCGACCTTCACCAGCTCGATCACGATGGAGCGGCCGGAGACATCCTTGAGGCCCGATTGATCCTTGCCCTGCATGGCAGGATTGATCGGGTGCATCACGGTGACGGCGTCATAGCCGTGGATGAAGACGTATTCCGATCCTGCATAGCGAATGGCCCGGAGAGCATCCGCTGCCCGCGCCTTTGCGTCGGGCTCACTCATCTCTCCGCGCTGCGCCCTCGTGTGAAAATCGGCTACGATTGCGTAGGCGCTCTCCGTGAGATGTTTCAGCTCCTCGAATTTGCGCTCACGGAGAAGGTTCGAAATGGCGTTCGAGCCGAACAGCGCGAGTCCAATCAGCGCGACGAAGGAGAGAGCGATTGCAACATAGAAGCGCCCTCCGACAGTTAAGGCAAGTTTCCTAGTAATCACAGCGTTATGCCCCCGGAATGAAGCGGGGCTTTTACAAATTAACCTTCTAAGGAAAAATTAAAACAGCGACTTCCTCTTGGTTATCTGAAAGATGGATCTGCACCCGACTCTCAGAACTGTCGGGCCGCCGGCATCATAGGGCGGTCATTCCACCGTCCAAGTCAGCCTGACCATCGAATTCGGTCTTCAAGCCTTTTGCAGGCGGAGAGGGACACAGGCTGCCGCAGCATTCGACGTCAGGCAGAAGATAGCGGAGGCAGCAGAGCTTCCGCTGACGGACAGTATGCTCGCCTTGCGGCAGGTAACGCACCAGATCGAACATGGGATTCGGCCGACCGTTTCCGCCAAGCCGGGTCTCCAAAAGACTGCGGCCCTCACTGAGCGCATCCGGACGCGCACCCCAGAACCTGACACAGGCCCCTCCCAGGAGCGCGCAGGCAACGCCGAGAATCATCCCTCCCAGCCCGTTGATCACTCCAAGCGAAGCGAGGTCGAGACCGGCATCGACAAGGAAGGGTCCGAGCATGACAAGCCCCCATTTCTGTGTTGCTGCATACAGGGCCGCAAGGGCAAAGCCCTTGCGCATCTCAAGGCGACCGAGAGCCTCACGCAGGGAGGGCTGATGCGTACGCATTGCCTCCGGTTTCGAGGCAGGCGACAACAGAAAGGGCAGTCCGAGCAGGCCGAGGAGCACAGCCATCACGAGCATCGCTCCCATCCAATCGACCTGCGCGACAAGCACGAGGAAGAGCCCGGATCCAATGGCCGCCCCGAGATAGGCTCCGCCCACCTGCGCGGCATTGCCCCAGCCATGATGCTGCTGGGAGAGGCTCTCCACCGCATGGCCGTCGCAGGCAATGTCGACCGTCGATGCAGTAAAGGCGATCATCATGAAGGTGGCCATGATCGGCCAGACGTTCACCGGGCCGACAATGCCAGCCAGAACCAGCCCCGCAGCAGAGATCAGGCCGCCGACGAGGACGATCGAGCGTGAACGGCTCGGACCGATTCGCGGCAGCCGATAGCGTTCGAGGGCCGGTGCCCACAGGAACTTCAGAACCCAGGGCACGACTGCCAGATAGGTCAGGCCGATATGATCGAGCGATATCCCCCGCTCGCGCAGAACGCTCGGGAGAGCGCTGAACGTCACTCCCCCGATGATGCTCTGCCCCACATACAACCCGCCAATTGTCAGGACGATCGCGACGGGTGAATCGAGGCGGCGCATGAGATGCTCATAAACTGCCACTTCGGTCACCACCTGTAACGGAGGCTCGCAAGGACCTCTCGGCCCTCGTCGAAGTAGCAGTAGTTGGAGGTGCAGACCTGACCGTCCTCGTCGAGCAGGTTGTTTGCATTGACCTGAAGCTGCAGGCCCTTGAGGCTTGGATCGATGTTGTCAAGATCGTAGCGGAGCGACGCGTCGAGATAGCTGCGGGGATCGTTCTCGATCACAGAGCGGTTGAGATTGTCGCCGAAGCTTGAGCCGACATAGCGAACGCCACCGCCAATCCCTAGTCCCCGCGCCGGCCCGTCCTGAACCGTATAATCGAGCCAGAGCGAAGCCATGTGGTAGGGCACGCTCGTCAGCCGGTTGCCCTCCGTTTCAGGGGTCAGCTTCAGGATGCGCGCATCGGTATAGGAGTAGGAAGCCTGGACACTGAGTCCTTGGGCCAGTGAAGCGACACCTTCCAGCTCGAAGCCCCGCGAGCGGAGGTCGAGCTGGACCTGCCGGTTCGTGGCATCGACGACCTGATAGATGACGGCGTTGTCCTGACGGAGATCGAAGCCGGCGGCCCGGAGCGACGCATTCAGCCCCGGCAGGTCATATTTCACACCGGCTTCGATCTGCTCGCCTGTTGTCGGTTCGGCTACACCGCCATCGAGAACAGTGCCGGGATTAGAGCGCTTTTGGGCTCACTGTAGGGCATAGCCGGCGTGCCTGATCCAGCCTCGGGCATCCTTTGCGGTGATGGTGTCGAGGGCTGGTTTGAGTTCTGCCTCCAAGGCTTCGAGAGTACGTGGCGCTTTCGCCTTGAGCCGCTCTTTCATCTTGCCCCAGGCGGGCTCGATCGGATTGAACTCGGGCGAGTAGCGCGGCAGGTACAGCAGTCCGATCCCGGCTCGGGCGAGCAGCTCCCGCACTTGTGTGGCGTGATGCGGGCGCAGGTTGTCCATGACCAGGATTGCATCCGGCTTCACCTGCTGGAGCTTGGGCACCAGCACCTGTTCGAGATAGGCCAGCAGCACCGGCGTGGAGGTGGACGCCTCGATGCTCATCGTGGCGACCAAGCCCTCACAGGCGAGTGCTCCTAACACCGTCAGGCGCTGCCACGAGCCAAGGGGAATGGAGCCATAGGCGCGCTGCCCGCGCGGCGCCCGCGCATGGGTGCGGGCCATCTTGGTGGTGACCCCGCTT
>NZ_JAFEMD010000220.1 GCF_016892765.1 Microvirga arvi
GTCTACCGCATCCTCAAGGCGGAAGGCTTGGGACGATTGCCGCCGGCGCAGCAGCGCAAACGGGAGAGCGGCAGATTCAAGGACTACGACCTCGGCTTCGTGCACATGGACATCAAGCACCTGCCGAAGCTGAGAACCGCCGATGGCGAGCCCCGCAAGCGCTTTCTGTATGTCGCCATCGACCGCTGCTCGCGCTGGGTCCATCTCGCCGTCAAGGACGACGAGCTGACCACCAGCGCGGTTGCCTTCCTGAACGAGGCGGTCCGCGCCTTCCCCTTCAAGGTCACGCACGTGCTCACCGACCGCGGCTCATGCTTTACCGCCGATGGCTTCGAGGCGGCCTGCCGGAGGTTGAAGGTGGAGCACCGCAGGACCAAGCCCTACACGCCACAAACGAATGGCCTCGTCGAGCGCTTCAACGGGCGGGTGCAGCGCGAAGTGCTGGGCATCACGATCTATAGCCATCGGGACCTCGAGACGCTGCTCAAGGGCTTCAATCAGGCCTACAACCGAAGACGCCAGCGCGTGCTCAAGGGCGCCTCACCCGAGCAGGCTGTGCAACGGCGCCTGGCTGCCGAGCCGAAGCTGGCCAACCGGCGCTACAAGCCGCCCGATTCAGACGCTTTGCCGCCAGCCCTCCAGGTCATCGCTCATGCCAAGGAGGTCTCGCATCCAGACA
>NZ_JAFEMD010000221.1 GCF_016892765.1 Microvirga arvi
GTAAAGTCGCGCCAGACGTGTCCCGCATGGGCCACCTGGATCTCATGCCCTTGAGCGATGGCGTGGGTGAATTTGTACACCGCCATGTCGGGCCGGCCCCAGGGGCCGTAGACGGTGAAGAAGCGCAGGCCCGTCGCCGGCAGGCCGAAGAGCGAGGCGTAGGAATGCGCCATCATCTCGTTGGCCTTCTTGGTGGCGGCATAGAGGCTGATCGGATGATCCGTGGTGTCGTGCTCGGAGAAGGGCAGCTTGCGGTTGGCGCCATAGACCGAGCTCGACGAGGCGTAGACGAGATGCTGGATCCCGCCATGCCGGCAGGCCTCCAGCATGGTCATGAAGCCCATCAGGTTCGAGGCGGCATAGGGCTGCGGATCGACGAAACGCACGCCGGGCTGGGCGGCCAGGTGGATGACCCGCTCGAAGCGATGCTCCCGAAAAAGCTCTTGCGTCGCTTGCGCATCGGCGAGGTCCAGGCGTTCGCCGAGAAAGGTGTTGTGCGGGGTCAGCCTGGCGAAGCGGGCCTCTTTCAGGCTGATGTCGTAATAGGGCGTGAAGCTGTCGACGCCCACAACCTGATGGCCGTCGGCCAGGAGCCTCTGCACCACGTGAAAGCCGATGAACCCGGCGGCACCGGTGACGAGAATGGGAGACGACAT
>NZ_JAFEMD010000222.1 GCF_016892765.1 Microvirga arvi
AGGGGTAAGGGTTGCGAGCAGAGGTCATTCTGCCAGAACGGCGGTGACCTCAAGACGGGTCCATAACAGCCTCTAGAAGCTCAATGACATGGAAGCATATTCAGATCTAATTTCAAGTGAGCTTTCTGGTGATATGCGAGAACTACACCAATGATCTGATTGGCGAGGCGCACTTTACCTTGCATTCTTCCCCAGCACCTTGGAAGTGCGTGGAGGAAAGTATGAAACTTCGGGTTATTGTCGCTGGTCTTGCTGCAAGCGTTATTCTCATCGGATCGGCTCAAGCTCAGAAGGCCGGCTCATGGGGTGGAACTTAGCGGGCACTACAGAACGAGGAGGCTCGGTTCAGGTCGTGGTCTCTGGCAATAGGGCTGCCAACTATGTCTTTCGAGGACAGGCGATCAACCTCACAGGCTCATAAGCTTCTGGTAACAGCCTGACCAGGTGTTGTCATGTCTGGATGGCGCCCGTTTGGCAATGTGACTGTTGAAGACGTTTGGGCCTAGCGGGGCGGGTGCAGTCATGTCTCCGGCCTTTGAACGCGGTATGTCATAACCGCTGGCCCTTCTCTATTCGGCACCTCCACGTCAAGCGCCGTCTTTTCAACCCGTCGGTCTAGCGCATTCCTCGC
>NZ_JAFEMD010000223.1 GCF_016892765.1 Microvirga arvi
CAGGGCCTGCCCCTTGATGCCTAAACCGTCCAAGTCCGTGGTGTTCTGCTGACTCAAGTCGACCCATGAGGCCAGGAACCGGCCGTCCGGATGGGAGGCCAAGGCGGACGTGGCCTGGGTTTCCCGCGTGCTGGCATTGACCGTGAAGGCATCGCCCGCGGGCGACCCGTCCGCTTCGAATCGGCGGCCCGCGATCCCTGGTCCGCTCAGGTCCGCCAGATCCCCCGTGGAATCGGTCCAGGTGACGACGAACCGGCCGCCCGGGAGCGCGGCGACGGCCGGATCGCCCTGGAATCCGCCGCCGCCGGCGATCGTGATCTCGGGCGAGAAGGCATTCGTCGCGGGATCGTAGATCTTCGCCTTGACATCCTCGTCGTTGAGCGGGTTGGTCTGTTCCCAGACGAGGACGTAGCGGCCATCCGTCAGGGCTGCGACGTCTGGGGCGGTGGCCTCGAAGGTGTCCTGGACGGTCAGCTCCGGGCCGGTCGGCGTCACGCCGCTGAACAGCCTGAGCTTGACGTCCGCATTGTCGAGCCACGTTGCGACAGCGGTTCCGGTAGCGGCGTTCGCCGCTACGCTCGGGCTGAACTGAGAACCGCCGCCGGTCAGGAGCGTAGGAGCCGA
>NZ_JAFEMD010000224.1 GCF_016892765.1 Microvirga arvi
CTGGAAGCCGCGCGTTGGCTGGATCACGCGCTTGAGCGCGCCGTGATCCGCCTCAAGGATGTTATTCAAGTACTTTGACGTCCGATGCTCGACATCTTTCGATAGCAATCCTTCATTCTGCAAGCGCCGGATTGCCTTCGGATATGAAGCCAGTTTGTCGGTCGTGATCGATGAGGGAGGATAGTCGCCCATCCCCCTTAGGGCTTTGCGCAGGAAGCGATAAGCCGCTCCGGTGTCACGCCGGCCGGCCAGCATGGAGGCGATCAGCCGACCGTGTTTATCGACCGCTCGAAATAAGTACCGCCAGCGTCCGCCCACTCGTACGTAGGTCTCATCTACCCGCCATGAGCCTGAACGATGTCCCTGGTAGGGACGCACCCGCTTCTCAATCTCCGGGGCATAACGCTGGACCCAACGAAAGATCGTGCTTGGATTAACGCTGACACCGCGCTCGAACATCATTTCAGCCAGATCGCGATAGCTGATCCCGTACTTGCAGTACCAGCGTACGCACAGCAAGATGATCGAGACCGGAAAACGGCGGCGCTTGAAGATCGACACCAGGATGGCTCCTCGATTAGCCATCCCTCGCTAAACGGCCAAGGTTAATGCAACGGTGCC
>NZ_JAFEMD010000225.1 GCF_016892765.1 Microvirga arvi
CCGAGGGAACCACAAAGCAATGAGGGGGGTCAGATCTTCAGTGCGCCCAAGGGGTCAATTCTTCGGTTCGGTTGACAAACGCGGAAGCCCCTGTGGCCGAGGCGATCTGGCACGCGGATCTTGTCGTGATCCCCATGCGCCCGGGTCTGTTCGATGTCGATGCTGTTCAGGCCACGATCCAGATGTGCCGTGAACTCAAGAAGCCTTACGCGGTGGTAATCAACGCTGCACCGGTCAAGAACGGCTCGGATGACCTGATGGTTAGGGATGCGCGAGGGGCGATGCAGGCGCTCGACGTTCCCACATGGTCGGGTCAGATCACGCATTCCCCCGAACTGTCGCTTTCCCTGGCTCATGGAGCCGGTGTGAGCGAGTTCAGCTCCGGGTCATCCGGATCGGAGGAGATCGGCAGCCTCTGGCGAGCGCTCACAAGGAGCTTTGAGGCGATGGAGGCTATGACAAGCAACGAGCCTCAATCCGCCTGATCGGCATTGAGAAGGGCTTCACAGGTCCGTGTAGCCCTTCTCCGCTGGGTTTCAGCCCAGCCTGCGCGTTCGACGCGATCGTGATCACGGGTTCCAGATAATCGTGATCATCCATTCCAGGGCAGCGTGATCATGG
>NZ_JAFEMD010000226.1 GCF_016892765.1 Microvirga arvi
TAAAGCGCTTTTGATCCGGACTTGAATCCATTCGGGTGGGTTGGGCGTTGACTGGGATATGGCCCGGGAGGCGAGCCATGCCCCAGCCCTATTCCCCTGATCTGCGAGAGCGTGTTCTGGTCGCCTGCGAGCGCGGCGACCTTCCTCAGGTCGAGATCGCTCGCCGCTTCCAGGTCTGCCCCGCCACCGTGTCGAACTGGCGCCGCCAGGAGCGCGAGGAAGGCCGGCGGGCTCCCAAGCCGCACAGCGGCGGCGTGCCCTCGCGCCTGGACACGGCGGCTCTCGAGGTGCTGCGTCAGCTCGTGCTTGAAGATAATGACGCGCTCCTGCGCGAGTACCGCGAGCGCCTGGCCGAGCGCACGGGCGTGACGGTGTGTCTGGCGGTGATTTGCGAGGCGCTCAAGCGGCTCAAACTGCGTCCCAAAAAAAGACGCTTCGGGCGGCCGAGCAGGAGCGGCCCGAGATTGGAGCCGAGCGCGAGGCTTACCGCCAGCAGATGAGCGACATCCCTGCGGAACGCCTGGTGTTCCTGGATGAAAGCGGGGTCACCACCAAGATGGCCCGCACCCATGCGCGGGCGCCGCGCGGGCAGCGCGCCTATGGCTCCATTCCCC
>NZ_JAFEMD010000227.1 GCF_016892765.1 Microvirga arvi
TGGGGCCGCGGTCCCTTCTGCGGCTGGCTCTGTCCCTTCGGCGCCCTCCAGGAACTGACCAACAACATTGCCCAGTGGCTCAAGGTGCCGCAGGTCACCGTGCCCTGGGGCCTGCATGAGCGCCTCTGGCCCGTCAAGTACATCATCTTCCTCGGTTTGTTCGGGCTGTCGTTCTACTCCGTCGCGCTGGCCGAGGTCTTCGCCGAGGTCGAGCCGTTCAAGACCGCCATCATCCTGAAGTTCGTCCGGGACTGGCCGTTCGTCATCTACGCCCTGACGCTGCTCACGGCGGGCCTGTTCATCGAGCGTTTCTTCTGCCGCTATCTCTGCCCGCTCGGCGCGGCGCTCGCCATCCCCGGCAAGATCCGCATGTTCGAGTGGCTCAAGCGCTGGCCGGAATGCGGCTCGCCCTGCCAGCGCTGCGCCAAGGAATGTCCCGTCCAGTCGATCCACCCCGAGGGCTTCATCAACGTCAACGAATGCATCTACTGCATGCACTGCCAGGAGCTGTACCACGACGACCAGCGCTGCCCGCACATGATCCAGGTGCGGCTCAAGCGCGAAAAGCGCGAGGCCCTTTCGTCCCCGTCCATGCGCCAGA
>NZ_JAFEMD010000228.1 GCF_016892765.1 Microvirga arvi
TGCGACCGATCCGAGGAAGAGGCTCTTAACGAGCTTCATGGTTAAACCTCCAAAGTTTCGAGACCCTGGGGGGCCGGTTTTTGTGCTTCGGTGACTTCAACGAAGCCCTAAACACGTCCCTTTTCCCCTTAATTACCCGGCGGCCTGCCTTCCCGACTGAACCGACCAGGATCACGACTGGGGTTTGCCCGTCGCTGCAGCCAGATTAACCAGCACGAGTTTGTGATCAAGCGAATGAACGCGCTTTCTCCCCTAGCTCGGTTCGATCTTTGACATACTGTGGCCAAATTCCAACACTCCACCGGAACTCTATAGCTGACCGTTAGGATTCCGTTAATAAGTCAGAGGGTTAGACAAGGACATCATCCCAATAACGCCGTGCCAAGCTTCAAGCATTCCTGAAGTTCTGCTATCTTTTGGCCGATCTAGCGCGGCTGTCTGCCCTAGCAGAGCCTTTGCTCGAATTCCGCTTCATTGGGTACTGTGTGATGTTCGTATGGCCTAGGGCTCAGGACCTATTAATTTGAGCTGAGTTGTGATTCAGAGTCTCCTGTCGAGGAGGCTCTGAATGGGTGATCTGTT
>NZ_JAFEMD010000229.1 GCF_016892765.1 Microvirga arvi
TGTTTGGTAGCGGAACGTTGTTGGGACCGGGTGCGTTGGGCGATTGAGGAATATACTTGGCGCTTCGATGGCTCGCGGCGCCCACCGCGTGCCTGGTGGAGGATCTGATGCTGTCCCTTCATCCACAAGCCCGCACCACCCCGGCGGTCCGTCAGGAGATCGCCCGCTCACACGAGCCCACCGGCGTGCTGGCCCAGCGCTTCAGCGTGAGCACCGAGACCGTCCGCAAGTGGCGCAAGCGCGGCGTGCAGGACTGCCAGGACCACAGCAGCCGGCCGCACAAGCTGCCCTGGAAAGCCACGGATGAGGAGCGGGCGATCGTCTGCGCCCTGCGGCAGGCCACCGGCTTTCCCCTCGACGATCTGACCTTCATCGTCACGCACTTCCTGCCGCATCTCAACCGCGATGCCGTCTACCGCATCCTCAAGGCGGAAGGCCTGGGCCGCCTGCCGCCGGCGCAGCAGCGCAAACGGGAGAGCGGCAGATTCAAGGACTACGATCTCGGCTTCGTGCACATGGACATCAAGCACCTGCCCAAGCTGCAGACCGCCAATGGTGAGAGCCGCAAACG
>NZ_JAFEMD010000022.1 GCF_016892765.1 Microvirga arvi
CCGAGCAGAAGTGGCTTTCCACCACCGGCTTCCTCGACAAAATCGACGAAAACCTCAAAAAAGCCATGGCGGGTTAAGAAAGAAACCGCCTCTCCCCACCTTTGGGGGGAGGCTTGCGCGCGGCACATCTGTCCGGACAGCCAGCCTTTCGTTCAAAGGGTTGCGGAGGGCTGACCTCCTGCCTGCTCATACTTTCCTGAATAGGCACCTTTCCGTGTTCGGTTCGTCCCGTCCGTCAAAGCAAGCCTATTTCGGCATCAGGCTCCCTTAGGTGATCTCTCGACTTGCAGCGCAGCCGCTGTATCTTTGCGGCATGATCTCATCGCGACGTTTCACGATCCGCCAGTGCCTGATGGCGTTTGGTACTGCCCTTGTGTTGCCGGGTCTTGTCTTCGCGGCTCTTCTGTTGTGGCGCTACGCAAGTTCAGAGCGTAGCCGCTACGAGGAGGAGGCGCTCGGCACGGCACAGCGCATCATGGCGGCGGTCGACCGCGAACTGGTCGGCATCCAAGCGTCGGCCCAAGCGCTGGCAACCTCCTCAACCCTGCTGGAGGGCAACTTCGAGGCCTTCCAGCGCCAGGCCCAAATGACTCTGCAATCCTGGTCGCGGCAGAGGACCGATGACTACGCGATCGTGGTGCGCGACACCACAGGGCAGCAGGTCGTGAACACCCGTCTGCCTTGGGGCAGCCCGCTGTCCAAGGGCGCCAACCTGCCGATTGACCAGCAGGTGATCGCCTCCAAGCAGCCGGTCATCCAGGACCTGTTCATCGGGGCCACGGCAGGACGCCCGATCATCAGCATCCGCGTTCCTGTTGTCAAAGACGATACCGTCACGCATGTGCTGTCCATGGCTGTCGAACCTCGGCGGATCGCCGAGATCCTGCTCGCCCAGAACCTTCCCGCTTCGTGGGTCGCCACCATGATCGACCGGGCCAATCGCGTCGTGGCACGATCCCGGCAGCATGAGGCCTTCATCAGTAAGGCCGCCCCTGACGAGTTCCTCAATGCCGCTCGGGAGGCAGGCGGGATCTGGGAGGGGCACAATCTGGAGGGAACGGCGGTCCTGGGAGCCTATGCCCGCTCAGGCGTATCGGGCTGGACAGCGTTCGTCGGCGTGCCGGCAGACATTGTCCAAGCCCCACTGCGCCGCTCACTCTGGACGTTGTTCGGGCTGGGCGCTGTGCTGATCCTGCTGTCTCTGCTCCTGGCTCGCAGCTTCGGACAACGCATCTCCACCCCCGTGGAGAGGCTGGTCGATCTGGCGCAACATCTCGCCCGGAGCGAACCTGTCGCCGTGCCATTCACCGGACTTGTTGAGATTGATCGGGTTGGAAGCGCGCTCGCCTCCGCCTCGACGGAACTCCGTGACCGGGAGGACGCCTTGAGACGCAGCGAAGCCCGTCTGCGGGCAACCCAGAACAATGCCGCCGTGGGCATTGCCGAGGTCGACCGGGACGGGCGGTTCGTCTCGGTCAACGAGGCCCGCTGCAAGCTGACGGGCCATAGCCACGAGGAGCTGATCGGTCTTCACTTTGGCCACGCGACCGACCCGGAAATCCTGGAGAAGGATCTCAACCTATTCGCACGGCAGGTGGCCGGAGAAATGGACACCTACACCACCGACAGCAGGTTTCAGCGCAAGGACGGCAGCCGCGGCTGGGCACGTGTGACCAGTACCGCCGTGCGGGATGATACCGGCGGATTTCTCTATGCGATCCGGGTGGTCGAAGACATCACGGAGCGCTGGCAGGCGGATCGGCGTCAGAAACTGCTCATCGACGAGCTGAACCATCGGGTGAAGAATACGCTGGCTACGGTGCAGTCGCTGGCCTGGCAGGCAGCAAGACCGGGGCTGCCGCCACAGGTGGCGCAAGCGCGGTTTCAGGAGAGGCTGCTGGCGCTCTCACGCACCCACAACCTGCTCAACGAAACGCACTGGGAGGGAGCTTCCCTCAGGACGATCCTGGGAACCGAACTTCAGCCCTATGCGACGGCAAGCCAGCGCATCCAGCTCAACGGGCCAGACCTGCATCTGCCGCCTCGACAGGCCGTGGTCCTGGGCATGGCCTTCCATGAACTTGCCACCAACGCGGTCAAGTACGGCGCCCTGTCGGTGGCGTCAGGTCGGGTGCAGGTGGACTGGAAGGTCGACGGACAAGGTGAGGCAGCCGTCGTAACGATCGACTGGTGCGAGCTGGGCGGACCTGTGCTCGAGTCTCAGCCGAGTCCTGGTTTTGGTTCCCGGCTCCTGCGGCAGACCATCACCCACGAACTCGCTGGGCAGCTCGATCTCCGCTACGAGCATGAAGGGGTGTGCTGCGCCATCGCCGTGCCGATCGGAACGGCGAGCCAGCAGGCGGCCTGAGCCGCAAGACCAGTCTACCGTCGCTCGAGAACTGTCTCGTTTCGGCCAGTCACGCGGCTCGGCTTGGCGCTGCCTCTGATGGCATACCGTCTAGGATCGCGCCCCGGAGCTGGTCGCGCAGCTCGGGCGTGTCCTGATGCCCGTGCACGGCTACTGCGTGCTGCACGGCGGCCTCAAGCAGTTCGGCCTCACTGTCGGCGATGATGCTGATCGAGCAGTTCATCTCGCTCGGGAAGGCACGGCAGTCGATGAATTTGCGTCCCATGGTGACCTCCATGATCACAGCAACCCCGCCCGTCAGGCAGCTGCAATCTTACGGCCCAGGCCGCCCTGCCGCAACCGGATTGCTATCGGGATGGCAGAGCAAGGGCCGCCCATATGTTGGTGGCAGTCACATATGGCTTATTCGTTCCAGCAGCTCTGGGAGCCGAGGAGAGCCGAGCCGTCCTCCGAAATGCTCGCACTTCATGGCTGCTGCAACATTCGCCAGCTGAGCGGCCTGTGCCACACTCCAATTGTTGACGAGACCGTAGACATAGGTGCCATGCCAAACGTCCCCAGCATTCAAGGTGTCCACAGCGCTGATGGATATTGATGCGAACTCATGGACAGCCCCTGTGGCAGAGGCGCTGCGTTGCCATATCAACGACCCTGCTGCGCCGAGTGTCACTCCGACGACATCGGCTTCAAGGTCCGCTGCAATCTCCATCAGAGCCTCCCTGGGCGAGGCATTGGCAGCGAGGGAAAGCAAGGCAGGCTCGGAAAACAAAACATGGTCTGCAAGGGTGGTCATCTCGCGTAGCGCATCCGGCGGTGCAACATCGGCATCAAGAATGGTCGGAACCTTGTGACGGCGCGCTTCGGCAAGCAACGCCCTTGCACCTTCGAGCCAACGCATGTCGACAAGAACGGCAGCGGCGCTCGCCACTTCGTGCAAGGGGAGCCAACTTGGATCAGGGTCGAGTGATGGGTCCGTGTAGGGCACCACGAGTCGTTCCCCCGCACGGTCAACGAGAATGGTTGAGAAGGCGGTACGGGCGCCTGGGATCCTGCGGATCCGGTCGATGCGGACGGATTCTCGGGACAGGTCGTGCAGGAAGCTATCGCCGCTAGGGTCGTCGCCGACCCTGGCCCAGAGTTCGACATTGCCGCCAAGGCGGGCGATGGTGGTCGCAGCGGCCGTTGCCATCCCGGAGGCAGCCTGAACGGCGCTTTCCGGCAGCACCTTGGTGCCATGATCCGGAATCCGGTCAACCTTGAAGATGGTGTCCCAGAATGCGCATCCGAGGCAGATCACCGGCTTCCGGTTCATCGTCTACTCGAGCCTGAGGGCCCGCGCGCGAGCGTTCATGATGTGGGCAATGGTGGATTCCACGGCGGCCTGGGAATCACGCCGCTTCATGGCCGCGATAATGGCAAGGTGCTCCCGCATCACCGGGATCACGAGGTCCTCGTCGAGGCTCGTCTCGTTCTGGCGAATGAGGCGGACCTTGATCCAGTTCACCCGGTAGGCCTTCGAGATGATGTCGTTGTTGAGATCATCAATGACCGTTTCGTGGAACTCCCGATCGACCTGCTGAGCCTCAGCGACAAGTTTTTCCGTCAACCCATTGTCTGCTGCCGAAACAATCGATTGATGCGCAGCTTCAATCCGTACGATGGCGGCATCGCTGGCTGTTTGAGTGAAGGAAGCGATCGCCTCCCGCTCTAGGATCAGCCGGAACTGAAATGCATTGCGGATCAACGTGATGTCGAGGGGCAGGATCTGCAATCCGCGTTGCGGCACGGTCACGATCAAGCCTTCCGCTTCCAGTCGTGGAATCAGTTCGCGGATTGCGCCGAGAGGTTGTCCGGTGAGAACTACCAGCTCTCGCTGGGTCATGAACTGACCGGGCTTGATCTGGCTTCGCAACAAGTAATCAGTGAAGACGTCGTAGGCCCGCTCCCGCAGCTTGAGTTCCGAGCGGGGCGCTTGGCGAGCCATGCTCATGCGACAGCCTTGATCACTTTTCCGAATGGCTCCAGCAACGAAATCGCCCGCGCCGTGCTCCCTTCATCCAATGTCGGCAGCGGAGGCCTTGCCACCGCCCAAACCGGGTCTCGGCGGACATGGGCCGTGAGAGCCTTCACCATGGGAACGATGGGGTGGCGCCCGATCTCCTGAACCAATTCGACGATGCGAGGGTCATCACGACCGTTCTCGGCGAGAGCGATCACGGCTTCGGGCAGAATGTTGGCAACGCCGCAGATGGACCCTGCAGCGCCCGCGGCACATGCGCGACCAAGATAGGTTTCGTCGCCGACAAGGATATCGAGATCTGGGAAGGCCTTGATCAGAGCGAAGGTTGCCTCGGCATTGCACGCGCTGTCTTTCACGCCCCTGATGGCGCCAGGATAGCGTTCCTTCAGGCAGGATATGACCATGTGGGACAAGGGCACGCCGGTCATGCCCGGAATGTGGTAGAGAATGATATCCCGCAGATTGCTGCCGACGGCCTCGAACACGACCGAATACCAGTTGATGACAGCGTCGTCCGGGGCAGGGCGGAAATAGAAGGGTGGCGCCAGCAGGACGGCATGGGCACCACGGCGCAGGGCTTGGCTTGTGCTGTAGGCGGCCTCCTCCGGCGAGCAGGCGATCACGCCTTCCACCAATTTCTCCGCCGGGATGCCACTGTCCACTATTTCGTTCGCGATGCGCTCGCGTTCGGCGGCGCCGACGGAGGGACCTTCTCCGGTTGTCCCAAACAGGGTCGCTGTCCGGCAACCGCGGGCCAAGCAATCTTTGGCATGGGAGGCCAAGCGGTGAACGTCCACCTTTCCATCCGAAAAAGGGGTAATTAGGGCGGGGCTGATGCCAAAGCTGAGCGACAAGGGAGCCTCCAATAACAGCTTCGGCGTTAGGCCGAACAACTGCTGTGTTGACACTAACATGTTACATGGTGCTTAATCGCTTGCAAGCGCTGAAAAGAGTCCGAATGGACCGTTACATTAAATCACGGAGGAGACGAGCAATGGCTGCAAAAGGCGGTTCGGTTACGCGTCGTACATTTCTTGCAAGCACGGCGGCTGCGGCCGCATACGGCCTCGGTGGCGTAACGCCGGCCTTTGCGGACGTGAACTGGAAGAAATACGCCGGCGCAAAGATCGGGGTAAACCTGATCAAGAGTCCGCGTGGCGAGGTTCTCCAGAAGCACGAAAAGGAATTTACCGACCTGACGGGCATTCAGGTGTCCTCCGAGCAGACCCCGGAACAGCAGCAACGGCAGAAGGCCGTTATCGAGTTGAACTCAGGCAGCCCGAGCTTCGACGTGGTCCACATCAGCTACCACGTTCAGAAGCGCCAGTTCGAGAAGGCCGGCTGGCTGGCTGACATCAGCGGCTTCATGAAGAACCCGGAATTGACGGATCCAAGCCTCACCGAAAGCGACTTCTCCCAGGCTGGCCTGCTCTATGCCAAAAATCCGCAGGGGCAGATGCTGTCGCTTCCGTTCTCCGTCGATTACTGGATGGTGTACTGGAACAAGGAACTCTTTGCGAAGAAGGGGCTCGCCTATCCGCAGACCTTCGACGAGATGGTGAAAGTTGCGGAGGCGCTGACGGATCCGAAGGAGGGGACTTACGGCTTCGTTGCCCGTGGTCTGAAGAATGCCAATGTTCCCGTCTGGACGAGTTTCCTTCTCGGCCACGGCATCGATCCCGTCGACGCCAACGGCAACCTGATGACGGACACACCGGAAGCCATTGAGGCTGCAAAACTCTATCAGCGCCTTCTTACCAAGTCTGCGCCCCAGGGCGTTGCCGGCTTCAACTGGTCGGAATGCCAATCGGCCTTCTTGCAGGGCAAGGTCGGCATGTGGCTCGACGGCGTCGGCTTCGCACCCCCGCTGGAGGATCCGGAGAAGTCTCGAGTGGTCGGCAAGGTCGGCTACGGTGTCATGCCGCGCGGGCCGAAGGCACAGGCCTCAGCGACCTTCGGTGACGGCATCGGCGTCACCGCCGCCAGCAAGAACAAGGAGGCTGCCTATCTCTATTGCCAATGGGCCATCTCGAAGCTGATGGGTGCGCGCCTGTTGCAGGCGGGTGGTGGCGTTCCGTTCCGCCAGTCTATCCTCAGCGACCCCGAGACTCGCAAGGGCGTGAAGATGCCGCCGGCCTGGATCGACGCAGTGGTGGAATCGGGCAAGATCAGCAAGCTCGGCCTTCCCGTCATTCAACCGGTGACGGAGTTCCGCGACGTCATCGGCATCGGTCTGACGAATCTTATCGGAGGAGGGGATCCGGCCGCTGAGATGAAAAAGGCGACGGAGCAGTTCAAGCCTATTCTTGAGCGCAGCGAGAAGGCTTGATGCAGGCGGAACGGCAGAAGATCAGCATGGTGGAGCATGTCCATGTCCACCATCGCTGAGCGCCCGGTCGCTGCGGTGCCGGCGGCGTCTGCAACAGGCGCCCGACCGAAACGCACCTATTGGCCCTTCGTCGTTCCCGCTGTGGCTGTGGTGGGATCGGTGATCGTGTTCCCGTGGGTCTTCACGGTGTGGATGAGCATGCATGAATGGACGGTCGGTGGAGCGCGGCGCTTCAGCGGCTTGTCCAACTACCTGCGGCTCATGTCGGACGAGCGCTTTCTGACCTCCGTGGGTCATACGCTTGTCTACACGCTTCTGGCCGTGGTGCTGCCGCTGATCTTCGGCACCCTGGCAGCCCTCATCTTCAACTCCCGCCTGCCCTTCCGGGGTATCCTGCGCGGTGTGTTCGTCATGCCGATGATGGCCACGCCCGTTGCTGTCGCCCTCGTATGGACGATGATGTTCCATCCGCAGTTGGGAGTTCTGAACTACCTTCTGTCGCTGGTCGGGATTGGACCCCAGGCTTGGGTCTTCAGTCCCTCGACCGTGATCCCGTCGCTGGTTCTGGTCGAAACCTGGCAATGGACGCCGCTCGTCATGCTGATCGTCCTGGGCGGGCTCGCGGCCATTCCGACGGAACCCTATGAAAGCGCCGCCATCGATGGAGCAACCATCTTTCAGCGCTTCCGCTACATTACACTGCCGATGATCGCCCCGTTCCTCATGGTCGCCGTAATCATCAGGACCATCGATGCTCTGAAGAGCTTCGACATCATTTACGCTATCACGCAGGGCGGACCGGGCACGGCGTCGGAGACAATCAATCTCTATCTCTACAGCGTCGCCTTTGCCTATTACGACGTCGGCTACGGATCGGCGATTGCAGTCGTGTTCTTCGCCATCGTCATCGCCCTGTCCCTTCTCATGCTCCATCTTCGTCAGCGCACGAAATGGATCGACGTTCAGGGGTGAGCATGAACCTCCGAAGAGCCGCCAACTCGCTCGGCCTTCTGTTCGTCGGCCTCGTGCTGGTCTCGCCGGCCATCCTGTTCTTTCTTTGGATGATCTCGCTCTCGCTCAAATTCGAGGTCGATAACGCCGCTTACCCGCCGATTCTGATCCCGGAACGATTCGCCTGGAAGAATTATACCGGCGTGTTCGAATCCAACCGTTTCGGCCTGTTCTTCCTCAACAGCCTGATCGTGACCGGTGCTGCAACGGGCCTTGCACTGCTGATCGGTGTGCCAGCCGGCTATGGCATTGCCCGCATGAAGGCAAACAAGGCTGCCGTGGTCGTGCTCATTGCCCGCATGACCCCCGGCCTGTCTTACCTGATCCCGCTCTTCCTCCTCTTCCAGTGGCTGGGGCTCATGGGCACGCTGGTGCCACAGATCATCGCACACCTCGTGATCACGGTTCCGATCGTGATCTGGATCATGATCGGCTACTTCGAGACAACCCCGCTCGAACTTGAGGAGGCGGCCGTCATCGATGGCGCGAATCGGTGGCACGTTTTTCGCCACATTGCCCTGCCGATTGCGAAGCCTGGCATCACCGTCGCTTTCATTCTCGCGGTGATTTTCTCCTGGAACAACTTCGTCTTTGGGGTCGTGCTGGCAGGCCGGGAAACCCGAACCTTGCCGGTCGCGGTCTACAACATGCTGTCCTTCGAGCAGTTGAGCTGGGGACCCTTGGCGGCAGCAGCATTGATCGTAACCCTGCCGGTCCTCGTGCTGACGATCATCGCGCAGCGACAAATCGTAGCCGGCCTTACAGCCGGAGCCGTGAAGGGCGGCTAGAATCATTCCAGCGGTAAAGTCCGAGCACGGGAAGTGGTTCGCTTCTGGCATGGGATTGACCTTAGCCGTATTTCGCACTGCTGGGATGAGCAGACCTTCGTTCAGCTCTGCGGTCTTCCGAGCTTGACCCCGAGCTGCATGCGGCAGCGAGAAACGCAAGGATTTATAAATCCTAGCCTCATGTCATTGTCATGATATTCTCGTACTCTCCGAGCTGCGCACTTCCGCTCAATCGCCATAGTTGGAAGTACATCTTTTGCGCAGTACTGGTTCAGCCATACGACACGCAAGGTGTTCTCCTGCGAAGGGCCGAGCATGAAGCTTTTCACGATAGGTGACAGCATTTCGCAAGGGTTCATGTCCATGGCCGCGGCAAGGACCGAGCTTTCCTACTCGACCTTGCTTGCAAGGTGCATGGGGCTGGTGCCTGGGACAGACGAGTACTCCATTCCGATGTGGGGAGCAGGCGGCCTGCCGTTCAACATCGAGAACCTCATGAGGAGCCTTCAAAGGCAGTATGGGGCGGATATCCGAGGCCCAATCGAGTGGCTGGCCGCCGTCACATCGGTCAACGGCTTCCTTGACAATATCGAGGACCATTACGAACGCGGGCAGGGCAATATCGCGCTCCCGCAGGCGGGCAGGCGCCAGTTTTACCCCAACGTCTCGGTGGCGGGCTTCACGGTCGCCGATGCCTGGAAGGTCACGCCACGATTGTGCTTGGACCGCATCGCGATGGACCAGGAGAAAAACGGGGGCGACGGATTGTTCTTCTCCCTGCCCAACTGCCGCTTCGAGCGGACCGCGCACGCGGTGCTCAATCCGTCGCGCGATCCGCAGTACGATGACTTCAGCCAGTTGCGGTGGCTGGAGCATCATCACGTAGACGGGGAGGGAGTCGAGAACCTCATCCTCTGGCTCGGCGCCAACAACGCCTTGGGCACGATCGTCCGGATGGACGTGATGTCAACGGAGGAGGCCGAGGATCCGCCCCTTGAGATGGACCTCGACCAGCGGAACAGGTTCAACCTTTGGACGACGGAGCACTTCGAGGCCGAGTACGAGGAATTGATGGAGAAGGTCCACGACACTCTCACCCGGGGCAAGTGCGACTGCAAGGTATTCATCGGAACAGTGCCGGCTGTCACCATCGCCCCGCTCGCCCGAGGAGTCGGCAACTCCCGGGAAGAGGACGACCCTTTCAAGGTCCTGAAGAGGGCCACCTATTTCGACCGCTACACCTACTTCCTCTTCGACCACGACTACGCCCGCCGGAGCGGCAACTCGCTCACCTTCGAGCAGGCCTACCAGATCGACTCGACCATCGCGGAATACAACAAGACCATCAAGAGGATCGTCACCGCTTACAACAGGAAAAGCAGGGACACGGAAGGCCCGAAGGTCGAGTACTTTCTTGTCGACATCTGCGATCAGTTGCTCCGCCTTGCCTTCAAGCGGAATCACGGCAAGCCGACATACGAGCTGCCGCAGGAGATCATCGACCTGAACATGCGCCTCGGACGCACGGTGGACACCGTCTACTACACCGTTGACCGCATGGGGAGGATGTCGGCCGGGGGCGTATTCAGCCTGGATGGTGTCCACCCGACTGCACTTGGCCACGGTCTCATCGCCTTGGAGTTCCTCAAGGCTTTCGAGAAGGCGAAGGTGCCAATGGTAAGGGGACTGGATTGGAACGGGATCGCAGCCAGCGACAGCCTCTACACCAATCCGATATCGTTGATGCCCGAACTCTACGACAACACGAGATTGGCCGAGCTGCTGCTGGACCTGCTGCGGTTGCCGTGACCAGAGGCCGAACACTGGTATTATTCTCGGAATCTGCAGCGCAGGCAGTTCCGTACTCGGCCGCGTCTAGACTGACAAACTCCAGGCCTTGCTTATCGGGAGTGAAGCATACTTTCTCGCGGACACGAATACGAATGAGGTTATTTTGGGTATCGGCAAAGCGCTGATGGCGCATATAGATTATGAGCGAGGCAGAGCATGACAAAGGTCCGCGAGGCGTTGCTGAAGACGATATGGCGCGGTCAGGACCCGTTCCTGAACTATCCCAGCCAGCTGTATCGCCAAGATCAACAGGGGTGGGCATCAAGCCACCATTACCTGACCGATGCCATTGAGGCGCTCCGGCCAGCGGTCGTAGTCGAGGTTGGCGTCTGGAAGGGCGCATCAGTTTTATCGCTAGCTTCAAAGATGAAAGCGATGAACCTCGATGGCGTGGTGATTGCCATCGATACCTGGCTCGGAGCGTGGGATCACTGGACCAACGATGAGTGGTTCGCCCATCTGAATTTCAGCAACGGCTATCCTGCGCTCTATCATACCTTTGCGGCTAACATTGTTGGGGAAGGACTACAGGACTACGTCCTCCCCCTTCCGCTCGATTCGGTGAACGCCGCAAACGTCCTGCGACATCATCATGTCGAGCCTGACGTGGTCCATATCGACGGTGGCCATGACTATTATGCCGTCACGGCGGATTTGCGCGAATGGTGGCCGATGATCCGGCCACAGGGTGTGCTCATTGGTGACGACTACCCCCATTGGCCCGGAGTGAAGAAGGCCTTTGACGACTTCTTTATCGGCCAAAGCAAGTTCCCATTTGACGTCGACCCGCCGAAGTGCCGGATCTTCAAGTAAGGCCTTCTCTGATGCTATGGAGGAAACACACGCGCCATTCCGGTCAAACCTGAGCAGTATTGTCGCCACAATCGGAAACAAGGATCCGTCTGTGCTGATTCCAGCTCAACGATTGTGAGGATGCATGACCCGTAAGGATCGCGTTGTGCTCTATGGCCGTCTTGGCCTTATCTTGATGGCGTTTGCCATGATCGGAGGGGTGGTGGCCGAACCGCTTCTCCGGCCTTTGTGGCCCTCACGGCTGACGGTGGCTCAACGGTAGCACATTCTGAAGCCGGCTCCTCATGCTGAGCACATACCGAGGATCGTCCAGCCCTCATCGCAAAAGGCGACATCGCCCTCGCGCGATCCTTAGTCGTCATTCTCCATGCGATGCCAGCCGTGCTTGGAGCGATCATCAACCCCGATCACGGTAGCGATAAACCCGCCGCTCATCTTCCGTAATGACGGTATTGACTTGGGTATGGCCCCCGTTTGAGGATTTTGAGCTGGGGTTCGACGGGGTGTTGTCGTTTTGGCATGGCGTCGCAAAAGAAAGGATGCCCAGCACCTTTCCTGGTGCTGCGTGGCTTGTGACGAGGTGCCGATGATCTTCCGCTCCCCTCAGGGGGCGGCTCGTCAGCGTTGCTGCCTCAGCCGAAGGGTGTTCAGCAGATCTACATAGGGCTGCCGCTGCTTCTGATGAACGCGACGCACCTTTTCCTTGATGTAGTTCTTCAGCTCTTCGTCAGAAGAGGTGGTGTCAACCTTGCTGAGCTCAACATGATGCTGGTAGTCGATGTCGCTTATTCTATGCAGAACTTCTCTGACAACATGATGCAATTCGGAAGGATAAGTGCTGTAAGCATTATTGTAAGCTCTAGGCATACTATCTCCTCCCATATACATTCGTTCTCTTCAGAAAATCTCCCGTCATTACTTATTGGTGCTATCGGCGATTCGCGGCAAAAATGAGCCGGCTCGATAACGATCTAGCGGGTACGCAGGCTAAGGATCGCGATCAGACAATGATAGGCGCTCGCAATCCTCTGAGGCGCAGACGCATCTCAAGGCGGTGTCCCCAGATTGGTGTGTCCGGGTTAAGGCATCCCGAGGGTCTGCTTCTCGAATGGAAAAGCAAGCGGTGGGGTCTGGGTTGTAGCCACCGGCGCCAAGCTGGCAGGTGGTGCGCACAGGCCGGCCATGTGGATAAGGCCATATCCATACGTCGGATCCCATCCTGGCTCGCCGAGATCGCGGGTATGCTGCTCCAGGCGGGCCTGAACCGCTTCGGGGTCCAACTGCGGGTTGGAGGCAAGCAGAAGACCTGCGGCGGCGGATACGAAGGGCACCGCATAGGATGTGCCTGTCTTCAGGGCGCCGCTGCCCTGGACTGAGGCCGTCCAGACATTCACTCCAGGTCCTGCAAGGTCGATGTAGGCGCCTTGGGTGGCGCGGCGATAGACATTCAGGTCTTGATCTACCGCGGTGATTGCGATGACACCGGGATAGGCTGCCGGATACGCCGGCTCCGCGCTGGCGCCGTTGTTGCCCGCAGCGGCAATGATCACAATGCCCTCGGCTTGGGCTGCCTTGATAGCGTTCTGGAGAACTGCGTTGGCAGGGCCTGACAGGCTCAGGTTGATCACCCGAACACCGCGCTCGGCCAAGGCTTCAATGGCCGACACCAGGGACATCACATCCGTTCGGTCGGCGGTGCCTCCGTCGCGGTAGAATGCGTCCACCGCGATCAGCTTCGCCTCCGGCAGCAGACCTGGCGTTGAGCTCCCGGGGCGGCCCACCAGGAGAGCGGCAATCGCAGTGCCATGCTCCGGCAGGGAAGCATCGGCATGGGGGGCAGGACGGGCTACAATCTCGATGGCCTGACCTTTGAGTGCATCGTGGTCGAGGTTGATGCTGGTATCGATCATCCCAATAAGAGGTGTCGGGCCGCATTGCGTCGCGCGAGCTGCCGACCAGCTTACCAGAGCGGTTGCTTGGCACTCGGCGCCGGTGCATGTCCCCATGCCTTCATCGAGATAGTAGAAGTGATCAAGATCGGTTGTGGCTCGCGCATCGACCACTTGGACGGCTTGCCGGGCCTGAGTCAGGGACGTGCCCTGTGGAACGCGCAATCGGACGATCTGTGCGGCAATGCGGCCTAGTGTCTGGGTCTCGATCTGGAACCCTTGAGCGGTGAGCCGGACAAGATCCTCGCGCGACAGGCCTGACACCACGATGGAATCTGCGGCCTGACGCGGCTTGGGTCGGGTGTCGATGGCTTCGACGACCATGGGAGCACCGGCTTGCACAACCGCCATTGGGCTTGGGGTCGGTGCTATAGCTGGTACCGGGGAGGCTGGCTGGACTTGGCTCGATGATTGCAAATTCGATGCGGAGCCTGTGCTCCGTTGTGTCGGGGTTGGAGGGGCACTCACCGATCTCGGAGAGGCCTTCGGGGCTTGGTTTACTGTTTGTGGGATAGATGTGGGGATGGCGCTCTGAGATCTGGCTGGCGGGTTGGTAGGAACCACTGCGGGGACAGCCTTCGTCTGCGGTGACACCTGCGCTGTCGCTGGGGCCGGAGAGGCGACTGGCGCCTGGCTTGGGATTGCTCGATTGGCAGGGATTGTGCCCTTGCTCTTCGGCGCCGCGGTGCTGCTGGTCACGGCCTTTGCGCTGGTACCTTGGTTGTTGGTTGCCTTACCGGCTTTCGCTGAACTCCCGTTGCGGCTGCCGGCGGTCGCCTTGCCGCTGGTCTTCGAGGAGGCGGTGGCACCCTGTGCCCCGGCCTTTCCCTTTTTACCTGCTGTACTGGCCCAATCGTTGGCTACTACGCTGGTGTCGTTGCTCCTCTTGCCGTTTGCGTTATTGCTTTTGCCTGCAATCCCGCCGCTGTGGCCTCCGGCCTTGGTGCCGCCCTGACTGGTGCCAACTCCGCCTGTGCCTCCGCCAGGACTGCTGCCGTTGCCGCGACCATTGTTGTTGCCAACGCTGCCTCCGAGTCCTCCTCCGGCGCCAATGCCACCTCCGATGCTACCACCTCCACCTGAGCTGTTGCCGCGGCTGCCTCCGTTGCCAAGACCATTGCCGCCACTGGTACCAAGGCTGCCTCCAGCGCCAAAGCCGCCTCCGGCACTGCCGCCGGCGCTGTTACCAGGGCCAATCCCTCCGCCGAGAGCTCCTCCACCGATGCCTCCAATACCCCCGCTATTGCCATAGCCGGCTCCACCGCCTAGGCCACCAAGGCCGCCATCATTCGAGTTTCCTTTGCTGCCGCCATTGCCGTTGCTGCTGCCAAGGCCGGCATTCCCTCCGGCCTCACCACCGCCAGCACTGGACCCGCCGCCCATGGGTCCGCCATCGCTGCCTTTGCCACCGTTTCCTTTGCCGCCGCCGTCACTGCCTTTGTCGCCAGCATGGCCGTTTCCGCCACCATTTCCATTGCCGCCGCCATTCCCGTTTCCATTTCCGCCACCATTGTTTCCTGACCCATCGCTGTCCTTGGCGGAGGCTGAAACGTCCACAATAGGCCAACTGGCTCCGTGGCTCAGGTCAAGTTGAACCCGAAGGGGGAGAGCAGCAGCGGTGCCTGCTGCGACAATGAGAAGATGTCGCCACCAACGTGTCATGACTGCTTCTCGCGACGGCACTCCAAACCTGAGTGTTCGTCCATTAAGGCCAAGCTTAAGAACAGAAGCCGGCCGACCATACGCTTCACATAGCGCTGAAACACGACGACATTATCATAGCTAATATGAATGGGAGCGATCCAATCACTTCTTGTGTCAGGTGTTAAACTTGGCAATGAAGGTCGCGTGCAGGTGCCGTTATACGCAGCACCGCAAGAGAGCGGATCCGGGCTCGTCAGGTCATCTGCCAGGAACCTTGACAGATTTGATCCATTGAAAATCGTTTGCTGCCAAATCATCGCCTGCGCGGCTGCCCTGGACCAGCCTGCTCGACCTGTTGCGGGATCATCTCGGCCTGACAGGCACCAAGAAGGGCTGCGATCACGGGCAATGCGGGGCCTGCACGGTGATCGTCACGGCAGGCGGATCAATTCCTGCATGGCTTTCGCCGTCATGAACGATGGCACGGAGATCGCTACCGTCGAAGCTCTGGCCAGAAATGGAGCGCTGCATCACTTGCAGCAGGTTTTCATCGATCACGATGCCTTTCAATGCGGCTATTGCACGCCTGGGCAGATCTGCTCTGGTGTCGCCTCATCGAAGAGGGCACGGCGCATACACGCGACGAAATCCGCGAACTGATGAGAGGCAATATTCCTACGGGCAACCACATCCGCGAATACCCAATCACTATCGACAAGCTGCCCAGATTGGCTGATCCGCTGTCCGGGAGGTCAGGGACCAACATCGCCCCTTAGACCTTTCAGCGTGTGGAACCTGTGGCTTCCATCGAGACTGGTCGCCCTTCGCAGGCACTCTGGTAGATCGCCTGCATGATGAGAATATCACGCAAGCCCTCCTCTCCGGGTGTCTTCGGGTCATGATTGTTCATCACGCTCTGGGAGAAGTGATCCATCTCGGCGGCAAACTGGCTCTGCTCCTTCACCTTCACCTTCACCTCCTGACGGCCCTTCTCGGTCTGCAGGGCGAGCTTGTTGCCTTCGTATTCCGTGGCCGGATCGAGAATGATCGAGCCTTTCTCGCCGAAGGCCTGGATGCGCTTCACTGAGGCCGTGGAATAGGAGGAGGAGAGATTGGCCACTGCCCCGGACGGAAAGCGCAGCTGGAACGCGACTCTATCCTCCACCTCGCGAAACCGCGGGTCGTCCTTCGTGTTCGCAATCTGGCCGAACGCCTCCACCGGCTCTTCTCCGGTGAGATAACGCGCCGCCTGGAGCGAGTAGATGCCGATGTCGTAGCGCGATCCACCGCCGGCGAGCGACTTCACCATGCGCCATTGATCCGCAGGATCCTTCGGGTCGAGAATGCGGCCATGGTCACTGGTGACGAGGCGAAGCGCCCCGATCTCGCCGTCGCGAACCTTACGAATGGCTTCCACATTGTGCGGCTCAAACTGGGCGCGGTACGCCACCATGAGCTTTCGCCCAGCTTCGCGGCCTGCGCTGATCATCGTCTCGCATTCCTCGACCGTCACTGCCATGGGCTTTTCGCAGAACACATGCTTGCCGGCCTTGAAGGCCCGCACGGTGTATTCCGCATGAAGCGCATTGGGCAGGATGACATAGACGACGTCCACTTCCGGGTTGTCGGCGATACGGTCGAAGGTCTGGTAGTCGTAGAGGTCGCGGGTGTCGACGCCGTAACGAGAGGCGACCTGCTCCGCCTTCTGACGGTTGCCCGAGACCAGCGCGACCAGCTTGGAACAACGGCTCTCGCCAAACGAGGGGAGGATCTGGTTGAGAGCGAACTTGCCGAGACCCACCACGGCCCATCCAAGCCTGCGCCCGGGCTCTACCGGCGTCTCCTGTTCCATTTCCGGAAACGGCCTGCCCGTCGGACGCGACGGCGGCAAACCGGGCATCGATCCACCGCCGCCTTGGGCGAAAGCGGGCCCGATCAGCCCAAGGCCTGACCCCAGCAGGCCGCCGCCCGTGCTGCGCAGAAACAGGCGACGGGACAGATCAAGCCTACCGTCTTTGTCAAACAAGTTCATCGGGATCTCCATCAGGGAGGAGGGCTCCGGGGGCACTCTCATTCATCGTCACTGCTGTGGCTGGGTGGGTGAAGTGAGGGAGCCGGTCGCTTCCGCGCTGTCGAGCCTCATGCGCCAGAGCTGGGTCGGCAGGCTCTTGGGTGATTCAGGCCTGTAGGTGGTCGAGTCCTGGATGCGGGACGTCGTGAAATAGAGCATGCCGTCAGGTCCCTCGGCGAGGGTGTCCGGCCACCGGAGCTGCTTGTCCTGCACGAGGACAGTCGGACGGCTGCCCTGCTGGCCGCTGAGAATGCGAACCTTGAGAGCGTCCTCTTCCGGTGCCGTCACGATCATCCGGTCGCCGCGGCGCGTGATCAGTAGACCGTCGGCGACGCCGTTCTCGCCTACGGTCTTGATCTTGGCTACAATCTCCCGGTCGGAAGCCTGGGCGTTCTCAAGAGTGTCGGTGGAAATCCGGTAGAGCGTCCTGCCCTTGATGGCCTGCCAATAGAGATGCCGTCCGTCCGGAGTGAGGGCGATACCGTCGGCGGCGAATTCAACGCCGCGTCCGTCAGGACGCCGCAACACTTGACCATCCGCCTTTACCTGCACGTCCTTCTCGACCTGCGTGCTCGGATGACCATTGAGCACACGGCGCGCCCTGCCGCTTTGCAGATCGACCACGACGAGCGCGCCCTTCACGCCCGAATCCGTAATGTAGGCGTGGTGACCGTCGGGAGAGAAGCGCACATCGTTGAGATAGGAGCCCTGAGGCGCAATGTCTTCGGTGAATGAAATCGTTTGGCTCGGCTGGTTCGTCTTCAGATCGATCTTCACCAGCTTGGGACCGCCGGCGACGACCTTGTCCTGAGCGGGTGCTGCCGGATCGAGCACCCAGAGGTTGCCTAGACTGTCCGCTACGACACTCTGTACGCAGACCCAATGATCCTGGGGCGCCATCTCGTCCTTCTTTGCATTGCGCCACTCGTTCCAGCGCTGATCCGGATAAGGTTTGATCGACCCATCCTTCATCACCTCGGCCACGGAGACGGGTGCGTCCTCGGTCCAGCGAGGGAAGTTCACGAAGATGCGCCCATCCTGCGAAACGGCCACGCCGGTGACCTGATGATCCAAGGCAGCCACCTGCTCGAAGGGCTGCTGCGATGGAGATGTTTGGGCCATGGCTGAGCCGAGGCACACGGAGGCCGCAAGACAGGCGCCAAGCAGGAGCGTTGCGTGAAGAGGAGCGTAGCGCATGGAAACTCCAGTGGGATGTGGCGAAGGGGGGTGCCGCGCACATCTCCCATGACCCATCAACCGGGCGAGGCCGCCCTCGTTCCAACTCAGATCGCTCTCTGCCCGATGTTTAAGTCTTGGTCACGCCTTCTTGAGACCATCTGCTTTATGGGCCGCGATCTTGCCCGACTTGTCGCTCTTCACGATGTATTCGGGGTTGTCCTTGGACGCCGCTACCTTGTGGCCCTTGATCTGCGTCGGGCTAATCTGCTTTTTCACCACCTTCCCGGTGCTGTGGCCTCCCGATGAGTCCCAGGAGACCTTGTCACCGGCTTTCAGTGACTTCGCCATGACGAGTTCCTTCCGAATGATTGGTATCCGTCGGCAACTCAAGTCCAAGCGTTACGTTCCAAACAGCATTAAGTCGAGGGTTGGAATTTCAGCTTTGCAGCATCGTGTGGGCCGGCTCTTCAACCGGTGCCCTCTCGATCTCCTCGTGGCCGGGCGCGCCAGCCTGCATCGTCAAGCTCAAAGGATGCGGTCGGGCAGCTCACAGGCGGCGTCGCCTTCGACTTCAAAAATTGTCTCGCCGGTATCGTCTGCCTCTCTTTTCGAAGCATCAGCGTCGAAGCCGAAGGAAACTGCCCGCCGCCAATAGGCGTCAGGTAAACGAGGTCGGACGTGGGGGTGCAAGATGGTCGCGATTTAGGGACGGGACGAAAAGAGCAGCTTCTACCTTTGACTGCTTATTGGAACAGCCGGATCACGTAGCAAGGTGATCCGGCTGAAATCGTCAGCGCAGGCTGGACGGTGTGATGTCGAAGCCAAACCATTTCATGGAGAGGGTTTTCAACGTTCCATCAGCGGCAGATGCCCTGATGGCGGCATCGAATTTAGCTTTGAGATCAGCATCTGATTTCCGAAAACCTAAGCCGACGCCGCCACCGAAGACGCCGCCGTCAAGCACTGGGCCGATGAGCACGATATTCTGGAAACCTGGGGCCTTTGATGAGTTGTGCAGGAAGCTTCTCCCGTTGATCTCAGCGTCGACCCGTCCGGCGATCAGATCAAGGTTGATCTCTTCATTCTTCTGGTATTCCCGGATCTCTGCGACGTCCTTGAAGTAGGTTTTAGCAAATTCGGCAGAGACCGATGCCGTCTGGACGCCGATCGCCTTGCCCTTGAGCAGTTTTCGCATCTCCTCAATTTTAGCTGCGGCGCTCTCACTCGTAAGGGTCAGGGTTCCATTCCTCCCCGGCATCGCCTCGAGGGGGCTTCCCTTCATGGTCGCGAAAACATTGCCGGTGCCGCCGTAGGGAATGGAGAAGTTGATAGTCTCTTCACGTTTCTTCGTGATCGACATGCTGGCCATGATCACGTCGAACTTCCCAGCATTGAGCGCTGGAATCATGCCGCTGAAATCCTGCACTTCGATGATGCATTTCACCTGCATCTTCTCGCAAAGCGCCTTTGCATACTCGACCTCGAAACCTTCGATGGATCCATCAGGCTTCGACAGGCTGTAGGGTGGCGATTCCCCGTCGGTAGCAATGCGGATCGTGGACGGAGCCTGGGCGAGTGTCGGTCCTACCCCGAGCAACGTGATGGCAAGACCTAAAGCTAAGGAAAGATGTCGTTTCATAAGCCGTCCCCTTTGTTATGCCTGCTGTCGTTTAGACCTCGATAAACAAACGCATGATGGATCCGTTGCGGTAGGCCACGCATCCTATCGACCCTTGTTACCTTCCTCCCAGAGCGTCGGTTTTTATTCGCTCTGTCTTCATCCTGAAAAGGACGAATTCTTATCTAGTTTGGCGCCGCCGTCGGCAGATCGAGCTGTGCCGCATTCTCGATCGGGTTCTTGAACGGGTGGTTGGCCCGGAAGTCCGCGTGCTCTTGGCAGGCAGCCCGCAGAAGGTATGGCTCTGCATAGAGCGCGGCAGCGACCTCAGCCATGGCTTTTGCCGCGAAGACCATGCCCTTGTGCGCCGCTGGCGCACATCCCTGTGCAACCATCTGCCAGGAATGCGCAGGTGTGCCGACCGCGCATGTAGCAACGCGGCACTGTACCGTCGGGGCCACCCAACTGACGGTTCCCACGTCGGTCGATCCGATAGCATTGGGCGATCCTGCGCCGAGCGGATATATCTCCTCCGTCAAAGCGGCACCTGAATCCGGCGCAAGGTTGAAGTTCATGCGAGCACTGCGAATGTCGGCCGGGTTGAGTGTTGTCTGGATCGCGGCCGCATAAGCCTGATCTGCGATATCGAATCCCGGGCTGCCAAGGCGCCTGAGGGTCTCATCCATCAGTTGCTCAAGAACGGAATTGCCGATGAGGTTGGCCTCTCCTGCAACCTGAGCCCAGGACATGGTGGTTCCTGTCATCAATGCGGCGCCCCGGGCAATGTCGACGACCCTTGAAAACAACGACCACATCTCCTCGAGCGTCGCGGCGCGGACGAGATGTCGTGCGCGTGCCTGCGCCTGAACCACATTGGGAGCGATGCCGCCCGTCTCGGTAATGGCATAATGCACCCGTGCGCCGGGCGGCATATGCTCTCGCAGGTAGTTGACGCCCACGTTCATCAATTCGATGGCATCAAGAGCGCTGCGGCCAAGATGAGGCGCTGCCGCCGCATGGGCGGCCCGCCCCGAAAACGCGAATTCCGCCTCCACACAGGCCAGAGAGAGCGGAGTTGTGACGCCTGTAAAGGGTCCGGGATGCCAGCAGATGGCGATGTCGACGTCGTCGAAAACCCCTGCTTTTACCATAAAGCTTTTTGCCGATCCGCCTTCCTCGGCCGGACAGCCGATATATCGCACCCGCCCGGGCAGGTTGCTTTGGGCCAGCCATTCCTTGAGAGCCGCAGCCGCAAGAAGCGAGGCGGAACCCAGCAGGTTATGGCCACAGCCGTGCCCGTTGCCTCCTTGAATCAGTGGTTGTGGCGCAGTGATTCCGGCGACCTGGCTCAATCTGGGAAGAGCATCGTATTCCCCCAGAACGGCAATGACCGGTCCATCCCGTCCGGCTTCACCTCCGACAGCTGTTGGCATGCCGGCGATTTGCTTCAGCACGCGGAAGCCTTCGACTTCGATCATCCGAGCATGCTCGGCAGAGGAACGGAACTCCTGAAAATTGAGTTCCGGAGTGCCCCAAACGCGATCACTGAGATCGCAGTAGATCTGGCGCCTCCTGTCCACATAAGCCGAAACCGGCTCATTCCCCATGGTCAACTCCGACAGTCGTTCCCAGGCTGCCTCGGCAAGTCCTCTCCGGATATTATGCTATTACCAGTGGCCAAGGTCAGCAAAATCGAGTGGCTTTCATACTGAATTCCCCGTGTTGGGCCAAGCTAACGCAGGAATCCTGCAAAAGGATCTCAATGCTGGGTGTACCTCATTTCTCAGACGATCCCGAGATGGGAAGGACGAAGCTTGCCTTGACACGATCCATGACCACCATGGTTTTGAAACCCTTGATATCCGGGTTCTCATAAAAGAAGCGACGCGTGAACTGTTCATAATCCTGCATGTCCCGCGCCGTCACGATCAAGGCGAAATCCGCTTCGCCCGTGACGTAGAGGCCGATCATGATTTCGGCAGTGGAGCGAATAGCCTTCTTGAAGCGGTCGATGATGTCGGTGCGCTCGCGCTCGAGTGAAACCAGCACCAGCATCGAAATCGGGCGACCCACCGCTTTTGGTGAGATGATGGAGACATCCCCCTCGATGACCCCCTCACTGCGGAGGCGTCTTAGCCGCCGCTGGCACGCTGTGGGCGAAAGCCCGACGAGTTCTCCGAGCTGATCGGATGTCATCTTGTTGTTTCGTTGAACGGCGTTCAGGAGGAGAACGTCGATATCGTCCAGATCTGTCATGCAGAACTCCTGCACGTATGGGTGAGTATACGCCGGAAATAATCTTGCATGGCCTGATGTTCGCTGCCAAGCAATTACTGAATCGGTTAGGGTTAGCCGAGATCCAGCCCTTGACGTGCGAGAAGCATCTTATGCTCAACGATAATAACCAACTTAACGCCTGGGATCGTGATCACTTCTTTCACCCGTCGACCCACATGGGGACCCATGCCCGCGGCGAAAGTAATACGCGTGTGATGAGCAGCGGGGAGGGCGTTTACATTACCGACAAGACTGGCCGACAGAGCCTTGATGCTTTTGCAGGACTCTACTGCGTCAACGTCGGTTACGGTCGCCAGAAGATCGTCGATGCGATTGCAGAACAGGCAAAGAACCTTGCCTATTACCATGCGTATGTCGGTCATGGCACGAAAGCATCGATCACGCTTGCTAGAATGATCGTTGAACGATCACCAAAAGGGATGAGCCGGGTCTACTTCGGGCTGTCGGGCTCTGATGCGAACGAAACAAACCTGAAGCTCATCTGGTACTACAACAACGTCCTGGGGCGCCCTGAGAAGAAGAAGATCATCTCCCGGTGGCGGGGATATCATGGCTCGGGAGTCATGACCGGAAGCCTGACGGGGCTTGAACTCTTTCACAGAGCGTTCGATCTACCGCGGACGCCCATCCTGCATACGGAGGCACCGTATTACTTCCGCCGCGCGGATCGCTCCCAGACCGGGGAGCAGTTCTCGCAATATTGTGCGGACAAGTTGGAGGAGATGATCCTCGCCGAGGGGCCGGAGACAATTGCCGCTTTCATCGGCGAGCCGGTTCTGGGAACCGGAGGCATCGTGCCGCCGCCGGCAGACTATTGGGAGAAGATCCAGGCTGTTCTTGCCAAATACGACGTTCTTCTCGTCGCCGATGAGGTGATCACAGGCTTCGGCCGGCTTGGGACGATGTTTGGTTCGGACCGGTACGGGATGTCTCCGGATCTCATCACCATCGCCAAGGGGCTGACCTCGGCTTACGCACCTCTCTCAGGCAGTATCGTTTCCGATAAGATGTGGCAGGTTCTCGTCCAGGGTTCGGACAGGATGGGCGCGATCGGCCATGGCTGGACTTATTCCGCGCATCCTCTCTGCGTCGCAGCCGGCATCGCCAATCTTGAGCTGATCGATGAAATGAACCTCGTTGAGAATGCTTTTTCGGTGGGAACATACTTCCGCCAGCAGCTGACGGATGCCCTGTCCGAGCATCGCCACGTCGGTGAAGTTCGCGGCGAGGGGTTGATGGCGGCCGTCGAGTTCGTCGAAGACAGAAGCGATCGCCGCTTCTTCGATCCTTCCAAGGCGATCGGTCAGAAAGTGGCAGCCGCCCTTCTCGAGCGCGGGGTGATCGGCCGCGCCATGCCGCAGGGCGATATTCTCGGCTTAGCGCCACCCCTCTGTCTCACGCGTGAGGAAGCCGACGTCATCGTCAAGGCTGCGCGGGCGGCTGTGGATGCCGTCTTCCCATCAGGGAGCCGATTATAATCCGGATAGGCGTCAACGGAGGCTAGTCCTGAGCGAATCTTTGGTTGCTGCTCTCTAGACGAGAAGCCTTCCCGGTGGGAGCGGATCCAGGGGCCAAAGCGGCCGTTCGATGTTTCGGTAGGGCAGCTTTTGGATGTCGAGCGGGGAGGGGCCGCCGCCATCGGTGTAAAGCACCGCTCGTGCGATGGGGGCGTAAGCAGCATAGAAATGATTGGTCGACTTCAGGCAGATGATCCGCTTCGACTGAGGCTCAATGCCCACACTCGTGAATATCTCGAGCCCGATCGCCTGTGATCGCGTCGAAAGCAGTGATATCTCGATCCCTCCGAGCCGGATGCCAACCGCATCTCCAATCGCGACCTTGGCATCGCCAAAGCTCTGCACACCGTTTCGCACGATTCCTACTATCTCAACTTCGGCGTCTATGGGCAAACCCGATGTGGCTGCTGCCTTGCCACCGAAACGCAACGGAAGGGTCGCGCCGACTCCTGCGCCAAGGCAGAACTCGACGGCAATCGGATCCCAGATTGGTCCGAACGCGGCCTCCTGGACATTCAAAGTGATCATTCGGCGCAGGAGATTGGTGTTGTCCGACGGAGATCCTCCACCAGCGTTATCAGTGGGATCGGCAATCACGTATGGCCCCGGTTCCGGATCGTTGAGCGCCTGCTCAAGCGCAGAGTCAAAAGCCATAGAGGGAGCTGCGAACTGACCTCGCAGGTGGCGGAACGATTCTCCCAACTCCTCTGCGAGCGCCTCGCCATATGGTTTGTTCCCGTCGGTGACAACAAGGATCCGACATCCCATCTCTGCCACGTCGCCGAGCTGAAAGCCGTGTGCCAGTGAGATGGAAAGAACGCTGTTCTTGCCCTCGAGGGCTTTCATCTGATCGACAAAGTCTCGGCCCGGGCTTCGCGATGTGGGGACGCGCTCAATCATCCGGCAGTCGTAAAGCGACATCACTGGGCTAAGAGTGCCGCGGATCGAGCTCAGAAGAATGTCAATCAACTCCTCAGCCCGCTCGGCATAATCCGTGTGAGGGTACTCCTTAAAGAGAACGATCGCGTCGGCCTGTCTGACGCATTGCTCGGTCAAATGGCAGTGGGGATCAAGCTCGACGCCGATCTTGACATCTGGGCCAACGATCTCCCTGACGCGGGTGATCAGGTCGCCCTCACAATCCACATAGCCATGGGCCATCATCGCGCCATGTAATCCAAGCAGAACCCCATCAACAGGCAATGCTGCCCGCAACTGATCGAGAATTTCATCTCTGACGCTCTCGTAGTCCGCTTGCCTGCACAGGCCTGCCGGATCTGCCCAGAAGCAGGACCCTTCGATCAAGGTGTAGCCGTCACGTCTGGCGCGCTGGCGGGCCACCCAGAGAGGCGCGGTGCTATGGGTAATTCGGTCTGGATGAGTTCCTGTCGGAAAGTATGCTCCGGCCTCGAAGCTTCTTCGGGTCGTGGGGATCGGTGAAAACGTGTTTGTCTCTGTCGCGAGCGAGGCAACGAACAGTCGCATCAGATCATTCACCCCTCAATCGATCAATGATCGGCATTCTAAGGTGCCAGCACGTGCCGGTTCATGGTGTTGCTCTCGGGAGCCGCACTGAACAAGAAAAAAGCTCGGGAAGTATGACAAAAACATTCTCTCTTTCAAGGGCTTGTTCTCTAGCGCTTTGCCGCTCCTAACCTGGAATGCCCTTTTGACTTACCGTATCTGGCCCCTTGAAATGTTGAGAGCGCAAGTTGTTCACGACATCCACCGAAGCAGTTCAGCTCGAAGGGCGGATATAGCATGATTGGTCTCGCGCTTGCTCAAGACCCCTGTTTCAGAGAATGATATGGCGGAATCGACCTAACTCTTGTCGTTGTAAGTGGGCAGGCCGCTCATTAGTGTGCTGTCGCCAGATGCACCTCGTCTGACGAGGCCGCGCTGGGGAGCGGCTGCGCCAAATCGGGTTGAGGCGATGATCGGTCCTTGTTCTGGGTCGCCTCGAAGGCATGCATGAACGAACGTGGTCGGTTGCGCAGGTCCATCAGCGCGCGCAATTCGGTGGCTGGCAGATCCATCGGCTTCGCATCGCGCCACCGTCTGCGGAACTTAGGCTTCCTCGAGAAGAGTCCCCATGCGCTTTCGACTTCCTCTTCCACTTGTAAAATGATCCTTCCGGAAAAAGATTTCCGGAGATTGAAACGCCCCGTCAGAGCCATTGTCGTATCCCTTGATCTGGATTTTTGACCCAAAGACCTTATAGCAACATAGTATCGCTAAAACCTTAAGACACAAGGTAAACGCTGCAGGTCTGAGCAACCCAAACCGAGATCCTCTACTGTCTCAAGACCGAGGATCCGGATAGCGGGGGAGGCGGGCGATTGGGTTCTAGCCAGTACCATACCCCTGCAACGCTGCCGCCGCGCTCCAAGGCCGTCTGACAGGCTGTGATACTCACGAACTCACCGCCCATTGTGAGAGCCTGCCTGTGGGAGCCAGCAAAGCAGCTTGGGATGAGCAGATTTATAGTGGAAGCAGGGCTGTACTGGGTACAATTCTAAAATGGGTTTCAAAGCTGCAAAGGGCCTTAAGGGCTCAAAGGTAGCATCGCCCGAAATTCCCAAGAGCCCTACACGCCGAGAACACAATGCAGGTGAGTAATCGATCTCCGTTGGTGTGGGAGACCCGAAGCAGCACATTGCCCGCTACGGTTATGCATCCTTGAGGACGGACGTGTGCAATCGATGGAAGATGATCAAGGATCGCCCATGGTAAAGCAAAAGATTTGGCAGCCCCCTACTACGGTACAGTGCAACGGGCATGTCTCATCTGTGCCTAGAGTTACGAAGTGGTGTGCCATAATCGCTATTTTGGTCGCTGGAGGTGTTACGCCGTACTTAATGCCCAAATTTGCAGCCCCTATGCGGGCAACGGACGATCACTCGCCCAACATGACTGACCCTCAACCGAGCCCCGGTAGCAATCATGCAGACGGACTTGCCTCGCTTACATGGTATCCGCCGCCAGCTGGCAGGTGGCAGAACTTTCCTCTGCTCACGCCAGAAAACTCTACCGGAGCTGTTGCGAGTAATGAGGCCAATGCTCTTGCATTCCAGGTCGCCTTCGAGCGGGAGAAGGATCGGGCCGATGCTGCGCAATTACTGATAACGGACCTCAAGGAGCAACTCACCAGTTTAAAGGAAGAGCACGGAGAAAAACAGGAAGAGGTCATCGTGCTTCGAGAGGAGCTTGCTGAAGCAAAGACGGGCACACTGCAAATCATCGGACAGCAGCGAGCCACTATCAAGGAGGATAAGCGGGCAAACAGCGCCTTACCCAGCGAGACTGCATCTTACGAGGAACTGAATAGTCTGAGAGCAAGCGCGAGTGCGGCCTGGAAAGTAGCAGACAGCGAGAGGAAGAAGGCAGCGGCCGCTTTTGAACAATTGGAAGTCGTGCAAGGCCAGCTCACTGTTCTCGCTGCGCTTGAGTGGAGTAGGAAAGAGGTCAAGAGTCAACTGAGGTCGAGGGAGGATCAGGTTATTGCAGCTCCGCTTCTTGAAAGTCGCGAAGAGCTGCCACCAGTAACTCGAACGTTCCAACTCCCACAGACCCTGGAGGTTGACCGAGCTCCATCAAAGAGGCCGGAAATCGATCTCAAACGGGAATCTCAGCGGGGGAAGGGCCAAGTCGCGACACACGGAAATACTCGTCCAGTCTCAGCGCAGCGTGAAGCAAAGGCTCTGACTCGAGACGACGGCAAGGCAACGATTGCTGCAAGTCGCAGCCGTAGGGTTCAATCCGAGGCTGAGTCATCGAGACTGACAAGACTGACGCTTGAGACCCGCGGACAAAATGTCAGGATAGTTGAGAGAGCTCCCCCCAGAATAAGCCCAAGACCTCGCATACTCACACAAAGCGTTGATAATTCGCGCAATCCTGCCGCTCTCAGTCTCCCAAGTGCCTTGCGGCCTGACAGCAGGCTTTGGTGAACCCCAATTGGCTCACAGTCTCAGCGGTCGCGACAACGATCTTAGTATCAGGAGGAGCCATGCTTCGCGCATCAATCGTTACCATCACTGCCATAATGCTGATGGCCGCTCAGCCTGTCTTCGCCAAAGGTGGAGGTGAGGGAGGCAATGGCGGCGGCGGGAAAGACGGAGGCAGCGGAAAGGATGGAGGCAGCGGGAAAGATGGAGGCGGCGGTCAAGGAAACGGAGGTGGAAAGGGTGGAGGGGGAGGCCAAGATCAAGGAAACAGTGGAGGCAACGGTAACGGTGCTGGAAACAGCGGAGGGCGTGGTGGCCAAGGAAATGGGAACAACAGCAATGGTGGTGGGACCGCCGAGGGTCGCGGGAATCAGGGTAACGGGCGCAGCGGAGGAAATGCCGCGGGTGCCGGCAACCCAGGAAATGGCAATGGCGGCGGGAGCAGCAGCGGAAACAACGCAGCCACTGGCGGCCAGAACGTCGGAGCTAGCGGTGGTTTAGGAAGCTCCGGTGCTACCGGTGCGGTCAGCAATAACAGTGCCAGCACATCTGTGGGAGCGTCCAACCCCGTATCCACAGCCGCGACAAGCAATGTGACAGGTGCGGCAAATCAGCAGACGACGACTCCAAGTCCAACGGTTCCAACAGGCGGGACTTTAGCACCTGCCTCGCTCACAGCTGGTGGGGGCAGTGCCGAATTGAGCCTGCCATCCTCACTTGTCCCCCGCCTCGAACCATCAGGAAGCGAAAAGATAAACTCTGTCGTGCGGTTGATCCCACGAGCTGACATCCCAAGCCAAATTCTCCAAGCATGCCGTAACTCCATCGTAGCGGCTGCGCGTCCGTACCGGGCGATCCGGGTGGATGCCGTGAGTGCAGGGCAAGGGAGCCGTATACCGAGCGGCGGATTTACAGCTCCCATTGAGGTAAGGGTCGTATATGCCCGTGCAAATGCACTTCAAATCCGTCAGTCTCGCGTTGCGTGCCGGCTGAATGCTGCAGGGGCGGTCGTGGCCCTTCGCTGATCAGAATTCCTTTGGCAGGACTACTGAGAACTCCTGGTCGTATTCGTCCACGAAATAGATATCCGTGCTGAAGCCTTGGTCGTCGATGAAGTGCAGGACACGTGACGGCTGATCGAGAGCATAAGGAACGAGCAGGGTCACGAGGTTGTGCTGACGCGCGGCGGGCACTTCTGTGGCTAGATGCCATTGCAATGGCAGCCCCTCAATTTCCACCGGGTCAACGTCCGTGAAGCCCTGCTGCTGCCGGAGAACGGGCTTGCCCGCGCTGCTGAAGACGAAGTGGCCGTAAAGGCCTGCCCGGTTGCCGGTCACTCGGAAGGTCTGTCCGCCAATCTCCATCTCGTTTTCAGTGTGAAACAGGAACGTGATCGGCTCCGGTGCGTCGAGCGATACCCGATCGACGACGACGAAGTAGCGTTCGTGCACGAAATGCACGTCTCTTTGCACCAGCTTCACGCCGGGATTGAAAGACTGGTAGGCGGCGGTGGCGTCCCCCCTTATGAAGATGTTCCTATAGTCCTGCTCCGCGGCGAGAAGCCTGCCCGAGGCAGCCTTGCCCAGAGCTTTGTCGCGCTCTGCATACTGACCCTTGCCGCCGATCAGGATCGCGTTCTTCGAGCGCGTCTGTCGGCGCCACTGACGGTGCATGGTCGAGTTGAATGCGACGTAGTAGCCGCCTTGGATGGCAAGATCTTCCCCGAAGGCCCGCAGCAAAAATGCATTTTGGTCACCATGGCTATGGCTCAGGGAACCGTATGGACTGCTCTTGAAGACGAACTGGAGATGGCGCATCGGATCGCTCATGTCCTTCTGCACAGCCACCCAGCCGATGTCGTGGAACACTCGCAGGACGGGAAGATTTGTCGGCAGCTCCGCTTCTACTGCCGGAAAATCGTGGGCATATTGCAGATCCTCGAAGGCGAAATCCCACCAGCCATAATTATAGAAGAGATCCTCGGTGCCAGGGTCGTCGCGCCTCACCTGTTCGAAATACCATTGATAAAATCCATTGCCCGTCGCTCCCGCGAACTGGCGCATGTTATAGCCGGTCTTTAGGCTCGGCGGATCACCCATCGTGGAATCGTCGCCGAAGCAGGTGCGTCGCACCCCAGGAGCCTTCGTATAGAGGGGAAAGTCGCCCGTAGTCTGGAAGAAAGCCCGCTGGAGAACGTCAACGCCGTGATAGTTTCGGATGAGACTGGCTGCTTCCAGCAGATAGGCCATCCCCGTGGTCCAATAATGCGGACCTTCGGCCCATCCGCCGTCTTCCCCACCCCAGGGCGAGTAGATGCTGAACAAGTATTCGATCGTGTAATCGAGCCAGGTGCGGATCTCCTCTTCCTCGCCGAGCAGAGCGATGCAGCAGGGCGTCAGCACGGCTGACAGGGCTCGTACGGCATGGCTGTCATAAGGAAAGATATGAATGCGGGCATGGCCGATGACATGCTCGGCGATTTCACGGGTTCTCGCGAGGAGGGCTGTTCGAACGATTTCCTGCTCATGAGGGTCGAGACGATCATAAAGCCAGTCATAGCCCCATGCCAGGGCGCTCGCCACGCGAAAAGCGGCCTCGTCGTTATAGGAGCGGGAGGTTGGGCCGAGCACATCCCATTCGGCGACCGCCAGCAGCCACTCTTTGGCGCGTTCGAGCAGTCCCTCGTCCTCAAGCAGACGGCCAGCGATGGCGAGGTGCCTGATGGCGTAGATCACTTCCTGGCAGTCGATGTACATCTGTCGCCACAGGGAAGCGACACGCTTGTTGTCGGGATAGGGTGCCGGCTCAGCGATGATCGGGCGGTCTATCCACGGCTTGACAGAGCGCTCGTAAAAATTCTGAAAGCTGCAATGATCCGGGTTTTGCTTCAGAGCCGCAGCGAAGGCTGAGATCTTGTCGGAGTCGAGCCAGAGGCGCGGATGGGATTGGGTGGCGGCTTTCGCCCGGTCCTGGCTGGATGAAAGAGGAACTGGCTTCAGGTCCGCCGGTACGGTGAAGCTGCGGCTCTCGCTCCAGGCGCTTGCAGGAGCACCCTGAACGGGATCCCAAACTGCATAGGCCCAGGTGTATTCGCCGGGAGCATAGCCATGATCCGGCGTGAAGAAGTTTCTGTGCAGGTCCTCGTAGATGAACAAGGGCTCGCCGTCCGAGCTGCCGCTTTCCGTCACCTTGAGTACATATCGGGATCCTTCATCCAGAGTCGGAAGCCACACGAAGCGCGGAGGGTTCTCATAGACCTCCTCGGCGTCCGGGCTGTATCTCACTGTCAGCGTTCCAGCTCTGGGCTGATCGAGAAGGTACCGTTTGGTGCTGACATTGGCATAGACGTTGGTCGACATGATGACGGATCCGAAAGAGTGAGGCCGCCGGCTTTGAGGCCGGCGGCAGACATTCACCGATATTGGCGATCATAGGCTTTTTGCATGACGGCAAGGACTTGGTCCAAGCCGAGCTTCTTCAGCTGGGCGTTGTAGGATTCCCAGTCCTTGTCGACGTCGCGTGATCCGAGAACCCAGGCCTGCATCTGCTCGATCATGTAGGTCTGGATGTTGGGCATGTGACGGTCGAAGACCTGACGCTCATCGACCGTCATGCTGACGCCCAGGAACTCATCGATGAGGTAGTTGCCCTTCTCATAAAGCTCGATGCCCTTGAGCGCGTCCTCGTTGGTCCACTGGCGCTCATATTCATAATCTTGCCAGAAGCCGATTGGGATCTGCGCGCCGATATCCCACATCTGAGCATTGACCGGGGCTTTGGCATTCAGGATCTCCGGCTTGTAACGCGGCTTGCCGTCGACCATGTCGTAATGCTGCCCCTCGACGCCGAAATTCGAGAGCAGTCGGCCCTGGGGCGTGAAGTAGAAGTCGAAGAGCTTGATCGTCTCTACGGGATTTTTGTTGGTCGTGGTGATGGCCCACCCATCTGGACGCAGGCGCGCGCGCCGGTTCTCGTTGATGCGCTTGCCTGAAGGGCTCGCCGGCGGCTCGATCGCCAGGAACTTCAGGTCAGGCACCTTATCCTTGAGGCTCGTGTTATACCCGGCGGTCGAAGCGAACCAATCATAGGTCATGCCACCCTGATTGGCTCCGAGAAGAGCCTCGCGGGCACGGGCGCGGCGGGTATAAACCTCCTTGTCGATAAGACCTTCCGCGTACCATTTAGCGATGTTGCGCATGCCTATGCGGTAGTTGTCGCCGGTATAGGGATGCTTGACCTTGCCGTTGTCGATGTAAAAGTCGTGCGCCGCATCCGAGCCGCTGGAGCGGCCATCCCAAAGCACCACGAGACGCTGGAGTTCGGAGTCGGGCTCGCGGAAGAAGAGCGGCACCTCATCCTTCTGGCCATTGCCGTTCGGATCGCGCTCACGGAAGGCCTTCAGCACCGTGTAGAGTTCATCCACGTTCTGTGGCGGCTGCAGGCCGAGCTTCTCCAGCCAGTCGTAGCGGATGAACCAGCCGCGAGCGAACTTGCCGTCGGGCACGTAGGGAACCCAGTAGATATTCCCGTCAGGAGCCGTGATGGCCTTGCGCACTTCCTGGTTCTCGGCAAGGAATCGCTTCAGGTTCGGCGCATGCTGGTCGATGAGCTTATTGAGGGGTTGGAAGGCTCCTTCCATCCCATAGCGCACGAAATCGTGACGAAGTTCATTCCCGGCGACGATGTCCGGCAGGTTGCCGGAGGCGATCAGGAGGTTGAACGCCTCCCGGCTGAGGGTGGTGGCCTTCGAGGCCACGTTCTTCAGTTTGATCCCCGTAAGTCGGGTCAATTCCTTGGCCACGGGCCAGTCATCGTTCCACACATACTTGTCACGGAAATGCATGTGGATCGTCAGTTCAAGCGGTTTGTCGACGATCTTGGTGCTCTTGGCGTCCTGAGCCACAGCGGGCGTCGCGGCCAGTACGGCCGACAGCAGCGCGGCTGTCATGATCCTTTTCATGGTAGTCCTCCGAAAGCGTTTCCTCTGGGGCTCGCCGACTCGGCGCGACGCTCCCTCGTTATTCTTTGATGCCGCCGAGTGTGATGCCTTTGTTGAAATATTTCTGGACATACGGAAAAATGACTACGATGGGCAGGATCGACACGACCATGATCGCTGCCGTGATGGTTTCGAACGAATATTCCGTGGACATCAGTGCGCTGGCGAAGCTGTCGTCGCTGCGCATGTCCACGATGGTCCGTTTCAGATAAACCTGAAGCGGGACCTTCTCCTCGCTGCGCAGGAGCACCATGGCCCAGAAATAGCCGTTCCAGCGGGAGACGAGACACAGGAGCCCAACCGTCATGATCGCGGGCTTGGCAAGTGGGATGAAGATCTTCCACAGAAGCTGGAAGTCGCTCGCACCGTCGATCCGCGCGGCCTCCTCGAAGGAGGTTGGCACGGCCTCGAAATAGTTGCGCAGCAGGATCACGTTGAAGGCGTTGCAGGCGAACGCCAAGACGATTCCCATCCGAGCGTCGAGCAGACCGAGGTCGCGAATGTTGAGGAAGAATGGAATAAGTCCGGCATGGAACCACATGGTGAAGGCCACCATGAAGCCAATGAGGCGCCGACCCCTGAGCCTCGCCCGCGACAGCGCGAATGCGCCCGGCACCATGATGAGAAGACTCGTGAGAGTGCCGAAGAAGGCGTAGAACAGCGTGTTGCCGTAGGCGATCCAGAATTTCTGGTCCGCCAGCACGTACTCGTAGGCGGCGAAAGTGATGTCCACGGGCCAGAGCGTGACCTGGCCAGACGTGACTGCAAAGCCTGAGCTCAGCGATGCCGACAGGATGTAGACGAACGGGTAGAGAGTGCTCAGTACGAAGAGCAGCAGGAGCGCTGTATTGACGACACCAAAGATTTTGTCTCCGCGAGTATAGAGATTGAAAGGTTCGGACGAGCTGTCGGACGTGAGTGCGCGAGTCGCCATGTTCGAACCTCACCACACCGAGTTCTGGCTGTAGCGCCTGCTCAGCCAATTGGCGCTGACCACCAGGATGAGGGCGACGACGGCGTTGAAGAGATCCGCCGCGGTGCCGAGCGCATACTGATTATTCTGAATACCGGCTCGGTAGATGAAGGTCGAGATCACGTCCGCGGTCTCGAAGGTGGCAGGCTGATAAAGGAGGATGATGTACTCGAAATTCACCTCAATGAGCTGGCCGACGCGGATGATCAGCATGATCATGATCACAGGGACGAGAGATGGCAGCGTGATGTATCGCATCATCTGCAAGCGCGATGCGCCGTCCATGCGGGCGGATTCATACAATGCAGGATTGATGCCGGCGATCGCTGCGAGGTAGACGATCGAGTCGAATCCTGCCTCTTTCCAAATGTTCGAACCTATGAAGATTGGGCGAAAGTATTCGGGGATCGTGAGGAAATAGATTTTCTCGAAGCCGAGCCAGTCGAGCATGATGTTCACGATCCCGGTCGTTGGCGAAAGAAAGTTCACCACGAGCCCGGCGATGATCACCAGCGAGATGAAATGCGGCAGATAGGTGATGGTTTGGGCGATGCGTCGAAAGCCTTGGTGGTGGATCTCGTTGAACATCAATGCCAGGATGATCGGCACCGGGAAGGCGAAAACAAGCGAGTAAAAGCTGATGAGCAGGGTGTTCTTGACCGCTCGCAGGAAGTACTCGTTGCTGAACAATGCCACGAAGTTGTCGAAGCCCACCCAGGGACTGCCTTCAATGCCACGAAAGAGGCTGTATTGCTTGAAGGCGATCTGAAGTCCGTACATGGGTGCGTAGAGGAAAACGGCGAACCAGATGATCATCGGCGCGAGAAGCACGTAGAGCTGCCAGTCCCGGCGCACATCCGCGAGGAGGGTGCGAACCACGCTTCCGATGCTGAAGGTCCGGGCAGGCGGAAAGGCTGGCGGCGTGGCAAGTTCCGGCGTCGCGATGACCCCGTCCATGACTCTAACGGCTCCGCCCCCGCTCTCCCGATCGAGTGCCGCCTCTGCCATTCTACGTGTCCTCCCGTTGTCTCCGTCTGTATTCTTGCTTTATGCGGAGAGACGATATCGTGGTCGTTCTCGGTTGATAGCCTCGAAGAGCGCCCAGAACTCCAGGTTCTCGCCGAGTTCCCAGACTTTGTTCTCGATGCTGCCGAGATGGTCTTGCATGGCCTCTTCCGCCTTCGCTGTATTCTTGTCGGCAATGGCTGCGGTGATCGTCCGATGCTGAGCCAAGACCCGGTCCGTGGCGCGGATGTTCAGGCGTTGCTTAAGGCTGCGGATCCGGTCGATCTCGACTTTCGCGGTCTCGATCACTTGGATGACTCCTGGCAATTTCGCGGCTTCGATGATCAACGCGTGAAACTCTTCGTCAAGGTGCCGGAATGCCGTGTAGTCTTCTGCCGCTACAGCCGCCTCTTGGCGAGCGAGGCAGGCTTTCAGATTGCAGACATCCTCAAGGGTCCGTTCACTGGCGGCTCGACGGGCTGCGCCGCTTTCAAGCTGCAGGCGAACGAAGCAGCCCTCCAGGAAGCGATCGAGGTTGATAGGGGCCACATAGGTCCGGCTTTTCGGAACGACAGTGACGAGACCTTCCTCCGCCAACCGGATGATCGCTTCACGCACCGGGGTCTTGCTGACCTTAAGGCATGCGGCCACGTCCTTTTCCGACAAGGTTTGCCATGGAAGCAGAATCGTTTCGAGGATGAGTTCCCTCAGTGCCCCATGAACCTGCACGACGAGCGGCCCTTCACCTGTTAGGAGGCTGGGACCAAGAAAATCAGTGAGGGGGCGTTCAGGGCTTAGCATCATGACAGAAATATTAGCTCCTGAAGCTAAGATATCAGTTGACGATGCCCTGACAAGCGGCGTTTGATGAAAAAATACGCCCAAGCCTATACGGAGGTTGGCATGACACCTGAGTCCCGATTCACTGGAAAAACCGTCTTAATCACTGGTGGGGCGTCGGGAATCGGCGGTGCCACCACTCGGGCATTCGCCTCGAGCGGGGCGAGGGTCGCGTTCACCTATGTGACGAGTGCCGACGAGACCGCTGCCCTGGAAAAGGACTTCAACGGTTCCAGTCGTCAAGTTATGGGCATCAAAGCCGACATGACCGATTCAGCCAGCGTTGCCGATGCTTTTGCGGGGGTTGAGGAGGCATTCGGGCCTATCGATATTCTCTTTGCCAATGCTGGCGGCCTGCTCAAGCGCAGCCGCTGTGTCGAGACATCCCTGGATCTCTGGCAGGAGGCGATTGCCATCAATCTTACAAGTACGTTCCTGGCCTGCCAGTCGGCCCTGCGCAGCATGGAGCCACGCAAGTCCGGAACCATTGTGCTGATGTCCTCCCTTGCGGCTTTCGACGGCGGAGGACCTGGCGCTTCCCATTACGCGGCGACGAAGGGGGCCGTCGCGACTTATGTCCGAGCGCTGGCGAAAGAGGTCGGTCCCCTGGGAATCCGTGTCAATGGTGTGGCGCCGGGCCTAATCGGTACGCGCTTCCATGACGTGTTCAGCACGCCTGAGGGACGGAAAGCGACAGTCGAGCGAACTCCTCTCCGTCGTGAGGGTGTTCCTGAAGACGTTGCCGAAGCGGTACTCTACCTTGCCTCGGACAGTGCCTCCTATTTGTCCGGTGAAATCATCCAGATCAACGGTGGCCTCGGCATGGTCTGAACCGGATACGGCGAGCCTTTCTGCGTTCCGACCACCTCTCGGTGACCCTAACCTTGCCGGGGTCAGCAGGGCTGAAATATCCTGAGGGGAACTCACCTGCTGACTTGGAACAAAAGTGTCAAATCTCCGCCAAGTCCACTTGAGGCGACAGGGCGCTTTGAAGCCAGAACGGCCTCGATTTCAGGTGAGGGGAAGCAGCTCTGATAGATCTCAAGCCAGGCGATGCGGTTTGACGGCACGGTTCCGTCGCCGGGGTAGGGTTCCTGCTTGGCACCCGTGACCCTCTCAAAGTAAGATGGATCGTCAAGGGAGCTCACCACCCGGTTCACCAGCCGGCGCAGGGCCCCATTATGCTCGGTATAAAGATCGATACCTCGGTTGCGCGCCAACTCCGCGGTGGCGACCAGCAGTTCTGTTGCGAGGATGTGGTAGTCACGCGCGCGCTTGCCGCGGTCGATCTCGAGGGGCAGCGTGCCCTCCAGCGTGATCTGCGCAAGGCCAACGCGCGCGCTGTCGATGCCCCATTCGGTCAGGCGCCTGTCGCCGGTGGCGATGCCCGCCGCGGTTGCGCTCAGGCCCGCCCAATAGCGATGATTGTTACGCCCCGAGATCTCCCTGTTGTTGTCCATGAAGGTGGCCACTTGCTTGCCCAGTGTATGCAGCCAAGCTTTGACCCGCTTCTTCGGCTCTTCCTCCAACCCTGAGGCATTCTGGATCTGGAGATAGGCCAGTGCGAAGCCTCCGAGAGTTTGGCCCAGGTTGAACAGGGCCTGCTTCGACCGCATATCGGTCATCGCGTCTGCCGCAGCCCAGCGCTCTAGCCAAGCAAGTGCGCACTGGGCCGCCGCCGGATTCCTCGGGGCTGAGCGTACATAGTCGTTGGCTATCTTCACCAAAGCTTTAGCGTACGCGCGCAGGGGCTCCACAGCCTTCAGGTAGGTCTCGTTGGCATTTTCATCAATCGTCGCACGCGAGGTATCACTCTGCTTGTACTTGCTCTGCGTCTCGAGGGTTATCACGGGCGCCCCGGGCGCTTCGCATTCGTATTTCGGCTTTGCATGGTCATCGCCTTTTACCGTTGCCGGCACCAGATAGCCTGCCCCCTGCGCATAGCTAGGTGCCGTGAGAAGTGGGGCGAGAAGAACCGCAATAAGCGACGTGCTGCGCAGAAGCCGCATATCGGAGCTGAGAGGCATATGAACTGATCCTATTGCAGTTTCGTACTTATCTATGCCTGGGTGTACTTATCGCCAGGCTCATTGTTCTGACTCCTTTGGGATCGGATGAGGTTAGATCCTCCCAGGTGAACATTTAGGACCGAGACGTCAGACCAGCCCGTAAAAGCGCTGAGCCGTACCGCCGAAAATAGCGGTCTTTTGATCCTCTGTCAGATGGTCAGTGAGTTCCTGCGCCCATTGCCACCATTGAGGATAGGTGCTGCGCAAGGTGCACACTGGCCAATCGCTTCCGAACATGAGGCGCTCAGGCCCGAATAGGTCGATAAGGGCTTCGGCGACAGGCTGGAGCGTATCCTTTGAAGGCGGCTTCCTGCACTCGGTGACGAGGCCTGAAAACTTGCAATGCACATGAGGGATGCTCGCCACTTGCGCCAAATCCCTTCGCCAGGGATCCAGGCGCTCGCCAATGGGCGGCTTTGCGCCATGGTCAATAACAATCTTCAAGTCTGGATGGCGCTCGATCAAACGCAGGAGATTGGGAAGGTGATGAGGAAGAACCAAGGCATCGAAACGCAGGCCAAGATCTGTCAGGGCCCGATAGAAAGGAGACAGTTCGGCCTTCAGCATCCAGTGGTCGTCCGGGATATCCTGCAGCATCGGGCGGACGCCGCGGAGCAGCTTGTTCAAGGCTAAGCGCTCCAGATCGTCTATGGCATGAGGTGAGAGCATATCGATCCAGCCGACCACTCCTTTAACCTGCGGCTCGGCCTCCGCAACCGACAGGAGAAACCGGGTTTCCTCCAGGGTCGGAGCTGCCTGGACAAGGACCACGTAATCGATGCCGGCCTGTTCCCAGGACGATCGTACGTCGTTGATCATGAAATCGCGATAGATGGGGGCAAGATCTGGAGTGAGCCAGCCGTAATCGCCTCGCAACAGCTGCCAGACATGCATATGGGAGTCGATACGCGGGTGTTGGCTCATTTCTAACTAAAATCAGTTCGGGCGTGAGAACTCCAAACCTGCCGATCTTCAAAGGATTAGCCCGAAGACATGGTGTTAGGAGTCCTGGTCGCCGATGGCTGCCCATCTTCGACTGAGCACGGGAGAGGGAATGGACCCTCTCCCGGTAGGCCTCGCTCAATCATAGAGAACGGTTGCGATCTTTGGATCGCTCATGTTCGACTTGTCGTAGTAGAAGAAGCCGGTGTCGATAACCTTATCAAGCTTCTCGCCCTTGAGTGCTTTCACAGCAGCCTCAACCGTCTTGTAACCAATGCCAACCGGGTTCTGGGTGATTGCACCCGCCATGAGACCTTCCTGGATCGCCTGCTTCTGCTGCTTGCCGGAATCATAGCCGATAATGACGATCTTGCGGTTCATCTCACGGGCGCCGTTGACCACGCCAATCGCCGAGCCTTCGTTGGCGCCGAAGATACCCTTGAGCCGGGGATTGGCTTGGAGAATGGATTTCGTGATCTCCGTCGACTTCAGGTGATCGCCGGAGCCATACTGAACGCTCACGATGTTGATCTTCGGATATTTCTCCTTGACCCGGTTCAGGAAGCCGTCGCGACGGTCGATGCCCGTGCGGCTGGTCTGATCGTGAACCACGAGGGCAACGTCGCCTTCGCCGCCGATCAATTCCGCCATCCTGTCCGCGGCCAATGCCGCAGCTGCCAGGTTGTTCGTGGTGGCCGTGGTCACAGGAATGTCGCTGTCAACGCCGGAGTCAAAGGCCACGACCGGAATCTTGGCGGCCTGCGCCTTTCGCAGAAGTGGGATAGCCGCTTGGCTGTCGAGCGCCGCAAAGCCGATCGCCTTGGGATTCTTGGCAAGAGCAGCCGAGAGCATGTCGATCTGCTTGTCGACCATGGTCTCACTGTCCGGCCCCTCAAATGTTATGCGCACATTATTGTCCTTGGCAGCCTGCTCGGCTCCGGCCTTGACGGCTTGCCAGAACTGATGCTGGAAACCCTTCGAGACGAGCGGGATATAAATCTCTTGGGCTGCTGAGGGGCCTGCAAATCCGATCACCGCTGTGATGCCGATCGCACTGAGAAGAATGCGTCTATTCCACATTTTTTCCTCCTGATTGTGACTCGTGGTCGACCCCGGCGTGCTTGTGATAATCGTGCGCCGGATTGATAAGGCTTCTATGATTTTGTCTGCTCCTCCATGATCACGAGAGGTGAGGGGAGATCCTTAGCTTCTGCGGCGCAGGATATCCGCATAGACGGCGAGAATGATGATGACTCCGGTCACGACCGTTTGCCATTCCTGGGCCACCGAGAGGATGCGCAGACCGTTCGTAAGGACGCTGATGATCAACGCGCCGATGATCGTTCCAAGGATCGTGCCGCGCCCGCCGCTCAGGGAGGTGCCGCCAATGACCACGGCCGCAATGGCGTCGAGTTCATAGCCTTGGCCGAGTGCAGGCTGGGCAGAGTTGAGACGCGAGGCGATGATGAGACCGGCGATGCCGCAGATCCCACCTGAGACCGTATAGACAATGATCTTCCAGAAGTCGGTATTGACGCCCGAGAGACGCACCGCCTCCTCATTCGATCCGAGTGCGAACGTGTAGCGGCCAAGAGCGGTCCGTGTGAGAACAAGGCTGGAAGCCACCGCAACGACGAACAGGATCAGAACTCCATTGGGAATGGGCAGGAAAGGCAAGATCGCTCCGATGAAGGATTCCTGCGAGATCATTGAGAAATTGGGTGTATCGTTAAAATAGATCGGCCGGGTCCCCGAGATCACGAGGGCGAGGCCCTTCAAGAGCATCATCATGCCAAGTGTGGCGATGAAGGGCGGAATTTTCATCTTGGCGATGAGGGTGCCAGACACCGATCCACACAGCGCCCCTGCCGCAATGGCCGCGAGGATTCCCACTGGCATGGGCAGGCCCCAATAGGTCAGGAACACGCCTGCAATGACCGCGCAGAACGTCATCAAGGTGCCAACCGACAAGTCGATTCCGCCAGTGATGATGACGAATGTCGCAGCGACGGCGAGAACACCGTTCACGGCCGTCGCCTGCAGGATCCCGATGAGATTATCAGCCTGGAGGAAATTCTCGGAGGCGATGCTGAAGACGGCCATGAGAGCGATCAGGCTGGCGAAAGCAAGAAGCTTCTGCCACGCCCCCTGGCTCAACACAGCGGACCTGATAACGGTCTGGGTTTCCTTTTCTACGATGGTCGTCACGAGATGGACCCCTTCGTTGCCGCGTTCACATTATCTGCAGTGATACTATGACGCTGTGTTGCAAGACGCATGATATCCTCCTGCGTCGTTCCCTCGGAAGGCAGCTCGCCTGTCATCCTTCCTTCGCACATCACGGCGATCCGATGGCTCATGCGCAGGATCTCGGGCAGCTCGGACGAGATCATCACGATGGCTCGTCCCTGTTCCGCAAGGGCGTTCAGAAGCTTGTAGATTTCATTTTTCGCCCCGATGTCTATGCCGCGAGTGGGTTCGTCGAAGAACAGGATCTCGCAGTCCCGCGCAAGCCATTTGGCGATCACGATCTTCTGCTGATTGCCGCCCGACAGAAACCGTACCTCCTGGGCTTCCGAGGGCGTTTTAATCCGCAATCGCCCGATGTAGGAGCGCGCGGTCTCCCGGATGGCTCGTGCCTTGAGGAACACATTCATGGAAAGGAACTTGCTCAGACAGGGCATGACGATATTGGCCGCCACATCCATGCCTGTTGCAAGCCCGAAGCGCTTTCGATCCTCGGAGAGATAGCCAATGCCGAGCCGCACGGCGTCCTGTGGCGAGCGGATCGTCACAGGCTGACCTCTGACGATGATCTCTCCGCTATCGATGGGGTCTGCACCAAAGATCGCTCGCGCGACTTCCGTGCGGCCGGCACCCATGAGACCTGCGAAACCAAGAATTTCGCCTTTCCGCAGCTTGAAGCTGACATCTTGAATAGTGCTGCTTCGCCGCAGATTGCGGACCTCAAGCACCACCTCATGACTCGACAGGTCGGGAACGTCCGTTTTGGTCTCGGTCAGGCTGCGGCCAACCATCATCGAGATGATCGTATCGACACTCGTCGAAGCGGTAGGGACCGTGCCGACATATTCGCCATCGCGCATGACGGTGACGCGGTCGGAGATTTCCTCCAGCTCGTCCATCTTATGGGAGATATAGACGATGCCGACACCCTCGGCCTTGAGCTGGCGGATGATGCTGAACAGCTCCGCAATCTCGGCACTGTTCAAGGCAGCGGTGGGTTCGTCCATGATCAAGACCTTGGACCTGAATGACAGGGCTTTGGCGATCTCGACCATCTGCTGTTTGGCCACCGTCAGTCCGCCAACTTCGGCCTGAGGGTCGAGCCTCAGATGCATGCGCTTAAAGATTTCGGCGGCAGCCCGGTTCAGTGCCTCCTCATCGAGCAGGAGACCCATGGCCCGCTTGGGCTCGCGACCGATAAAGATGTTCTGGGCGGCAGTGAGATCATTCATCAGGTTCAGCTCCTGATGAATGATGCTGATGCCTAAGTCCTGGGCCGCACGCGGAGAGGGTATATCGACGGGCGTGCCGTCGATGAGGATCTCCCCAGCATCCTTGTGATAGATTCCGGCGAGAACCTTCATCAGGGTCGATTTACCGGCGCCGTTCTCTCCCATCAGGGCGTGGACCTCGCCCGCAAATAGCTCGAAACGAGCTTTCTTGAGAGCCTTCACGCCTGGGAACGACTTGTCCAGATCCGTGATCGTGACAAGCGGCTTCATGAGCGGCTCTCTAGGTGCAACACTGCACCAGAAGTATTGGGGAAGCCATCAGCACTCGCCATACTGGGCGTATCCTGACGCAGCCGAGCGAGGGCGCCGAGACACTCAAGATTCCAGGCCGCTGCGGTCGTGAGCAGGACTTTGTCCTGTACCCGCATCTGTTCCTCCCGGCCGCCGCCCTTTGACGATCCTTTGCTCTCGACACCATTCGTTCGGCGCCTTCCGGAACCGGATGGAATTGAGCGTCGGAAGCTTTCTTGTTTTGAGGATGATATTCATGAAGCCAAGGGGCAGGCAACTGGAAATATGGGATCAAGAAAGAGGGTGGATCAGCAACTGTAACTTTATCTCTTAGCCAGACTAGGGTGATTGGAATCTCAAGCGACTCACTGCCGTTGTTGTCAGCGGCTACAGCGCTTGCCGGCTCGATGGCAGCGCAATAGGCTTGAACCTCTTCCTCGAAGAGGCCCGCGGGACGAAGGATGCCGAGGGACCTGAATGGAGCAATCAGATGTCCATCGACCCAATCCAGAAGAGCCGGCTCGGACGCACGAACCTTTCGGTCTCCAAGGTCTGTTTCGGCACCTCCTCTTTAGGAGATATGCCGGGGACCTATGGCTACGACGTCAGCGAAGACAGGGCTCGAGAGACCGTGCGAGCCATCTTCTCCGGCCCTGTGAATTTTCTCGATACGTCGCGCATCTATGGTTTCGGCCGCAGCGAGGAACGAATCGGCGATGTCATCCGTGAACGCGGAGGATTGCCGGAAGGATTTGTGCTTTCGACCAAGCTGGATCGCGACCCGAGGACCAACCGCTTCGATGCCTCGCAGGCGCGGCGCTCCCTGGAGGAGAGCCTCAAGGCTCTCCGGCTCGACCGCATTGACCTCCTGCATCTTCATGATCCGGAGCACGCCGACTCGCTCGAAGCCACCATCGGCGCGCACGGAGCCCTTCCGGAATTGTTCAAGATGAAGGAGGAGGGGCTGGTCAAAGCCGTCGGGCTTGCCGCAGGACCTGTGGAGATCATGATGCCACTTCTGCGTGACTGGGACTTCGACGCAATGATTACGCATAATCGTTTCACCTTAGCCAACCGCAATGCGGAGGCGATGATCAGCTTCGCACATTCCAAGGGAATTTCCGTTCTCAACGCGGCGCCCTATGCGGGCGGTGTTTTGGCAAAGGGCTCCGATTCATACCGACGCTACGTCTACCAAGAGGCTTCGGAGGGTCAGCTTGACCCCATTCGCCGAATCGAGGCGATCTGCGCCAAGCACGGTGTTCCACCAGGCGCCGTCGCCCTGCAGTTCTCGATGCGCGACGAGCGGGTAACATCCACGATCTGCGGAGTCAGCAAGCCCGAACGGGTTGTTCAAACGCTCGAATGGGCACGCTGGTCGATTCCCCAGACAGTCTGGGATGAACTGGCATCTCTGTCTTACTCAACTGACGACCCGGAGGCGAGCCGCCAATACAATCCAGAATAAGCCGTCGGTGCGGGTTCTTTGCAGCTTTCTTGTGCAGCGCCATGTATGGACCCAGACCCTTCAATCAGTCAGGGATTGTCAGCCATGCTGAAAAACATTGATCCTCTCCTATCTCCAGATCTGCTGATGGTGTTACGCTCAATGGGACATGGCGATGAAATCGCTGTCGTCGACGGCAATTTTCCGGCAGCTGCCATGGCTCGGCGCCTCGTCAGACTCGATGGGCTGCCGGTAACAGCCGTGACCAATGCAATTCTATCAGTCATGCCTCTCGACGACTTCGTGCCGGAGGCGGCATGGCGCATGGAAGTCGTGGGTGACCCTCAAGCGGAGCAACCGATCTTCGATGAGTTCCGTGCAATCATTGCGCTTCATGAGGGATCGGCCTTTCACCTTGCGGCTCTTGAGCGTTTTGCCTTCTACGAGCAGGCCAAGGCTGCATATGCCATCGTTTCAACAGGAGAGACCAGACTTTATGGAAACGTAATTTTGAAGAAAGGTGTTGTTCGCAGTGCATCCCGTCCATCAGGAGAATGACGAAGGTCTCTCCTGGGTTCTTCGCGTTCTGCATCCTATGAAGTGACATAGGTTTCCTATCGCATTGGGATAAACGAGCGCTTTAGATAGCCGGTTCCTTTATTCAGGCACGTAGCGTGGACAGGTCGTTTTGTTTGTCTATGCAAAGGAAGGATCGATATCTAGCCGATCCGGGCGGCAGTCGATTTGGCAGACGGTCACTCGCATGTCTCAGACCTCTCTCTACACGGTTGCTGTAAGCCTGGCACTATCCTAAGACAACGAAAAGTGTCTGCTTTTTTACAAAGCTTACATATGTGGCTCAAGCATTGCGGCGGGAAATGCGCGGGTATTGTAAAGCTGGTTAAAGTAATTTAACAGAAGTTCTGCACCTTCAAAGCGGATCTGGGCATCGAAATACATGGACGAGAAGAATCTTCAGATCCTGCATCTTCTCCAGCAGAATGCCCGGCTTCCGCTTAAAACCCTAGCCGGCAAAGTCGGACTGGCGCGCAGCTCCGTTCGTGAGCGGATCGCCCGCATGGAAGCGGAAGGCATCATTCTCGGTTATAGGGCCGATGTCCGGCAGGACCATCGGGGAGGAGAGGTCGTTCGGGCCCTGCTGATGATCCGGCTTGGACGAACGCCGGCCCGCGAGACCGTCTCCCGCATCACGGCTCTTCCAGCCGTCCGCAGATGCCTCTCCGTCAGTGGAGACTTGGATCTGGTGGTCGAGATTGAAGCAGGTGCCATGTCAGGTCTCAATGCTGCTCGAGACGAGATCGCCCTCATCCCGGAGGTCGCGGATGTCACGACGGCGATTATCCTGAAGGATGAGAAACCAGCCTGAGCGGTGAACATCGACGCCTGAGCCGCCAATATGGCGGTCTGGCCGCCATATTGACTGGTGCAGCCGCCTCCCTACCAGTGTCAGATTTCGGGAAACACAAACTTGGAATGCTGCCGTGACCATTCTCGACAACCCTCGTCCTGCTTTTTCGAGCCCCGAAGCGCATGAGCTTTTGCAGGCCCAGTTTGGCATTGAAGGTGAGCTCACCTCCCTGCCGAGCGAGCGGGACCAGAACTTTCGCGTCGAGACGCCAAGCGGGCAGGATTTGACGTTCAAGATCATGAACGCGGCAGAACCACTTTCCGCCATAGAATTCCAGACTGCTCTCCTGCGCCACTTGGAGAACTGCGATCCGGACTTGGCCGTGCCGCGGATCGTGCCTACGGCGGGTGGGCAGGATTATGCGCTGATCGACGGCGCGGCCGGGCAGCACGCCGTTCGCCTTGTGTCCTATCTCCCGGGACACCCGCTCGCCAAAGAGAGGAAGACACCGCAGGTCCTGCATGGCATTGGGAGCCTGCTTGGGCGACTCGATCGGGCGCTTGACAGCTTCGGTCATGCGGGAGCTCACCGCTCCTTCGATTGGGAGATCCGTACTGCGCCTCTATCGCGGGAGCGCTTGCATGCTGTCACTGATCCGGAGCAACGCAGGCTCGTCGAAAGAGTCCTCGATATCTATGACACCCGTGTTGTGCCGGCCTTGAAGCACCTGCGCTGCGGCGTCATTCACAACGATGCCAATGACTGGAATATCCTTGTTGCTGATGGACACGTCAATGGCCTTATCGATTTTGGCGATGCCGTACACTCGCCCGTCGTCGCCGAAGTCGCCGTGGCCTGCACCTATGCCATGCTGGACGAGGCAAGCCCCATCGAGGCGGCTGCCCGGATCGTTTCCGGTTACCATGCCCAGTATCCTCTCCGGGACGAGGAATTCGCCATGATCCTGGATTTGATCATGGCCCGCCTCTCCATCAGCGTCACCATGTCGGCTGCCCGTCGCATGGGTGCTGCCGACGATCCCTACCTCTTCGTGAGTGAAAAGCCTGCTTGGGATCTTCTGCGAAAAATCTCCGTGATCGACCATCGTATCGCGACTGGCATTCTGCGTCAGGCCTGCGGGCTTGAGGCCGCGCCGGGAGCCCGCCGGATTCGGGAGTGGCTCTCCGCCAATCGCCGAAACCTTGCGCCTGTGATGAAGCCGCACCCGGCTCGTCAGGCGAAGCATGTTCTGAACCTCGGCAGCATGGACGAACCCTTGGCAGCTGCAAGTGCTGCCCAGGACAATGCCGGTGCCGACCGTGCCTATGCCGAACTGGTACGCAAGCACGGTTTCACCCTTGGTCTTGGCCCCTGGGGAGAGCGGCGCACCATCTATACTGCACCCTTCTTCGAGTCGGTGCTGGCTGAAGGCACACGTCGCAATGTGCATCTGGGGCTCGATATCTTCGCACCAGCCGGGGTGGAGATGTTCACGCCCATGGCTGCGACCGTCGTTGCGGCCACGATCAACCCGGAGCCGCAGGATTATGGCGGCCTCATCCTGCTTGAGCATGAGCCGGAACCCGGCCTTCGCTTCTGGACGCTCTGGGGACATCTCGACCATGCATCAGTCCGGGAGCGCTACGTCGGCGAGCGCCTGGAAGCCGGCGCCTTGGTGGCCCGACTCGGAGATTATGATGAGAACGGCGGCTGGGTGCCTCACGTTCACCTTCAACTGAGCACGGTGGCCTATGAGGATGTCAGCATCATCCCCGGTGTCGGCGAAGAGGCATTTGTCGCTGTCTGGGAGGATATTTACCCGCGTCCCTACGATTTCGCAGGACTGACATCCGAGGCCCTCGAGCGAGCCGGCCGCGAGAGGGAGGAACTCGTCGAGAAGAGGCGCGAGCGGCTGGGACGCAATGTCAGTATGTCCTACAGCACACCTCTCAAAATGGTGCGAGGCGAAGGTGTCTGGCTCATCGACGATTCAGGACGTGCCTATCTCGACTGCTATAACAACGTCGCTCATCTGGGCCATTGCCATCCGAATGTGGTGCAAGCGATTGCCCGTCAAGCCGCACTTCTCAACACCAACACGCGCTATCTTCACGATGCGATCATCGATTATACGGAGAAGCTGGCTCAAAGCCTGCCTAAAGAGCTCGACACATTCTTCGTCGTCTGCACAGGGAGTGAGGCCAATGACTTGGCATTGCGCATGGCGCGGGCCTTCACCGGTCGCAACGACATGCTGGTGCTCGACTGGGCCTACCATGGCCATACACAGTCTCTGATCGACATCAGCCCCTACAAGTACAAGCGAAGGGGAGGGCGTGGGCGGCCAGCCTTCACCCACGAGCTTCCGATTCCCGAAGTATACCGCGCGCCTATTGAAGGAACACCGGAGGAGATCGGCAGCCATTATGCTGCCGAGGCCGGGAGGATCATCTCTGATCTCGTGTCGTCGGGCCATGCTCCAGCGGCGTTCATCGCAGAAACGATCCCGAGTGTCGCAGGGCAGATCTTCCTTCCTCCTGGGTACTTGAAGGAAGTCTATGCGCGGGTTCGCGCCGCGGGAGGCATTGCAATCGCCGACGAGGTGCAGGTCGGGTTTGGTCGCGTCGGAAGCTCTATGTGGGCTTTCGAGGAGCATGGTGTCGTGCCTGATATTGTCAGCATGGGCAAGCCTATTGGCAATGGCCACCCGCTCGCGGTCGTCGCGGTGCGCCGTGAGATTGCGCAGGCTTTCGCGAACGGTATGGAGTATTTCAACACGTTCGGCGGGAATCCCGTATCCTGTGCAGCAGGACTTGCAGTTCTTGATACGCTCGAGAAGGAGAACCTGCTTGCCAATGCTTCGGAGCAGGGCGCCTATCTTCTCAACGGCATGAAGCGCCTCCAGGAGAAGTATCCAGCAATCGGGGATGTCCGCGGCCGGGGCCTGTTCCTGGGAATTGAGATGGTCCGGGACCGATCAACCAAAGAACATGCAGGCGACTTGGCTTCCAAGATTTCCAACAGGGCGAAGGAACATGGTGTTCTCATGGGTACTGACGGTCCCTACGATAACGTCATCAAGCTGCGCCCGCCGATGATCTTCAAACACGAGCACGCGGACTTGCTCCTCCAGGTTCTTGACCAGTCCATGGCCGATGTCCTTCAGTGACTCGTAAGGCGGAACTCTCAATCGGGAAGCAAAGCTATGCTCGGTCAACTGAAGAAAGTATGAGAGGTAGCTTTAAAGCCACCGATGATGCCGGTAAGGTTCGAGGGAGATTGCAAGGAGCGGGAGCTTTTCATGACTGGCTACGGAGATACCTACTACTCCCGCACGCTCACGGATGCGTCGCCACGCCCCTCCCTTGAGGGAATGGTGACTGCCGATGTTGCCATCGTTGGCGGCGGGCTTGCAGGTCTCACGGCAGCTCTCGATCTGGCACGCTCAGGTCGCTCGGTTGTGGTGCTTGAGGCGGAAAGGGTCGGCTGGGGTGCGTCAGGGCGGAACGGAGGTTTTGTCGGCCCCGGCTATGCAACGAGTCATGCCAATATTACCCGCATGGTAGGCCCTGAAAAAGCCCGGGAATTGCATCGGCTTTCGATCGAGGGCGTGCGCATTGTCGAGGATAATATCAACGATCTTGCCATAAGCGACAACAAGCGGGTCTACGGCAAGATGAGCGTGCTCCGGTATGATGATCCGAGCAGCCTCGCACGACATTGCGAGATGATGCAGAGGGAATTCGACTATCATCTTGAGGTCATGCCAACTGAGGCCGTGCGGGCCGTTCTGCGTTCGTCGAAGTACTATCAGGCTCTTCACGATCCCGCCTGCTTTCACTTCCACCCTCTCAATTATGCCCGGTCCATGGCAACGGCGATCGAATCTCTGGGTGGGCGGATCTTCGAGGGATCCCGCGTTACGGGCTGCGATCTCGATGATGTGGAAAAGACGGTCAGGACAGCCTACGGTGAAGTAAGGGCCCGTGATGTGGTCCTGGCGGGTGGAGGTTATACGGACAATTTGGTCCCCCGCCTGCGCCGCAGCATCTTGCCGATTGCGACCTATGTTCTTCTAACGGAATCAGCACCGGAGAGGATCGCAGAGGCGGTGCGCACGCCGATGGCGATCAGCGACAACCGCCGTGCGGGCGATTACTACCGTCTTGTCGATGAGGGAACACGCCTTCTCTGGGGTGGGCGGATCACAACGCGCACGACCGAGCCGCGCCGTCTCGCGGAGATGATGCAGAAGACGATGATATCCACCTATCCTCAACTCAAGGGTTTACGTGTGGAGACGGCATGGTCGGGCCTTATGGCCTATGCTCGCCACCTAATGCCGCTCATCGGAAAACTTCAGCCCGGAGTCTGGTACGTCTTCGGATTTGGCGGACGCGGCATGAACACGACGGCCATTGGAGGACGAGTGATCGCAGAAGGGATTCTCGGCCGGACCGATCGTTATCGTCTCTACGAACCCTTTGGTCTCGTATGGAGCGGGGGTCCTTTCGGCGTTGCCGCAGCCCAACTCACCTACTGGACTTATCAGGTCATGGATCTTGCCAAGGAACGCCGTGCGGCACGTGCCACCTGATGTGAGTTTTGTTTTGAGCACCATCTTATGACTAAATGGAAGGGCGCCTCGATCGAGGCGCCCTTCCATTTAGTCATAAGAGCTGTTCACGCAAGTCGGCAGCGTTCCAAATTTCCTAGTCGTGCCCGAGCCGCATGCGACGCTCAAGGAACCGGCTGTAGGCGCCCATTCCGTAAGAGAAGAATAGGAAGACGGCAGCTGCGAAGACGTATCCTTCCATGACCGCAATCCCAACCCATGCCGGATCCTGCATCGCCGTGCGAACGGTGGAAAGAAAGTCCAGAAGGCCAATGATCGTGACGAGCGTCGTGTCCTGGAAAAAGCCGATGGAGATATTCACCAGCGGCGGGATCGCGATCTTCAAGGCCTGTGGCAGAACCACGAGACGCATGGATTGCCAATAATGCAGTCCCATGGCGCTGGAAGCCTCGTGCTGCCCGCGGGGGATCGCCTGCAGACCGCCGCGGACGGCTTCCGCGATATACGCGGCCGCGAAGATGATGATGGCAATCTGGGCCCGCAGCAGTTTGTCCACTGTGACGCCGCTCGGCATGAAGAGCGGCAGCATGACTGATGCCATGAACAAGATGCTGATGAGGGGCACACCTCGAATCACTTCGATGAAGACGATGGCGATGACACGAATGGCAGGCAGCTTCGAGGAGCGGGCCAAAGCCAGTAAGACCCCAAGCGGAAATCCGAGCGCCAGCCCGACCGCCGAGAGCAGGAAGGAGAGGGGCAGGCCGCTCCATTGCGTCGTCGGCACATATCGAAGACCGAAGATGCCACCTCCAATGAGAACTGCCGTTGCTGCGATTGTGATCCCCCAGAGGACGAGAAGCTTCCTGTTCCAGAAGCGCGGGACCATTGTGATGCCGATCGCACCCAGGAACAGGGTCATCGCCAGCAGCACGCGCCAATGTTCATCGTAAGGGTAGACACCGAAGATCATGAAGCGAAGTTTTGCTTCATAGAAAGGCCAGCAAGCTCCTTGCCCCACTTTGCAGGCCTGTGCCCCTCCTTCGGTGACCGCTCGGGTCACAAGCCATCCATAAGCGCCTTTGACGCCAAGCCAGAGAACCCACAGGCAAACCAGTGTGACCGCTGCATTCACTGGAGTCCCGAAAAGAGGCTTGAACGTGCGCTGAAGCAGGCGACGCTCCACATTAGGCCCGCGCTGAAGCGGCATCTTCAGTTGCGCTTCGGCGATCTCAGTCGCAGTCGTCATGGCCTAGCGCTCCTTCAGCGCGACGCGGCTGTTATACCAGTTCATGAATATGGAAATTGTGATCGACAGGCCGAGATAGACCAGCATGAAGATCGCGATCCCCTCAATCGCCTGGCCCGTTTGGTTCATGGTCGTGTTCGAAACCATCACGAGATCCGGGTACCCGATGGCGATGGCAAGCGATGAGTTCTTGAAAAGGCTCAAATAGCTGCTGGTGAGCGGAGGAATGATGACCCGAAGCGCTTGAGGAAGGACGACGAGGCGCATGGTGGATCCGTCTCTCAGGCCCAATGCACGTGCTGCCTCCCACTGCCCCTTGCGCACCGACAATATGCCGCTTCGCACGATCTCTGCGATGCCGGCCGACGCGGAAAGGGCAAGCCCGACGAGGAGAGCGGTAAATTCCGGCGTGAGCTGGGCGCCTCCTGTCAGCCGGAAGCGCCCTTTCTCAGGGACACTGATCGTGAAATCGGGCTGCATGATCAGGATCGCGAGAATCGGTGGAGTCAGCAGGACGAGGGCAATCAGAGGCCAGATGGTCCGCTCTCCGCCGGTTCTGATGCGCTCAGCTGTTGCCCGGCGACGCAAAGCAACCGCGAGTGCCCCTCCGAGAACCAGTGCGACGAGAATGATCGTATGGGCGCTTGTCCATAACAGAGATGGCACGGTCAGGCCGCTGTTGCTCAGGAAGACATGAGGAAGAACCTCCCATGCCTCGCGGACAGCTGGCAGGCCGGTGACGATCAGAGCATACCAGAGAAAAAGGTAAAGCAGGAGAGGCACATTGCGGAGCGCCTCAACATAGAGAAAGGCGAGGAAGGCCAGCAGCGGATTGCGAGAGAGGCGGGCAATGCCGACAATAAGGCCTAGGATCGTTGCAATCACGACACTCCAGGCGGAAACCCAAATCGTGTTGACGATGCCGGCCAAGATCGCACGGCCATAGGTATCGGTCGGCTTGTAGTCGATCAATGTCTGACTGATGACGAAGCCAGCCTCACGGCTCAAATAGGCGAAGCCTGTGGCAATATTCTGTTCCGCCAGCTTCTGCGAGACGTTCGAGAAAAGGTAAAGTCCCAGAACGACGATGCTCCCGACGGCGAGCACCTGATAAAGGATGGCCCGGAAGCGGAGATTGTAGAGGAGCCTCGTCCCGCTCAACGCATCGACACGCATGGTGATCCTTTCCGGGGAGCGCCGAAGAAAAAACGGGCGGCCGCCAGGCCGCCCGCTGATCTCAGATTACCGGAACGGCGGAGAGTAGAGCAGGCCACCTTTGGTCCAGAGCTCGTTCGGGCCGCGCGTCAGGCCCAGGCGGGTCTTGGGGCCGAGGTTGCGGTCAAAGACTTCCCCATAGTTTCCGACGGATTTGATGATGTTGTAGGCCCACTTGTTGTCGAGGCCGAGCATCTTTCCGAAGTCGCCATTCACACCCAGCATGCGCTGGATTTCAGGATCTTCGCTCTTCAGGAACTCGTCCACTTTGGCCTGGGTGACGCCTTTCTCCTCGGCACCTATGAGAGCATAGATCGACCAGTTCAGAATATCGCGCCAGTTGGGGTCGTTCTGACGAATTGTCGGAGCAAGCGGTTCCTTCGAGATGGTTTCGGGCAAAACCACATACTGCGAGGGATCATTGGCGATGGCGCGTACGGAAGCGAGGTCCGAACGATCCGTCGTTATGGCATCGCAGCGTCCATTGAAGAAGGCATTTCTCCACTCGTCGGAATTCTCAAAGACCACCGACTCATACTTGATGTTCTTCGGCCGGAAGAAATCTTCCAGGTTCTGGAGCGTCGTGGTGCCGGGCAGCAGGCAGATCGCCGCATTGGCGAGCTCGCCGGCGCTCTTCACGTTGAGCTTGGCCGGCGCCATCAGGCCTTGGCCGTCATAGAACACGACGGGCCCGAAATCGAGGCCGAGGGACGCGTCACGCGTATAGCTCCAGGTGTTCTGCCGGGAAAGAATATCGACTTCACCTGACTGGACGGCCTGGAAGCGCACGTTCGTATTGAGCGGAACGTATTCAACCTTATCCGGATCGGCAAAGATCGCTGCCGACACGGCGCGGCAGATGTCCACGTCGAACCCGCGGCGAATGCCCTTGTCGTCAGCATAGGAGAAGCCGGGAGCGACCGGCGACACGCCGCAGAGAATCTTGCCGCGTTTCTTGACGGTGTCGAGCGTCGCTTGAGCAGAAGCGGGTGCCGCCGAAACAGCGGCAACGCCGGCAATGAGGCCCATTGCAAGCCAGCGGGCCATAGATTTGGATTGTATCATTGTACTCCCTCTTTCCGTGCGCCTTATCTGGTCGCTAACGCTTCAAGCTAGACCCGAAACAACTGGAGTTTCAAGGGCAGATTTTCCCAGCGTCATATTTCTGGGAACTTGCTGGCTGGCTAAAAGGTATGCAATCTTGCCCCTGTTCAACTGCAGCCGTTGCCGCAGCTCCGTCCTTAATGCGTGAGTCGTTCATGCCCATTCTGCCGAAAGCCGACATCGTCCTCACGAACGGCCGCATCTTTCGTGGACTTTCAGAACAGGTGACCGAAGCAATTGCCCTCTGGGCAGGGCAGGTCCTGGCGGCAGGCACAGCCGCCGAGATGCAGCCTCTCATTGGCCCGTCGACCCGCGTGATCGATCTCGCGGGGAGGCTTGCAACGCCAGGGCTGTGCGACTCCCACATGCATCTTCTCCCCTATGGGGTCATCATGGGCCATGTGGATGTACGGCCTGCTTCCGCACCCACTCTTGCGGCTTTGCTCGAAAAGGTCAGGCAGCGCGTCTCGGTCACGCCTCCCGGCCAATGGATCCAGGGGCGCGGATACGACCAGTTCGAGCTTGATGTCAGGCGTCATCCCCTCCGTGAAGAGCTTGATGCGGTTGCCCCCGACCATCCCGTTGCGATCGTGAGAGCCTGCGGCCATGTGACGATCTGCAACTCTAGAGCGCTTGAACTTGCAGGAATCGACGAGGTGACCCCAGTCCCGCAGGGAGGTGCCATCGAGCAGAGGGACGGACGATTGACCGGCTTGCTGGCCGAGACCGGGCGGGACCGTTTGAAGGCCGTGCTGCCGGAACCGACGGATCAGGAACTCGTTCAGGCGATCGACGATGCCGGCCGCGCATGCTTGTCCTACGGCATCACCAGCGTGATGGACGCAGGCGTCGGCATGAGGGCGGGATACCGTGAGGTCGCTGCCTATCGCATCGCCCAGCGCCTCGGCCGCCTGCCTGTGCGGACGACCCAGTGCCTGCTCGGAGGGCCAGGAGGCATCGTCGAGCAGGCCTATGCAGACGGTGTGGTGACAGGCGTGGGCGACTCCATGCTGCGCGTCGGGCCTGTGAAGATCTTCACCGACGGCAGTGCAGGCGGACGAACGGCCGCCATGTCCGAGCCCTATGTAGGGGAGCCTATAACGACGGGATTGATGCTCCTGCACGACAACGAGATGAATGACCTCGTGCACGAGTATCATTCAAAAGGCTATCAACTTGCCGTCCATGCCATCGGCGACGCTGCCATCGAACAGACCTTGAATGCCTTCGAGCGGGCTCTCGAGGCGATGCCGGATCCCGATCGCCGCCACAGGATCGAGCACGCGGGCTATGCGCGGGCTGACCAGAACGCCCGCATGAAGCGCCTGGGCGTTCAGCCTGTGCCGCAGCCTGTATTCATCTATGACTTCGGAGACTTGTACATTTCCGTTGTAGGCGAAAAGCGGGCAAAGCCCTCCTATCCACTCAGAACCTGGATCGACCTTGGCTTCAAGCCGGCCGCCGGCAGTGATGCGCCCGTCTGCGACATCAATCCCTTCCCCAACTTCTTCTCGATGCTGACCCGCAAAACGTCCCATGGCACCGTCATGGACGAGCGGGAGGTTGTATCCATCGAACAGGCCATCACTGCATTCACCGAGTTCGGCGCCTATGTGAACAAGTCCGAGCATGAATGGGGGCGTCTCGTCCCCGGACTTGCAGCGGATGTCGCGGTGTTTTCCCGTGATCTCATGACAGCCTCGCCCGAGGAGATCCTGCATGACACCCGATGCGATCTCACGATCCGCGGAGGCGAGATCGTCTTCGACCGCCATGGGGAGGCGGCTCGCTGATTCGAGCTAGGCTGGCAGAAGATTGGTTTGATAAAATAGCTCCGAGTTGTCTCGGAGCTTTCTTGCATTCTGTGGGCCTGACACAAAAAAATCTGCCAGTTCCATCAATTACGAACAGGAAACACGCGGGGGCTCAGTTGCTCGAGGTCTCGGCCTGCCCAGTCGCGCTGCGGCGCTGCCGCAATGGCTTCGGCCTGTCCCCTGCGAAGCATCTCAAGGTCTTCGCTGATGTCGAAGTCCAGCACCTCACCGTTCCGGACGACCTGACGCCCGTCCACATAGACGTCCTTGATGGCTCGGTCATTGGCCGAATAGACGAGGCTTCGAATGGGTTCGTAATCGGGCTGCATATAAGGATTGCCCATGTCGACCACCGAGAAATCCGCTTTGCAGCCTGGAGCAAGGCGCCCCAGGTCGGGGCGCCGGATCATGTCGGCACCGACGGCAGTCGCGGCCATGAACGCATCCCGCGTCGTGGCGGAGGTAAAGCTTCCCGCGATGATGCGGCCCGCATAACAGGCCATGCGAAGTTCGTCGAGCATGTTGTGTGGGAAGCTGTCCGTGCCGATACCACACCGGATACCCGCCTTGGCGTAGCGACTCAGGGTGTTCAAGGCAATACCGCGTCGGGCGAAGACCACAGGGCAGTGCGCGACCTGAGCGCCGCTGTCGCGCAGGCGCTCGAAATCGTTGGCGTGCGGCCAATGCAGCCAAGGGTGGTCGTTCAGGAAGATGCAGTGGCCGATGATCGTATCCGGCCCGAGGGCACCGATCTTGTCCAGCCATTCGATGGGTGTGCATCCATAACGGCGCATGATCTCCTGAAATTCCACGATGCTCTGTGCGGCATGGATCTGGATCGGCTGGCTCCGCTCACGTGCGGCCTCGAGCGCGTCGCGGATCTGCCCCTCCGTACAGGTGTCGATCTGGGCCGGGCCGATGAATCCGGTGATACGCCCGCTTGGGTGTTTCGAGGCGGCATCAGCAATTGCAATCGCCTCACGCAGCAATCGGTCGCCCGTGGCCGGATCGAGATCATACTCCACCGAGTGGCCGTTGGTGGTTTTCCATGGGCCGGAGCGAAACATGCCCCAGAGCACGGCGCGAATACCAGTTTCCGCGTATTCGTCCGCCCAGGTCTCCCGTGGCCTGCCGAGATCGCAGATGGTGGTCACACCGCTCTTCAACAACTCCGACGCCGCAACCCGCAATGCCGGGCGTGTGTATTCCGGGCCAATCTGGAAAACCGGCATGAACTCGTACAGCGAGCTCTGACCGAGGCGCGGACTGCCCAACTCCTCCAGCATCCCCTTCCAGCCGGGCTCATGGCCTGGGTGACTGTGAACGTTCACAAAACCAGGCATGATCATCATCCGGCTTGCGTCGACCTCGGCATCGACAGGACCGGAATAACCCGCTCCAACATGGACGATATCCGAGCCTTGGATCGCAAAATCCGCGTTGCGAAGATAAATGTGGGATCGAGCGGCCTCATCCCAGGCGACGATCCAATCACAATTGCGGAAGAGGGTCGTCTTGGCGACAACGCTGGTCATTTCAGACTCCATACGACAGAGAAGGAAGATCCTGCAGATAAGCTTGAGCGCACTAGGACGTTCGAGCGTGCGAGAGGCGGACATGGCCGACGGCCATAGCAACGGCTGCTTGAGTTGGCTCGACGACAGGAATTCCAACGGCCTCCTCCAGGGCGTTGCGATAGCTGGCCATGCCGGCACAGCCCATGACAAGCACGTCGGCTCCATGAACGTCCTTCAACGTGCGGCCCACCTCGATCATGCGACTTAAGGTTCGCGTTTCGTCGGAAAGCTCCGCAACGCCTAGTCCGATCGGCAGGTCGGCTGCGAAGCGGTCCATGACACCCATTGCACCGAGATAGCGGAGATGCCTTGGAATCGAGGTTGGCAGGATGGCAATGATCCCAAATCGCTGGCCGAGCGTGAGGGCTGTCAGTACGCCGCATTCGGCTATTCCGAAGACACGGCGCCGGCTCTGCTCGCGAAGCGCGTGGAGGCCAGGATCGGAGAAGCATGCGATCACAAAGGCGCCCGCGCTCTCTTCCAGTTCGGACGCCTTGCGCAGCATGGGCATGATGACACCGTCCACATCCCGCTGTGACTGGATGCCGGGCGGACCCTCCGCCAGGGACAGGCAAACGATGCTCGGTCCATCGGCACTCCTCAAGGGGGTGACGGCCTTGTCTATTGCTGCCGTAACAGTTTTTGAGGAGTTCGGATTGATGACATAGACCGACGGTCCCATCTTTGTATCATCCTCGGACAGCGAGCGGCAGGGAATAGGGAGCCAAGGTTGAGAGGGAGCGGCCCTGAGGATCATCCTGTTCAGCGCGCCGGCAGGCGCGCTTCTGCGCGTCCTGAAGCTCTCGAATTGCTCCGTCATAGTCCAAGTTGACGATTCGGTGGCCCTTCACGACCGCGTCGCCGTCCACGTAGACGTCGCGAATGGCGCGCTCGGCCGCACAGTGGATCAGATTGCGCAGCGGGTCATGGACCGGCTGCATGGCCGGATGGCTCAGATCCACGAGCGTTAGATCCGCTTTGGCGCCAGCCGCCAGCCGCCCAATGTCGCTTCGACCGAGGGCTTTTGCTCCGCCGAGTGTTGCGGCAGAAACCAGACTGCCCGTATCGAGGTCGAAGACACTCCGTCCTGCAATGCGGGAGCAGATCAAAGCCTCGCGCAGCTCCTCCAGCATATTGAAGGGATAGCTGTCAGTGCCGATGCCCACATTGACGCCTGCGCGACAGTAAGCGCCCAGACTTTCCAGCGTCATGCCGCTGCGCGCGAAAGTCACGGGGCAGTGGGCCACCGAAGTGCCGCTTCTGGCAAGTCGAGCAAGGTCGTCGCGGCTGCGTTGCCGTGTCCAGGTATGATGATCCAGGAAAATACAATGGCCCAGGATCAGATCCGGTCCAAGCACGCCCAGACGCTCCAGCAGGGCAGGTGCAGTCTCTCCGGTGCGCCGGAGCAGCTCCTCGTGCTCGGCCATGGTTTGCGCCGCATGGATGGTGATCCGCATGCCGCGGCGGCGCGCTTCAGCGACGGCATCCTGAATCAACTCCTCGGAACATGTTTCGATCTGTGATGGCGCAATCACGCCATCGATTCGGCCGCTGGGATGCGTACATGCTTGGTCCACGAAGGCCAGAGCCTCAGCGTAGCGCTCTCGTCCCCGGGCCTTGTTCCATTCGAAATCGAGGCGGTGACTGCCGGCCATCCGCCATTGCGCTTCGCGAAAACCAGGCGCGAGGTAGGCTCGCAACCCGCTTTCGGCGGCCAGGGAAAGCCATTTGGAATGAGGAGAGGCGATATCGAGATGGGTGGTCACGCCGCTGCGCATCAGGTCGCCCAGCATGATCGTCTGGCAGGCGGCTTTGGCATCGTCATCCGCGTCGATGAGGGCGGAATATTCATAAAGGGCGTTGCCCCAAAGCGCTGCTGTTCCAACGTCCTCGAACAGGCCTTTGGCAATGGGTTCATCGCCGGAATGGCAGTGGACGTTCACAAATCCCGGCATCACCATCAAGGAGGCGCCGGCAATAACCTCGTCGACGTGACCCTCATAGGCCGGACCCACATGCAGGATGCCGTCCTTGGAGAAGACTATATCGACATCTTGCATGTAGACGTGTTGAGAGGTGCTCTCGTCCCAAGCGACAACCCAAGCCGCGCGTCGGACAGCTGTTACCGTATTAGTCATGATGAACCGAGCCGGTGCAGATGTGAAGGTTGATAGGTGGGCGGGCCCGTGAAAAATCGACGTTGCAGGTCACAGGAGTTGAGCCCCAAAGTTAGTTGCCGGATCGAACTCGGGGCTCAACTTCCCGGCTGGGCGCATGGACGCAGCGCACCCGCGCAGCTGCAGCTGACCTGAACCTGGGGCGGCCTGGAGTTTTCCGTCTGCGATGATGATGTCGCCTCGACGCAGAACCGTTTCCGGCCAACCCCGCAGCGTACGACCGGCAAAGGGGTTGTAGCCGACATTGTCGTGCAGGCCATCATCGGTGAGCGTCACCTCGCGATCCGGGTTCCAAATCGCAATGTCGGCGTCAGCGCCGATTGCGATGGCACCCTTTCGGGGATGGAGGCCATAGATCTTCGCCGGGGCCGTTGCCGTCAGCTCGACAAACTTTTCGAGGCTGGACCTTCCTTGGCTCACCATGGCATCGAACAGAAGCGGCAAGCGTGTTTCGAGCCCTGGAAGCCCATTGGCGATCTGCTTGAAATCAGCTTCGGGGCCGGCGGCAAGCTTGCCACTGGAATCAAACCTGTATGGTGCGTGGTCGGAGGAGACGACCTGAAGATCCCCAAGTTCCAGCGCTCGCCAGAGCGCTTCCTGGTCGGCCGTTGAGCGGGGAGGAGGGCTGCACATCCATTTGGCGCCTTCGAGGCCCGGGCGGTCCAGGTCCTGCGCCGTTAGAAACAAGTATTGCGGACAGGTTTCGGCGAAGACTTTGATGCCTTCGCCGCGCGCGCGCCGGATAACGGCAGCGCCTTCCGCCGTGGATACATGGAACAGCATGATGGGCTGGTCCAGGAGCTGAGAGAAGCGGATGAGACGCTCAAAAGCCTCGATTTCGCATACGCGAGGGTGACTCACACCATGGTACTTCGGCTCGATGTAACCTCGGGATACGAGCCTGTCGGCCATCCACTTGATCATGCCGTGGTTCTCGGCATGGGCGCAGACCAGCGCTCCATATTTCCGGGCGACCATCATCACATCCAACATCTGCTCGTCGAGCAGGCGGACACGATCATAGGTCATGAAAATCTTGATCGAACGATGCCCGCTTTCGATCAGCCGGGGCAGGTCATGCTCCAGCGCTTCCGGCGTCGGGTCGGAAATCCAAAGATGGAAAGCGTAATCCGTCACAGCGCCGGCTGCCGCAACGCGCGAGTAATTCTCCACGACATCCTGCAGCCTGTCCCCTCGATGCTGCGCTGCGAAGGAGATCACCGTCGTCGTGCCGCCGAACGCTGCGGAGCGCGTAGCCGTCTCAAATGTATCCGCATTCATCAGCCCGCCGCCGGACAATTGCTGGATATGACAATGGGCGTCTACTCCGCCCGGGAGAACGAGCTTGCCCGCGGCCTCGATCGTACGGAGCCCCCGAGGCAGGTTCTGGCCTAGTGCGGTGATCACGCCGCCATGAACAGCGATGTCCATGGACGTGACACCATCGGTGGTCGCAACGGATCCACCTTTGATCACCAAATCGAACTCGGTCATGGGCCCCAAAGCTTTAGGGTGGGAGAGCTCACAATCTATGCAGATGAAATCGGCCTCAGCAAGGGGAAGTTGATAGTGAGCTTAGAGATGGTCCCTATTCCATGATGGGTCATGGCGGACCGGATGTAACCATGCATCAGGGTTGCTTTGGCCGTCGTCGCTGAGATGCGGAAGCGTTTTGTCCGCTTTCTTCCTACGCCATCGCCATCTGTGGCAGGCCGCCCAATACGGCCCCGTACACGGCCTGGCCGGCGAGGGTCGTCAGAGGCGTCCGATGGCCGTAATTCAACCCCATGAAGCCGGGAGGCTCGAGCTGCCGTATCGCGGATGCGCCATCATATTCCGACGCCATGCGTGGATGAAGGTAGGGCAGGAGAGGGAGGCCGCAGACAAGCAGGAACACTCCGTGCAGCAGGCCTGCCGCGGCACCAAGCCACCACGTGTAGAGACCGAGGCTGGCGAACATGACGAAGTAGAGGAAGGCAAAGAGCCACCCTCCGATGACATAGAATACGAACCCTACAATGACGGCCCGCCGCCGATCCCCGGTGAAGAACGTACCGGCGAGAAAAGGCAGGCTCAGACGGGAAAGCCCCAGGCCCTGGGCGCCCTGAAGAACAGTGGTCATCGCGACTGTCGCTGCGAGGCCCCAGATCATCATGCTCCAGAATGGCGGCAGGCCTGCAGAGGTCATCGGCCCGAACCCGTCTCTGCCTCTGCTAGCGCAATGGCCGCATTGATAAGACCGATATGAGTGAAAGCTTGGGGAAAGTTGCCGAGTGCCGCTCCTGTTGGAACGTCGATCTCCTCGGCATAGAGCCCAACATCATTGGCAAAGGAAAGGATGTGCTCGAAGGTCTCGATGGCAGCAGTCAGGTCGCCACGCTTTGCCAAGTTGTCGACAGCCCAGAAACTGCAGATCCCGAACGCGCCTTCAGGCGAGTCCACACCATCAAGACCTCGTTTATAACGATAGAGAAGACCATCGCATCCGAGCCGCTCATGGATTCTTTCGAACGTGGTGCGCATGCGGGGGTGACCTGGGTCCTTGTATCCCAGGCAGCCCATCAGCAGCAGCGCGGCATCCAGGCAGTCGCCGTCGAACTCGCTGGTGTAGCTGCCGAGTGCCTCGTTGAAGCCGCGTGTCTCGATGGCCTGTGCAATGCCATCACGTTCCTGGCGGTATTTGTCCGCATCGATGGTGATGCCGCCATGCTCCTGTAGTCTGATCAAGCTGTCGAGCGCAGACCAGCACATGACCTTTGAGAACGTGTACTGACGCTTGTCGCCGCGGACCTCCCAGATGCCATGGTCGGGGGCTCGCCAGTGCTTGCAGACAATTTCGCCGAAGCCGACGAGCAGCTTTGCCTCATCGGGCTGGAGCCGTCCGCCATTCCTGACAAAGTGATAGGCCGCGGACACGACCTCGCCATAGATGTCCATCTGGACTTGCGCATGGGCTCCATTGCCGATCCGAACAGGGCGGGATCCACGGTAGCCGGACAGGTGGCCGAGTTCTTCCTCCTTGAGATTGGTTCGGCCATAGACATCGTACATGACCTGAAGCTTGGGCCAGGTCAGTCGCGTGGCATGCAGGAGCCACTGCAGGAACGATGCGGCCTCATTCTGATAGCCCAGTCCGGTGAAGGCCCTCATGGTGAGGGTCGCGTCACGCAGCCAGCAGTAGCGATAGTCCCAGTTGCGGCCGGCTCCGATGGCTTCAGGCAGGGATGCGGTCGGTGCCGCGACCACTGCGCCCGACAGGGCGAAGGTCATCAGCTTCAGCGTGATGGCGCTGCGTTGGACCGCCTCCCTGTAAGCACCTTCGTAGGTGCATTGCGCTGTCCAGCGCCGCCACCATTCGATCGTCCGATGGAGACGCTCCTGCGCATGCTCCCCCAAGGGAGGGATGACAGCGACATCTCCCTTCGTGTAGGCCAGCGAGAAGCGCAGCCTTTCACCTGCTCTGACGCGAACCCGCCCAATGACGGCAGTTCCATCCGGCGCCGGATCAAGGCGGGCATCCGAGGTCAGCAGGCAAAGTTCGTCGCGCCAGGAGCAGGACCATCCAAGGGCGCCACGGGATCGGATGCGAACCTTCTCCCGTGCATAGTCCGGGCGGGGCTCAAACCGGACGTCCAGGATCACCTCGCCCTCAACGCCTTCCAGCACCCGAAGGACCTCCCGCATGGGCGCGAGGCGGCCTGCATCTTCCTCAATGGGCATCAAGTCAATCAGGCGCGCCATGCCGGAGGCTGTCCGGAATGTGGTTTCCAGGACCGGGGTCCCTGGAAGATAGCGCCGCGATGCCTGAAACTCCTGGTTTGTCCCTATAGCAAAGCGCCCGCCGCGCTGTGGGTCGAGGAGCGCGGCGAACACGCTCGTCCCGGAGAAATGCGGCAGGCAGAGCCAGTCGAGGGACCCTGCCCGCGAGATGAGCGCAGCGGTGCGGCAGTCACCGATCACCGCATAGTCACCGATCTCAGGATAGGCAGTGCGGGTGGAGAGCGCGTCCGAACGGACCACGGAGTCGAGCATTCGGATCAGGTTCCCTGATCCGACACGGCAACCCGGTGACGGTAGACCATCTCCCACCCCCGCCAGCCTGTGTAGAGCAGGAGGAGCACCACGACGAGCGAGATGAGAAGCCCAGTCGGCAGCACGGCAGCGTCGCCGGCGTCGTAGCGGCGATACCAATTCCACAATGAGAGGAGCACCACGACAATGTTGCCGAGCATGTGGTGCCAAGCTGCCGATAGGCTACGGATTCGTCTATCGCCCAGGAAATCGGTCAGGCCGGCAACAGCCGCAAGAGCCGCCATGGCGAGTGCGGCGCCCAAGAGGTAGATTGAGGCCGTGCTCCAGGCGCCGTTGCCCGTGTTCCAGAAAAGCAGATCACATACGAGAGTGGCTACAAGGAAGGCCACCGGAAATGGGATCAGCATCGGGTGCAGCGGGTGCCCGGCGATCTGCGCAGTGCTTTGGGGATTGCGCTCTCGTACAATGGTATCGGCTCTCATGGCGTTCTCCTCATTCAGCAGGAAGGTCAGAAAGGGTATTGCCCTTTCTCGTTGCGTGTCGTCGCATCAGTCCGATGGAAGCCGCGACAGCGCCCAGCACCAAAGCCCCAGCGAGACCGCGCACCAACGACGCGGAGGCGGTGATCGCTTGAGATCGCGACGCAGGTGCGAAACGACCGCTGAGCCTCGCTTGGTCTTCAGCCGCCTCGAACAGATTGTCGGGCCGGCGCGCCGCGGGCTCGTGCGTCATCTGCCCGTCCCAGGCACGGCGGGCCATCAGGTGATCGAGAAGACCTGGAGCGGCCATGGTTCCCAGGATGGCTTTGATGGTGGGGCTGCCGACCCAGAGTTCCCGCGGCGCTTCGTAGGCCGCCCGGACGATCGCCTCCGCGGCGACCTGGGGATCGTGGATCGGAGGGACCGGCTGAAGCCGACGGGGCAGGCGGCTTCGCGCCCAATCGAATTGCGGGGTGTTCACAGCCGGCAGGTGAACCATGGTCAGCCTGATCGGGCTGCTCTCGTGGATCAGTTCGCTGCGCAGCGAGTCCGTGAAGCCCCGCGCGGCCGCCTTGGCAGCGCAATAGGCGGACTGAAGCGGGATGGAACGGTAGGCGAGGGCAGAGCCGACCTGAACGATGGTTCCCGCTCCCTGCCGGCGCATGTGCTTCAACGCAGTCAACGTGCCGTGCACTTGGCCGAGATAGGTGACCTCCGTCACACGCTTGAACTCGGCGGGCGTGATCTCATCGACCGGTGCAAACACAGTCGCCATGGCGTTGTTGACCCAGACATCAATGCCGCCCCATGCAGCAATCACCTGATCGCCGGCCTCCACAACGGCGTCGGAGTCGGCGACGTCGACAGACAGGGTCAACGCCCTCCCACCAGCCTGCTCAACCTCACGCTTGGCATCCTCAAGCCCTTTGCGACCGCGAGCCAGCAAGGCAACGGACCAGCCGCGTTGGCCAAAGGCAGCCGCTGCTGCGCGTCCTATACCGGCCGAGGCTCCTGTGATGACGACGATCGGACGCCTCTTCGCCTCTGCTGATGTGGTTGACATTTCTGGAAGTGGAACGGTCATTCTTCAGTGTGTTCCGACAAGCTGAGCCGCTCCAGTACAGCCTCCGTGATTCGGGTGCAGCGGGTGCCGGCACACGGGAAGACGTCCCCAACCGCGGATGACAGGGTTCGGTCGAGGGACTGTCTCAGGAGACGCCGGGCGCGGTGAAGCCGGGTCTTCACCGTCTCGGGCCGCAGACCCAGTTGAGAGGCTGTCTCCTCGATGCTCATCTCCTCGATGTCCCGAAGAACGAAGACCGTGCGGAAGGAGGCAGGCAGCTGGTCCACCGCGTGTTCCAGCAGACGCCGCACCTCGGACCGGGTGGCGGCCGCTTCTGGGTCGCTGTCCTGGCGGGCTGCCGGCAGGTAGATCACGCGGGCCTCTCCCTGATCGTTGATGGCATCAATATCCTTCAGACTGACCGTGGTGCGCCGTCGTCGGAGCCGGCCCAATGCCTCGTTGAGCGCAATGCGCGTGAGCCAGGTCGAGAGCTGCGCGTCGCCGCGGAAGCCGTCCAGATGAGTGAAGGCGCGAAAGTAGGTGTCCTGAACCACGTCTTCCGCCTCGGTGTCATCATTGAGGACGCTGCGGGCCACACGGTAGAGGCGGCGATTGTGCCGCTGCATGATGAGCTGCACTGCAGCTTCGTCCCGGCTTCGGGCGCGTTCCACCAGCATTTCATCACTGAGTGTCTCCAATGATGCCGCCGTGACCGCTACCGCCTGCATAGCCAAGCTCCTGTCTCTGCCTATTAGATGGGGCATTTCGATAAAGGTTCCCATCGTCCCTTAGCTGGCCCTTATCCGGCGCTCGACCATGCAAAGACAAGGGATCACATTCCGCCAATCGCCTGTCCTCTCGACGCTCTCAATGAGAGGTCTGCAATTAGAAGCCGAACGGGAGGCCATTTCAGATCGCTCCCCTTTCAGCTGCCAGTACTGTTTGCGCCAGCCTGCGGCTACTATGTGACAAAGGGGGTTTGAGGAGGCTAACTCGGCTTGTCCATATCACCTGCCGGAAGGGCGAGATGTTCGCTCAAAATCCGTACGATCCTGACGACATCGGCTCTCGGAATGGCAAAGGCGACGGGTCCATAGGACGGATGGTCGAACGCGAGAAGCGAGCCGTCGATGCTGGCCACTTGAACGTACCAAGGGGGTTCAATCACGGTTTCCACTGTCCTCCCATCCAGCGGGTGCTTCTGCGAGCCTTCGACCATGCGGGACCTCGCCTGGCCGAGCACCTGGATCAGCTTCGTGAGCTGTTCAAGGTTCAGTGACGCCGGGTGGGTAGGGCTTCCTGCAGGGCCGATCTCGATCGTCACTGATTGCCGGTCATCGGAGACCTTCACCCCAGCTCTCAACCCAGCCATGACCATGCCTCCATGTTCGTCCGGGTCATATGGCTGGCACCCCTCAATTCAACCGGACACAGCCTGAAGGGACACCGTGTACCGCTAAAGTGATGAAGCCGCCCTGCCTCTCGGACCTCGACGAGCCTGAAGCGCCGGAGACCATCACGAAACGGGGGCGCCTTTGCAGGATAAATCCGGCATTCGGGAATAGAACGGGAGGCGAGGTGTCTTAGACAAACGGTTGCGCTTTAAACCTAATTGCCCGTGAAAAGAGGTGGATCAATGCCCCGTGGCGCCTCAAAACTGCCTGAGGATCCGTTCGATGGTTTGCGCTTGCCTTTGAGTGCCTGGAGGGCCCTGGAGAGCGCACGGATTACTTCACTCGATCAGTTGAAGGCTTTGGCTCCCCTTATTGGGCAGATCCCTGGGATCGAGCCGAGCACGGCTGACGTGATCAAGGATAGGTTAGATCGCCTCGCCAGCAGGAGAATATTACGGGTGAGATTTATCTTTCCAAAGCGTTCCCGCGGCAGAGGTTGACCTGACGTTCCAGGTCCGATCCCGGGCGTCCTCAGCCTCCAGGAACTCAGGGCCAAATTGACCAAGGTCAAAGAACCGGTGGGCAAAGCCGGATACAGCCTCGCCAGGATCTGCAATCGAAGCGGCCATTGCAGCATGTCACCCGGCGAGGGCCCCATGAGAGATGACCTTAGAGCGCGATATGGGGAGGAGCGGCTTCCTCGCTACACCAGCTACCCCACAGCGCCGCAATTCTCGGATGCCGTCGGTCAAGAGGCCTACGGGCAATGGCTCACCTCCCTTCCGGCTGACGCCGCTGCCTCCCTTTACCTCCATGTCCCGTTCTGCCGCTCCATGTGCTGGTATTGCGGCTGCCACACCACAATCACCCGGCGCGACGCCCCGATCACCGATTACCTCGCTGTCCTGCGCCGCGAGATCGAACTGGTGGCGGAACGTCTGGCCAGCCCCTTGGCCGTGCGCCATGTGCATTTCGGAGGTGGAACTCCAACCATAATGGAGCCGTACGAGCTTCTCGGCCTCGTAGTCCTCATGAGGCAGAGATTCATTCTCGACGATACCGCGGAGGTTGCGGTGGAAATCGATCCGCGCACCCTGACACCGGCCATGATCGCGGCATTGAGGGAGGCGGGAGTCAACCGCGCGAGCCTCGGCGTCCAGAGCTTCGATCCGGCCGTGCAGCGCGCCATCAACCGCGTCCAGAGCCTCGAGCAGACGGCCCGTGCGGTGGAAGGCCTGAGAGCTGCAGGGGTGCGTGGCATCAACTTTGACCTCATCTATGGGCTCCCGCACCAGACCGTGGACTCTTGTATCGACACGGTCCGACAGGGCATAGAGCTTCGCCCCGAGCGGTTCTCCGTCTTCGGCTATGCGCACGTGCCCTCGTTCAAGAAGCATCAGCGTAGGATCGACGAGGCGACGCTGCCCGATGGCGAGGCCCGATACGCCCAAGCCGAGGCGATGGCAGAGGCTCTGATGAGCGTGGGATACTGCCGGATCGGCCTCGATCACTACGCATTGCCCGACGATTCTATGGTGAAGGCTCAGGTCGAGGGTGCTCTGCATAGGAATTTCCAGGGCTACACGACGGATCCAAGCGATATCCTGATCGGTTTCGGCGCCTCCGCGATCGGCCAGCTGTCGCAAGGCTATGCTCAGAACGAGGTCGTTCTCGGGCGCTATGCCGAGCGAATCCAGCGTGGGGAGCTGGCGACGGCGAAAGGCTATGCGCTGACAGACGACGACCGCCTGCGGGCCGACCTGATCGAGCGCGTGATGTGCGACTTCCGGGTCGATGTGGGCGAGATCTGCCGCCGTCACGAAACCGCCCCTGAGATCATTCTTCAGGCAATCCCGAAGCTGCGCATGCTGCAGGACGACGGCATCGTCCATTTGGAAGGCGACGTGCTGTCGGTCAACGACAACGCTCGCTTCCTCGTCAGGAGCGTGGCTTCCGCCTTTGACGCCTATCTTGGCTTCTCCGGACGGACCCATAGCCGTGTGGTCTGACCACATGGCTCGACGTCAATCCCGCTCGCCTCCAGCTCTTGCTGCAATCCTGACGATCTCTTCGAGGTGCCCGAGAGCTTCCAGGAAGGGGCCGACCTCGGGGCCAAGTTGTTCCAGCAGGCGGCGCTCGAAGGCGACCGCCTTGGGAACGATCTGTCCGTAGACCCTCTCACCCTGCGCCGTGAGCGTTAGGATCTCCTCGCGCCGGTCCTGCTCGCTCTGTCGGCGCCTGAGCCAGCGCCGCTCCTCCAGCGCCCGCACCGCTCGGCTGACTTTCGTCTTGTGCATGGCCGAGTGCCGGCCGATCGCTTTGGCGCTCATCGCCTCGAACTGCCCAAGCGTAGCCAGAACGCGCCATTCCGGGATCGTCAGGTCGTGGTGCGGACCATAGACGGAGCGGAAATCCTGTGAGACCGCCGCTGCAATCCGGTTGAGCCGGTAAGGCAGGAACTGCTCGAGCTGGAGTTTGACCATCGGGTTGTTAGTTACAAAATTGACAGTTACATTTGTGACCAACTGTGGAGGCTAAGCTCATGAATGTCCAGAACCCGCCCCTGCCACAAGCTGCAGACCGGATCGAGAGCGCTATCCAGCCAGGCTACATGTCCGGTTTCGGCAACGGCTTCGAGACCGAGGCGCTGCCGGGCGCGCTGCCCATCGGCCGAAACTCGCCCCAGAAATGCGCCTATGGCCTTTATGCCGAGCAGCTCTCCGGCTCGCCCTTCACGGCGCCCCGCACCACCAACGAGAGATCCTGGCTCTACCGCATCCGCCCGACCGTGTCCCATTGGGGCCAGTTCCGGAAGGGGGATATGGGCCTGTGGCGCACCGCTCCCGCCGCCGAGGTCGAGGTGCCCATCGCGCCCATGCGCTGGGATCCCATCCCGCTCCCGAGCGAATCCGTCTCGTTCCTGGAGGGCATCCGCACCATCACCACCGCGGGCGATGCCGGTTCTCAGGCTGGCATGGGGGCCCATATCTATCTCATCACCCGCTCGATGGAGGATGAGTATTTCTATAATGCCGACGGTGAGCTGCTGTTCGTGCCGCAACAGGGCTCCCTGCGCCTCTGGACCGAGTTCGGCATCATTGACATCGAGCCGGGCGAGATCGCCGTGATCCCGCGCGGCGTGAAGATCCGCGTGGAGCTCATGGGCGGTCCTGCCCGCGGCTACCTGTGCGAGAATTACGGCGGCGCGTTCACACTGCCTGAGCGAGGGCCGATCGGCGCCAACTGCCTGGCCAATCCCCGCGACTTCCTCACCCCCGTGGCGGCCTACGAGGACAGGGATGCGCCTTCGAAGATGTATGTGAAATGGGGCGGCTCGCTGTGGGTGGCCGACATGGACCACTCGCCGCTCGACGTGGTGGCTTGGCACGGCAACTATGCCCCGTACAAGTACGATCTACGGCGCTACTCGCCGGTGGGGCCGGTGCTGTACGACCATGCGGATCCTTCGATCTTCACGGTGCTGACCTCGCCTTCCGAGACGCCCGGTACGGCCAACATCGACTTCGTGATCTTCCCCGAGCGCTGGCTCGTGGCGGAGAACACCTTCCGGCCTCCCTGGTACCACATGAATGTCATGAGCGAGTTCATGGGCCTGATCTATGGCGTCTATGATGCCAAGACCGGCGGCGGGTTCGTGCCGGGCGGCATATCGCTCCACAACACCATGTTGCCGCACGGGCCTGACATGGACGCATTCGAGAAGGCAAGCAATGTGGAACTCAAACCCCACAAGCTGGAAGGTACAATGGCCTTCATGTTCGAGACTCGCTTTCCGCAGAAAGTGACGGCTTTTGCTGCGAACACTGAGGCACTCCAGAAGGAGTATGGCGCCTACGGCCATAAGCTGAAGAAGCACTTCAATCCGAACCAGCGTTGAGCGGAAATATCATGGCGCAGCAGCACCGAGGTCGAAGATTTCCGTGCTGTCATCCCAACAACTAGGGTCATCCATACGTAGTAGCTATAAGTCTGATATATCGTTGCTGTTCATGGTCTGAGAAAGCCTGCCACATTGCAGCCGCACTGCAACGCTTTGCTTCACCAACAGGCGCTCACATCGCGTGCCTGTTGGTGCAAGGGAAAAGCGGAACAAGCTGCTGATGAAATTGGAACGAAAGAACCTGTCGCCCGCGCTGGAGACGAACACCGTCCTGGCCGAACTCGAACGCACGATGGTGGCATCCATCGCCTTGATGAAGCGCCTGAGGCGCGAGAGGAGGCGTTCGGTTCGCATCGATCACTCTGCCGAGCAGCAGAGCGTCTGAGCGAGGTTATTAGGCTGTCATCAGAAAGGCAGGGAACATCATGTTCCCTGCCTGGAAGAACTTTAGTTTCGAACCGCCACGTTGTAACGGTCTTCACTCCGACAAGCAGAGTTCAAGAGTGAATGGTGCTCGTGTGCCGCACAGCACGGACACAATCTGCACTCGCGCCTATCCTCCTGCTTCCTACAGGAAGGAGGACTCCGCTCATGACGACCTTCAACGCTCATCATCGTCATCGTTCCTCGCGATCCGCTCTTCTTGCAGCAACGGCTGCTTGGGCCCTTGTCGCAGCGAGTGCTGCCAGTGCCTGCCCTCTGGGTAGTCACGACAGTCCGCGGGTCCGGATGCTCCATGCTCTGCAGAAGCCGAACCAGCATGGCGGCTCAGGTCATCATATGTCCGTCGCGCAGCTGCAGCCGCAAATGCAGGATGTGAAGCCGAAGCGCACGGAGCTGGGCACCTATAGCCGCGACCTGCCGCGTGGGGCTGCAGCTCCCAGCTCGGATGCAAAGCCTCCGCTTCATGCCAATCTAGGCAGTCTGTCCTGGGCGGTGACCAAGGATCCGAAAGGGGAGGCCCAGGCTTACTTCAATCAGGGTTATCGTTTAGGCTGGGGCTTCAATCATGCGGAGGCTGCACGTGCCTTCCGGGCGGCGCAGGAGCTCGATCCGGATTGCGCCATGTGCCTGTGGGGCGAGGCTTGGGTGCTTGGCCCTCACATCAATTATCCCATGGATGCAGACGCAAATGCGCGCGCTCTGATCGTGCTCGAGAAGGCGCGGAGTCTCGGCCCTACCAGTGGAGACCTGCAGATCGCGCTGGTGGACGCGCTCTCGAAGCGGCATTCGCCTGATCCCAAGGCCGACCGCAAGGCGCTGGATCAGGCCTATGCCGATGCCATGGAGGCAGTCCAGGCCCGGTTCCCGCAGGATGCCAATGTGGCGGTTCTCACGGCAGATGCCCTCATGAATCTGACGCCTTGGGATTACTGGGCCGATGGCGGTCAAACGCCGAAGGGAAAAACCGAAAAGATCGTTGCTCTGCTGGAGGGTGTGCTCGGAACCGCCCAATCCAGCACGATAGAGGCCAATCCCGACCATCCAGGCGCTGTTCATCTCTACATTCATACCGTGGAAGCATCCGACCATCCGGAGAGTGCGGCGCCGCATGCTGCTCGTCTGGAAAGCCTGATGCCCGGCGCGGGACATCTGGTGCACATGCCGAGCCACATCTGGTATCGGCTCGGGCGCTGGCGCGAGAGCCTCGATGCGAATGTGCGTGCCGCCGCTGCCGACGAGTCGATCGTGAATCAGGGCGGGGCAAGCGTTCTCTATTCCGAGGCATACTATGCTCACAACGTCCATTTTCTCATGGTTTCCGCCCTCACTGGCGGTGACGGCCGTTCGGCCGTCGAAGCCGCAGGGAAACTCTCTGGCATCGTTACCGAGCGTGCGAAGCGTGAGGTCCCGTGGACCCAGCCGATTGCGGCAGCACCCTACAACGTTCATGCATTGTTCTCGAAGCCCGAGGAGGTGCTGGCGCTGCCGGAGCCCGAGGGAGATTTCCCTTATATCAAGGCCGCATGGCACTATGCACGCGGTGTCGCCCTGGCTCGCCTCGGACGCGCTGACGAAGCCCGCCAGGAGGCTGGCGCCATAGACGCACTGGCAAAGAGGCCTGAGATCGTGGCTCTGCCCGATGCCGGTGTGCCCGGGACGGATGTGCTTTCGATCGCGGTGCACGAGATCGAGGCGAGAATTGCGCAGCATGCCGGTGATCAGGCGCAGGCTGCCGCGCTGTTCGCGGAGGCTGCGGCGATTCAGGACGGGCTGCCCTACATGGAGCCGCCCTATTGGTACTACCCGGTGCATCAATCCCTCGGAGCGGCGTTGATGGCACAGGGCAAGCCTGCCGAGGCAGTCGCAGCTTTCCGGGAGGCGCTTCAGCGCTCACCGAACAATGGCTGGGCCGCTGCGGGACTGATGCGTGCAGCGCAGGCGCAGGGCGACCAAGCAACGGCCGATGAAGCGAAGGTTCTGATGCAGAAGAACTGGTTCGGGGCCGACATGCCAACTCCCGAGCAGCTCTGAACGTGCACCCTTATAATGATCAGGACGGACTCCGGTGAATGTCACCGGAGTCCGAATGCATTTGACCTATGCTTGCATTCCTCCGCCAGAGCCAGATCGGAAGAGAACCGGATCGGCCACGGATCGAAGTCGGGAATGTTCCATCCAGAAGACCGGATCCGAAAACCGAGCACGCTGAGCCTGCCGCTTGGTGGAGGTCATCGCTCAAGGCGACATCGGCGTGATGATACGCGGCAACCTCCATCAACCGACTCGCCACATTGACAGTATCGCCGATGGCCGTGATGTGCTGATGGCTGTCGCCGCCGAGCCTGGACGCAATGATCTCTCCGAAATGCGCTCCGATCTTGAAGCCGATATGGGACGCAATCGGATCGGGCAGTCCGGCAATCCAGCTCTCCATGCGCGAGCAGAGGCCGACGCAGGCCTCCACAGCATGGCAGGCATCCTCAGGCGAGGAATCCGGCAGCCCGAATAGGATCATTGCGCCATCGCCCATGAAGCTGGCGACGATGCCCTGATGGCGCACTGCTTCCTGGTCCACGAGAGCATGAAAGCCGCGCAGCATCTCGCGGGTTTCGTCGAGAGGCAGAAGCTCGCTCAGGCCCGTGAAGCCCGACAGATCGATAAAGATCACAGCCGCCTTCTGGCGCACCGGCTTCATGAGGAAAGCAGGATCCTCGGCGAGTCGCTTTGTGAGGCTCGGAGGCTGGAAGCGGCGCAGGGTCCTGCTCTGCACGTTAAGCCTGTCTGCCCGAAGCCGGTCGAGCCAGAGCTGCGCCGCCCCGAAAATCATTGCTGCAGGCAGGGCTGTCAGGAGCGGAAGGGTGGCGCTGAGCCAGATACCCTGCATGAATGCGAAGACGGTCAATCCAATCCACGAGATCGCGACAACGGCGATGATCGCAAATCCCCAGATGCTACGGTGCCAGGCCAGGAGCAGAACGAACAGGATCGGCAGCAATACAGCCACAGTGCCGTCGGCGAGACGGACCTGTCTATCGCGTATAAGGCCGTCGCCTTGCATGAGGTGGGCCATGGCGGTCGCCAGAACCTCGACGCCCGGCAATACCGGGTCGAAGGGCGTCGGGAAAGCATCGCCACCCCCTGTCACCGTCGCGCCGATCACCACGATGCTGTCGCGGATGGCATCCTGTTGGATGTAGCCTTGCAAAACCTGACCGGCGCTGACGGTGCGAATGCTGCCGGCAGGGCCATAGAAGCGGAGGGGAAGGGCATATCCGCTGTCAGTGCGCGTCGTGACGTCGCCGATCATGAGACTGTCTGCCCCCATGGTCGGATCGTGCCTCATGGCAATCGATACCGTGCGCAGGGGGAAGGACGGTATGATCTGATGGCCGGATCGCACCAGAAGTGGAATGTGGCGCGGCGCTCCTGATGCATCCGTGGCGATGTTCACGACGCCCAGTGCCGAGGTGTTGGCCAAAGCATCGATCGGCAGGAGCAGTCTCTGTGCCGTCGGAAGACCACTCAAACTGTCCCCGACGGGATCGGCCGCATGCTGGGGGGTGCGTCCAAACAGACCTGCGGCAGCCAGGACGCTCGGTGTTTCACCCAAAGCCCTTGCCAGCGCTTGATCACCCTCGGCCGATCCTGGATCGACGAAGAGGATGTCGAGGGCAATAACCTTCGGACTCATGCGTCCGACAGCCGAGACGAGCTGCGCCATCGTCGCTCGCGGCAGGGGATAGGCTCCGACTTGTTGCACGGTCTGATCGTCGATGGCGACGATGGTAATGCCCTCAGGTACCGGGCGCGGACCTTGGATCAGAAATCGCAGGTCGATCAGAGGCGCTTCCAGGCGATCGAGAATGGAAGAGCCGCCCTGCCAGTGCAGCAAGGCTAGCCCGGCTCCCCAAAGGCCCGCCAAGGCGGCGGCGATGAGCGGTATGGCAAATCGTCCGCCCATGGGGCTCTACCGCCCGAGACGGGCGAGCAGGGCGGCTGCGCGAGCTTCGGGCCAGCGTCGGACAATCAGGGGGGACGTGCCCGGCTCCACATCGACTCCTTCCCCGGGGCCGAGGCTCACGCTTCGGGTGTTGCCTTGGACCCGCCGCACCGAAACGCGGCCGGTCACAACGAACACGGATGTCCAGCTGCCGCTGACATCGACGGCCCATTGCGTGCCGCGCACCGCGGCAATGGCCTGCGGCGTCAGGATCTGAAAGCCCTGTCTTGCGGATCGTGCCGGTGCATCGATGAAGATGGCGCGGCTTTGCAGGTTGACCGCGTCAGGCTGACCATCCCGGTTCTGATCTACGAGATTGAAGCCTGCTCCTGCCTCCGCCTCAATGGTGAGACCATCCCGGCAGCGCAGGATCTGTCGCTGCGAGGCTGCTGTCTGCATTACGCAGCCGATCCCTTGAGCGGCGGCGTTCTCATGCAGGGACAGATGAACCAGGAAGGCCAGCAGGAAGAGCCGCATGGTAGAATGACAAAACGACCGATGACTTGTCCGATCCCATGCCATGATGCTTCTCCGTTGCTCAAGGAATGGCTTCTGTCCTGAACGGCTCGGATGTCCATGGGTTATACTATGAAGGACATGAGAGAACCAGCGATGTGCCCGGTGTCACCTTCCGTTATGCTGCTCTGGAAGTTTGGTGCGGCGGTGGCCGGCGCGCCTGCCACTCATTGCCGTCGTGCGACGAAGAACAGGCGCGGGAAGCGGAGAAGGACCTTTCCGTCCTGCTGCGCCGGATAGGCCTTCTCGATCTCCACCCGATAGCGGCGCAGGTATTCCGACTGTTCTTCGGGCGAGAGAGGATCCAGATAGGGCCTCAACCCGGTGCTCCTGAGCCAGTCGACGATAGCGTCGGCATCCGCGAGGGGATGAACATAGGTCGTCTGCCATATATCGACCGAGCACCCGGCCCGCTGCAGCCAAGAGTAATAATCCTCGAATGATCCGATCTCCTCGCGGGCTTGGGACGCCGATGCCAACCTTTCGGCCCATGGTCCCTCTTGGGAAACCTTCTCCATGAGCCTGTGGGAGGGCTCCTGCAGATTGTTGGGCATCTGAACGGCGAGGCAGCCTCCGGTCTTCAGAAAGGAGACGAGGCGTGCGAGCAGATGCGGATGGTCCGGCAGCCACTGCAGGACGGCATTGGCGAAGATCAGGTCATAGCGCTCGTCCGGCTGCCATGCCGCAATGTCCACCTCCTCAAAGGCCGCTCTAGGGAGGCGCTCCCGCGCTTTCGCGAGCATGCTAGGCGAATTGTCGAGGCCGAGCACGTGTGCATTCGGGTGGCGCTCAACGATCAGCCCCGTGCTGTTTCCTGGCCCGCACCCGATATCCACGGCGTTGCGGATCTCTGTCAGGGGAATGCGCCCGATAAGGTCGATGGCGGGTCGCGTCCGCTCGTCCTCAAACTTCAGGTATTGTCCAGCGTTCCAGTCTGCCAAGGAAGGGCCTCGTCGTTCAGGGTTGCAGGATTGCCGCGTGTGAGCCTGGCATATGCAGCACTTTACTCCGGCAAGGTAAAGACCTGCTGCGGATGATCGATCCCTCGCAGGCGGTGGTATCCGAGATCGGCAAGGGGTCGTTCGAGCTCTCTTGCGAAGACCTGCGAGATGATGATGGGCCGGTCGAGGTGCTTGGCCAGATCGAGAAGCCGGCTAGCCCGGTTCACGGCAGGGCCGATGACCGTGAAGTCGAGCCGGCGCGATGCCCCGACATTGCCGTAGGCGACTTCGCCGAAGTGAAGGGACAGGCTGTGCATCAGCGGGGATCCGCCTGCCGACCTCCGAAGCTCATTCTCCACATCGGTCCTGCTGCAGAATTCCTGTGCTGCCGCGAGGGCGCTCGCGCAGGCTGCCCTGCTGTTCTGTGCGGCCGAGGTCGGAAAGATCGCCAGCACCGCATCACCGATGAATTTCAGCACTTCGCCGCCGTGCTTCTCGACAACATCTCCGACGATCCCAAACCATCCATTCAGGTCTGCCAAAACGTCTGGGATCGGAGATTGCTCCGACATAAGCGTGAAGCCGCGAAGGTCCGTAAACCAGATGGCGGCTTCGATGAAGTCTACTGCACCGCGATCCACCTGTCCCTCGATGATGCGCTGCCCTGTTCTGGGGCCTACATAGGTATCGAGCAGATCGATTGCGATCCGCCGCAGAACGTGCCGCTCCATGTAGGGGCTGACCAGCTTCGAGACGATCTGCAGGCTGTCGAGCTCCGCCGGGGTGAAGCCTTTGGCCTCGCGTGTCGCAAAGGATATGACGGCGGTGCGGGTCAGGTCGAGGAAGGGGAGCGGGTACATGACGTAATCTGTCGCTCCGGCCTGCCGAAGTTCCTCCAGAAGCGGCATATCCGGGAAAGGACCATCCAGACGCCGTCGGAACGGTCTGGCGGTTTCATCGACGATCCGGGTGGGACTGTTGAGATAGGATGACGAAGTTGCTGCCGTCGCGCGATCCGCCTCGCTCACAGACAGTCGCTCGTCCGTCCAGACATGCTGCCAACCGCTAATTTCAGGATGCAGCACCTCGAGACCGAGGGAGGCGCGCCATATGGGCCAGCCTGCTTGGGTAAGTTGACGGCAGAAGGACACGAACAGGTCCTCGACAGTCCCGTGCGGGGCCCCCTGGGCCAGCCAGCGTGCAATCCCGTCAACCGGATCCATAGCGCTCGTACCTGCCTTGCCATGACAGCTCATCTGATCATTCGGGATGGAGATTGGCAAACAAGGGAACGAGCATTCCTGAGTTCCCGCGACCAAGAATTGCCTTTCGCGAACTTGGAAGATCCGATGGAATAGGCTCCTAGTTCGGTGTACCGGCAGGTTTTCATTCCATGGCGACATCTGCATTGTTCCGGCGTATACTCATGGCATAGGTTGCGGTATCGCGTGACCACCGCATTGTGCACGCATGGCCGTGACTTCAACTGCCAAGGTTCATCCCTGGAGGAGTGGTTATGGCCCAATTCCACGTTGTCGCCGGTGCAAGCGAGGTTCCGGCCCATCCGATTGTCAGAAAGATCACCCCGGCTGACTTGAAGGAGGCGCTGGCGAGAGGATTCGACGATTTCTGGGCCATGCCGTCTCATCTCGTCTTTCTCGGGCTGATCTACCCTATTCTCGGCGTATGCCTTGCGGCCCTGACATTCAGCAACAATGCGCTGCCTTTGCTCTACCCGTTGGCCTCGGGCTTCGCACTGGTGGGACCCTTCGCGGCCATCGGCCTTTACGAGATCAGCAGACGGCGGGAACTCGGTCTATCTGTCTCCTGGCAGGATGCCTTTGACGTTCTCAAGTCTCCGTCGATCCCATCGATTGCCGCCCTCGGTTTCCTCCTGCTGGTGATCTTCCTCGTGTGGCTGACAACGGCCCGCCTGCTTTACCAATCCATTTTCGGCTATGCGGTGCCGGCATCGTACTCCGAGTTCGTCAGTCAGGTGCTGGCAACGTCGGAAGGCATGAAGCTGATCGTCCTCGGCAACATCCTCGGCTTTTGCTTCGCGGTTGCGGTGTTGAGCATCAGCGTCATCTCGTTCCCGCTTCTTCTCGATCGGGATGTCGGTGTGGCCGTCGCCATCTACACGTCGGTCAAGGCGGTCGTCATGAACCCGCTCACCATGGCGCTATGGGGCCTGATCGTGGCGGCAGGGCTCCTTGTCGGGTCGATCCCGCTTTTCGTGGGGCTTGCAATCGTGATGCCGGTGCTCGGGCATGCAACCTGGCACCTTTATCGCCGGGTCGTAGAGCCTCCCCATCCTGAAGATGCCCATCCTGCGATATAACCTGCTTTTCTCATAAAAGCTGAAGGCGGTCCGATCACAGGGCCGCCTTCATGCTGATCAGGTTCCTGGACTGAAGAACGATATCCGGGACAGGAGCGTGTAGTCCGCTTCCAGAACCATGATCGCCACGAAGACCAGCACGGCGCTGATCGGCACCAGGATGGCATAGACCAGAGAGAGGCGCTCCCAGGCCATGTGCATGAAGACGGCGATGATGAGGCCTGCCTTCAACATCATGAACAGAAGAATGAGGGAATATCTCAAAAGTCCCTCAAGCTGGAAGTAGTCCACGAAGTAGGAGCAGGCGCTCAGAACGAACAGCCAGGCCCAGACCACGAGATAGAGCCTGATCGGATGCTGCTGCCCCTGCGCATGGGCGGATGCCTGTGCCATGATCCCTCTCACCAGAGATAAAAGAAGGCGAAGATGAAGACCCACACCAGATCGACGAAGTGCCAGTAGAGTCCCATGATCTCAACCGCTTCGTAGTTTCCTCTGCGGCTGGTGAAGAAGCCTCGTCTTTCCTGATCGTAGTCACCCCGCCAGACCTTGCGCGCGACAATCAGGAGGAAGAGCACGCCGAAGCTGACGTGGGTGCCATGGAAGCCCGTGATCATGAAGAAAGTCGAACCGAATTGTGCGGCTCCCCAGGGGTTCGACCACGGGCGCACGCCTTCGTGGATCAGCTTGGTCCATTCGAAGGCCTGCATCCCGACGAAGGTGGCCCCGAGAAGCGCCGTCACCAGCATCAGAACAGCCGTCTTCCTGCGGTCGCGGCGATAGGCGAAGTTCACCGCCATGGCCATGGTTCCGCTGCTGCTGATCAGCACGAAGGTCATGATCGCGATCAGGATGAGGGGGAGGCTGGTGCCTCCGATGGTCAGCGCAAAGACCTCGCTGGCATTGGGCCATGCCACGGTCGTGGACATGCGCGCGGTCATGTAGGAGATCAGGAAGCAGCTGAAGACGAAGGTGTCGCTCAGGAGAAAGATCCACATCATGGCCTTTCCCCAGGAAATGCTCCTGAAGGCCTGCCTATCGGAGGAAAAATCGGCCGCGAGGCTTCGCAGGCCCGAAGCCTCGATGTGGGTGCCTGTTGTTCCTTCCGTAAAAGCCTGCTCCGTCATTCACAAAACCTCTCAGGTGAGCAACTGCCGGCAGATGTCGATGAAATCGCCCGCCCAACCGGTCCAGATGCTCAAGAGAACGAGCCAGACGAAGAGCAGGAAGTGCCAGTAAGTCGCGCAGAGTTCCACGGACAGGCGCAGCCGATCGGTCGAGGTAGGGTGCCATGCCTTCTCGCTCGTTCGGACCAATGCCACCAGACCGCCCAGGACATGAAGTCCGTGCGCGCCGGTCAGGATATAGAAGAAGTCATTGGCTGGATTGATGGTGAGCCGATAACCCTCTTGCGCCAATTGCTGCCATGCGACGAGCTGGCCTGATAGAAAGGCAAGGGCCGAAACACCTGCCGCGATCAGAGTGAACTTGAGTTCACCCGTCTCGCCACGGCGTACCGCGACCTTGGCGCCATGAAGAGCGAGGCTGCTTGCAACGAGCATGGCTGTGTTGAGCCAAAGGATCGAGGGGATCGGCATGGTGCGCCAATCCGGAAGCTGCATGCGCATCGCGTAGGCGCTGATGAAGAGTGCGAAGAAGGAGCCGATGACGGCCAGAAGCACACCCAATCCGACCTTTGCGGGAGCAACAGGTTCAGGCTCCAGGTCTTGCAGGGTGCCGGCTGCTGACGGTTCCAGCCAGGGCTTGGACGCCAGACCCTGCCGCGAGAGCCACCATGTGCCGATGATCGCCAATATGCTCAGGAAAAAGAGAATGCTACCCATGGATCGACCCCGATCCGGCTCGTGTGGGTCCAGGCTGGCTCTGGGCTAGGAAATCCTGGTCGGCTCCCGGCACGCTGTAATCGTAGGCCCAGCGGTAGACGACAGGAAGATCCTTGCCCCAGTTGCCGTGCGGCGGCGGTGTTTCGGGGGTCTGCCATTCCAGCGTGGTGGCACGCCAGGGATTGCCGCCAGCCGGTTTGCCGTGGCGCAGGCTCCAGAAGAGATTGAAAACGAAGACCAGTTGCGTTGCGCCGACGATCAGGGCCACGATGGTGATGAAGGCATTGAGCGCGTGCGCCGACGGGGGCACGAAGGCCATGTCTGCGATGTCATGGTAGCGGCGCGGTATTCCCATCAGGCCTAGATAGTGCATGGGAAAGAAGATCGCGTAGGCGCCGAGGAACGTGACCCAGAAATGGAGCTTGCCCAGCGGGTCGTTCAGCATGCGCCCTGTCACCTTCGGATACCAATGGTAGATCGCGCCGAAGATTACCAGGATCGGCGCCACGCCCATGACCATATGAAAGTGCGCGACGACGAACATCGTGTCAGAGAGTGGAACATCCACGACGACGTTGCCCAGGAAAAGGCCTGTGAGGCCGCCGTTCACGAAGGTGACGATGAAGGCAAGCGCAAACAGCATGGGAACGGTGAGGTGAATGTCACCCCGCCAGAGCGTCAGGATCCAGTTATAGACCTTGATAGCTGTCGGGACGGCGATGATCAGGGTTGTGGTGGCGAAGAAGAACCCGAAATAGGGGTTCATGCCGCTCACGTACATATGGTGCGCCCATACGATGAAGCTGAGCGCGCCGATGGCGAGCAGGGCCCAGACCATCATGCGATAGCCGAAGATGTTGCGTCGCGCATGAGTGCTGATGAGATCCGAAACGATGCCGAAGGCGGGAAGGGCGACGATGTAGACTTCGGGATGTCCGAAGAACCAGAAGAGATGCTGGAAGAGAAGGGGAGAACCGCCGTTACGGTCCAAAGGCTGCCCCATCTCGACCATGACCGGCATGAAGAAGCTGGTTCCGAGCACCCGGTCGAAAAGCATCATCACGGCCCCGACGAACAGGGCAGGGAAGGCGAGCAGCGCCATGAAGCTCGCGGTGAAGATTCCCCAGACCGTGAGCGGCATGCGCATCAGGGTCATGCCGCGGGCCCGCGCCTGCAGCACGGTTACGACGTAGTTCAAGCCACCCATGGTGAAACCGATGATGAAGGTCATCAGCGACACGAGCATCAGGATGATGCCCCAATCCTGTCCACCCGGCGTGCCGGAAAGAATGGCCTGCGGAGGATAGAGCGTCCATCCGGCGCCGGTGGGTCCACCCGGCACGAAGAAGCTTGCCACGAGGATCAGCACGGCAAGCAGATAGATCCAGAAGCTCAGCATGTTCACATAGGGAAAAACCATGTCTCGGGCGCCGACCATCAGCGGGATGAGGTAGTTGCCGAAACCGCCCAGGAACAGGGCGGTCAGCACGTAGACCACCATCATCATGCCGTGCATGGTGATGAACTGATAATAAGCGTTGGCATCGATGAAGGAAAAGACGCCGGGAAATCCTAGCTGCAGGCGCATCAGCCATGACAGGACAAGGGCTATCAGCCCGACGGAGAGGGCGACGAAGGAATACTGGATGGCGATTACCTTCGCATCCTGGCTGAAGACGTATTTCGTCAGCCAGCTATGCGGATGATAGAGCTCGACGTCCTCGACATCGGGCGCCGCAATCACTCCCGTCGGGCCAAGCGGGACATCAACCATCAGGATTCTCTCCCTGGATGCCGTTGCATCAACCTCGATCAATCAGGCATGGAAGCTCCGGTCTTCGGGGCCGGCAGAAGGCGCGCAAAGCTCTTCGATGCCTTATCCTGCAGCCATGCCTGATATTCACTCTCTTCCTGGACGATGACCTTGCCACGCATCTGCGGATGCCCGACGCCGCAGAGTTCGGCGCAGAGGATCTCGAAGGTTCCTGTTCTTATGGGTGTAAACCAGATGTAGGAGATCTGCCCCGGCACCAGATCCATCTTCGCGCGAAACTCTGGTACGTAGAAGTCATGGAGGACGTCGGGGGAGCGCAGAAGCGCCTTGACCGGTTTGTTGACAGGCAGATGAAGCTCACCGCCTTCGATGACGATATCGTCCTGAGATTTCGGGTCCTCCCGATTCAGGCCGAGCGGATTGTCAGGGCTGATCAGGCGCGCGTCCGACGCGGCGAGTTGGCCGTCGGGTCCCGGAAGCCTGAAGCTCCATTGCCATTGCTGGCCGAAGATCTCGATATCGGTGGCGTCTTCCGGGACGGTGATGAATTGTCGCCAGACGAAGAGGCCGGGTGCCAGCATGGCCGCAACGCCGACGCCGGTCACGATGGTCAGCCACCATTCCAGGCGCTTGTTCTCGGGCTCATAATGGGCTCGCCGTCCTGCCTGATGGCGAAAGCGGTAGACGCAGTAGGCCATGAAGAAGATGACGGCAACGAAGACCGCGCCGGTGATCCAGAACGTAATGATGATCGTGTTGTCGATATAGCGCCAGTTCGAAGCGATCGGCGTCCACCACCAGGGGCTGACAAGGTGGAAGACCACCGAGCCGACAGCGACCAGAACAAGTATGAGCGCTACAGCCATTCCTCATCTATCCTTGCCTCGAGAGGCGGTGGATTTGAAGCGTAAGGCGCAACTCAATTTTACATCGAATCTCTACCTTGATCGAGACCTCGCCAAGGAAGTCAGAACCAAGATTTACTCACAAAATACCGGCTGTGAGGCGGCTGGTCTAAACATAGCAGCAACTTGAACTCTGCCTGCAGCACGTGGAAAAACTACACCCACCAGATGTGACGGTCAATGAGGCTTGACTATTGTAAGTGTAGAGGTTGTCCAGCAAAACATTTTGTTTCACATGAAACAAAACTGCACGTGTCAATGCTTGTGATCGTCAGAAAGGAAACATGAGCGGAAAAGTGACTGAAATCCGGCAAAATTATGTCGCGGTGTTAGGTTGATACAGCTGCAGATCTTATGTTGAAGAACATAGTTCATGAGTAAGGCTATGGATGTTTTCCTCATTCTCGGGTTGTGCAGTGTCATTATTCAACAATTAGCCTGAAATCGAACGGCTGGGGTTTTGCCGCTAGGGAAACTATGGTTAGGTACAATCCCAATTAATCCAAACAGGACCGAGCCCCAGTTCCCTGAGCGGTGGGTAGGGTTGTGATCCAAAAACATTGATCTGTCGTGACCAGGGAGAGAGAGCATCAAGTGCTGTGGTTGAGCACCAGACGATGGATTGTGTTTCTCTTTCTGGTAGGCGTTCTGTTCAGTGGACTGCCATCTAATCCTGCCGTCGCGTTCGATCTCTTCGGCTGGTTTCGCGGAAGTGACGAACCACCTGCTCCCAGTGCGGAAGCCCTGCCTTATTCTCTCGATTATGTTGTCGGTGGCGACAATAAGGACCTGCAGCAGACGCTAAAGGATGCCTCGACGCTCCAGAGCCTCCAATCGGATCCTCCACCGGATGCTGCCGCCTTGGTAGCGAGGGCAGGGGCCGATCTGCCGCGTTTGATCGATGCGCTGTGGGGGGCGGGGTATTATAACGCCCGCGTCACGATCAATGTCGCCGGCGTTCCGATGGTCCTGCAAGCCACCCGCACGGAGACTGCAACAAGGGCGGTTGCGGGCTACCGCGCCCGGGCCCTTGTGCCCATTCAGATCGTTGCAGATCCGGGGCCTCAGTTTGCTCTCAGGAATGTTTCCGTTCTGGATTCACGAACCGGCCGGCCCTTCGCACCGAGCGAACTCCCGCCGCGGGTCGTAAAGATCAAGCCGGGCGATCCGGCGCGCTCTGCCGACATCCTGGCCGCCGAAGCGCGGATCGTCGATCACTTCCGCTCCCAGTCGCGGCCGTTTGCCAAAGTTCAGCAGCAGAACCCGGTGGTGTTTCACCCAGCCCAGGCGATGGATGTGACGCTGGGCATCGATCCGGGCCCTCGCGCCGGCATCGGAGCGATCACCATTCAAGGGGCCGAGAATGTCGATCCGGCCGTGGTGCGATCCTTCATCTATACCGAACCAGGAGATCCTTATTCACCGGCAGCGCTAGCTTCGATGCGCAAGTCGATCTCCCAGATCGAAGCCTTGTCGTCCGTGCGGATCCGCGAAGCGGAGACGCTCGACGCCTATGGAAACCTGCCTCTCTTCGTGGAAATCACCGAGCGTCCGCCGCGCATCATCGGGGCCTCGGCCCAATACTCGACAACGGATGGACCGGCGCTGAGGGCTTATTGGGCGCACCGAAACCTGTTCGGCGGTGCCGAGAGGCTGCGGTTGGAAGGCAATATCTTCTACCTCACGGAGGATGGCGGCCAGCCCGATCGGAATGAGGAGTCCGGCTGGGACAATCTCGGCGGTCGATTCCGTGCAAGCTTCCTGAAGCCGGCGCTTTGGGGAACCCGCAACGACCTGCTCGTCGATGCACTGGTCGAACGCGACCGGACGGAGGGCTATACCAGCCGGCTTGTGAATGCGGCTGCCGGTATCCGCCACCGCTTCAGCCAGACCTTTTCGATCCAGGGTGGGATCGAGTACGAGCGCGGGCAGGCCACGGATATTCTCGGACAGATCGACTACACCCTCGTCGGCCTGCCCCTCTCGCTCAGCTACGACTCGACCGACAACCCTCTTAACCCCACCAAAGGCGTCAGGCTGATCGCTTCGGTCACACCATATCCGGAGTTCCTCGGCTCATCGGTTCCGATCACAGTCGCGCGGGGAACGGCGTCGACCTACTATGCCTTCGACGAAGAAGCCCGCTATGTGCTGGCAGGCCGCCTCGGACTCGGCTCCATCGTCGGTGCGGACCTCGACGAGATTCCTGCCAACCGCCGCTTCTACGCCGGCGGCGGCGGCTCCGTTCGCGGCTACCACTACCAGAGTCTCTCACCGACCTTTCTGGGCGAGCCGATCGGCGGCCGGAGCTTGCTCGAGGCTTCTCTCGAGGCCCGCATCAAGATCACCGACACCATCGGCATCGTTCCCTTCGTCGATGCGGGCACCGCCTTTGAGTCGAGCTATCCGGACTTCGACGAGTCCATCCGCGTCGCTGTCGGCCTGGGCCTGCGCTATTACACGGGGATTGGTCCCATCCGCCTGGATGTCGCGATCCCGGTCAATCCGGAGCGAGGCGATCCCTCCTACGCCATCTATATCGGAATCGGGCAGGCCTTCTGATGAAAAAGCCAATCCGCTCCCTCGCCCTGTTGATAGTCCTTCTCACGGTGACGTTCGTTGCCTCCTGGTTTCTCGTCTCGCGCCCGAGCCAGGCACAGAGCGATCAGGGTGTTCTGGCGAGCCTGATCTCGCGCCTCCTCTCCACACCGACCACGCGCGTTACCATCGGCAGCATCGAGGGCGCACTCTCCTCAAATGCCGTCATTCGGGACGTGCGCATCGAGGATCGAGACGGCGTCTGGCTCAATCTCGACCGCGCCAATCTCGTCTGGAGCCGAACGGCGCTCCTGCGCGGACGGCTCCAGGTCGACGAACTCACCATCGGCCGACTTCGGATTCAGCGCAGGCCATTACCGGCCGAGGAGGACGCGCCGGTCTCCGACGAGCCGATCCTGCCCGAGTTGCCGGTCAGGGTCATCATCGACCGTTTCGCCCTGCAGGAACTGGCTCTTGGCGAGCCGGTGCTGGGCACGGAAGCCCGGCTTTCGGCGGTAGGTTCCGCCCAAATCGGAAATCCTTCAGAAGGCCTCGATCTGACCTTCGCTGCACAGCGCCTCGACGTTCCCGGGCAGTTGTCGATCGATCTCACCTACGTTCCGCAGACGAACCGCCTCGCCCTCGACCTCAATCATCAGGAACCTGCAGGCGGCATTGCCGCCCGGCTTCTGGAACTCCCCGGCCTTCCACCAGTCAGCTTGAAGATCGCGGGGCAGGGCCCTTTGAGCGACTTTGCGGCGCGGCTCGATTTCGCAGCCGGGCCGACGATCGGAGCGGCAGGCACCACAACGGTCAGGCGCACCAATGCGGCCTATGATCTGAACGTGGATCTCGCAGCCCGCATCGAAGGGCTTCTGCCAGCACCGGCCGCCCCGGTCTTCAGCGGCACCACGCAGCTGGTCGGAAACGTGAACGTCGCCGATGACGGCGGCATTCGCTTCCAACCGGTTCAGATCACGTCGAATGTCGCACGCTTCGACATGAGCGGAACGATCAGCTCCGGCAAGGTCCTCGATCTGCGGCTCATTGCCCGCGCCCTGCCGACGGATGGCGCCAAGACCCGCGCAGGCGAGGCGGAGATCGCCCGGCTCAACTTCGACGGCACGGTGCAGGGCCCACTGACCGCGCCTCGCGTCAACGGCTCTCTCGACGCCGCCGAGGTCCGGCTGCCGCAGGGCTCCCTTGATGCGCTGAACGCCCGCGTGGCCATGAACCCGGTGGAGGGCGTCTCGCCCCCCGACCGCTTCTCCTTTGCCATCGATGCCAATGCGAGCGGGATCCGCCCCGCCGACGCGGCGCTCGCACGGGCGCTGGGAACGACCCTCTCGGTCACGTCACGTGGTTCCTTCGATCTCGAAGGCGTTGCCAGCGTCGAGACCGCACGCATCGAGACATCTACAGCGCAGGCGAGTTTCACCGGTCGTGTCGGATCGACCATCCTCGATGGCTCCTTGGATGCCAACATCCCGGCGCTCGCGGCCTTCTCCGGAGTCGCCGGGCAGACGCTGCGGGGCTCGGCAGCCCTCACGGCACGGCTGTCCGGTAATCCAAGGCGCTACGACATGGCGGCTGTCATCGATGCGAGACTGAGAGAACTCTCCACCGGAACGCCGGCGCTCGACGGCCTCCTGGGACGCACGGTAAGTGCCGCAGGCACGATGCGCCGCATTCCGAACGGGTTCGCCTTCGACGATTTCCGCATCGACGGCGCGCACCTCGATGCCCGCGTGGATGGACGGGCCACGCAATCGGCTGCGGATCTGGGACTCGATGTCACTATCGACGAGTTGCGGCATGTGGACGGGCGCATTACGGCGGGACGGGCGAATCTTGCGGCGCGTCTCTCGGGCTCCCTCGAACGGCCGGACGTGACCGGGAGAGCGACGCTGAGCGATGTTCGCGCCCTTGGCCGCTCCATCCCACGCCTTGCTCTCGATCTCAATGCAAAGGATGTGACAGGAGCCGTCGACGCGGCTCTTACCCTCGATGGGCAGGTCGACGGCAAGCCTGCAACCGGCTCCCTTCATCTGGCGAAGCCGCCTGAAGGGGGGTGGCTGCTCGATCGGCTCGATCTGGACATCGGCTCGGTGGCCCTCAACGGCAATCTCCGCCTGGGGGCCGATCAGCTGGCACAGGGCGAGATTTCCCTCTCCGGCAGCAATTTCGACGATCTCTCTCCTCTCGTGCTGACCAAGCTCGATGGAGCGCTTGACGCAGTCGTCTCGCTCAGCGCGCGCGATGGCGGCCAGGATGCGCGGATCACTGCAAGCGGCTCGCGCTTTGCAGTAGCGGACATCATCGTGCGGGACTTCGACACGCGGCTCGCGGTTCAGGATCTGTACCGTCGTCCGATGATCGACGGCTCCGTCTCGGCCGCAGCGCTGACCGCCGGCGGTCAGACCTATCAGGATGTACGCTTCGTTGCCGAGGGCACGCCTGCTGCCTCGCGCTTTACCGCTTCAGCGACAGGACAGGGCTTCAATCTCGATGCGCAGGGCCGCGTCGTGCCGGGCGACGCGACGCGGATCGAGATTGCCTCCTTCACGGCCCGCCGCGGCGGCAGGCGGCTGGCCTTGGCTCAGCCTGCCGCCATTGTGCTGCAGGATGGCTCCGTTGCCCTGTCCAATCTTGTGATCGCAGCGGATCAGGGCCGGATCGCCGTCTCTGGCACCGTCGGTGACAGGCTCGATCTCTCCGTCGACATCCGCAATCTGCCGCTTCAGGTGGCCGAGATCGTCGAGCCGAATCTCGGTCTCGCCGGCACAGTCAATGGCAGCGCAGCCATCACAGGAACCGCAAGTAATCCGAGCGGAACCTATCGCGTCACTGTAGCGGGCCTTGCAACTGCGCAAACCCGTCAGTCCGGGTTGCCGCCGCTTGCCATCGAAGCCCAGGGCCGACTGGCCGATCAGCGTGTCGGGATCGATGCACGAATTACCGTTGGGCGCACCGGCACCTTCCAGGTTTCCGGCAGCGTTCCGATCGATGCGACGGATGAACTGGCGCTCAGGGTATCGGGACGGGCAGACCTTGCCATTGCGAACACCGTCCTCTCGGCTTCCGGCCAGCGCCTCACCGGAGCGGCCAATCTGGATCTCTCGGTTGCCGGAACGATCTCCGATCCTCGCATCCAGGGCAGCGCTGCCATTTCCAACGGCAGCTTCTCCGATGCGCTGCAGGGCGTCCAGCTGAACGCCATCTCCGGTCGGCTTGCTGCGCGTGGACAGGTGCTTGTCATCGAAAGCCTGTCCGCACAGACGCCGAATGGCGGCTCCCTCGCGGCCCGTGGCCAGGTGACCATTGATCCGGCCGCGGGTTTCCCCGGCGAGATCCGGATCACCGGCAGCCGGGCGCAGCTCGTCTCCAATGAAACAGTCGAGGCAAGCGCCAATCTGGATCTGATCCTGTCCGGACCGTTGACGAGCCGGCCGCGGGCAGCCGGGCGCGTCGATATCATCACGATGAACGTCTCTGTGCCCGACCGGCTTCCGACGACCTTGCGGCCGCTGCCTGGGACCAAGCATGTGCGGCCCACCCCGACCGCAGCGGCGCGGCTCGCCCTGGCTCAGCGGCGGCAATCCGCCTCCGCCAGGGGTACGCCCTTCCGGGCCGAGCTCGATCTGACGCTGACGGCGCAGAACCGCATCTTCGTGCGAGGGAGGGGCATCAATGCCGAACTCGGCGGCGACCTGAGGCTTCAGGGCACGACCCAGGATCCCATCGCCATCGGCGCCTTCGAGCTGCGCCGCGGTCGCTTCGATCTCTTGGGGCAGCGGATCGAGTTCGTGCGCGGCCGGCTGGACTTTACGGGGGATCTCACGCCGTCCCTCGACTTCCTGGCCGAGACCCAGTCCGGGGACGTGACGGCACGCATTGCGGTGACGGGGCCGGCCTCGAGCCCGCAATTTGCTTTCAGCTCCGAACCTGATCTACCGCAGGACGAAGTGCTCTCCCGGATCCTGTTCCAGAGGCCGTCCGGTGGGCTGTCCGCCGGCCAGGCGCTGCAGCTCGCACAGGCCGTGGCGCAGCTCTCCGGCGGTTCGGGGAATGATGCCTTCGAGCGCCTGCGCCGCTCGCTCGGCGTCGACAGCCTCGATATCACCGTTGGCGCTGGCGGAGGGCCAGGAGTCGGTGTCTCGCGCTACATCAGCGACAATGTGCGCGTGGGCGTAAAAGCCGGCGCCCAGCCTGAGGAGAGCGGCGTCACGGTTGATATCGACCTGACGCGACGTTTCAAGGCCCAAGGCGAGATCAATGCCGAAGGCGGCAGCTCCGTCGGACTAGGCTACGAGCTAGAGTACTAGCGGCTCACGGGCGAGTGACGGAGCTGTCGAATGTAGCCCCGCACCAGCGGGATCAGTCGACCTTCGCGCCCGAGGCTTTGACGACCTTCGCCCATTTCTCGTGCTCGCTCTTGACATAGGTCATAAGCTCATCCGGGCTCATGGGCTGGATCTCGCCGCCGAGATCGGCAAAGCGCTTCTGCAACTCCGGCGTCTCCAGCGCCTTGCGGACCTCCTGATTCAGTTTGGCCGTAATCTCGGGTGGCGTTCCTTTCGGAGCAAACAGCGCAAACCAGCTCGAAGCCTCGAAGCCGGGGAGGCCCGCCTCCGCGAGGGTCGGCTTGTCGGGAATGGCCGGGGAGCGTTTGGACGAGGTGACCGCAAGCGCCCGCAGGTTTCCACCGCGAACCTGCTCGATCGAGGAGGGCAGGTTGTCGAACATCACGTCCACCTGTCCCCCGATCAGGTCGTTCACCGCCGGTCCGCTGCCGCGATAGGGCACGTGGGGCATCTCGATGCCCGTCATCTGCTTGAAGAGCTCGCCGGAGAGATGGATCGAGGTGCCGTTGCCGGACGAGGCCATCGTGAACCTGCCCGGAGTCGCCTTCGCTTCGGCAATGAATTCCTGCACGGTGGTGGCCTTCACCTTCTTGGGACTGACCACCATCAGGTTCGGCACGCCGGCCACATAGGCAACCGGGGCGAAATCTGTCAGGGCATCATACGGCATCTTGGCATAGAGGCTCGGGTTGATCGCATGGGTGCCGACGGTGCCCATGACCAGGGTATATCCGTCCGGTTCGGCCTTCGCGACGGCGTCCGCCCCGATGTTGCCGCCGGCGCCGCCGCGGTTCTCGATCACGAATTGCTGCCCAAGGGACTGGGACAGCTTCTCACCGACGAGACGGGCAAAGATGTCCGTGGTGCCGCCCGGCGTAAACGGCACGATGAGGCGAACCGGTCGCGTCGGATAGGCTGCCGGCTGGGCGAGCGCGGCTCCTGAGGCTAGGGAGGCCGAGGCGACCAGGACTAGACCAAGCATGTGCCGGCGCGAGCAGCTGGAAAGAATTGGCATGATGGCTCCCTTGATGGTTGATGTCGTTGACCGCGCCGGCATTCCGAAACGGCAAGCGTCATGAGAGCGCAACCCAAGTCTCTGGGCAATGGGTCTCGATGATCCTTGGCAGCAAGCTCCTGGAATGCAAAGGTTCTCTCCTCAATAGCTACTCAGTAACATTCACTGGATGAAAAATTTCTGCTTGCAGGGAACTCCGATCCCTTGAAAAGAGTTACGCAAGGTCGAATTCCATCTGAAGACGAACAAAGTAGCTTTTGGGACGTCGGCATATGGGGATCCAGGCGAGAGTAAGCTTGGAACAGCGTAACGGGGGGCCTTATGTCACAAGTTGAAACCGCCATTTCGCAGCTTGATCCCAAGCTGCTTCTCAAAACATTGCGTGCGTTCAAGAGAGGCGACTTCTCCGCACGCCTGCCGTCTGACCTGACCGGTATCGACGGCGAGATCGCGGAGGCCTTCAACGACATCGCCGACCTGAACAAGGGACTCGCCCAGGAACTGGACCGGGTAGCCAAGGTGGTCGGCAAGGAAGGCCGGATCGGCGAGCGTGGGCGTCTGGCTGCAGCCACCGGTTGCTGGAACGAATGTATCGACTCGGTCAACTCGATGATCGGCGACCTCGTTCAGCCGACGACCGAAGTGGCCCGCGTGATCGGCGCCGTCGCCAAAGGCGATCTCAGCCAAAGCATGCAACTCGAAATCGAAGGCCGGCCCCTACGCGGCGAATTCCTGCGCATCGGCAAGGTGGTCAACACCATGGTTGGCCAGCTCAGCTCCTTCGCCTCGGAAGTGACGCGCGTCGCGAAAGAGGTGGGCACCGAGGGCAAGCTCGGTGGCCAAGCCCAGGTGAAAGGCGTGGCCGGCACCTGGAAGGACCTGACCGACAACGTCAACATGATGGCCGCCAACCTCACAGGTCAGGTGCGTAATATCGCGGAAGTGACGACTGCGGTGGCAAACGGCAATCTGTCCAAGAAGATCACCGTCGACGTCAAAGGCGAGATGCTGGAGCTGAAGAACACCATCAACACCATGGTGGATCAGCTGAACTCCTTCGCCTCGGAAGTGACGCGCGTCGCGAAAGAGGTGGGCACCGAGGGCAAGCTCGGTGGCCAGGCGCAGGTGAAGGGTGTCGGCGGCACCTGGAAGGATCTGACCGACAACGTCAACATGATGGCCGCGAACCTCACCGGCCAGGTGCGAGGCATCGCCGAGGTCGTGACCGCGGTCGCCGTGGGTAATCTCACCCGGAAGCTCACGGTGGATGCGAAGGGCGAGATCGCCGCTCTGGCGGACACCATCAACGGCATGATCGACACGCTGGCCACCTTTGCCGATCAGGTGACGAACGTGGCGCGCGAGGTGGGCATTGAAGGCAAGCTCGGCGGACAGGCCCTCGTGCCCGGTGCCGCCGGTCTCTGGCGCGATCTCACCGACAACGTCAACATGATGGCGGCGAACCTGACAGGTCAGGTGCGTAACATCGCCGACGTGACCACGGCGGTCGCGAACGGTGACCTTTCCAAGAAGATCACCGTCGATGTCAAAGGCGAGATGCTGGAGCTGAAGAACACCATCAACACCATGGTGGACCAGCTCAACTCCTTCGCCTCCGAGGTGACCCGCGTGGCGCGCGAGGTGGGTACGGAAGGCAAGCTCGGTGGACAGGCGCAGGTTCGCGGTGTCGGCGGCACCTGGAAGGACCTCACCGACAACGTCAACATGATGGCGGCGAACCTGACAGGCCAGGTGCGTAACATCGCCGACGTGACCACCGCGGTGGCGAACGGCGACCTTTCCAAGAAGATCACAGTCGA
>NZ_JAFEMD010000230.1 GCF_016892765.1 Microvirga arvi
CAGACCTCCTTCATCCCGTTGCTGACGCTGGGCATTCCGCCGAATGCGGTGATGGCCCTGATGGTCGGTGCCATGACGATCCACGGCATCATCCCAGGCCCGCAGGTGATGACCAAGAACCCGACCCTATTCTGGGGCATGATCGCCTCCATGTGGGTCGGCAACCTCATGCTGCTCATCATCAACCTGCCGCTGGTCGGCATGTGGGTGCGGCTGTTGAAGGTGCCGTATCGGTTGCTGTTCCCGGCGATCCTGATGTTCTGCTGCATCGGCATCTACTCGATCAACTCGCTGCCGACCGACGTGATGTTCATCGGCTTCTTCGGTCTCGTGGGCTATATGCTGATCAAGTTCGGCTTCGAGCCGGCGCCGATGCTGCTCGGCTTCGTGCTTGGCAGGCTGATGGAGGAGAACCTTAGGCGCGCGCTCATCATCTCGCGCGGGTCGATGGAGACCTTCATCGAGCGTCCGGTCAGTGCCGGTCTGCTCGCGGTGGCCGCTATCCTACTTGTGATCGCCCTCCTGCCTTCCATCCGAAAGGGAAGGGACGAGGT
>NZ_JAFEMD010000023.1 GCF_016892765.1 Microvirga arvi
GTGTTGCGGCCCATATTGACCCGGTCCACGATCACCCCCGAGGCAGCGTCCTCATAGCTGGCGTAGTCGTAGCCGCTGCCGCCGTCGAGCCAGTCCGCGCCCGCCCCGCCGGCGAGCACGTCATAGCCGTCCTCGCCATACAGATTGTCGTTGCCGCCATAGCCCGAGAGGGTGTCGGCGCCCGCGCGCCCGAACAGGTAGTTGTCCAGAACATTGCCGCCGAGCGTGTCCTGGTAGGACGAGCCGTGCAGGCCCTCGATGCTGCTGTAAACGTCGCCCGCCGCCTCGCCGCTGTTGGACGCAGAGCTCATGAGGCGCGCCGCCACGCCGGACGATGCCGAGGCGTAGCTGGCATAGTCGTCGCCCTCGCCCCCCTCGAGCACGTCATGGCCGCCGCCGCCCACGAGCCAGTCCCCGCCGGCCAGACCGCGCAGAACGTCGTCGCCCTCTTGGCCGAAGAGCTCGTTGTAGCCCTCGCCCCCCGTCAGCGTGTCGCCGAAAGCAGACCCGTGCAGGCCCTCGATGCTGTCATAGCGGTCGCCGTGGGCCTGGCCCAGGTTCTGCAACGCATCGGACAGGTTCGCCACGACGCCCGTGCCGGCATTCAGGTAGCTCGCATAGTCGTAGCCCTCGCCGCCGGCCAAATCGTCCGCGCCGCGTCCGCCCTCGAGGGTGTCGGAACCCGCATCGCCCGCGAGCATGTTGTCGCCAGCGTTACCGGTCAGCACGTCAGCGAACCCGGTCCCGTACAGATCCTCAACGGAGATGTAGACGTCGCCCGCCGCCTCGCCAGTGTTCTGGGAAGCATCCGACAGATTCGCGACAACCCTGCTGGTGGCCGCGGCATAGCTCGCGGTGTCGTATCCAAGCCCACCGGAGAGCAGGTCGGCACCGAGACCTCCAATGAGGACATCGCGCCCGTCAAGGCCATAAAGGGTGTCGTTCCCCTCGCCCCCATCCAGCACGTCGAGCTTGCTAGGATCATTGGAGCCGGTCAGGGTATCGTTGCCGCCCAGCCCGTTCAGGAAGCCATCGCCCGTGAGTTGATCGGCGAACTCCGTCCCATCCTTATTGTTGACATAGAACGTGGCATCCCCGACGGAGAAAACCTTGATGCGACCGTCTTTGATCGCATCAATTAGCTCAACTCGCTCTCTCTCGACGCGAATGGTGTCTTGGAGCCTAAGGTGTTCGATATATTCGTCCTCAACTCCAAATGCTTGTAGAGATTGATGACTCCTTGGACCAGTGTAAACAGTAGCGGGGGCTTGTATTTCCATGATCGATCCATCCGAGAATTGAATGGTCGTAGTCACCGAAATGACCCGGTACTCAATATTAGCTGTCTCACCGTCTTCTGCATCGTCATTTGTACTACTATATGTTCCAATGTATTTCGCTACGGTACTTACCTTCTCTTGAGTAGGGATGAAAACAAACCCACTCTTTGGCAAAGCCACGGCCTCACCTTTTCTTTCAAGTACAACGGTCGCTGGCATCGTGGTTGTTGTTTTAATTCCATCTTTGGTGGTTACCACCGTAGTGATGCTACGATCGTTATTTACGGTTATTGTTTTTTTTTCGATGTTACTTCCATTCGTATTGACGCCGCCATTGGGTAGTATTCTAATATCATTGCTAACGCTGGAGCCGCCGCCTACACCGTCAACGCCGCCAACGCCGGTGCCGGCTTGGGCACCCCAATAGATCCCCTTCTTGGCCGCCTCGCCTCCGGCCTTGCCGCCGCTCGCTCCCATTAATGCCAATATAGCTTCTTCGAGTGGGGTTAGGAACATAGCGCGCCTCCGGTTCAGACATCCGGCACACCCCGATCAAGCTGGGCCGCCGTTGCTCTATTGATGAAACGAGGTAGAGGAGACTGGAACTCTTGATTCAGAGAGGTTTGTTGCTGTTATTTAACTTTTCTACGTGGGCTTATTACTACAAGGCAAAGATACCGTAACGTTAAATATGCCGTAAGTTGCAGCCGCTCAGCGAAACCGAAGTCTCAATTTTTTGGGTTACGCGATAGCCACTGCGATAATGCCGTTACTATCAAGTCACTGGCGAAAAATTTCGTGTAAAATCAACTACGGCAACTGCACCACCAGCCCATCCCGTATCGTCACCCGCGATCCATGCGCGCAGCCAACTCCATGTTGTGCGTCGCGATGAGCGCCGCGAGCTTTGACGCGCGAACGATAGCAACGAGGGTCTGGAAGACCCGGTCGGCGGTGTGCGGATCGAGGTTGCCGGTGGGTTCGTCGGCCAGCAGCAGGCGCGGGGCATTGGCCACCGCGCGGGCAATGGCGACGCGCTGCTGTTCGCCGCCAGAGAGTTCGCCGGGGCGGTGATCGAGGCGCTTGCCCAATCCCAAGAAGGCCAGGAACTGCCTGCCCCGATCCTGCACCTCAGCCTTCAGTGGATCACGCATGAGTTGCGGCACGACGACTGTCTGGTGGGTCTAAGCCCCCACAATCTCCCTGAGCCTTACCCGCCCGCGCTCCAGCACCAGCCCGAGCTGGCCGTTCTTGAGCGCCAGCGCCTTCTCGCCGAAGAGCTTCCGGCGCCAGCCGTGCAGGGATGGCACGTCGGCATCGTCGCTGTCGGCGATGGCCTCGAGCTCCTCGACGGTAGCGATGATCTTGGGCGCCACGCCCTCCTGCTCGGCCACCGCCTTGAGCAGGACTTTCAGGAGGTCGACCACGGAGCCGGTGTTGTTGCGGCCGCGGCTGCGTTCCGGCATGGGGATCGTGGCGGGATCGCGGGCGAGCGCCCGCTCGACGGCCTCCAGGATTTCGCCGCCCGTGCGGGAGCGCTCGAACCCGTTGGGGATGGTCCGCAGGCGACCGAGGGCTTCCACGCTGCGGGGCGCGGAGGTGGCGATGTCGATGACCGCGTCGTCCTTGAGGATGCGCCCGCGGGGAACGTCCCGCACTTGAGCCTCGCGCTCCCGCCAGGCCGCGATCTCCATGAGCACCGCGATCTCGCGCGACTTGCGCAGACGGCCGGCGAGGCGGCGCCAGGCATTGTCGGGATCGGCCTGGTAGGTTTCCGGGGAGCTGAGGATCGCCATCTCCTCGGCGAGCCATTCGAGCCGGCCGTTGGTCTCCAGCTGGGCCAGCAGCGCCTCGTAGACCTTCACCAGATGGGTAACGTCGGAGAGGGCGTAGGTGAGCTGGGCATCGGAGAGAGGACGACGCGACCAGTCGGTGAAGCGGGAGGACTTGTCGATCTTCGCCTTGGCGAGATCGTTCGACAGCTGCTCGTAGGACACCGAATCCCCGTAGCCGCAGACCATGGCGGCGACCTGGGTGTCGAACAGGGGCTCGGGCACGATGCGCCCGAGATTCCAGATGATCTCCAGGTCCTGCCGGGCCGAGTGGAAGACCTTCACCACGTTCCTGTTCGCCATGAGCGCCATGAAGGGCTCCAGGCTCATACCCTCGGCGAGCGGGTCGATCAGCACGGCATCGGCCGGATCGGGGCCTGCCATCTGGATCAGGCAGAGCTTCGGGTAATAGGTGGTCTCGCGCAGGAATTCCGTGTCGACAGTGACGAACGGGTGCTGGCTGAGGCGGTCGCAGGCGGCGGCCAAGGCATCGGTGGAGGTGATCAGGTCCATGAGGCGTTCATAGCCCATCCCGCAACACGCCGCGAGTCCGTCCTCCGGTGCATTGTGCGGAAAATGAACCCCGTTTCGTAGTTCACGCGGCGGCGCAGGTCCCGGATTGAGCATCGGGCCGGAAGTGCACCCCACCTCCGGGTTCGATGCGCGTAATCCATCGGCTGCTCCAGACCCTCCATAGTCATGCAGGTTGACTCGGCTTCTTAAATGATTGTTATCATGTATCACTGGCTCGTTGGCCAGCGGAATGCCGTAGCGGCATTTCAGCTATCAGGGGGAGGTCTTCATGAAGACCACAATCGAAATGAATAAGGACGAGGCTCCGGTCGAGCTCAGCGAGCAGGAACTCGCCGAGGTTGGCGGCGGACGCCGGATCATCCTCTACTAAGTCCATTCCGGCCTTGCCGGCTTAAGGACAGGGCGCGGCCCCTCGTGAGCCGCGCCTTTTTCGATCAGCTGATCGACCGGTCAGGAGACAGCCAAAAACATCCAAAAGGGCGGGCAGGTTGATATGAAAACGAAGATGAAGAAGCAATCCAAAGCTAAGAGCTGGAAGGATGTGAAGGTTGTCGAGCTCAGCGTGAGCGAGCTTGCTTGTGTCGCCGGTGGACGGCGTATCATTATGCATGATCCCTGCTGTATAAAATGCATGTCAAAATGATCTGAGGTCAGGGGCGACTCGACCAGAGCCGCGCTTTTCCTGCCACCGCCGTTTCCGCTTGCGTGGAGCGGCGCTCTTCTGTGTTATTCCGCAAGTTCCGGCGGAGAACGAATCCGCTTCCCCAAAAAATTCCAGGCACCTGCTCACGCCCGGGCTGGCCCGGTCGCCAGACGCGAGCGCGCCGCATCCGCGAAGGCGAAAGTATCGGAGTCGATCGGCGTCGACACCCGACCCTCGCGCAGCACCACGATCCGGTCGGCGGCGCGGATCGTCTCGGGCCGGTGGGCGATGACGATGCGGGTGATCTTCAGCTCCGCGAGCGCCCGGTTCACCTCGCGCTCCTTGTCGAGGTCGAGGCTCGACGTGCCCTCGTCCATGAACAGCATGCGGGGCTTGCGGTAGAGGGCGCGCGCCAGCAGCACCCGCTGGCGCTGGCCGCCCGAGAGGGTGGTGCCCATGTCGCCGATCAGGGTGTTGTAGTTCATCGGCATGGCCATGATCTCGTCGTCGATGCCCGCCACCTTCGCGCATGAGCGCATCCAGTCGATATCGATCCTGGCATCGAAGAAGCAGATGTTTTCGGCGATGCTCCCCGACAGGAGCTGGTCGTCCTGCATCACCACACCGATCTGCGAACGGAAGGCCTGGGTGCCGAAATGCGCGATGGGCGTGCCGTCGATCAGCACCGTGCCTTCCATAGGCTTGAACAGGCCCAGCATGATCTTGAGGAGGGTGGTCTTGCCCCCGCCCGATGGACCCGTGACGGCCACGAACTCGCCGGCCTCGACCTTGAGATCCGTGCCCGAGAGAACCTCCGGCTCCGTGTCCGCATAGCGGAAGCTCACGCCTTTCAGTTCCACCGCTCCCTCGATCGGCCGTGCCACGAGGCTGTCCCCGTGCCGGTCCTGCTCGCGCTCGGCGAGCGCAATGTCGGAGAGGCGGTCGAGGTGGAGGTCGAGCATGCAGTACTGGATGCCGGTCTCGATCAGGTTGGTGGCTTTGGAGAGGAACTGCTCCTTGTAGGCCATGAATGCGTAGAGCATGCCGATGGTCATGTCGTTCGCCATGATGGCCCTGGCGCCGAGCCAGACCACGAGCACGTTCTCGATGCCGTAGATCAGATCGTTCGCCGTCTTGAAGCCGATGGTGAAGCGGCCCTGGCGGATCCCGCGGCTGATCGAGGCGGCATAGCGGTTCTGCCACACGGCCTCGCGGTCGGATTCGCGGCCGAAGATCTTGATGCTCTGGATGGCCCGCGCCGTCTCGATGAAGGTGGTCTGCTCCTTGGCGGCCGCCTCGATCATCTCCTCCTGCCGCTGGCGCAAGGAGCGGTAGAGGGCAAAGCGTAAGACGGCGTAGAGAGCCAGCGCCGCGAACACGATGCCCGACAGCTTGGGGCTGTAGATCAGGATCATCGCCAGCGTCAGCGTTGCCATCACCCCATCGACGAGGGCGGCCACCAGACCTTCCGAGATCAGCCGCTGGATCGGCTCGGCCGAGCGGAAGCGCGAGACGAGATCGCCGATATGCCGCTTCTCGAACCAGCTCAGGGGAAGCCGCACGAGATGGTGGAAGAGATTGGCGCCCATCTGGAAATTGAGTGCGCCGCTTAGAAAAAGCAGCACGTGGGAACGCAGCCACTCGGCGCCGATATGGATGAGGGTGAGCAGTCCGAAGCCGAGCGCCAGCGCCGTGAGCAGGCCCCCGTCGCCCTTCATCACCGCCTCGTCCACGGCCAGCTGCATGTAGAAGGGCGCAGCCAGCACCACGAGCTGCAGCACGGCCGAGAGCACCAGCGCTTGGGCGAGCGCCCGCTTCACCCCGCGCATCCGGCCCCAGAGGGCAGTGAGGCTGAGACGGGAGGTCTCCTTCTTGCGCTCGAAGGAATCCGTCGGCGTCAGCTCCAGGGCGATGCCGGTGAAATGGTGGCCGATCTCGTCGAAGGTCAGGGTGCGCACGCCGAGCGCCGGATCGTGGATCGTCACCTTGCGGGCGCCGACCTCTTTCAGCACCACGAAGTGGTTCATGTCCCAGTGCAGGATGCAGGGGAGCTTGACCTGCCCGAGCTGCTCGGGCTCGAGCCTCAGGCCCCGGCCCGTCATGCCGAGGCGCTGGCCCATCGCCAGCACGTCCTTGAGGGTGACGCCCTTCAGCGAGATCGAGAACAGGCGGCGCAGGGCCATGAGGTCGACCTCGCGCCCGTGATAGGTCGCGATCATGGCAAGGCATGCCAGCCCGCATTCGGCGGCTTCCGACTGGATGATCGCGGGCAGGCGAGGGGCGCCGAAATAGTCGAGGCCGGCCGAGAGCTTCACATCCGCCCCCTGACGCTGATCAGCGGCTCGAACAGCCAGGCGACGAGGGAGCGGCCCTCCAGCACGATGTCGGCCTTCAGGGTCATGTCGGGCTGCAGCGGCACCTCGCGCCCGAAGGCGTCGATGGCCTGGCGGTCGAGGCGCACGGTCACCCGGTAGGCGGGCTCGGAGAGCAATGTCCTGCCGATCACTTCGCTCGGCGAGAGCACCGCCTGCGAGACGGTCTCGACGGAACCACTGATCGTGCCGAAGCGCTGGTAGGGAAAGGCATCGATCATGAGCCTCACCCGCTGGCCGGGCTCGACGAAGCCGATGGCGCGGCTCGGCACGAAAAGCTCCGCCAGCAGATTCGCGCCGTCGGGCAGGAGAGTGAGCAGGGGCTTGTTGGGATCGACGATCTGACCCGACGTGGCTTGAAGGGCCGTGACGCGCCCGGCGAGCGGCGCGGTGATCACCTGCGCCCGCTGGGCCTGGACCTCGGCCCGCTGGCGCTCCCGGTCGGCGAGACTGAGGCGCAGCTGCGCCAGGCGCTCGGCCTGCTGCACGGGCAGCTGCTCGCGCTGAAGCTGGGTCTGGCCGAGCTCCTTCTCGGCCTGGGCCAGATCCCGGTCGATCTCGGCGAGAATCTGCCGGCGGGACAGCAGGGCCTCGTCCTGCTCCTGCAGGGCGGCGCGGGTGGTGTGGCCCTGCTCGGCCAGCCGCGCGATGGTGTTGCGCCGCTCCTCGTTCACCTGGACCCGCTCGGCCATAAGTCGGCGCTGGACCGTGAGGGCATCGCGCTCGGCCTTCACGGACGCGATGGCCGCATCCAGCCGCAGGATCTCGTTGTCCGTGCGCGCCGGATCGGCGGCGATCTGGTCTTTCAGAACCTGGGTCTGGGTGTCAAGGGAGGCGAGGATCGCGGCATCGAGGGTGCCGCCGACCTCGAGCCCCTGGCGCGAGGCCACCGTGAAGAGCGGCTGCCCCGCGGCGACCCGATCGCCTTCCCTGACGGTCAGCTCCGTCACCACGCCGCCGCGCAGGGCGCCGACGCGCACCGCGCCGCCCGCCGCCATGAGAGATCCGCCTGCGGTCTCCTTGCGGGCATATTCGGCCGTGCCGAGGAAGAGGACGATTGAGGCGACACAGGCGAGGATGAAGCCGCCCAGCAGCTGCCAGGACAGCGGCGCAACGGGCAGCGACACGGACGAGTGATCGCCCGTGGCCGCCGTCACGGCCTGTGGCCTGAACAAGGATCGCTGGGCCACCCCAACCCCCGACGCAACATTATTATGAGACTATGTTGCAGAAAGAGCGGGGTGGCACAAGGGAAAGCGAGGGCGACAGAGCCGCGGAGGCGGTTCTGTCGCAGAAGAGGGTAAACCGCTGAGCTTTAAGCGCGGGCCTGCATGCGGGCGAGATGCTTCTTCCGCGCCCTGGCCTGCCGCTCGGCGAGCTTCATGAGCCAGTCGAGGATGTTGTGCTCGACCACGAAGCCGGTCTCCGCATCCTCCAGGCGCTGAATCCGGTCGACCCGGAAGCCGCGATAGCCGTCCTCGTCGGACAGGATGTCGATGCCGCCCAGCAGCATCTTGCCGGGACCTACCTTCAGCTCGCGCGCCAGCACCCAGCGCCGGGTCGCATTGCCGGCCTGGTCCACATAATCGAGCTCCAGCGCGCCCTCCAGCGGATAGACGTGCCAAGCGCCCTCGATCCGCTCCTCGACGGGAGCGTTCCGGGCCGGCCTCAAAAGGGATGTTGCAAGGGTGGTAACCATAGGCAGAATATGGAGTTTCACCCTTTGTTCTGCAAGGAATTTTGGGGTGTCGGAGGGCGGAAAAATGTCGACACTTGCTCGAAATTCAGCGAGACTATACCAATATCAATCGTGAAAAACTTGGAACCCCGAAAAGGCTTGGCACTTTAGCTTTGCCGAGGAGCCACAATGGCTATTGTGAAGCGGAAAGAAACGCAGACCCATACTGCCCCGGCGGAGAAGCGGAGCGGTGAAGTGGTCGCGCGTCCGCCGCGTCCAGCCAAAGGCCAAGTGGACTATGACGGGCTCATTAAAGAGTTCATGAAGCAATATCCCAAGGCTCGGGCATATCTTGCCAAGTGAGGTCGAGCCGCGCTGGCTCCCTATTGATGTCGTTATGGATCTAAACAGGCAGGAAGTCGCTGAAACCGGCGAACCCTATTTCTTGCGCGATGTCGGGGCGCTTGAGGCGGCATTACTGAAGCCGCAAAATCTGTGGCACTATGACCACGAAGACAACATGGTTGTACTCGCCTCGTCGCTCCTTTTCGGGATTGCCCGCAACCATCCGTTTGAGCAAGGCAATAAGCGTACGGCACTAGGCGCGGCCTTCCTGTTTCTAGCGGTCAACGGCTATCATCTGATTGCCCCGGATACCGAGAAGTTCGGTGCGATCATCGTTGATATACTCACTGGGAAGCTCCCAGAGCAGGATTTCATCGAGGTTGTAGCCGAGCACGGTGTCCGTCCAATTTGGTAGCCCTCCACAGGCAGGGCTACGGCTCCCTCCTGCTGGAGGTCGCTGGATGGAGCTAGACAGTTCTCCTGCAGTCGGCGGATCTGTATCCATGAAAGGCCATTGCAGACAACGTCCTGAGCATTTGAGCGAAGCACAGATCTATACAATCATAATGAAACAACGGCTCCACCACGGAGCCATCGACGTTATAAGACCATTCCATGCAGATCGAGGTTCTCGAAGACGCCAATCCGCCCGGGGCCGACGACGTGACGGCGGGCTTGCGCGCGCACCTGATCGAGAAGACCGGCCCCTTGCCCCGGATCCCGTTGACCCTGCTCCTGCGGGATGATGACACCTCGGTTCGCGGCGGCATCCGGGGAAACATCGCCCTGTACTGGCTTCAGGTCGATCATTTCTGGGTAGACGAGGCCCTGCGCGGGCAAGGCCATGGCTCCCGCCTGCTCGACAAGGCGGAGGAGGCCGCCCGGATGCGCGGCGCGATCGGCGCGCAGCTGACCACGTCGACGTTCCAGGCTGAGGGGTTCTACCGCAAGCACGGCTATGCCGAGATCGGCCGCCTGAAAGACCGTCCGCCCGGTTACGACCGGATCTGGATGGCCAAGCGATGGGGGTGAGTTACGGAGACGCTGGGGCCGAGAGGACCGGCGGTTTGCAGGGAAATGCATCTCCGAGCGCTTTCAGGACGATGCTGGCTCCCGAAAGATTGCGCTGGGAAGGGTTTTTCTCGAGGTATTTGCAGACGACACCGATGACGTGGCCGGCGCTGACCCTGCCCCAGGGACAGACCAGCTTCTCCTGCTTTCCAAGCCCTGCGACCGCTTGCTGGGCGTCGTGGACCCCGAGAATGTAGTTCAGCGCACTGGCGCTTCTGGTCTGGCAATGTTCATACAGGTCGTTGCCGTCCAGGAAGTTCGCCCTTGCCGGGGCTGTCGCCAGAGCGGAAGCGGCACAGCCTGAAAGCACCACCAAAAGTCTCAGGACGTCTCGTTTCATGCCTCGGGTTGTCGAAGCCGCCCTTGCCACATTCCACCTCCTGACGCTGGCGAACGTTAGCCATCGCCCCCGGCTTTGGCGACATGCCGGAGGGGGTAATCATCTTGCCTAGGCTCCTTGGACATGACGCGAGGCGTAGGCGGCGGGTTTGTCATCCCCGGCGGCCGTGAGGCCGGGAAGGGGATCCATAACGTCGCGCTTGGTCGTGGGTCCCTTCCCGTGCGCGAGCGCTCCGGCCGGGAATGGCACCTCTCCCAGTCCTAACGAACCCTGTTCGTCATCCCCGGACTTGATCCGGGGATCCCCGTCTTTGTCTTCCATTACCCTCATCCTGAGGAGGCGGGGACGACGGGAATGGCCGGGACCGATCCCCGGATCAAGGCCGGGGCCAGCCATGACGGGTAGGGGGAAGCAGGTGTTATGTTCACTTTTTGTTCTTGACAATTCTCCTAACCTTGGCTATGGGTGGTATGTCCGGTCTCACGAGGGACGCGCCCGAGGCGTCGGTTGTGGAGACGGGATGCGGTTCTGGCCGCTGCGGGACAAGACGCTGGTTCCGCATGCCAGGGCTCTGAGTGGAGGACGAGGTGCTTCAGGCTTCTGTTCGGGCAGAGCCAGGCGCCGGCTTTCCAAGCCTCGCCAGCCCGAGGATCTTCATCAAGGGCTGCGTTCGAGAAGCGCCGTGAAGCGGGTCTGAGGGTGCCGTCCCTGATCCCGCCGGAGCGCGAGGCTCAGGGTCGAAAAGCCGTGCGCGGGAGGCAGGGTGCTTCCCGTCCGGGCGGATCCCCGTCCCGACCCGATCTTCGCCCGCTCCACCGGAGTGAAGCGAAGCAGCCTTGCCTCCCGCGCTTCCCTTAGGAGCCGAGACAAGTCAGCGCCAGCCTGCAGCCGCCACCCCGACCAGGGGAGGGAGCGCCCCCGCACAGGCTCGATTTCAGCCTTCCGCCTTGACTTCCCCCGCCTCCCATGGATGTTGCGCTTCAAACCGAACCAGCAGGCTTTTTCCATGTCCGCCTCCATGCACCGTTACCGTTCCCACACCTGCGGCGCGCTCCGCGAATCCGATGTCGGCGGGGTCGCCCGCCTCTCCGGCTGGTGCCACCGCATCCGCGACCATGGCGGCGTGCTGTTCATCGACCTGCGCGACCATTACGGCATGACGCAGTGCGTGATCGATCCGGATTCGCCGGCCTTCAAGATGGCCGAGACGGCGCGCTCGGAATGGGTGATCCGCGTGGACGGCAAGGTGCGCAAGCGCCCGGCCGGCACCGAGAACCCGGAGCTGCCCACCGGCACGGTCGAGGTCTACATCACCGAGATGGAAGTGCTGGGCCCGGCGGCCGAGCTGCCGATGCCGGTCTTCGGCGACCAGGACTACCCGGAGGAGACCCGTCTCACCTACCGCTACCTCGACCTGCGCCGGGAGAAGCTGCACAACAACATCATGAAGCGCGGCGCGATCATCAACTCCTTGCGCACCCGCATGCAGCAGAGCGGCTTCTTCGAGTTCACGACGCCGATCCTCACTGCCTCCTCGCCGGAGGGCGCGCGCGACTTCCTGGTGCCGTCCCGCATCCATCCCGGCAAGTTCTACGCGCTGCCGCAGGCGCCGCAGCAGTTCAAGCAGCTGATCATGATCTCCGGCTTCGACCGGTACTTCCAGATGGCTCCCTGCTTCCGCGACGAGGATCCGCGCGCCGACCGCCTGCCGGGCGAGTTCTACCAGCTCGACGTGGAGATGAGCTTCGTCACCCAGGAGGACGTGTTCCAGACCATGGAGCCGGTGATCCGCGACACCTTCAAGGAATTCGCGGACGGCAAGCCCGTCACCGAGACGTTCCCGCGCATCCCGTATTTCGAATCCATGCTGAAATACGGCAACGACAAGCCTGACCTGCGCAACCCGCTCGTCATTGCCGACGTGTCGGAGGTGTTCACCCGCGAGGACGTGACCTTCAACGCGTTCAAGAACGTCATCAAGTCGGGCGGCGTCGTGCGCGCCATTCCCGCGACGGGCGCAGCCGCGCAGCCGCGCTCCTTCTTCGACAAGCTCAACGACTGGGCCCGCACCGAAGGCGCGCCCGGCCTCGGCTACATCGTGTTCGAGGAGGAGGGCGGCCAGATCACCGGCAAAGGTCCCATCGCCAAGTTCATTCCCGAAGCAGCGCAGGCCGCCATCCGCGAGAAGGCCGGCATCAAGGCCGGCGACGCGGTGTTCTTCTCGGCAGGCGCCGAGGACAAGGCGGCGTCTCTCGCCGGCAAGGCGCGCACCCGCATCGGCGACGAGCTCGGCCTCATCGACAAGGACCGCTTCGAATTCTGCTGGATCGTCGACTTCCCGCAATACGAATGGAACGAGGACGAGAAGAAGATCGACTTCTCGCACAACCCCTTCTCCATGGCGGACTTCGACCACGACGCCTTCATGGCCCTCGACCCGTCTGACAAGGACACGATCCTCAAGATCACGGCCTTCCAGTACGACATGGTCTGCAACGGCTACGAGATGGCCTCAGGGAGCATCCGCAACCATCGTCCCGACCGGATGGTGAAGGCCTTCGAGATCGCCGGCTACGGCGAGAAGGAGGTCATGGAGCGGTTTGGCGGCATGTACCGCGCCTTCCAGTACGGCGCGCCGCCCCACGGCGGCATGGCGGCGGGCGTCGACCGCATCGTGATGCTGCTCTGCGGCGCGCAGAACCTGCGCGAGATCACGCTGTTCCCGATGAACCAGAAGGCGGAAGACCTGCTGCTCGGCGCGCCCTCCGACGTAACGCCCAAGCAGCTGCGCGAGCTGCACATCCGGCTGAACCTGCCGGAGAAATGAGAACCGACGACGTTACCGCCATCGTCGTGACCTTCGACAGCGCCCATGCGCTGCCGGAGTGTCTCGGCGCATTGCGGGCGGACGGCGTGCCGGTCATCGTGGTCGACAACGCATCGACGGACGACACTGTCGCCATTGCCGAAGGGCAGGGCGCGAGGGTCGTCCGCAACGCCCGCAACGAGGGCTATGGCCGCGCCAACAACAGCGGCGCGCGGGCGGCTGAAACCGCGTTCGTGCTGATCGTCAATCCGGATTGCACCGTCGACAAGGGCGCAGTCGCAGCGCTGGTCGATGCGGCGCGGCGCTATCCCGATGCGGCGCTGTTCGCGCCGCAGATCGTCGAGCCCGACGGACGCGTCTTCTTTCAGCCCCGGTCGCTGCTCTCGCCGTACCTGCACAACATTCAGGGCAAGCTCGTGCTGCCCGAGGGTGAGGCCTGCGCGCCGTTCTTCTCGGGGGCCTGCTTCCTCATCCGCCGCGACGTCTTCCTCGAACTCGGCGGCTTCGACGACAACATCTTCCTGTTCTACGAGGACGATGACCTGTGCCGCCGGGTGGCGGATGCGGGCTCGGCGCTGATCTACGTGCCGCAGGCCGTCGTGCGGCACGGACGCGGCCGATCGAGCGGCGAGAAGCCGGGACGCGTCTTCACCTCCCGCTGGCATCAGGCCTGGTCGCGGGCCTATGTGAGCCGCAAGTACGGCCTGCCCAATCCGGCGCCGCGCATATTCGCGCTCAACGCCGTGAAAGCCATCGGGGCGCGGCTGACCTTCCGGCGCAGGCTGATCGAGCGTTACGCCGGCTCGGCGGCAGGGTCCCTGGCTTTCCTGAAGGGCGAAACGGCCTTGGCGCGCGAGGGACTGTCATGAGAGTGCCCCTGTTCCGGAATCCTGCGCCCACCGTCTCGACGGCCCTGGAGCAGGAGAAGAACAATTTCGGCCTGATCCGTCTGGCGCTGGCCCTTGCCGTCGTCGTGTCGCACGCGTTCAGCGTCACCACGGGAATCATCGCCGACGAACCGCTCGTCGCCTCCACGGGCTTCACCCTGGGCGAGCATGCGGTGAACGGCTTCTTCGCCATTTCCGGCTTCCTCGTCACCATGAGCTTCGACCGGCGCGGCTGGCGCGACTATGCCATCGCCCGAACCTTGCGCATCGCGCCGGGGCTGATCGTGGCGGTGCTTGCGGTCTCTCTCCTCCTCGGCGCGGCCATGACCACGCTGCCACTCGCGGAATACCTGCAAAGCCCCGCCCTGCGGCGCTTCATTCAATCGACGCTCCTGAGCTTCAAGACCAACATCGCGCTGCCGGGCGTGTTCGCCGACAATCCTTTCTCGTTTCCCATGGGAACGGTCTGGACCCTGAAATACGAGGTCATGTGCTACACGGGCGTCTTCCTGCTCGGCCTCGTCGGGCTGCTGCGCTCCCGCATGGCCGCGCTCGCGCTCGTGGCGGGACTGGCGATGGGCTTGGCCGGGCTCGACCTGCTGCGGCCCGATGCGCCGAAGGGGATGGAGACCGCATTGCGGCTGCCGCTGATCTTCGCCTTTGGCGGTGCGCTCTATGTCTGGCGCGAGCGTGCCCGCCTCTCAGGTCTCCTCGTGCTGGCGCTGATCCTCGCCACTTGGCTGTGCTGTGGGACCTTCCTCTACAAGGCGCTGCTCTTCACCGCCTCGGCCTACGGTATCCTCTGGCTCGCCCTTTCGCCGATGCTCACGCGCTTTTCCTATGAGCCTAAGGCGGATCTCTCCTACGGCACCTATCTCTACGGCTGGCCGATCCAGCAGGCCCTCCACGCGCTTTGGCCCGGTGCCGCGGCCGGATTGCTGCTCGTGCCGTCGCTTGCGATCACGCTGCTGGTCGCAGGCTTGTCCTGGACCCTGATCGAGAAGCCGGCGCTGGGCCTGAAGAGCAGGGCCCTCGGCCGTCGAACCCTCAAAACGATTGAGCCCGCAGCACCTTGACCGCTGCTATCAGTTCGCGGATCCGGTCGCTCTGCAGCAGAGGGACCAGCGTTGCGATCTTCTCCCGCGGCAGGTCCCACCATCGCGCATCGAGCAGGTCCGCGATGATGCTCTCGTCGAAGCGGTAGCGGATGACCTTGGCCGGGTTGCCGCCGACGATGGCATAGGGCGGCACACCCTTGGTGACGATTGCATGGGCCGCGATCACCGCTCCGTGACCCACCGTCACGCCCGACATGATGATCGCGCCGGAGCCGAGCCAGACGTCATGGCCGATGACCACATCGCCGCGAGAGGTGTGATACTCCTCGCTCCGAGGCGCCGTGGGCCAGAGTTCCCGGAAGGCGGAGAACGGATAGGTGGTGCCCCAGTCGGTGCGGTGATTGCCGCCGAGCAGGATCTCCACCTTATCGGCGATGGAGCCGTAGCGGCCGATGGTGAGCTTTCTTCCCGACTCGGGAAAACGCACCTTGGGCTTGCCATAGGTGAACTCGCCGATCTCGTAGCCGCGGCGGGCAGCGATCCTGGCGAGGTGGATACGCGTCTGGTTGTGCGGATTGCGCCAGTTCTTCAAGCGATGCCCGAGCTTCATCGTCCGGCTCCCTGGGCCAGAGAAGAACATTGACGGCAGGGGGGCAGCACGCGCACAAGGGCCTCCAGGATAGTTTGATCAGTGCAGGGAGCGTCGGGGATGGGAGACAACATCTCGCAGGATCTGAAATCGGGTGCGATGTTCTACCATCAGTATCCGCGCCCCGGAAAGCTTGAGATCCAGCCGACCAAGCCCCTCGGCAATCAGCGCGATCTGGCGCTGGCCTACTCGCCCGGCGTGGCCGCTCCCTGCGAGGCGATTGCCGCCGATCCGGCCCAGGCCGCCAATCTCACCTCGCGCCAGAATCTCGTCGCTGTGATCTCCAACGGCACCGCGGTCCTGGGCCTCGGCGACATTGGACCGCTCGCCTCCAAGCCCGTGATGGAGGGCAAGGCGGTCCTGTTCAAGAAGTTCTCCGGCATCGACGTGTTCGACATCGAGGTGGCCGAGAACAATGTGGACAAGCTGGTCGAGGTGATCGCGGCGCTCGAGCCGACCTTCGGGGGCATCAACCTCGAGGACATCAAGGCGCCCGAGTGCTTCGAGGTCGAGGAGCGCCTGAAGGCCCGCATGGGCATCCCGGTCTTCCACGACGACCAGCACGGCACCGCCATCATCGTGGGTGCCGCGGTGATGAACGCGCTGGAGCTTGCGGCCAAGCGCATCGAGGACGTGAAGATCGTCACCTCCGGCGCCGGCGCTGCGGCGCTCGCCTGCCTCAACCTGCTCGTGTCGCTTGGCGCCAAGCGCGAGAACATCTGGGTCACCGACATCAAGGGCGTGGTCCATGTGGGCCGCAACGAGCTCATGGACCGCTGGAAGTCGGTCTATGCGCAGGACACCGATGCGCGCACGCTGGCCGATGTGATCCCGGATGCGGACGTGTTCCTGGGGCTCTCCGCAGGCGGCGTGCTCAAGCCCGAGCTGCTGGCCCAGATGGCGCCGCGCCCGCTCATCATGGCGCTCGCCAATCCTTACCCTGAGATCATGCCGGAGGAGGCGGAAGCCGCGCGTCCCGACGCCATGATCTGCACCGGCCGCTCGGATTATCCGAACCAGGTCAACAACGTCCTGTGCTTTCCCTACATCTTCCGCGGCGCCCTCGACGTGGCTGCGACCACCATCAACGAGGAGATGAAGGCGGCCGCCGTGAAGGCGATTGCGGGGCTTGCCCGCGAGGCGCCGTCCGAGGTGGTGGCGCGCGCCTATGGCGGCGAGGCGCATCCCTTCGGCCGCAAGTCCCTGATCCCGAGCCCGTTCGATCCGCGCCTGATCCTGCGCATCGCGCCCGCCGTGGCGAAGGCCGCGATGGATTCAGGCGTCGCCACGCGACCGCTGGCGGATCTCGAGGCCTATGCGGAATCGCTCGGTCGCTTCGTGTTCCGCTCAGGCTTCATCATGAAGCCTCTCTTCTCGCAGGCGAAGGCCGCCCCGAAGCGCGTGATCTATGCCGAGGGCGAGGACGAGCGGGTGCTGCGCGCCGTGCAGGTCATCGTCGAGGAGGGCCTTGCCAAGCCGATCCTGATCGGGCGTCCGAACGTGGTCGAAACCCGCATGAAGCGCTTCGGCCTGTCCATGGAGATGGGTAAGCACTTCGAGCTGGTGAACCCGGAGGACGATCCGCGCTACCGCGACTACGTCGCCACCTACGTCGAGGCGGCAGGCCGCAAGGGCATCACGCCGGATGCGGCGAGAACCCTGGTGCGCACCAACTCCACCGTCATCGGCGCGCTCGCGGTGAGACGAGGGGATGCGGACGCCCTGATCTGCGGCCTGGAGGGGCGCTTCCAGTCCCGCGTCAAACACATCAAGGACATCATCGGCCTCGCGCCCGGCGTGAACGAGATGGCGGCCCTGTCGCTGGTCATCACCTCGAAGGGGGCCTACTTCCTCGCCGACACCCATGTGCAGATCGACCCGACCGCGGAGCAGATCGCCGACATGACGATTGCTTGCGCGAGCCACGTGCGCCGCTTCGGCATGGAGCCCAAGATCGCGCTCCTGTCGCATTCGGATTTCGGCGCCGCCGACAGCCGCTCGGCGCTGAAGATGCGCGAGGCTCTCGCCTGCATCAACGAGCGTGCGCCGGATCTCGAGGTCGACGGCGAGATGCAGGCGGATTCGGCTCTGTCCGAGATGCTGCGCGAGCGGGTGAACCCCCATTCGCGCCTGACCGGCGAGGCGAACGTGCTGATCATGCCGAACCTGGACGCCGCCAACATCGCGTTCCAGTTCACCAAGGTTCTGGCGGATTCGCTGCCCGTCGGCCCGATCCTCATCGGCCCGGCCAAGCCCGCGCATATCCTGACTCCATCCGTCACGGCGCGCGGCATCGTCAACCTCACGGCCATCGCCGTCGTCGAGGCGCAGGCTGCGGAGCAGGATCAGCCGATGCTGATTTGAGGGATGGAAAAACGCACCACTGTCATTCCGGGGCGAGCCATAGCGAGAGACCGGAATCCATAACCGCTAAAGGCGCAGAAAGAGATGCAGCGCTGATAGCTCTTCCTTGAGAGGTCGTGTTTATGGATTCCGGGCTCCGCTGCGCGGCCCCGGAATGACAGCCAGACTACTCCGCCTTCGCGCTGATGTTCAGCTTGTTCAAAATATCCTTCGGCTCGGACATCACCACCGCTTCCGCGATGCCGAAGCCTGACGGATCCTTCGGCGTGGCGTTGACCGTGAGCCTGCCGGGCTTGGCGATGAAGCGGGCGACGGCCTGGCTCAGAACCTGAGCCTGCTCCGAGTCCCCGATCATGGCCGGCACGACGAAGGCTGCCGCGGCCGCATAGGTGCGCCGAAGGGCCTCCGGCGTCGTCTTCTGCTCTTTGGCGGCCTTGGCCATGTAGCGCTCGAACAGCCCCTTGTTTTCGACCGCAACGTCGAGGGCCTTGGCCTTTGCCCCTGCCAAAGCCACCGTGGCAATGGCCGTGTCAGCATCGAACAGGTCCTTGCCGGCATTGCCGATCAGGCCCTTGAGGGTGATGGAGCCCATCTCCTGACCCTGCGCGGAGACCTCTCTCAGCGCGATCTCCTTGGCGGTCTCGTTCCAGGTGGCAGCGGCCAGGAGCGAGACGTCGATGTTCTTGTAGCCCAGAGCCACAAGCTCCTTGATGCCGTCGTCCGAGCTGTTCGACGGCAGGGCCATGGTCAGGTTCTGCAACCCGATCCGGATATTCGTCGGAATGGCGTTCACCGGCTTGTCCGCCGTGAGCTCGAAGCCCTTGAGGGCGGCCTGTACTTTGACCTTCTTGCCCTCGTCCTCGGTCGTTCCGTCGATGGAGAAGCCCGACAGGCTTAGGGTGCCGAGGGTCGGGACGAGGCTGCGCGCCGTCGCGGCATCGATATCGTCGAAAGATTTGCCTTGAAGCTTCCTGAGGCCGTCGAGCGTCTGCCGGAACGAGAAGCCCGTGAAACTCATGGAATCGAGCTTCATCCGGTTGTCCTTGTCGGAAAACTCGAACCCCTCCCAGCGCACGTCCGCCGGCTGGGTATCCGCGCCGCCCGTGTAGGCGATCCGGCTGATGCGGGCCTGGCCCGAGGAGTCCTTGGCCTTGGAGGTCATTTCGATCCCGGAGGCTTCCATGAAGCCGATCTGGAACGCGTCGATGAAGTCGACAATGGCCGGGAGGAGACGCGCCTGATCCTCGGAGGAGAGATCCTTGCGCTCGCCCATCTCGGCGAAGAGGCCCACGGTGCCGTTCCAGGAATCCTTGGTCGGACGTCCCATGAAGTCCCGCCCGCCGAGACGGGCGATCTTGAACGTCAGCTTGGCTTCATTGTCGATGAATTCGAGGTTCTCGAGAGAAAAGGCTCCGTAGATCTTGGCCATAGGGGCCGTGGAGCCGTCCGCCTTCGCCTCGTAGAGCCGTGCGAGCGCAGGGAGATCGAGCTCGCTCATGCTTGTACGACCGGAGGTGATCCGAACGGTGTCCTTGGCCCCGCTCGTATCGATCGCCGTCGCCTCGATCGTCGCCGAGGCGATCCGGCCCTGCGAGACGTCTTGCAGGACGGTGTTCCGGTAGCTGGTCGTCTGCGTCTCTTTGCCTAAGATCTGCTTCACCCGAGCTTCGGGGATCGTCACCTGCTTCGCGTTGATGCGCCTGAGGCGGCTCTCCATCGGCTCCGTCGAACCGGAGGAGAAGATGGCCTCGACCTCCGCCCGCGAGGAGCCGACGCCGGCAAAGTCGATGCGCTTCGCCTCATAGGTCGTCGATCCGAAGGTGAAGCTCACATTGTCCAGGCTGAAGCTCTCGGCCGATTGCGCGAAGGCCGCGCTCCAGAGAGGGGCTCTGACGGCGCCGACGGTGATCCGCAGGCTTCCGTTTTCGATCTCGAGATCGCGGAGAACGGCCGGCTCGAACGAGAGAGCGGCCGAGCCCGCTGCCAAGGCGAGGGCGCAAATGCCTGCGCGGTAACGAAGTCCCATGAGTTCCCCCCAGCCGGCCCAATCCGGTGCCAGCTTCCCTTAGCCGAAAAGTACTCTGGTGGGGAAGGCAGACAGTTACGTCATGCTTTTTACAGCGAGAACGAGGTGCCGCAGCCGCAGGAGGCGGTGGCATGGGGGTTCTCGATCTTGAAGGACTGGCCAATCAGGTCGTCCACGAAGTCGATCACCGAGCCCTCCATGTACTGGATGGACACCTCGTCCACCACCACGGTCGCCCCGTCCTTCTCGATCACGAGGTCGTCGTCCTGCCGGGTGCGGTCCACGTCGAAGGCATACTGGAATCCCGAGCAGCCGCCTCCGTTGACGCTGATCCTCAGGTGGGAGCCGGAGGGCTCCGAGGCCATGATCTCGTTGATGCGGCGGGCGGCGCGGTCTGTCAGGGTGATACCGGTCATGGGCACTTCCAGTCCATCGAAGGACGACATTCTTGCACTAGGTGTTAAGAGCAAGGTAAGTGCGCTCTGACAAGGCTTCAACCCGGGGATGTTTGTGCGGCCCTTTGGCGAGAGATGGCGAGCTCCTTACGCGTGCGACCCCTGGGGGAGCCGCGGTCGGCTGTTTCCCGAGGCGGTCTCCCCGACCCGCAGCGAGTTCCAGCGCGACCGGGACCGGATCATCCACTCCTCCGCCTTCCGCCGCCTCAAGCACAAGACGCAGGTCTTCGTCTATCACGAGGGCGACCATTTCCGGACCCGGCTCACCCACACCATCGAGGTGAGCCAGATCGCGCGGGCGCTCGCCCGGTCCCTGGGGCTCGACGAGGACCTGGCCGAAGCGCTGGCGCTCTCCCACGACCTCGGCCATACGCCCTTCGGCCATACGGGTGAGGATACGCTGGACGAATGCATGGCGACGTTCGGCGGGTTCGACCACAATGCCCAGGCTCTGCGGGTGGTCACCCGCCTGGAGCGGCGCTATGCGGATTACGACGGGCTGAACCTGACCTGGGAGACCCTGGAGGGGCTGGTCAAGCACAACGGCCCGCTCCTCGATGCCGAGGGTAAGCCGACCCTGCGCTATGCCGCGCGCGGCGTGCCGCTGGCGATTCTCGAATACAACGTCATGCAGGATCTCGAACTCGCGACCTATGCAGGCGGCGAGGCTCAAGGTGCGGCCATCGCCGACGACATCGCCTATGACGCCCACGACATCGACGACGGCCTGCGGGCTGGCCTGTTCCGGATCGAGGATCTGCGCGAGGTGCCGTTCCTCGCAGAACTTCTGCAGGAGATCGATGCCCGCTACCCCAGCCTCGACCTGTCACGCCGGATCCATGAGCTGACGCGGCGGGTGATCACCCGCTTCGTGGAGGACGTGGTGGCCGAGGGCGACCGCAGGATCGCGGCCCTGTCGCCCGAGACGGCCGACGACATCCGGCAGGCGGGCGACACAATGGTCTGCTTCTCGCAGGCGATGAAGGAGGCCGATGCCTCGATCAAGCGGTTCCTCTATGCCCGCATGTACCGCCATCCCGACGTGATGCGCGTTCGGGCCCAGGCCGACGACGTGCTGCGGGACCTGTTCGGGCGCTTCAAGGCCGAGCCGGAGCTCATGCCCGACGAGTGGCAGACGGACCTTCCGAGAGGCGACGAGCCGCGCCTCGCGCGACGGGTGGCGGATTACATCGCCGGCATGACGGACCGCTATGCGATCCTCGAGCACCGTCGCCTGTTTGACGTGACGCCGGACCTGCGTTAGGCGGCTCCACGGAATTCTAGGGCCAAGGGGCCCTTCAGAGACAAAGTACCATGAATATTTTCGGGCTGTTTGAGAAGCGGGTTGCGGATGCGCTCGGCCGGTTGGCCGAGGCGGGCAAGATTCCTTCGGGGCTGGATGTCCGCCGCGTGGTGGTCGAGCCGCCGCGCGACCCCTCTCACGGTGATCTCGCCACGAATGCCGCCATGGTGCTGGCTAAGGAAGCGCGCATGAACCCGCGCGCCCTGGCCGAGCTTCTCGTCGCAGACCTCCAGGACGACCCGCGCGTCACCAGGGTCGAGATCGCCGGACCCGGTTTCATCAACATCCGCCTTGCTCCCCAGGTCCTGCATGAGGTGCTGCGCGCGGCCGTGATCGACGCGAACGGCTTCGGCCGGAGCGGGCAGGGGGCGGGCGCTCCCGTCAACGTGGAATATGTTTCGGCGAACCCCACGGGCCCGATGCATGTGGGCCATTGCCGTGGCGCGGTGTTCGGCGATGCCCTCGCCGGACTGCTCGATTTCGCCGGCTACAGGGTCACCCGCGAGTACTACATCAACGACGCCGGCGCGCAGGTCGACGTCCTCGCCCGCTCGGCCTATCTCCGCTACAGGGAGGCACTGGGTGAGGCAATCGGCGAGATCCCGGAGGGTCTCTACCCGGGCGACTACCTCAAGCCGGTCGGCGAGCGGCTTGCCAAGGAGCATGGCCCGAGCCTGCTCGACAAGCCGGAGGCCGAGTGGCTCCCGCTCGTGCGCGAGACGGCCATCGCCGCCATGATGGACATGATCCGCAGCGATCTGGCGGTGCTCAACATCCACCACGACGTGTTCTTCTCCGAGCGCTCCCTGCAGCTGGGAGCCGAGGATCAGGTGAAGAAGCTGATCGACGATCTGTGCAGCCGCGACCTCGTCTATATGGGCCGCCTGCCGCCGCCCAAGGGCCAGAAGGACGAGGACTGGGAGGATCGCGAGCAGCTGCTCTTCCGCGCCACCGCCTTCGGCGACGAGGTGGATCGCCCGCTGCTGAAGTCGGACGGCTCCTATACCTACTTCGCCTCGGACATCGCCTATCATCGCTCCAAGTTCGAGCGCGGCTTCGCCTCCATGATCGACGTGTGGGGTGCGGACCATGGCGGCTACGTGAAACGCATGCAGGCTGCCGTGAAGGCGGTCTCCGACAACAGGGGCAATCTCGACGTCAAGCTCTGCCAGCTCGTGAAGCTCCTGCGCGGCGGCGAGCCGGTGAAGATGTCCAAGCGCTCGGGCGACTTCGTGACCCTGCGCGAGGTGGTCGAAGAGGTAGGCCGGGATGCCGCCCGCTTCATGATGATCTTCCGCAAGAACGACGCGCCCCTGGATTTCGACCTGGCCAAGGTGGTCGAGCAGTCCAAGGACAACCCCGTCTTCTACGTTCAGTACGCCCATGCCCGCTGCGCCTCGGTTTTCCGGCAGGCCGCGGAGGCGTTCCCGGCCGCCGACTTTTCGGCAGGTCAGCTCGAGAAGGCTGATCTTTCGATCCTGAGTGACGAATCGGAAATGGACCTCATCCACCGGATCGCTCAGTTCCCCAGAGTCATCGAGGCGGCGGCGGAAGCTCACGAGCCTCACCGGGTCGCGTTTTACCTCTATGACCTGGCGAGCGCCTTCCACAGCTTATGGAATAAGGGCAAAGACTTGCCGCAATTACGCTTTGTTAATCTAACTAGTAAAGATTCAACACAGGCGAGGCTCGCTCTCGTGCATGCCCTGAAGGGCGTGCTCGCATCTGGTCTCGCAATCCTGGGCGTTACGGCACCTGATGAAATGCGATAGTGTTTCCTCAAGCGGATCAACCGCTTAAGGAGTTCTCGCAGCGGGTCCTGTCACGTCGTGCCGGCGGAGCAGCGGGTGCTCCTGTCGCGTAACTGGAGATCCGGCGCATGAGCGAATCAGTGAAGCCCCGTTTTGCCATCGATCTGAACGAGATCGAGCGGCAACTCGTCCAGGCGGGCACCCCACAGGTCCAGCAGGCCTCTGCCACGCGGGGTGATCCGCTGGCGGAATTGGCCCGGATCGTAGGGCAGGACGACCCTTTTCAGTCGATTCTGGCCAATGACGGCTCGGCTCGTCCGCGCCAGCAGACCGCGTCGGTCGACGATCTTTTTGCCGTCCGCGACACTATGACGCCCGCTGCGCGCGTGGTGCCGGTCCGGGCGCCGCAGGCCGGACATTCCGCCCCCGCCTACGATCATGGCGCCTATCCCCAAAGCCATGCCCGCGCCCCCGAGCCGGCTTATGCTCCTCATCCTGCCCGTCAGGAGCCGGACGCTTACGGCAACGAGGCCTATGCTCAGGATTATTACGCGGATCAGGCGGCCCAGTACGCCGATCAAGGGTACGATCAGGGCTATGACCAAGACGATCGACACCATTATCCGCCGGTCGCGAAGACCCGTTCCCGCAAGGGTCCGATTGCGATCGCAGCCGTTGTCGGCGCCCTCGTGCTTGGCGGCGGCGGCGCCTATCTGGCCTCGGGTTCCGCTTCGATCACCGGCGGCGAGCCGGTGCTGATCACGGCGAACAACGAGCCGACGAAGGTGCAGCCGCAGAATCCGGGCGGGGTCGAGATCCCGAACCAGAACAAGCAGATCTACGAGCGCGCCAGCCAGAGCGGCGCGACCAAGGTCGTCAACCGCGAGGAGCAGCCGGTCGACGTGCAGCAGGCCGTCCGCATGAACGGCAGCACTGTCGCCGACGCGACTGGCGGCACCATCGGCGCATCGGCCAAGCCTCAGCAGACGGCGAGCCTGAATCTCGGCGAGCCCAAGAAGGTCCGCACCGTCACGATCCGTCCCGACGGCTCCGTGTCCGGTGAGGCTCCGGCTCACCAGGCTGCGGCTCCCGCGGCCATGACCCTGCCGGCTCAAGCACAATCCACCCCGGCGGCCCCGAAGCCGGCTCCCGCTCAAGCCACCCCTGCGCAGCCCAGGCCCGCCGCCAGCACTCCGGTTGCGGCACCTGCGACTCCGGCTCCTACGCCGAAGCCTGCTCCGGCCGCAGCGACGCCCTCGAGCACCCCCGCACCGCAGCAGGTGGCTTCGATCCAGCCCACGGCTCCCGTGGCTGCCGAGACGACGCCGACGGGCGGCTTCGCCGTCCAGCTCGGCTTCGGCAACTCCGAGACGGCGGCCCAGTCGGTCCTTGCCTCGTTGCAGCGCAAGCATCCTGACCTCCAGGGCGTGCCGGCGATGATCCGCAAGGCCGAGGTGAACGGCAACACCATCTACCGTGTCCGCGTCGGACCTCTGCCCAAGGAAGAGGCCTCCTCCCTCTGCTCCAAGCTGCAGGGCCAGGGCAGCCAGTGCTTCGTCGCCAAGAACTGAGGAAGCTTGAAGAACCGAGGAAGCTTGGCGGTCGAGATTCCTTGACCCTGCCGAGCAAGGGACGTAAGGCGCGGGTATGACCACCCGCGCCTTTATTGCTGGATGCTCCGGCTTTGAGCTCACCCCGGACGAGGCCGCCTTCTTCAGGGAGGCGCAGCCCTGGGGCTTCATCCTGTTCCGCCGCAACGTGGATAGCCCTGAGCAGGTGAGGGCGCTCTGCGCCTCTCTGCGGGATGTTGTCGGACGAACCGACGCCCCGATCCTCATCGATCAGGAGGGCGGCCGGGTCCAGCGCATGGGACCTCCGCACTGGCCCAAATATCCCTCCGGCAGCACCTATGGGCGCCTTCACGCCAACGATCCTCTGGTTCAGCGGGAGATCGCGCGCCTCGGAGCGCGGCTGATTGCCCATGACCTGCGGTCGGTCGGCATCACGGTGGATTGCCTGCCGGTGCTCGACGTGCCGTCTCCGGGGGCTCACGACATCATCGGCGACCGGGCCTACGGCAAGACCCCCGGCGAGGTTGCGGTGCTGGGCCGGGCGGCGGCCGAGGGGCTCCTGGCCGGCGGCGTGCTGCCGGTGGTCAAGCACATGCCCGGCCATGGCCGGGCGGGCGCGGACAGCCATCTGGCGCTCCCCATCGTCGAGGCCTCCCGCGAGGACCTGGAACGGCACGATTTCGCGCCTTTCCGCATGCTCACCGACATGCCCCTCGCGATGACGGCCCACGTGGTCTACACGGCCCTCGATCCGGAGCATCCCACGACGACCTCCCGTATCGTCATGGAGGGGATCATACGGGGCCATATCGGCTATGACGGGCTGGTGATGACCGACGACCTGTCCATGCACGCCCTGTCCGGCTCCTTCCGGGAGCGCACCGAGGCCGCCTTTGCTGCCGGCTGCGACATGGCTCTCCACTGCAACGGCAGCATGGACGAGATGAGCGCGGTGGCCGAGGCCGCGCCCGTCCTTCAGGGCGATGCCCTGCGCCGCGCGAACGCCGCGTTGGCGCGCATCACCCACGACCCGGAGCCTCTGGATCCTGTGGATGCCCGGGCGCGGCTCGATTCTGCTCTTGCGATGATCGCCTAAAGCCCATGAAGCTTCGCGCGGAGTAGTTGAGTACCATCCATGGCAAAGCCCTTACCCTTCGAAGATATCGAGCTGAACGAGCGGGCCGAGAGCGAGCCCGCTCTGCTCGTCGACGTGGACGGTTTCGAAGGGCCGCTCGACCTCCTGCTCGAACTCGCCCGCCGCCAGAAGGTGGACCTTCACCGCATCTCGATCCTGGCGCTGGCCGAGCAGTACATCACCTTCATCGAGGCGGCGCGGCGCATGCGCCTGGAGCTGGCGGCCGATTATCTCGTGATGGCGGCGTGGCTCGCCTATCTCAAGTCGCGCCTCCTGCTGCCCGAGCCGCCGAAGGGCGAGGAGCCGAGCGCCGAGGACCTGGCCTCCGCCCTGGCCCTGCGCCTGCGCCGCCTGGAGGCGATCCGCGAAGCCGCCAAGAGGATGGGCGAGCGGGCCTGGCTCGGCCGCGACGTCTTTGCCCGCGGCGCACCGGAGCCGGTGATCGTCAACCGGGATTCCCACTACGAGGCGAGCCTCTACGACCTGCTCAAGGCCTATGCCCAGCAGCGGCAGATCCAGTTCAATTCCAGGGTTTCCCTGCACAAGCGGAATGTCTGGTCCCTGGTCGAGGCACGGGAGGCCCTGGAGCGCCTGGTCGGCCACCTGAGCGATTGGGTGACCCTCGACACCTATCTCGTCGAATACATGGTCGAGCCCGCCATGCGCCCGACGGTTCTGGCCTCGGCCCTGTCCGCCACCCTGGAAATGGTGCGCGAGGGCAAGCTCGCGATGCGACAGGACGAGGCCTTCGCTCCGGTCTGGGTCAAGCCCGTCGCCGACTCGGCCGAGGCAGGAGTTTAGGATGCTGCCCGAGATGCAGGAAGAAGCCACCGAGATGATGGAAGGCGAGGCCTCAGAGGTCAGCCAAGGATCCGATCACGTGCCCGATCACGGCGAGGCCATGCGCATTGCCGAGGCGCTCCTGTTCGCATCCGCCGCGCCCTTGAGCGCCGAGGAGCTGAGCGGGCGCCTGCCGGAAGGCGCGGATGTGGAGAGGATCCTTCAGGACCTGAGCGAGCTTTATGCGCTCCGGGGCGTCAACCTGGTCAAGGTTGCGGGGAAATGGACCTTCCGGACGGCGAGCGACCTGTCCTTCGTGCTCGCACGCGACGTGGTCGAGCAGCGCCGGCTGTCCCGCGCGGCCATGGAGACCCTCGCCATCATCGCCTATCACCAGCCGGTGACGCGGGCCGAGATCGAGGAGATCCGCGGCGTCGCCACCTCGAAGGGCACTATCGACCTGCTCCTGGAGACGGGCTGGATCCGCCTGAGGGGGCGCCGGAAGGCGCCGGGGCGCCCCGTCACCTACGGCACGACGCCGGCCTTCCTCGAGCATTTCGGGTTCGACGCCATCGAAGACCTGCCGGGTCTCGAGGAGCTGAAGGGTGCGGGCTTCATCGAAGGCCGCGTTCCCTCCGACTTCTCGGTGCCGATCCCCTCCGATGCCGATGCCCTGCGCGAGGACGAGGATCCCCTCGACGACGATCTCCTGCAGCCCCTGGACATGCACCAGACCGAGGCCGGCGAGGAATGACGGACAGGCCTGCCGGAGGCCCGGCCCGCGACCGGTTTCGACTGCCCCGCTGGGGCCAGCGCGGCACCGCCGGCGCGTCGATCCCTGCCCAGCTCACCTTCGAGAACATCGTCCAGGTCTATGGCAGCCAGCGAGCCCTGGACGGCGTCTCGCTCACCATCGAGCCGGGAGAGATCGTCTGCCTGCTCGGCCATTCCGGCTGCGGCAAGACCACCCTTTTGCGCATTGCCGCCGGAGTCGAAGCTCCGACCTCCGGCCGGGTGCTCATGGACGGCTTGGAGGCGAGCGGGCCGAGGGCCTTCGTGGAGCCGGAGCGGCGGGGCATCGGCCTGATGTTCCAGGATTATGCCCTGTTCCCGCACATGACGATCCTGCAGAACATCATGTTCGGCCTGAAGGATCTTTCGGCGTCGGAGGCCGGCGTCGCCGCTCGCCGGGCCCTGTCCCGCGTGGGCCTCGAGCACTACGCAAGGGAATATCCGCACACGTTGTCGGGCGGCGAGCAGCAGAGGGTGGCGCTGGCCCGTTCCATCGCGCCCCGTCCCGGCGTGCTGCTCATGGACGAGCCTTTCTCCAACCTCGACCGGCGCATGCGTGACGCGATCCGCGACGAGACCGTCGCCATCCTGAGGGAGACCGGGGCCACCACCATCGTCGTGACCCACGATCCCGAAGAGGCCATGCGGATCGCCGACCGGATCGTGCTGATGCGGGCCGGCCGGATCATCCAGCAGGGGGAAGCCGAGGAGATCTACCGGCAGCCGGCCAACCTCTTCGCAGCGCGGTTCTTCTGCGACTTCAACGAGCTTGAGGGCGTGGTCCGCAACGGACAGGTGACCTGCCCGGTCGGCGTCTTTCCGGCGCCGCATCTCGAGGACGGACCTGCCATCGTCTGCGTGCGGCCGCAGGGCTTGAAGCTGAAGCCCGCGGGCTTCTGCCTGCCCGGCCGGGTGGTCTCGCGCCGCTTCCTCGGCGAGGTCGATCTGGTCCATATCGACGTGCAGGGCGTCGATCGTCCGCTCCAGGCCCGTCTTCACGATCCCGTTGGCGTGAAGGAGGGACAGGACGTGGGCATCGAGGTCGATACGAAGGATGTCCTTGTTTTCGCCGCGTCCGACGCATAGGTTGGCGGCAAGTTCATATCGAAGAGCCGCGCCTACCAGGGCGCAGGAGGAATTGCCATGGGTGGCACGAGTATTTGGCACTGGATCGTTGTCGGTCTGATCGTCGTCCTGCTGTTCGGACGCGGCAAGATCTCCGACATGATGGGCGACGTCGCGAAGGGCATCAAGGCCTTCAAGAAGGGCATGTCGGAAGACGATACCCCGGCAAAGCCGGTTCAGCCGTCCGAGCCGGTTCGCACCATCGACCATCAGAACGGCACGACCACCACGACCGTGACGACGGATCACAAAGTCGGTTGAGCATTGCGGAGCAGCCACGTTCGTGGCTCGGCAGTATGCGTGAGTACCTAAAGGGCAGGTTCGAGGCCGCGTCATGTTGGACATGAGCTGGGGTGAGATCATGGTGATCGGCGCCGTTGCGCTGATCGTGATCGGCCCGAAGGATCTGCCGAGGGCCCTGCGGACCGTGGGTCAGGTGACCGGCAAGCTCCGCCGCATGGCGGCGGAGTTCCAGGGGCAGTTCAACGAGGCCATGCGGGAAGCCGAACTCGACGAGGTCAAGAAGCAGCTCCAGAGCGTCAACGACTCCGTCTCCTCGGTGGGCAACACGAATTTCAACCCCATCCAGACCCTTCGGGACGAGTTGAAGACCTCCATCGAGGCGCCAGTGACGGCTCAGGAGAACGCGCCCGAGCCGGAGAGCATCTCCGAGGCTGCCGAGGCGACGCCTCTGGCGCCTTCCGATGCTACGGTGCAGGCCGTGGTGGAGGGACGCGAACCGGCACCCCCCGATCCGCTGGTAGACCTGCCGCTCCCTCCAACCGTTGATCCCACGACGGAGATCGCCGAGTCCCTGCGGCGCGAGGCGGAGTACGAGGCCCAGCAGGCCGCTCTCGCTGAACAACTCTCAGAAAAACCGGACGCGAAAGTCGGATGACAACCGCCGTAGAACAGGATGAGGTCGAGGCCTCGCGCGCGCCTCTGATCGAGCATCTGACCGAGCTGCGCTCCCGTCTGATCAAAGCGCTGGTTGCGTTCGTCGTGCTGTTCTTCGTCTGCTTTGCCGGCGCGAAGTACATCTACAACGCGCTGGTCTGGCCTTACGTCCTCGCCGTCGGCTCGCCCGAGAGGGCTCACCTCGTCTACACCCATGGTCTGGAATACCTGTTCACCCAGATCCAGGTCGCGGCCTTCGGCGCAGGCTTCCTGGCCTTTCCGGTGATCGCCGTTCAGATCTACAAGTTCGTGGCGCCGGGCCTCTACAAGAACGAGCGCCGGGCCTTCGTGCCCTATCTGGTGGCGACGCCGGTCCTCTTCGTCATCGGGGCGGCCTGCGTGTATTTCATCGCCATGCCGCTCCTGATGCGTTTCTCGGTCGGCATGCAGCAGCTTGCGACCGACACCAGCCCCTCCATCGAGTTCCTGCCGAAGGTCAGCGAGTACCTGTCGCTAATCATGACCCTGATCTTCGCCTTCGGCATCTGCTTCCAGCTTCCCGTGATCCTGACCCTGCTCGCCCGCGCCGGGATCATCGATTCGCAGTTCCTCAAGGACAAGCGGCGCTATGCCGTCGTCATCGTCTTCGTGATCGCCGCGGTTCTGACCCCGCCTGACGTGATCAGCCAGTTCGCCCTTGCGATCCCCACCCTGCTTCTTTACGAGGCATCCATCTTCTCCGTCATCATGGTCGAGAAGAAGCGTGCGGAAGCTGAGGCCGCGCGCGCGGCAGAGGAGTAGGGCCAGCAGCTCTACACACCGGCCGCCATCCTCGGCACACGTTGTAGGAGCGGTCTTGTCGAAGGGGCAGGGCCGCTTGTTGAAGCAGGTCCTCACCCCATGCACGACATCCGTTCCATCCGCGAGAATCCCGCGGCTTTCGACCAAGGCCTCCGGAACCGGGGCATGGAGCCCCTGTCCGCGCAGCTGATCGCCCTCGACGATCAGCGCAAGAACGCCATCTCCGCCCTGCAGGCCGCCACCGAGCGCCGCAATGCCCTGTCCAAGGAGATCGGCCAGGCCAAGGCGAAGAAGGACGAGGCGCGGGCGCAGGAGCTGATGGCCGAGGTCGCCCGGATCAAGGAAACGATGCCGGAGCTGGAGGAGGCCGAACGTGTGGCTGAGAGAGCCCTGTTCGAAGCCCTGTCTGCAATCCCCAACATTCCTAAGGAAGGGGTGCCTGTCGGCGCCGACGAGCATGGCAATGTGGAACGGCACCGCGTCGGCACGCCTCGCATGTCGAATAGCGCCAAGCAGCATTTCGAGATCGGCGAGGCCCTCGGCCTGATGGATTTCGAGACGGCGGCGAAGCTCTCGGGCTCGCGTTTCGTCGTGCTCAAAGGTCAGCTCGCTCGTTTGGAGCGGGCGCTCGGTCAGTTCATGATCGACCTGCACACCACCGAGCACGGCTACACGGAAGTGAACCCGCCGCTGCTGGTGCGCGACGACGCCATGTTCGGCACGGCGCAACTGCCCAAGTTCGAGGACGATCAGTTCTGGGCCTTCCCCGGAAATTCGCTTGAGCAGGTCGTTGCGGCTGCGCTCGAAGGTCAGCCGCGCGACGCGATCGGCAAGATGATCAAGGATATGCGCTACGGCATGATCCCGACCGCGGAGGTGACCCTCACCAACCTCGTGCGCGAACAGATTCTCTCCGAAGAGGAACTGCCGCTGCGGTTCACCGCGCTCACCCCGAGCTTCCGCGCCGAAGCCGGTTCTGCCGGCCGCGACACGCGCGGCATGATCCGCCAGCACCAGTTCGTGAAATGCGAACTCGTCTCGATCACGACACCCGAGACTTCGGCCGACGAGCATGAGCGCATGCTGGTGAGCGCCGAGAACGTGCTGAAGAAGCTGGAACTGCCGTTCCGCACCATGACGCTGTGCACCGGCGATATGGGCTTCTCCTCGACCAAGACCTACGACATCGAGGTCTGGCTGCCGGGGCAGGGGATGTATCGCGAGATTTCGAGCTGCTCCGTCTGCTCGGACTTCCAGGCTCGCCGCATGAATGCCCGCTATCGCGCCGCGGGCGAAAAGCAGCCGCGCTTCGTGCACACGCTCAACGGCTCCGGTCTCGCGGTCGGCCGCACGCTTGTCGCCGTGCTGGAGAACTTCCAGAACGAGGATGGCAGCGTCTCGATCCCCTCAGTACTCCAGCCCTACATGGGCGGTCTCACCCGCATCGAGCGTCAGGCCTGAAGCATGCGCATTCTCTGCACCAACGACGATGGCATTCATGCTCCAGGGCTCAAGACCCTGGAGGCCATCGCCCGCAACCTGTCGGACGATGTGTGGGTGGTCGCGCCCGAGACGGATCAGAGCGGCGTGGCTCACTCGCTCTCGTTGAACGACCCATTGCGGCTGCGCGAGATTTCCGAGCGGCACTTCGCCTTGAAGGGCACTCCCACCGACTGCGTGATCATGGGCGTGAGACACCTCATGCAGAACGCCAAGCCCGACCTCGTGCTCTCCGGCGTGAACCGGGGGCAGAATGTTGCGGAGGACGTGACCTACTCCGGCACGGTGGCGGGAGCCATTGAAGGCACGATCCTCGGCGTTCCTTCCATCGCGCTCTCCCAGGCCTATGGTCCGGGCACGCGCAATGCGCCGCGCTGGCACTGCGCCGAGCATCACGGTCCCAAGGTGGTCCGCAAGATCCTCGAGGCCGGGATCGACAAGAGCATTCTCGTCAACGTGAACTTCCCGGATTGCGAACCGGAGGAGGTCGAGGGAACGGCGCTCGTCAACCAGGGCCAGCGCACGCAGGAACTCCTGCGCCTCGACGAGCGCCGCGACGGACGCGGCAATCCCTACTTCTGGATCGCCTTCGAGCGCCGCCCCTTCACGCCGGGCAACGGCACCGATCTCTGGGCCATCGCCAACCGGCGCATCGCGGTCACGCCGCTGCGCATCGACATGACCGACGAGCCGACCCTGACCCGCTACGCACAGGCCTTCGGCTGATGAGGGTATGGGCGTGATGAACCAGGATCTGCCCGACCTGCCCGAGGCGGACGATGCCCACGGCGAGCAGGCGGCGATCGGGGCCGCGTCGTTCATCCTTTCCTTAAGGGCGAAGGGCATTCGGGACACGGCTCTCCTGCGGGCCATGGAGCTCGTGCCGCGGGAGGTCTTCGCCCCGCGCCGCTTCACCGATCTCGCGCGGACCGATGTCGCCCTGCCTTTGCCCTGCGGCCAGACCATGACCGGACCTGCTACGGTGGCCGCGATGCTCCTGGCGCTCGGCGTTCAGTCCGGCCAGCGGGTTCTGGAGGTCGGCACGGGCAGCGGCTACGTGACGGCGCTCCTGGCGAGGCTCGGGGCGGAGGTGACCTCCGTCGAGCGCTTCAACACCCTGGCGGCTGCGGCCGCCCAGCACCTCAAGATCGTCGAGGCGGGCAGGGTCCGCCTGGAGGTGGGCGACGGACTTGCCGTGCGGGTACGGGATCGCTTCGACCGCATTCTGCTCAATGGGGCGCGTCCTGAAATCCCGGAGACCGTGACCTCCCTTCTCGGACCCAGCGGTCGTCTGGTCGGTGCGCTGACCATGGAAGGCATGCCGCGCCTTGTGAGGATCGAGCGCGACGTCGAGGGTGAGGTGACGCAGAATCTCGGTGCGCCCCTGCGGATTTCCCCTCTGGTCACCGGAATTGCGGCAACTCTCTAGCGCATCGTGAGGGGACCCGAAGGGCCGCACGGATGCGCCAGCTAAAATAAGGAGCATCGGACGGGTCTAAAAGTGCAAATCCACTTTTAGGTCCGATGCTCGCCCGAATCGAAAATTTTCGGACAGGGTTACGACAAAGTACGCGCCGTCAACCGTTGCTTAACCTGAACAGGCTTTTAATGGCTTCATCGAGTTGCGTTCGGTTGGGGTTGAGTGATGCGGTTGCGTGTGAGTTCTGGGCATTGGGCGGCGGTGTCTCGGATCGCTCTGGTGGGTTTGATCGGCAGTGCCGCGGCTGCCTGTAGTACCGACAGCGCGCGGTTATCGGGGAACCCCTTCTCCAACCCCTTCGCAGCCAGCGAGCGGGTGGATGGCGGCGCCTCCTCCCCGTCGCAGGCTCAGGCCTCTCCGTCCTACGCTGCGGCTCCGATGCCGACCGCTCAGGTCCAGGCGCAGGCCCTGCCTCCCGTGCAGTCGCAGCCTTCCCGCATCGCCTCGGCTCCAGCTCCGATCCAGCCGCGTCCGGTTCCTGCGGTTCAGACCGCATCAGCCCAGCCTGCCGCACAACCCAAGTTCCGCCTGGTCGACACATCAAAGGTGCCGGCCGCTACGACCCCGGTCGCTGCAGCAGAGCCGGCACGGCGCGTCCGTCCTGGAATGACGACGGCGCAGGCTCCGGCTCCCGCTGCCCCCGCACCCGCCAAACCGGCGCCGATGCAGGTTGCATCCGCCACGAACGAGCCGCTGGTCTCTGCTCCGAAGCCGCTCGTGTCCGCTCCGAAGCCGGTCGCAGAGCAGCCCAAGGTCGCAGCCCTGACCCAGCCTGAATCCGTGAAGCCGATGACGGTTCAGCCGATTGCGCCGGCTCCGCAGCCAGAGGTCGCCAAGGCCCCGGCGCCGGAGCCCGAGGCGACTGCCAGCGTGTCGGGCGACTTCCGCTGGCCCGCTCGCGGCCGCGTCATCGCCGGGTTCGGCGCCAACGGCGGCAACGAGGGCATCAACATCGCGGTTCCCGAAGGCACCCCGGTCAAGGCAGCCGAAGCCGGCACAGTGACCTACGCCGGCAGCGAGGTGAAGGGCTATGGCAACCTCATCCTGGTCAAGCACGAGAACGGCTATGTTTCGGCCTACGCCCATAACGGTTCCCTCAACGTGAAGCGCGGCGAGCAGGTGAAGCGCGGTCAGGTGATCGCGACCTCCGGCCAGACCGGCAACGTGACCTCGCCTCAGCTGCACTTCGAGATCCGCAAGGGCGCGCAGCCCGTCGACCCGATGAAGTATCTCGGCGGCTGATCAGGCCAACAGTTTAGGTCGGCTTTCGACTTTCGAGGCCGATCGAATGAGGGGACGGTGGAGCTCAGCCACCGTCCCTTTGACGTTTCAGGTGATCTTGTCAGATCGCCTTGCCGAGCCGGCCGGCCAGATCCTGGATGAACTGCCAGGCCGTGCGGCCGGAGCGGGCGCCGCGGGTGGTGGCCCATTCGAGGGCCTCGGCGCGGACGGTGTCGCGGTCCGCCTGCAGGCCGAGATGGTCGACATAGCCGAAGACCATGTCGAGATACTCGTCCTGGCTGCATTTGTGAAAGCCGAGCCAGAGGCCGAAGCGGTCGGACAAGGACACCTTCTCCTCCACTGCCTCGCCCGGATTGATCGCGGTCGAGCGCTCGTTCTCCATCATGTCGCGCGGCAGAAGGTGCCGGCGGTTGGACGTGGCGTAGAAGATCACATTGTCGGGCCGCCCTTCGATCCCGCCCTCCAGAACGGCTTTGAGAGACTTGTAGGAGGTATCGTCCGCGTCGAAGGAAAGGTCGTCGCAGAAGACGATGAAGCGGTGCGGGTCGGCCCGCAGCAGGCCCATGAGATCGGGAAGGGTCTCGATGTCCTCCCGGTGGATCTCGATGAGCTTCAGGGGGCGGGAATCGGCAGGCCTCGTGTGGTTGATCTCCGCATGGACCGCCTTGACCAGGGACGACTTGCCCATGCCCCGGGCGCCCCAGAGGAGGGCGTTGTTGGCCGGCAGCCCCCTGGCGAAGCGTTGGGTGTTCTCCGCCAGCTGGTCCCGCACCCGGTCGATGCCGCGCAGAAGGCTCATCTCGACCCGGTTCACCTTGGGCACCGGGGAGAGCTTTCGACCTGCCGCCTGCCACACGAAAGCATCGGCAGCCGTCAAATCGGCGTGAGCCGCACCGACAGGGCCCAGCCGCTCCAGGGCATCGGCAATGCGCGTCAAAAGCGCCAGGGTTTGGGGAGAATTGAGGTCTGCGGACATCTCGGGCTCGGGCGAAAAAGGGCGGAAGGGCACTGCTTAGCGCAGAAAGCGCTGAAGGGTCCACCGAGCGGCCTTTGGAAATCCGAGCATCGGACCCAAAAGTGGGGACCACTTTTGGGCTTGATCCGATGCTCCCTTCTTGGAAAGGCACATCGTCGGGAGCGGAAAACCGGGGCCACTTTTCCGCACGATGTGCCTGCAACTTCATTGATTTCGTGGAGTCGATGAGTATAGTCCGCCACGCTTTGAATCCCGTCCGGCGCGGGTAGGCCTGAAAAGTGCCTGCCTCGCGCCTTTATCCATGGAGAGCCGCTTGTTCATTTCACCTGCCTACGCACAAGGGGCCCCCGCGGGGGGCGGAATGGAGATGATCCTTCAATTCGTGCCGTTCATCCTCATATTCGTCATCATGTGGTTCCTGATAATCCGGCCCCAGCAGCGCCGGGTGAAGGCGCACCAGGAGATGATCAAGAACGTGCGCCGCGGCGATACGGTCGTCACCTCCGGCGGCATCATCGGCAAGGTGACCAAGGTGGTCGAGGACTCCGCCGATGTCGAGGTCGAGATCGCCGATGGCGTGAAGGTGAAGGTGGCTCGCGCCATGATCTCCGAGGTCCGCTCCAAGAGCGAGCCGGTCAAGGCCTGATTGAGACAAGCCGGCCCTTCCTCAACGGATGGGCCGGTCCGCCGCAGCAGAATGCGGCAGAGTGCGTGAGAAAGGTTGAGCTGACGATGCTGCGCTTCTCAAGATCGAAGATCATCGCCACGGTGGGGATCATCGTGATCGGCCTGCTCCTGGCGGTTCCGAGCACCATGACCCGCGAGCAGCGTCAGGCTTATCTGAATGCCATCCCGAGCTGGGTGCCATCCTGGATCGTGCCGTCCCGCGCCATCGTGCTGGGCCTCGACCTGCAGGGCGGGTCCCATGTTCTGCTCGAGGTGGATGCCCAGGATCTGATGCGCACGCAGATCACGAGTCTGCGCGACGACGTCCGCCGCATTCTGCGCGATACCCGTGTCACGTCCCAGAACGGCATCCAGACCGTTCAGCGCGGCGTGCAGATCCGTGTTCCGGATGCGGGCGATCGCGAGCGGCTGCTGCCGCGCCTGCGGGAGCTGGCGCAGCCCGTCGGCAATGCGGTGCTGGGCCAGACCGGCAACAACGCCATCGAGATCAACACGACCCCGGACGGCGTGATTACGCTGACCTACACTGAGGCGGGCATCAACGAGCGCGTCCGCCGTGCGGTCGACCAGTCCATCGAGGTCATCCGCCGCCGCGTGGACGCCACCGGCACGACTGAGCCCAGCATCCAGCGTCAGGGCGCCGACCGTGTGCTCGTCCAGGTTCCTGGCCTCCAGGACCCGCAGCAGCTGAAGGCGCTGCTCGGCGAGACCGGAAACCTCGAGTTCCGCCTGCTCGCCCAGGCAGGCGCGACCGATGTGGACATGCTGCCGATGCAGGACGCGGGCGGCCAGCGTGTTCCCGTCGAGCGCCGGATCATCGCCGAGGGCGGCGACCTGACCGATGCGCAGCCTGCTTTCGACAGCCAGACCAGCCAGCCCATCGTCAATTTCCGCTTCAACATCCGCGGCGCGCAGCGCTTCGGTCAGGCGACCACGGAAAACCTCGGCCGTCAGCTCGCCATCGTTCTCGACAACCAGGTGATCTCGGCGCCGACGATCCAGTCGCCCATCACCGGCGGTTCGGGCCAGATCTCCGGCAGCTTCACGGTGGAGCAGGTGAACAACCTCGCCGTGCTGCTTCGCTCCGGTGCGCTTCCCGCCAAGCTCACGATCGTCGAGGAGCGCACCGTCGGCCCCGGCCTCGGACGTGACTCCATCGAGGCCGGCAAGATGGCCACCTATGTGGCCGGGATCTTCGTCGTGATGTTCATGTTCGCGACCTATGGCGTGTTCGGTCTCATCGCGAATATCGCGCTGCTCGTTCACGTCGGCCTGATCTTCGGCCTCATGTCGGTGCTGGAGGCAACGCTCACCCTGCCAGGCATCGCGGGGATCGTGCTGACCATCGGCACGGCGGTGGACTCGAACGTGCTCATCTACGAGCGCATTCGAGAAGAGGTGCATGCGGGGCGGTCCATCGTCTCGGGCATCCAGGCAGGCTTCGACCGGGCTTTCGCGACCATCGTCGACTCCAACAGCACCATGGCCATTGCGGCGGTGATCCTGTTCTTCCTCGGCTCCGGTCCGGTGCGCGGCTTCGCGGTCGTTTTCATTCTTGGCATCCTGACGACGGTGATCACCGCCGTCACCCTGACGCGCATGATGATTGCGCTCTGGTATCAGTGGATGCGCCCCAAAGTTCTTCCGTTTTAAGGAGTTAGTCTCGTGCGCCTCGTACGCCTTTGGCCCGAAAACTCCCATTTCGACTTCATGCGCTTTCGGCGCTTCTCGTTCCCGCTGTCGGCCCTGGTCTCGGTGCTGACCGCGTTGATGCTCCTGACGATCGGACTCAACTTCGGCATCGACTTCAAGGGCGGCACGCTCATGGAGATCCAAGCCAAGTCCGGCCAGGCCAATGTCGCTCAGATCCGCCAGACGGCCGAGAGCTTCGGCTTCGGCGATGTGGAGGTGCAGGAATTCGGCACGGCCGGCGAGGTTTCGCTGCGCTTCCCGATTCAGTCCGGCGGCGAAGCGGCACAGACGGCCGTGGTGCAGAAGGCACGCGACACCTTCAGCAATGAATACGATTTCCGCCGGGTCGAGACGGTCGGTCCGCGCGTGTCGGGCGAACTCGTCCAATCCGGGACCATCGGAATCGTGCTCTCGGTGATCGCGGTTCTCTTCTATCTCTGGTTCCGGTTCGAGCGCGAGCTGGCGGTGGCGTCCATCATCGGCACGCTGCACGACATCGTGCTGACCATCGGCTTCTTCGTGATCACGCGGCACGAGTTCAACATGACCTCGATCGCGGCGATCCTGACGATCGTAGGCTATTCGCTCAACGAAACCGTGGTGGTGTTCGACCGAACCCGCGAGCTGATGCGCCGCTACAAGACGATGCCGGCGGAAGAGCTGTTGAACCTGTCGATCAACACCACCATGTCCCGCACGATCATGACGGCGACCACCACGGCGCTTTCGCTTCTGGCGCTGGTGCTCTTCGGCGGACAGGCGATCCAGGGCTTCGCGCAGGTCATGCTCTACGGCGTCGTGATCTGCACGTATTCGGCCATCTGCATCTCGTCTCCCATGCTGATCTATATCGGTCTGCGCGGTTCGGAGAGTGTGAAGGTTCCGGAGGGCAGGGCCGCCGCAGCGGAGTAAGCTCATGAGCTCTGGCCGCCTCTACGACGGGTTCCTGCCGGGCCGCTACCAGTTCGATGCCTATGGCAATGGCGGGTTTCGCTTCGCGGACATGTCCCATCGCGGCTCTCTGCTGGCTCTTCCGTCAGGGGTCAGAGCCTGGCCGGTCACCTCCGTGGCCGACCTGACCGACGACGTGCTCGATCCGATTTTTGCCGAGGGCGATGCGCTCGAACTGCTTCTCCTCGGCACAGGCGTCGACATCGCCGCCATTCCGGCGGCTTTCAGGACGCGCTTCCGCGAGGCAGGAATCGGCCTCGACGTGATGCAGACGGGAGCCGCCGCACGGACCTACAACATCCTGCTCGCGGAGAACCGCAAGGTCGGCGCCGCCCTGATCGCCGTCCCTTAAGATGGCGGAAGCAATCTCCAACTTCGCGCATTGCGAAGCGCTCGTGCGTGAGGCGGACCCGGACCGCTACTGGGCGAGCCTCTTCGCTCAGGCCGAGAAACGGCCGCATCTTTACGCGCTCTATGCCTTCAATTTCGAGATCGCCCGCGTTCGCGAGGCGGTGCGCGAGGCGCTCGTCGGCGAGATCCGCCTGCAATGGTGGCGCGATGCCCTGCAGGGGGAGGCGCGGGGCGACGTGCGGGCGAACCCCGTGGCTGCGGCGCTCGACGACACCATCGTCCAGTTCCGGCTTCCCCGGCAATCGTTCGTCGACATGATCGATGCCCGGATCTTCGACCTCTACGAGGACCCGATGCCGAGCCTGAACGACCTGGAAGGTTACTGCGGCGAGACCTCGTCCAGCCTGATCCAGCTCACGAGCCTCGTGCTGTCGGACGGCTCGAACCCCGGCACCGCCGACGCGGCCGGTCATGCAGGCGTCGCCTATGCCATCACCGGGCTTCTGCGCGCTTTCCCGATCCATGCCCGGCAGGGGCAGGTCTATGTGCCGGCGGATATTCTTAACAAACACGGAGTCGTGCGCGATGACATCGTGACCGGGCGCGGCGGGCCGGGGCTCCAAGGCGCGCTCGCCGATCTGCGCGCCATCGCCCGCAGGCATCTGCAGCAGGCGCGCGCGCTCCGCCCGACCATTCCCGATGCCGCCAAGCCGGCCTTCCAGCCGGTTGCGCTCGTGGAGCCTTATCTCAAGGCGATGGAGCGGCGCGACTACGATCCGTTCCACACGGTGGTGGACATCCCGCAATGGCGCCGCATCTGGGCGCTGTGGCGTGGGCCGTTTTAGAGGCCTGAGCACTCTTCAGCCTCATCCCGGACGGAGCGCAGCGGAGATCCGGAATCGCAAGACCATTAAAGCACTGTCATCCCGGGGCCGCGCAGCGGAGCCCGGGATCTATAGCCGCTGGCGCTGCAGAAAAAGGCGCAACGCTGATCGCCTCTTCTTGAGACGTCATGGTTATGGATCCCCGCCTTCGCGGGGATGACAATGTTGAGGTTCGAGAACCAAATACTCAAAGCGATCCTGGATCGCCTTACGGCGTCCGGGATGGCAGCGCGCTTACTCCGCAGCCTGAGCCAGCGCGCCGCCCGACATCCACGCCGCCAGATCAGCCCGGGCCCGGTCGGTCAGCGCCTTCTTCCTGGCAGCGGCCTTGGCCGGTCCGCGCAGGCGCTTGCCGTCTTCAGCCTTCGGAGCCTGCGCCAAGGGTGGAAAGAGGCCGAAATTGACGTTCATCGGCTGGAAGGAGCGCGGGCCCTCGTCGATGGTCTCGATGTGCCCGCCGGTGATGTGGTTGATCAGGGCACCCAGCGCCGTGGTGTGCGGCAATGGCTGGATGGGATGCCCCAGCCGCTCGGCGGCGGCGAAGCGTCCGGTCATGAGGCCGACCGCCGCGCTCTCTACATAGCCCTCGCAGCCGGTGATCTGGCCGGCGAAGCGCAGGCGCGGCATGGCCTTGAGGCGAAGCGTCGGGTCGAGGAGCTTGGGCGAGTTGAGATAGGTGTTGCGGTGGATGCCGCCGAGGCGCGCGAACTCGGCGTTCTCCAGGCCGGGGATCATGCGCAGGATCGCGCTCTGGGCGCCGTATTTCAGCTTGGTCTGGAAGCCCACCATGTTGAACAGGGTGCCGAGCGCATTGTCCTGGCGCAGCTGCACGATGGCATAGGGCTTCTTGTCAGGGTTGCGCGGGTCGGTCAGGCCCACCGGCTTCATGGGGCCGTGACGCAGGGTCTCGCGGCCGCGCTCGGCCATCACCTCGATGGGAAGGCAGCCGTCGAAATAGGGGGTGTTGGCCTCCCATTCCTTGAACTCGGTCTTGTCTCCGGCGATCAGCGCGTCGACGAAGGCTTCGTACTGCTCCTTCGTCATGGGGCAGTTGATGTAATCCTTGCCCGTGCCGCCCGGGCCGACCTTGTCGTATCGCGACTGGAACCAGGCCACGTCCATGTTGATGGAATCGCGATAGACGATGGGCGCAATGGCGTCGAAGAAGGCGAGTGACGTCTCGCCCGTGAGCGCGAGGATGGCCTCGGCGAGCGCCGGCGAGGTGAGGGGGCCGGTGGCGATGATGACGGAGGACCAATCCTCCGGCGGCAGGCCGGCAATCTCACCGCGCTCGATGGTGACGAGCGGGTGCGCTTCAAGAGCCGCCGTCACGGCGTCGGAGAAGCCGTCGCGGTCGACAGCCAAGGCGCCGCCGGCGGGCACCTGATTGGCATCGCCCTTCGCCATGATGAGCGAACCTAAGGAGCGCATCTCCTGATGCAGCAGACCGACCGCATTGGTCTCGGGATCGTCCGAACGGAAGGAGTTGGAGCAGACGAGCTCGGCAAGCCCTTCCGTTTTGTGCGCGTCGGTGCCGCGCACAGGGCGCATCTCATGAAGCACGACGGGAACGCCGGCTTGGGCGATCTGCCAGGCCGCTTCCGAACCGGCGAGGCCGCCGCCGATGACGTGAATGGGTTCGATGGTGCTCATGGTCATTCTCCCGAGCGGCTTTGTTGACTCCCTCGGGAGCCCTGGTCAAGCTGAGCCGGTTTAGCATCGGACCCAAAAGTGGTGTCCACTGTTGGGTCCGATGCTCATTTAAACTGACGCATCGTTCTTGTGGAAAAACCGGTACCCACTTTTTCGCACGATGCGCTTATGGAAAGGCTTTGAACGCCATGCAATCCAGGCGCCCCGTCGTCCTTATTACAGGCGGAAGCCGCGGCATAGGGGCTGCGGTGGCGCAGCTTGCGGCAGCCCGTGGCTATGACGTCGCCGTCACCTACAGGTCCGAGCGCGAGGCCGCCGAAGAGGTGCTGGCCGTATGCCGTGCGGCTGGTGCGAAAGCTGTGGCCTGCCAGGGCGATGTCGCCGTTGAGGCCGACGTGGTTCGCCTCTTCGACGAGGCCGAGGCCGCCCTGGGTCCGCTGTCGCATGTGGTCAACAACGCGGGGATCACGGGCAAATCCAGCAGGCTGGCGCAGGCCTCCTCGGAGGCGATCCGTGCCTGCATCGACATCAACGTCCTCGGCGCCTTGTGGGTGGCGCGCGAGGCCGCCCGGCGACTGCCGAAAAGCCCGAGCGACACCGCGAGGACCATCGTCAACATCTCGTCGGTGGCGGCGTCCCTGGGCAGCCCCCATGAATATGTCTGGTATGCCGCCTCAAAGGGCGCCATCGATTCCCTGACGATCGGGATGGCGAAGGAACTGGCGGCCGAGGGGATCCGGGTCAATGCGGTCTCGCCCGGCATGACGAAGACCGACATCCACGAGCGCAGCACCCAGGATGCCGGACGCCTCGAGAGGCTCCGGCCCCATATCCCGCTCAACCGGATCGGCGAGCCGGAGGAAATCGCCGAGGCCGTGCTCTTCCTGATGTCGGAGGCGGCCTCCTACATCACCGGCGCCAATATTCCCGTCTCGGGCGGGCGCTGAAGGCCTGCAGACAAGCGAAAGCCCGCCGGAGGGGCGGGCTAGGGCTTTTGTTGCAATGCAACAGAAACTTACGCGATAGCGTGCTGGCGAGCGACGTTCTCGATCTGGAAGCGGGAGATGCCGAGATCGTCGAGTTCGCGGTCGGACAGCAGCGAAAGCTCGCGGACGGTTTCGCGATAACGCAGGTAAGTGCGGACTTTAGAGAGAATGTAAGACACGAACATGGGGAACTCCTGATCAGTGGCCGGCCCCTGTGACCGGCGGCCTTTGTTCTTGCGTTTGCAGTGCGGATATAAGTGTGTGCAGTGCCGAAGAGGAGTGGTAATAATGTAGGGCTGTTATGCTTTAGTAGCATAACGGGCTAACGCTGGGTTAACACTGGTGCTTAGCAGACATGGCTTCCGAAGGATCTCGGCCATGGCCTGAGGAGCCTCGCGGAGCAGCCCCTGCAAATGGCCCAGCTCCCAATCTCGCTTCCGATCCGGCGCCGCCGGTTCAGAGCACGAAGAAGTCGCTTCTCGTGAGATCAGGGCTTGAACTCAGTTGAAGAAGGGCCGCGGCTTATGAGGGAGCGTAGGTTTACGTTTTCGGATAACCCGTCATCGGTTTGAGGGAGCGTGTCGCGGGGGGGCGGAAACTTGAACAAATGTTCATCTTCCATCGTGCCCGCCTATAATTTGGACCTTACTTTAGGTTGGCCGGAACAGTCTTCGCGGGGCGACGTTCATATCGCACCTTTACAGTAATGGAGATGTTTGCGTGAAGAAGATTGCTCTTGGAGCCGCCCTTCTCTTGCTGAGCAGCGCGGCCTACGCCCAAACCTCGACCCAGACGAATACCAACACGACATCCCAGTCGCAGTCGTCTTCCGACTCGAACAATGTGCTGCGCAACCAGTCCGGAAGCAGCAATCGAGCCCAGACCGAGACGACAGGTGCGACCCGCAGTGAGGTTTCGGGAACGCAGACCAACGTCCGCACCCGCCAGGAAGGCGGAACCCGCGTGGGTGTCGGCATCGAAACCCGTGAACGGACCGGCGTGTCCGTTCGCTCGCGCACGGTGCGTGAGATCGACGAGCCCAGCGTGTCCGTCACCCGCCGCCGCAGCGTGACCACCTATGAAGAGCCGGATACGGAGGTGCGCCGTACGGTGATCAAAAAGAAGCCCACCAAGAAGGTGGCCGTGAAGAAGACGAAGAAGAGCAACAAGGTCGTCATGAAGAAGCGCCGCTACCAGGTTGTCGACGAGCCGGTGGAGGTTCGCCGTCGGACCGTGCGTCGTTATGAAGAGGTCAACGAGCCGAGCGTTTCCGTCAATCGCCGCACGACGATCCGCCGGACGCAGGACACCTCGCCGAGCGTCGGAATCTCGGTTGAGCAGCGCCGCTCCAACGACGTGAATGTTTCGACCAGCCGGACGCGTTCGAGCGCTCCCGAAACGACCGGCACCGTCTCGACCCGCAGCCGGACCGATGTCAACGGCAGCGCGAGCGGCAACACGTCGAACGCGGGCGCCAGCTCCACGACAATCCGCCCGCAGCAGGGTGGCGCCTCGTCTGGCGGCAGCACGAGCACCAGCCAGTAAACCGAGTCATCAAGGCAGAGGAGAGGGGCCGGTATCCGGCCCCTCTTTGTGTTACGGCCGACGTTCAAGACCAAGATCTTTGATAATCTGAAGATTTATTCAGGAAAGCAGCGTCTAATTCGAAAGTAGATGTGAGAGGAAGGTCGACCCAAGTCGCGATTCAAGTCGATCCTGATTTCGATGGGATTAGATTATTCTGCCGTTTGCTGGAACCGTTCTTGCGGATAATTTTTATCTACGAAACTGTTCTGGAGAAGATCCATGAAGAAGATCCTTGTGACGATCAGCGTCGCCCTTCTGGCAGCCACGTCCTTTGCCGGTGCCGCCGACGCGCGCCCTGGAAAGGGCAAGGGCCATGCCTATGGGCATTATAAGCACCAGAATGCGCAGCGTTACGTCGTGCAGCGGCGCAACAATAACAATGCCGCCATCGCAGCGGGTGTGACGGGCGCCATCCTCGGTGGTGCGCTTGCCGCGCAAGCCCGCCCGGCCTACCGCACCTATGAAAGGCCTGCCTATAGGACCTATGAGGCTCCGAGGCGGACCTATTACCGCGAAGAGTATTACGACGACGGCTACTAAGCTCGCCGAACCGGGGCGCCTTATGGCGCCCCTTTTTCTACGCTCTACCGATCAAGATTTCCGACGGCGATGACGGCTCGAAAGGGGCCATATTCGGTCTGCTTTCTGATATCGAGCTGCACGCGCCCGCCTGCCCGGGTTTGGAATGAGTCCGCAGCCCGCAGCCGCGTCGTACCGGCAAGCGCATCGGCGCGGACGCGACCGCTGATCCGCACACAGGTGTCCGAGGCCTGGAGCATGGCAAAGCCGGGAGGGCAGGAGGAAGCAGCCTGCGCCTGGCCTGCCAGGGCAAAGCCGAACAATGCAAGGATTGCCGGAGAGTGCTTCATGATGAACCGGAGCTTAGCCGCCCCGTTCCCTGGCAGGCAAGGAAAGAGTGCAGAGTCTGTCAGAGTCTGTCCGATCCACTCCGGCGGCCATATTGCGCGGCAACGTCCGGCCGGTCGACCTCCACATGGAACTGCTCGGCCTTGGGGCTGTAATCCTGGATCGCGCCGATGCCATAGCGGTAGGCCAACTCGCCGCCGAGCCAGCCGCTGAAGAACAGCAGGGCCGTCTGAAAGCCGGACAGCCAGATACCCCAGCCCTGCACCCCGGCGGCCGGATCGTCGAGGCGCACTCCGACATTGACCAGGGCCAGTGCGACGACCACGAGATTGGCCACCATGTGCGCCCAGGAGACCCAGATATTCCGCACCCGGTCGATGGTCACGAAATCGATCATGCCGGGAACAGCAGCGACGAGAGCCGTCACGATGCCGGCGATCAGCAGCCAGTAAGAGCCTTGGGCCCAGAACGGGTCCTGGGTCACGATAAAGGCGATATCGGTTCCGAAGGCTCCGATCAGGAAAGCAACGGGAAAGACGATCAGCATGTGATGAAGCGGGTGCCCGGCAATGGCCGCCGTGCTCTGCACCCCATGACGATGATAACGACCCATGGACATGGCTCCTCTAGCACCAGGTTTCAGAAAAAATGCTCCGGCTAAGCTTTCGTTCCGGGGCGGCAAGACGCTCATCTCAGAAGATGGTGCTGGACAATCAGGCAACGATGGGGGATAGCGTGGCCCGCATTCCGCAGGGGAATGGCCTGTGGGATCCATCTCTGCGGTCGTCTGACCGAACGCATGACAGCCGCTCCGATGGTCCTTGATCCCGCCACCCTCACTGTCGCCTTCATCCTGCTGTCGGCCGTGCTCGGCACCTTGCTGATCTTCTCATGGACGCTGAACCGCAGGCTGAACGCCATGGCCTGGTGGGGGAGTGCCTTCTGGCTGATCGCAATCGGGATCGGGTGGGCCAATCTCGGCAAGGGACCGCCAAGCTATGCGGTTCTTCTGCTGGCGAACAGCTTGGGGATTCTGTCGTACGGCGCGCTCTACGTGGGTTGCCGGGTCTTCAACAAGCGCCGCGGGATCCTTCTGCCCGGTGGGCTGGGGCTGATCGTATGGGTGTGTGCCTTCCCGTTCATCCATCAGTCGCAAGGATACAGGCTCATCCTGGCTTCCCTGCTGACGGGCGTCTACGCCGCCTTGTCCGCCTGGGAGCTGAGGCGGCACGCAATACAGGCGCTCGCCTCTCAGCGCGTGACGGTCATGCTCCTGGCCAGTCTCGCGGTCTTCAACCTCCTCCGCGGGCTGCTCGGCATCTCCCTCACCTCCGTGCCCTGGATCGACACCTTTGCCCGCCGCTGGTCCTCGGAGATGGCGCTGTTCCTGGTGGTCTTCGGGCCGACTCTCGCCTTCATGTTCCTGTCCATGGCGAAGGAGCGTCTGAAATTCGAGTACAAGCAGGCGGCCCTCGTCGACGATTTGACCGGCATACCCAACAGACGGGCCTTTCTTCAGGCTGCATCCAAACTGCTTGACCGTCTGAACGGCCGACCTGCCAGTTGTCTCCTGTTCGACCTCGACAATTTCAAGGCGATCAACGACCGCTATGGCCATGCCGCCGGTGACCGCATCCTCTGTGTCTTCGGAGATCTTCTGACCAAGAATCTGCCGAGGGGAGCCTTTGGCAGACTAGGCGGAGAGGAGTTCGCGGCGATCCTCCCCGTTGGGGTGCAGGATGCTGCTGAAGTGGCGGAAAAGATCCGCCATGCCTTTGCCGCAGCTGGGATGGCCGCCCTCGGATCCGACGAGGAGGTGACCGTCAGCGTCGGCTGTGCGACCGCTCCCACGACGACGGCCGAGGATTTGCTCCGGCGGGCGGACCACGCCCTTTATCGCGCCAAGGAGAGCGGTCGGAACCTGGTCGTGGCGGCGTGAAACTCGTCTCCGTTGATTGCTTGTGACGCGCCTGTCGCTCAGATCACGAAGAGTTCGTTGTGGGTCAGCGCGAGGCCTGGTTTGAACTTGGCGAATTCCACGGGTCTGGCTGCTCCCGAGCCGTCCGGATCGTACGACAATATGCCCGTTTTCTTGTTGTAGTTGATGTAGTCGTTCGAGTCCTTCGGTCTGTTCCCGGCATTGAAGAAATCCGCATCCAGCTTGTGGGGCCTGCTGGCGCTGCCGGGACCGAGTTTTCGGAAGATGGCATTGTCGAGCCAAATCGAGTCATCCCTCACGGAATATTGGGTGACGGTGTCGAAATTGACCTTCCGGTCCGTGGTGGCTGATCCGAGTCTCGTGTCGAAGACGAAAACGTCGCGACCCGTATCGCCACTCAAGGTATCGTTCTTGAGCCCCCCATAGAGCCGGTCGTTGCCGGCGCCGCCGAAGAGCCAGTCTTTTCCGTCGCCGCCGTAGAGTCGGTCGTGGCCTCCATCGCCAGAGACATAATCGTTGCCGCCCAGGGCCCTGATCGTATCGTTGCCGGAACGCCCGCTCAGATCCTCGTCAAATCCGGTGCCGCGGAAGGCGTTGGGTCCGGCTGTTCCGATCCATTTCTGGACCGAGGTGGAGATGGCTCCCGCGTCCATTCCGGAGATGACGTTGCCGGAGAGGACGATGTGAGTGGGCCCTGCGACCGTGTTCGTCGCCTCCTCACGAATCCCGTAGCGGGCGTCGATGGCGCCAGCGGAATAGATGGTGTTGCTGAGGATCTGCGTATTGACGGAATAATAGGTCTGTCCCGTGGTCGCATCGACGCGCGCGCGGATGTTGATCTCGTCGAACTGGTTGTCGGCAGCCTGCGCATTGTTGAAGATGCTGCTGTTCTGAATGACGGTGTTGGTTGATCCCTCGATTCGCACGCCGCTGCTCAAATTGCCGAAAATCGTGGCGCCGTTGATGGTGACGTGGTCCGCCATGTTGAGCAGGACGCCTTCCTTGATGTTGCCGTAGTACTGGCCGCCGACGACCTGGATGTTGCTCGGCCACGGGATCGCCTCTGACCCCCGCTGCACCACCAGGCCTGTCGATCCATTGCTGTAGGCGATGTTGTTCTGAAGAAGCAGCCCGGTGGTCGTGGTGGTGATGTTGAAGCCGTGGCGATCGTTGCCGTAGGCGATGTTGTTCCGGTAGATACCGTTGACGATGTAGTCGGCGACGAAGCCGTCGAGCCCGTTGCCATGGGACACGCTGTTCTCGATGGTCAGGCGCAGGGTCTGCTCATGCGGATCGAAGCCATAGCCCGAACAGTTCATCACCTCCACCCGCGAGACATGGATGTCGCTGTCCTGCAGTGGGCTTCCGGGCCTGACACCCGTGTAGAAGCCGTCGATCTTGCCGGTCGTTGCAGCGCGGTTGCCGTCGATGGTGAGATCGAAGACCCCGACATTGGAGGTGACCTGATCGAACGGTGTGCGCACCACGCCGGTCAGGTCGCCTGCCCATCCGTCAGCCACCTTGACGACTGTCTTGCCCATGCCGGCACCCTGGAGCGCCGTGCCGCTGAGCATGGAAATGGCGCCGTCGCTTTTATCACCACTTCCTCTGACGAGAAGGGTGCCTGTCGGCAGGGCGACCGTGACCCGACCTGCGGATGGGTTCTTGAGATATTCCGCGTGCGCCGCTGCCACGGCTGCATTGATCGCGGCGGTATCGTCAATGCCATCGTTGGCAAAGGCACCGAAACTCGCGGCATTGAAAACGGTAGCCATGCGGAGATTCCCTTATCAGGAAAACAAGCCAGCATGCTTAACCGCCTTTGCAGGACTGTGAATCGGATATTTCTGAGAGCCTTATAGCATTAGGGGTACTCATCCGGGACAGTAAAGAAACCATGATTTTGCCCGAATACGCTGGGATGGCGTCTAAGACATTGACTATACAAGGCCTGTTGCAGCGCGTTACGGCACGAACCCTCGGCTCATCCTGAATGAGCGCTCGTCGGCACATGGGCGAACGAGATTGTGCCAGGGCTAGCTGCGACCTATCCCCCAAAGGCATTTTTGCCGATCATGAGGATTGCTGCCATGGAGCCGAGGAGCTCGGAAGCTGCCCCACGTCCGGAACGAAGATGTGATTGAAGAAAACTTTCGATGAATAAATGAAACTTGCGTATTACCCTGCGTTAAGCTCTCTTCTGGCAAACTACGAGGGGTTTGCTGGGACAACCACTGCGGGGGGCATCGTGACAGACGAGGAAATTGAAGCGGTTGCAGAGGAATTGGCCAAGGCGGGAGGAGTCTCGTGGTATCCGGGCCGTACACGGGGGGCGCTGCTGCGGCCCGTGAGTGAACGCTACCGGGATCGGGCGAAGCTGGCGATTGCCGCACTAGACCGGGTCAGGACCGGACGGGATGCACCCGCGGAGCCGCCGCATCCCCATGCAGAAGTCGCGGCCGGCCAGCCTGATCAACTCCAGGTAGGTACCATCGTGGTGTACCGTCCTCCCGGAGATCAGAGGGCGGTCACCTGTCGGATCGAGCGCATCGATTCGGGCCGGGCCTATCTGGTGCCTGTTCCTCGCCCGGAGATCGGCTGGGTGTCGTTGGACAACCTTCATCCTTTGGGCGAGGGGGCTGCTACGAAAGTCGAATGATCGTAAATGCCTGAAGCTCTCTTCACTTTGCCGGCAAAAGCCGTTAGCAGTTTCCATCCTGTCCGAGTGGGTGGATGGTTCTGACATGCGTTGCTTCTTCCACCTTGTGAGCAATCATGATGAGATTGTCGATGACACAGGGATCGAGGTCGACAACCTCGAGAATGCCAAAGCACAGGCTCTCCTTGCTATCGATGAATTGCGCAAGGAACTCGGTGAAGAGGTTCAGGACTGGTCCGGCTGGCGGTTGGACATCGTCTGCCCGTTAGGGACCGTTCTTTATACCACCCGGTTGACGGAAACGCTGCACTGACCGATCCAGGCCGGCTGAAGGCTACGCCGCATCTGCATTGCAGGCGCTACGCGCATCGTTGATGCGCTCATCCAAAAAGGGAGCATCGGATGGATCCCAAAAGTGCAAATCCACTTTTGGGTCCGAGGCTCTAAGCGCTCGCCTTCAAAGGGACGACGGCGAGGATGCGGTCGAGGCATGTGCTCAACTCCGCTGCGTCATAGGGCTTGCGCAGGATGGTGTAGCCCTCGTCCATGGCCGCCTGCGCGACAGAGCTGTAGCCGGTTGCCAACAGGACGGGCAGGGACGGGTGTTCCCTGCGGATGATGCGGGCCAGGTCGACGCCGTTGAGATCGCCCGGCATCACGATATCGCTGAAAACGAGATCGAAGCCGGCGCCGGGCTGAAGTGCGGCCAGGGCCGCACGGGCATCCGCAACATGCGTGACCTGAAGGCCCATTTCCTCCAGGATCGAGCGGGTGACCTCGGCGATGTCCACGTTGTCCTCGACCAGGAGGACATGGCCTTGCCCACTCCTGCGCAATGGTTCCGGCATTCGAACACTTTCATCGGCTGCGGCTTCCTGCGTGCGTGGCAGGTAGAGCGTGATGACGGTTCCTTGCCCGGGCTCGGCACTGGCCGTTGCGGTTCCGCCGGATTGCTGCGCAAAGCCATAAACCTGGCTGAGGCCAAGGCCTGTGCCCTTGCCCACATCCTTGGTGGTGTAGAACGGCTCGAAGACGCGGGGCAGCACGTCCTTGGGTATTCCGCATCCGGTATCCGCAAGACTCAAGACCACGAAGTCGCCCTTCAGGCCGATGACGGCCGGATCGCGCAAGGTCATGTTCCGCGCTTCGATCAGCAGACGTCCGCCCTGAGGCATGGCATCCCGGGCATTGACGGCGATGTTGAGAATGGCGAGTTCAAGCTCGTTGAGGTCGACCTTGGTGTTCCACACCTCGTCCTTGAGACGCATCTCGACGGCGATATCGCCGCGGAGCGATGAGCGCAGCATGTCCTGCAGCTCGTGGAGGTACCTGGAGAGGTTGACCACCTCGGGCTCGTGCGTCTGTTGGCGGGAAAAGGACAGGAGCTGTCGCACGAGGCTCGCGCCGCGACCGGCCGCTGTCTCGATGGCGTCGAGAGACCGCTTCTGCCGCTCCTCCATGGCGTAGCGCCGCAGGCGGTCCACATTGCCCTTGACCACCATCAGCAGGTTGTTGAAGTCGTGAGCGACGCCTCCGGTGAGATGGCCCACAGCCTCCAGCCTTTGCGCCTGCTTGAGGGCGGCCTCGGCGACCTCCCGGCGTTCGACCTCCGCATGGAAGCTGCGGGTGCGCCGGAGGGCAAGCAGGCTGATGGCGAACATTCCCAGGGTCGCCGGCAGGCCGAAGACGAGAAGCTCGCTCATCCGGGACCACAACTCCCGCCACATGCTGGCGGTTTCGATCCCGGTGGTGACGTAGATGGGATAGCCCGGCACCCTGCGATAGCCCACGCGCCGCTCGATGCCGTCGATCTGGGACACAGCAGTAATGAAGCCCGCCTCCTGGTTGCTTTGGATTGCCGGCAGAAGGCTGTTTCCCGAGGTGAGCTGCGGAGCCTCGTTCCCGTTGGAGGGGTAGCGGGCCAAGAACACTCCATCATCGCGGATCAGGCTGAGGGAATCGGCAAGCCCTCGCGAGATGCGCGTGTAGTAGTCCCGAAAGTGCTCGGGGCGGACGGAGACCGCCACGATCCCATCGAAGCTCTCGTCCGAACTGGGGCGGCGTTGGCTGACTACGAAAAACTTGATGTTGCCGATCTTCGCGGTAATCGGCCTGCCGATATAGGTCCCGGCATCCTGGTTGACCTGGACCTTGAAGTAATCCCGGTCCGAGTTGTCGAGGTCGCGCGGCACGGGAAGGATGGTGCTCGACACGAGCGGGTGACCGGCCTTGTCGAAAACCCAGATCGCCTCGATCTGCGGGAGCGTGTCCTGGGTACGCCGAAGCCGGCGTTGGAGACGAGCCTCGTCTGCCAGGATCTGCTCCGGCGAGAGCCCGCGCATGACCTCGTTGGTCTCGGCGATGGTACGCTCGATGGTCTGGAAAGCTTTGAGGCTATGCTCCTGAACCACGTCCAGGGCTCGCACGATCCTCTCGTCCGAATGCTGGACGATGCGCTGATAATCGTCCCAGGCCGTATAGGCAAAGAACAGGGCGGGCCCGAGCAGGCTTGCGACCAGCAAAAGCTGTAAGGGCCAGAGGACGGTACGGCTCTTCGGCGTTACGCGACCCACAAGCGGAGACCTTCCCTGCATTGCCTATCGAGACTTGTCGTGTTCTTCAGCAATCACTGGACGAGGATTGGCGGCATGGACCTTCCAGGCTCGCGCTCGGAAAATCTTGGCTTGGCAGATATAGTGGTGCATGCGGGTTTCAAGACCGCGCGTATGGATCAGCCCTTCCGTGTTGACGATACAACAGATCCGTCGCCGCATGGATCAGACCGGCTGTCGGCGGTGTCCGGACCTTAGGGTGGGAACGCTGATCGCCTCCGCGCCGGGCGGATCCGGCACACCGATGAGAGACGGGAGATGGACCGGCCGCAGCGTCATCCCAGCAGCCAGGCGAAGGCTCGCTTCAGGTTGGCCGCGCCGTCCCGCTCGAACCAAAGGCCATGGCTGAAGATGACCCGTTCCGGATTCCAGGCGACGATCCGCGAGACGGCTTCCTTCGCCTCCTTGCGGCGCAGACGGACGACGAGGCGCAGATAGGCCGGAGCCCTGCCGTCGGGCGCGGCGACGCCGGTGAGCCTGGCGAAGAGGCGCGTTCCCAGGGACAGCTTTTCCGGCTCCAGGTTCTGGATCAGGTCCGTCAGGATGAGCGTGCGCGTGGGGCGGTGGAAAAAGGCGACCTCGCGAAAGCCCGCGCCGCCGGGCACCACGACCTGCTCGATCTCGCCGCCCCAATCCGCCGGAGGGACATCCGTCAGGTCGCGGTCGAACCGCACGCCAGCTTTCCGCACCGGCGGCCGCTGCCGGAGATGCGGAGCGGCGGACGTCTTGGCGGCCGGGCAGCCCGCCTGCCACTCCTTCAGATGCGTCCAGTGCGCGATGTTGGGAGCGACGAGGTGGCGGATGGAGCCGAGCGTCTCGATCTCCCGCCGCAGCTCCCCGTTGAACCGGGTGGGAGAATGGAGCCAGACATCGCCATTGCTCAAGCGGATCACCGTCATCCGCACCGGCAGGCTCAACCCCATCGCCTCCTGCGGCCCGCTGTCGACGATCCAGAGGTTTTCGGCGACGGGTTTGAGCACGTCGAGGGGAGGGTAGGTGACGTCTTCGCTGGCCATCTGTGCGCCTTTCTCAAGCATCCCATGGTTATAATGCCTCGCCCAGGGAAGAAGGTTCGATTGGGCCTCGTGCGTTCCTCTCCCTCATGGCCCGAGCACGCCTCATCGGCTCCGACCTTTCAGGCCCTTTGTGCGTTTGAGGGAGGGCGGCTCGCCGATGTCGGCAGGGCCCCGATCCGGGAGACAATCGATGACGCAGGCCAAACTCTTCACGCCGTTCCGGATCGGAGACTTCGAGCTCGCGAACCGCATCGTGATTGCGCCCATGTGCCAGTATTCCGCCGAGAACGGCTGCATGACCGACTGGCACATGATCCATCTGGGCCAGCTCGCGTTGTCCGGGGCTGCGCTCCTGACCATCGAGGCGACGGCCGTGACTCCCGAGGGCCGCATCTCCTATGCGGATGTCGGCCTCTACTCGGATGAATGCGAGGCCGCTATGCGCCGCGTCCTGGAAGCCATCCGCCGCTGGTCGGACATGCCGATCGCCATCCAGCTCGCCCATGCGGGGCGCAAGGCTTCCACCGATGTGCCCTGGAAGGGCGGCGCTCAGATCCCGCCGGATCATCCTCATGGATGGCGGACGGAGGCACCTTCGGCCGTCCCCCATTCCGACGACGAGGTTCCGCCGACGGCGCTGGACAGAGAGGGGCTTACGCTGGTGCGGGACGCCTTCGCGGACGCGGCGAGGCGCGCGGCGAGGCTCGGCCTCCATGCGGTGCAGGTTCATGCGGCGCACGGCTACCTGCTGCATCAGTTCCTCTCGCCCCTGTCCAACCGGCGCGACGACGAATATGGCGGCTCGTTCGAGAACCGCATGCGCTTTCCGCTCGAGGTGTTCGACGCCGTCCGCGCCGCGTTTCCGGCGGAGCGTCCCGTGACGGTGCGCGTCTCGGGTACGGATTGGGCAGACGGTGGCTGGACCATCGAGGAGACGGTGGAATTCGCCAAGGCGCTCGAAGCGCGCGGGTGCAGCGCCATCCACGTGTCGAGCGGCGGGCTCACGCCGGCCCAGCGTATCCCGGTCGGTCCGAGCTATCAGGTACCGCTCGCCCGCGCGGTCAAGCAGGCGACGTCCATGCCCGTGATCGCCGTCGGGCTCATCACCGATTTCGTGCAGGCGGAGGCCATCCTCGGCACCGGCGACGCTGACCTCATCGCTCTCGCCCGCGCCATCCTTTACGATCCCCGGTGGCCCTGGCACGCCGCCGCCCATTTCGGCGCCGCCGTGAAGGCTCCGAGCCAGTACCTGCGTTCGCAGCCGCGGCAGTATCCGCATTTGTTCGATATGCGGGCGGACGATTGAGGATAAGGTGATGCAAGCCCCACTGCCTCTTCCGGTCCGCTGTCGAGGATCCCGAAGTTCACTCGATAGGCTTGAGCACGCCTAGGGGAGCTGATGCCCTTTGCGTAAGGCCCTCATGAAAAGCTTCGCTGATATGGCAGACTAGCCATCAGCCTGCGAAGGTTGCGTACTTGTGCGGGCTTCCCATCGGGCCTAGCACTGGAGCACCGGATTCTCTCAGCGCAGGAAAGGTGGCAGTCATGTGGGCCGACCGACGCATTCTGGATCTTCTGGGCATCGAGCTTCCCATCATTCAGGCTCCCATGGCCGGAGCCAATCTTTCCGATATGGTGATTGCCGTCTCGGAAGCCGGCGGACTCGGATCTCTTCCCTGTGCGCTGCTGAGCCACGACAAGGCGAGGGAGGAGCTGGTCAGGATCCGGCAGCACACCAAGAAGCCCATCAATGTCAATTTCTTCTGCCATCGGGCGCCGGAGGCCGATGCCGGGAATGAAGTGGCATGGAAAGAGCGCCTGAAAGATTATTATCTGGAATTCGGCCTGGACCCCGATGCGCCGACGCCGCCCTCGACGCGCGCGCCTTTCGACGAGAGCTACCTGAGCCTCGTGGAGGAGTTCAGGCCCGAGGTCGTGAGCTTTCATTTCGGGCTGCCCCCGCAAGGCCTGCTGAAACGCGTGAAGGACACGGGCGCTAAGGTCTTATCCTCCGCGACTACGGTCGATGAGGCGCGCTGGCTGGAGGATAGGGGATGTGACGCGATCATCGCGCAAGGTTTCGAGGCCGGCGGTCACCGCGGCATCTTTCTCACCGACGACATCTCGACCCAGGTGGGCACCATGGCCTTGGTGCCGCAGGTTGTCGATGCAGTGAGGGTGCCCGTGATAGCGGCGGGCGGCATCGCCGATGCCCGCGGCATCGTCGCCGCTCTTGCCCTGGGTGCATCGGCGGTGCAGATCGGAACGGCCTATCTGTTCACACCGGAAGCGACGATCGCACCGCTTCACAGGCAGGCTCTCAAGAGTGCGAAGGACAACCAGACGGCGCTCACTAACGTTTTCACCGGACGCCCTGCACGCGGCATCGTCAACCGGATCATGCGCGAGGTCGGTTCGATCTCACAGGCCGCGCCTCAGTTCCCTCTCGCCGGAGGCGCGCTCGCGCCCTTGCGCCAGAAGACGGAGCCTCTCGGTTCGGCCGACTTCATGTCCCTCTGGTCGGGCCAGGCAGCACGCCTCGCCCGCGAGCTTCCAGCGGGAGAACTGACAAGGACGCTGGCGCAGGAGGTTCTGGACAGGCTCGGCTTGCGTTCTGGGTGAGTTAGGCGGCTCGGAGCGGACTTACTCCGCCGCCTCTCGCCGCGCTGCCACCTTCTTGTCCTTCTTCGGCGCCTCTTTCTTCGAGGCTTCCTTCTTCGCAGGCTCCTTCTTCAAGGGCCTGCGCGCCAGCACTTCCTTCATGAACCGCCCGGTGTGGCTGTCCTTGGACTCGGCGATGTCCTCCGGCGTGCCTTGCGCCACGACGCGCCCGCCGCCGCTACCGCCTTCGGGGCCCATGTCGATCACCCAGTCGGCGGTCTTGATGACCTCGAGGTTGTGCTCGATCACGACCACGCTGTTGCCCTGGTCGACGAGTTCGTGGAGAACTTCCAAAAGCTTCGCCACGTCGTGGAAGTGCAGGCCCGTGGTGGGCTCGTCGAGGATGTAGAGCGTGCGGCCGGTGGCGCGCTTGGAGAGTTCCTTGGAGAGCTTGACGCGCTGCGCCTCGCCGCCCGACAGCGTGGTGGCCTGCTGGCCCACATGCACGTAGTCGAGGCCGACGCGGGCTAATGTCTGCATCTTCTCGCGGATCGACGGCACCGCCTTGAACAGCTCGCGGGCCTCTTCCACCGTCATGTCGAGCACGTCGGCGATGGACTTCTCGCGGTACTTCACCTCCAGCGTCTCGCGGTCGTAGCGCTTGCCCTTACACACGTCGCAGGTGACGTAGACGTCGGGCAGGAAGTGCATCTCGATCTTGATCACGCCGTCGCCGGTGCAGGCCTCGCAGCGGCCGCCCTTCACGTTGAACGAGAAGCGGCCGGCCTGATAGCCGCGCGCCTTCGCCTCGGGCAGGCCTGCGAACCATTCGCGGATCGGCGTGAAGGCGCCGACGTAAGTGGCCGGGTTCGAGCGCGGCGTGCGGCCGATGGGCGACTGGTCGATGTCGATGACCTTGTCGAGATGCTCCAGGCCGTCGATGCGCTCGTGCGGGGCAGGGTGCTCCAGCGCGCCGTTGAGCTTGCGGGCCACGGCCTTGTAGAGCGTGTCGATGACGAGCGTCGACTTGCCGCCGCCGGACACGCCGGTGATGCAGGTGAAGGTGCCGAGCGGGATTTCCGCCGTCACGTTCTGCAGGTTGTTGCCCTTCGCGCCCACGACCTTCAGCATGCGCTTCGGGTCGCGCTTGCGCCGCTGCGAGGGCACCTTCACGGTCATCTCGCCGGTCAGGTACTTGCCGGTGAGCGACTTCGGGTTCTTCATGACCTCGTCGGGCGTGCCTTCCGCCACGATCTGGCCGCCATGAATGCCGGCGCCGGGGCCGATGTCGAACACGTAATCGGCATGAAGGATCGCGTCCTCGTCGTGCTCCACGACGATCACCGTGTTGCCGAGGTCGCGCAGGCGCTTGAGCGTGCCGAGCAGGCGCTCGTTGTCGCGCTGGTGCAGGCCGATGGACGGTTCGTCGAGCACGTAGAGCACGCCGGTGAGGCCGGAGCCGATCTGCGAGGCCAGGCGGATGCGCTGGCTCTCGCCGCCCGACAGGGTGCCGGAGGCGCGGGCGAGCGTCAGGTATTCCAGGCCCACATCGACCAGGAAGGTGAGGCGCTCGCGGATCTCCTTGAGGATGCGGCCGGCGATGTCGTTCTGCTTCTTGGTCAGCTTCTTCGACAGCACGCTGAACCACTCATGGGCGTCCTTCACCGAGAGCGCCGTGGCATCGCCGATGTCGGAGCCTGCGATCTTCACGGCCAGCGCTTCCGGCTTCAGGCGCTTGCCGCCGCAGGATTTGCAGGGCGTCTCACTCATGAAGCGGCCGATTTCTTCCCGCGCCCAATCGCTCTCGGTCTCCTTGTAGCGGCGCTCGAGATTGGGGATCACGCCCTCGAAGGGCTTCCTCACCTCGTAGGCGCGCATGCCGTCGTCATAGGCCATGCGGATGCTCTCGCCATCCGAGCCGTAGAGGATCACGTCGCGCACCTTCTCAGGAAGCTCGGTCCACGGCTTCGTCATGGACGCCTTGAAGTGCCGGGTGATCGCCTCCAGGGTCTGGCCGTAATAGGGCGACGTGGACTTCGCCCAGGGCATGATGGCGCCGCGCTTGAGCGAGAGCGTCTCGTCCACCACGAGCGCCTCGTCGATGCGCATTTCATGCCCAATGCCGCCGCAGGTGGGGCAGGCGCCGAAGGGGTTGTTGAACGAGAACAGGCGCGGCTCGATCTCGGGGATCGTGAAGCCGGAGACCGGGCAGGCGAATTTGGACGAGAAGACGATGCGCTTCGGCTTGCCCTTCTCGTCCGTCTCGTCGGCATATTCGATGACGGCGATGCCGTCGGTGAGCTCGAGCGCGGTCTCGAAGGAATCCGCCAGGCGCGCGGCGATGTCGGCGCGCACCACGATGCGGTCCACCACCACGTCGATGTCGTGCTTGAACTTCTTGTCGAGGGCAGGGGCTTCGTCGATGGCGTAGTACTCGCCGTCGATCTTCAGGCGCTGAAAGCCCTTCTTCTGGAACTCGGCGATCTCCTTGCGGTACTCGCCCTTGCGGCCGCGCACCACGGGCGCCAGCAGGAAGAGCCGCGTCTTCTCCGGCAGCTCCAGCACCCGGTCGACCATCTGGCTCACCGTCTGGCTCTCGATGGGCAGGCCGGTGGCGGGGGAATAGGGGATGCCGACGCGCGCCCAGAGCAGGCGCATGTAGTCGTAGATCTCGGTGACGGTGCCGACCGTCGAGCGCGGGTTCTTCGACGTGGTCTTCTGCTCGATGGAGATGGCGGGCGAGAGGCCGTCGATCTGGTCCACATCCGGCTTCTGCATCATCTCCAGGAACTGGCGGGCGTAAGCGGAGAGGGACTCGACGTAGCGGCGCTGCCCCTCGGCATAGATCGTATCGAAGGCGAGCGAGGATTTGCCGGAGCCGGAGAGCCCCGTGAACACCACGAACTTGTCCCGCGGGACCATGAGGTCGACGTTCTTGAGGTTGTGCTCGCGCGCGCCGCGCACGGTGATCACACGCGCATTCGGATCGCCCGCCTTGGCGCGGTTGAACAGGTCGTCGAGTTTAGCCATTGCCGAGCTTAAGCCTTTTGAGGAATGCCGACCTCGCCAGGCCGGCCCCCGCATATGTGATGCCCCACCCGTCCGCGCAATGCGGCGGATGATTCCAGGGATGTGATCCTAGAACAAAGCGGGTACAGGAAGCAATGGGCAGGGAAGCTCTTTGCCGAACTCAGTGCGAGCATGCCCTCATCCCTCTCATCAGCCCATGTGCGCCAGCACACAGGGCATCTCCAGGAAGAACGGAAAGCAGGGCCGGGAGCCTTGAAACAAATCAAACAATCTTAGAAAGAAAACGAAATAACGTAATAAATCATTCAGTAGGGGCTATGGAAAGAGACAAACCATGGCAATGCCGACATTCTGGGGACCCAGGTTCTCCATCAACACGACGACAAACGATCATCAGCAGGATGTAAAGCTGCATGCCTTGAAGAACGGTACTTTCGTCGCCGTTTGGGAGGATATGAGCGGGACGGGGGGCGACCTGGACCACGGAGCCATCCGCGGGCAGATCTTCAATGCCGACGGCACCAAGCGGGGCGGTGAGATCCTGATCAACCGCACGGCGGACGGCCTCCAGATGGACCCGCAGGTCACCGTGCTGAGCGATGGACGCTTCGCGGTGGTATGGACAACCGTTTCGGGCACAAGCAGCTACAGCATCTGGGCCAATATCTATTCGGAGAACGGCACGGCGGCCGGACCGGATGTCCGGATCGGCCCTGCCACCTTCAATGAGAAGCCGACGCCGTCCGTGACCGCGCTGTCCAACGGGGGCCTTGCCGTTTCCTTCGCCCAGAACCTCGACATCAAAGTGCAGGCATTCAACTCTTCGCTGACACCAGTGGGCGGCGAGATGAGTATTGAAACACCAGCGGGCGTCAACGCCGAAAATCCCCACATTGTGGCTCTGCAGGGACGCTATGCGGTGTTCTTCGAAGACTGGGCCGGTAGCGACACTGTGCGCGGTCATTTCTTCAACAATGATGGGTCGACGCCAGCCGGCTCAACTGTCTTCATCACAACGACGACCCGCACCGACGACACCAGCACCGAGGCCTTCCACCCGGTTGCCGCAACCCTTGCAAATGGCCAGACCGTTATCGCCTGGCTTGAGCAGACGAGGTCTTTCGACGGAGATAACAAGATCCTCTCCATGGCTGTCAAAGCGCAAATCCTCAACCCCGATGGTTCGAAGAGGGGAGGCGAGATCCTTGTCAAATCCAGCACATCCCCTGGAGCGGACGTGCTGACCCAGCCTGAGATCACGCATCTGGCGGATGGAGGGTTCGCCATCTCGTATTTCGAAAAGTCATCCGGCGCGGAAGGAAAGAACCTCTATCTGGCCACCTTTGACATCAACGACGGTCGGCTGGGAGCCGATTTGCTCGTGGAACAGCTCAATGGTGAGTTTGCGGCCGATCTGACAGCCCTGGAGGATGGCCGCGTGGTCGTGTCCTGGAGCGACCAGAATGATCGGCTCGGCGAGAAGAGCGCGGAAATCCAAGCCCGGATCGTCGATCCGCGCCAGAAGGCGATCAGCGTGACCGGGACCGGCCGGGACGATCAGTATATCGGCAGTCGCTTCAACGACACGCTCAACGGCGGCGCGGGGGCGGATACCCTGACCGGCGCCGAAGGCAACGATACCTTCCATGTCGACAATGCCCGCGATCTGATCAAGGAAAGTGCCGGCCAGGGCTTCGATACGGTTATTGCCTCGACCAGCTGCCGCCTCGATCTTGCGGCCGAGGTGGAAGTACTCAAGCTCGCGTCCGTCGGCAGTCGCACCGCTTATACCCTCGAAGGCTCGAACTCCGCCAATGCGTTCAGCGGCCATGCGGGCGCCAATACGCTCAAGGGCCATGGCGGCAACGACAAGCTCTATGGCGGAGCCGGCAACGACGTGCTCTCCGGCGGTGCGGGCCAGGACCTTTTCGTCTTCGACACGCGACCGAACAAGACCACGAACGTGGACCGGATCACCGACTTCAACGGCAGGGACGACGCGTTCCATCTCGACAACGCTGTTTTCACCAAGCTGGGCTCCGGCTCGGCCGCCCGGCCGAAGAAGTTTTCTTCCGACATGTTCGTGAAGGCGACGAAGGCGCAGGATGCGGAGGACCGGATCGTCTACGACAGAAAGACCGGGGCGCTCTACTACGATGAAGACGGCACCGGCGCGAAGGCGCAGGTAAAGATCGCCACTCTCGCCAACAAGGCCAACCTGACTTACGACGACTTCTTCGTCATCTGAGTGCGGTTATGGGAAGGGCGGCGTCGTGCCGCCCACCCTTTCTGGGGACAGGCCTGTGCAGAACCCTCTGCCCAGCTTGCCCCCGAGCCGCTGCGGCCCCAGAACAGCCTCATGTGAATGAGGAGTGGCTCCGATGGCGGGTTCTGTGAACAAGGTGATATTGGTTGGCAATCTGGGCCGGGACCCTGAGGTTCGCCGGTTGGGCAACGGGGAGCCGGTGGTGAACCTGCGGATTGCCACGTCCGAGACCTGGAAGGACAAGGGCACGGGCGAGCGCAAGGAGAAGACCGAGTGGCACTCGGTGGTGATCTTCAACGAGAACTTGGGCCGGGTGGCCGAGCAGTACCTGAAGAAGGGCTCGAAGGTGTATCTTGAGGGCCAGCTGCAGACGCGCAAGTGGACCGACCAGTCGGGCCAGGAGAAGTACACCACCGAGGTGGTGCTGCAGCGCTTCCGCGGCGAGCTGACGATCCTGGACAGCCGCGGCGGCGGCTCGTCGGACTTGGCCGAGGAGGAGCCGGGCCAGGTCGCCAGAGGCGGCGACTTCGGGCGCTCCTCGCCCTCCCAGGACCGCCGCCCGGCGCCGTCCATGGGCGGAGGCAGCAGTGGTGGAGGCGGAGGCTCCCGCTACAACGACCTCGACGACGACATTCCTTTCTAACCCCGTGTTCGCCGACTTCTGTAAAGTCGCAAGGCATTTTGAAAGCAACTTCAAAGCCTTGCGGCCTGTTTACCGGCTGTAAAGTGTAGCCGCGAAAACCGGTTGCGGGCAGAATACATTCCGTGTTGTGCTAGCTTGGCAAAAGTAGGTGCCAAATGCCTGACACGGAACCGGAATCGACTTACCAGGTCAGGACGCTCGTCGCCCCCAGCGGCGAGCGTCTGCTGTGGGTGACCGACAGCACCGGCAGCTACCACCTCGGCATCAATGCCTTCTACCTCTGGCGCCTGCGCCGCGGCGGCGCATCCGTCAACACCCTGCGCATCAAGCTGCTGGCGCTGTGCCGCTTCCACGAGTGGCTTGACGCAAACGGGATCGACCTGGACGAGCGCACCCTGGCCGCGACCTTCCTCTCGCCCGACGAGGTCGACGCCCTGCGTGAGCACCTCAGGACCAACCGGACCCGCCCCAGGCAGGCCGTTCCGTCGGCCCGCACGCAACGTCTTCTCCGCGCGGCCGGCGCGGGCAATCCGATCCCCCGCCGGCCAGAACCCCGTCCGCACGTCAACGCCAACCGGTGGCGCTCCAACTGCACCGCCGTCCGCGACTACGTGGTCTGGGCGGCGGACAAGGCGATCCACCGCATCCAGGCCGGCGACGCGGACGACGCGGCCCGCTACGTGGCCGCGACCGAGCGGCGCGAGCGCTTCATCGAGGCCATGTCGAGCGACTTTCCCGAGCCCGCCGCGAGCGGCCGCCAGGGGCTGGACGACGCCGAACTCGGCTGCCTTCTCGCCCTGGTCGACCCGCGCAGTGAGCGCAATCCGTTCGAGCCGGCGCAGCGCGTCCGGAACCACACCGTCCTGCGGATCCTGCTGGAGACTGGGCTCCGCATCGGCGAGCTCCTGGGCCTCAAGGGCGGCGACCTCCGCCTGGAGGGCCCGGAACCCTACATCATGGTTCACCGGCGCGCCGATGATCCCGAGGACCCGCGCAAGGACCAGCCGCTGGCCAAGACGGAGGCGCACCCCAAGCCCGTGACGCGCGAGCTGGCCAGCCTCCTGGTGCAATGGGTCGGGACCGAGCGCAGGCTCTATCCCGGCGCAAAAAGGACGCCGTTCGTGTTCCTGTCGCGCAAGGGTGGGCCGATCTCGAACGACGCGGTGGAGGACATGTTCCGGATCCTGAGGGCGGCGGAGCCGGCGTTGCCCGCGGGCCTCTCCGCCCATGTCCTCCGCCACACGGCCAATGACCGGTTCTCGGCGGCGGCCGACCAGGCCGGATGGCGGGACAACGTCGAACAGCAGGTCCGGAACCTGGTCATGGGCTGGAAGAAGCACTCGGCGACCGCCGAAATCTACACGGCCCGCCACACCCGGAGGAAGGCCAACGAGATCACGCTGCGCCTGCAGGGGCTCGGCAGCGGGGAGGATGCCCGGTGAGCCAGGAAGCCCTTGCCGCCGCCCCACAGCCGGGCCCGTCCCTTGTCTTTCCGGACCTCGGGACGGTGACAAGCCGTTCCGGCCACCGGGTGGACGTCTCCGGCTGGTCCTGGCGCCTGCCGGACCCGCTGACCCCGTGGGTCCTGGATTGGACCAGGTTCCTGCCGGCGACGCAGCGCCTCCTCGACCTGACCGCGCGGTTCATGGCCGAGATGGTCCGGACCCGGTCCTATAGGAGTGCGCATGCCATCTTCGGGTCTCTGTGCAAGCTCCACCGCAGCCCGACCTATGCCGCGGCCGTCGGCGACAGGACTCCCCTGCGCGCCGCCTTCTTCGCCGAGCTGAAGCAGCGGCAGGATCTTGGGCTGAACGAGCTCACCTGGATCCGAACCTGGTATCGCTGGTGCTCCTTGCGTGATCCCGACCTGCTCCCGCGGCCCGACAGGGCGAAGGTCCGGGACACCCATGTCGGCACCAACGAGAAGGGGGTGGCGATCCGCCGGGGCGACCCCGACACCGGCCGCTTCACCGACACCGAAGTCGAGGCCATCCTCGCCAAGTTGAGGAACGCCCGGTTGACCGGGACGCTGACGCTGCAGGAGCGCGTGGCCGTCTGGCTGTTCGTGGGCCTAGGCGGGCGTCCCAAGCAGCTGGCCCTGCTGCGGGCCTCCGACTTCCGCCGCGTCACCGACACGAAGAGCGGCACCGTTTTCCACGAGATCGCCGTGCCACGGATCAAGCAGCGGCGTGAAGGTGGCGAGAGGGCGGAGTTCCGCACCCGGCCGTTGAACCCCGAAATGGGTGCCGAGATCGAGGCCCTGGTCCGGGAGAATGAGGCCCGCTTCCGGGACTCGGGCTGGGAGGCGGACGGCTTCGCGCTGCCGCTGTTCCTCCGAAACAAGCCGCGCAAGAGGATCATTGCCGACGGCAACCGGGACTACGCGCTCCACCTGACCCCCATCGAGATGGGCAACCTTGTGGGGGATGCGGTGGCGGCCCTGGACGTCATCTCGCCCCGCACGGGCAGGCCCTTGAGGGTCACACCGCGCCGGTTCCGCTACACCTTGGGCTCCCGCATGGTGGCGGAGGGCGCCAGTCCGCGCGAGGTCGCCTGGGCGCTGGATCACAGCGACACCAGCAGCGTCGGGGTCTACTTCGACCTGGGCTCGGACATCGTGCGGCCGCTCGATGCCGCGACCGCCCTGGCGCTGGCGCCGGTCGCCCAGGCCTTCCTCGGCACGCTCGTGGTCGACGAGGCGCACGCCACGCGCGGCGGCGATGCGGCCGCTCGGATCTCCGCCTTCGACCGCGCACGCAAGGCGGCCGCCGACATCGGGACCTGCGGATCGTTCGGGTATTGCGGGCTGGTGACCCCGGCGGCCTGCTACACCTGCGTCAAGTTCCAGCCTTGGGTCGACGGGCCGCACGAGATGGTGCTCGATGCCCTCTTGGAACAGCGCGAGCGCCGGCGGGCGAGTGGGCAGGATGACAGGATGGTCGTCCTCCACGACCGCACGATCCTCGCGGTCGCCGATGTGATCACCCGCTGCAAGGCCCACCAGGACACCGCGGGAGTGGCGCCGTGAGCCAGACCGTCATCGCCTTCGACAATACCGCCTACCCCCAGAAGCAGCTCCAGAAGCTCATCGGCGAGGCCCGGGCCTCGCACGCCTTTGGCGCGGACCTCGACTTCGACGCGCCCTGCTGGGAATGGGCCGGCGTCAACGGCCGGCGGGTGTCGTCGGCCGCGAAGGTCGTCCGGCTTTACTTCACCGTGAACATCGAAGGGGACGGGCGCCGAAGCCCAAAAGGCATGGAGGGGCGGCAGCCGCTGTCGGAGCCGTTCGGCTCGATGATCAAAGCCTTCATCCGGAAGTCGGAGGAGGAGAAGAGCAAGTCCTTCAGCACCTACCATGAGCTGCTGCGGGCCGGACGCTATCTCCACGACGCCTTGGCGCCGGTCGGCTTCAATCCTTGCCTTGCCACCGTGGAGCACTTCGATGCGGCCATATCCGCGGCGCGCCAGCGCGAGGCTGCGTCGTCAGCGTACATGGTGGGCACCAAGCTGGAGGAGCTCGCGCACCGGATGGCGAAGGCGCATGTCAGCTTGGCCCATCTCGACTGGGGGAACCCCGTCCCGCGGCCGGACGGCTATGGCGGGCGGATGACCCTTGCGGCGCGGACGGCGCGCGATGACAGGCTGCCGAGCGAAGAGGCCTTGGATGCGCTGGCGCGGATCGCCAACCTTGTCACCGAGGACGCCGACGTGCTGCGCATGCGCGCCGTGGAGCTGCTCGTCTGCGGCGGCTGGCGGATCAACGAACTGCTCACCATGCCCTTCGACTGCGAGGTCGAGGAAACCGTCGAGCAGGACGGACAGGCGGTGCTCCGGTACGGGTTGCGCTACGACGGGGAGAAGGGCTTCGACTGGTCGATCAAATGGATCCCGACCCCGATGATCGACATCGCCCGCCGGGCCGTGGCCGACCTGAAGCGGGTGACCGCGGCACCGCGGCAAGTCGCCCGCTTCATGGCGAAGCACCCGGGTCGTGCCGCCCTGCCGGAGCCGTACCGGCTCGGGGATCCCGAGCGCCTGCTCACCGCCGCCGAGATCGGCCGCCTGCTCGGGTTCCCCGGGATCGCCGGCAACACCGCGCGCACATGGCTGGCGACCCACCGGGTCCCGCGGGCGGACCCGACCCGGGCGCGCGTCCGCCAAGGCGACGTCGAGGCGGTCTTCGTGGCCCGCTGCGCCCGGCCGGGCCCCACGCGGCCCGGCCGCAAGGCCCTGCCCCTGCACGACCACCTGTTCCTCCTGTTCGAGAACACGCTGCACGCCACGCGGGGCACAAACCCCTTTGTGGTGGACGTGCTGACCGACGGCCAGCTCAGCGACTTCCTCACGCCCCGGTTCGAGAAGCAGACAGTGTTCGAGCGCTTCGGGTTCGCCGCCGCCGATGGCGGTGCCCACTCCGTCAACACCCACCAGTTCCGGCACTGGCTCAACACGTTGGCGCAGGCCGGCGGCATGAGCCAGATGGAGATCGCGCGCTGGTCCGGCCGGAAGATCGTGGCCCAGAACGCGGCCTACGACCACCTGAGCGGCATGGAGCTCGCGGCCAAGGCCCGGGAGCTCCTGGAGGCCGGCAGGGTCACCGGTCCGATCAACGATGTGTTCGCGGGCCTGCCGCCGGTCGAGCGCATCCGCTTCAAGGAGACCCTGCTCGCCACGGCGCACACCACCGACGTCGGCATGTGCATCAACGACTGGACGATGGCGCCGTGCGCCTTCCACGGCGCCTGCGCCGACTGCCGCGACCACTTGGTCGTCAAGGGCAGCGCGGACCAGCGCGAGCGCGCCCAGGAGCTTCTGGAGGAGCACCTGACCCTCGTCGCCCATGCGGAACTGGCCGTCGCCGACGAGGAGTACGGTGCCGCCAACCATCTGGAGCACAACCGGCGCATGGTCGCCCAGCTGGAAAAGATCGTGGCGGTCCATGACGACGCCGGCGTCCCGGACGGCACCCTGGTCCATCTCAATCCGAGTGGGCCCTCGCGCTTTGAACCGGCCGGCGGCTGAGCGGCGCGCATGGGCTTGCGGGTGATCCAGTTCCTTGCGGTCGTGCTGACCGCTCTCGCCCTGGTCCCGGCCGGGGCGCACCTGTCCGAGCTGCCGAACAAGATCGGGCTGGCGCGGGATGCGTACCTGACCGTTCAGGGCGTCTATGCGGGATGGGCGCTGTTCGGCATCGTCGATCAGGCCGCGCTCATCATGAACGTTGTCCTGGCCATCAAGGTGCGGCGGCAGCGCATGGCCTTCGTCTTCGCCGCGGCCGCCGCCCTAAGCTTCATCATGTTCTTCGCCATCTTCTTCACGTGGACGTTCCCGGCGAACCAGGCGACCGCCAACTGGACAACCCTGCCGGACAACTGGGGCGAGCTGCGCCAGAAGTGGGAATACTCCCATGCGGTGAATGCGGTCGTGATGCTCGTCGCCCTCTGCTCGGTGACGCTGGCGGTGGTCACCGCGCAACAGGATTGACGCTTCCAAGGAGCCTCATGTCGCCATGGTGGGGCGGGACGTCATCCAGAGCAGTCCGACGAGCCCCAGGTTCAGGGCTGCCACCGCGGCCAGAACGGCAAGAGCGGCGTCGGGGCCACGCCACTCGATCAGGAACGCGCCCAGCGACGGGGACAGGGCCTGGGCCAGCAGGCTCGGCATCGCCAGCCGGCCCATGAGCGAGGCGTAGCCGAAGGGGCCGAACAGGGCGAGGGGCAGGGTGCCCTTGGCGATGGAGCCGATCCCATTGCCGGCGCCGTAGAGCGCCAACGCCAAGGCCAGGATTGGGAAGCCGGCGGCGAGCAGGATCACCCCGGTCGCGACCAAGCTCACGGAGGCGATCATGGTCCAGATCGGATGGTAATGGCGCCCAAAGGCCATCTCAACCACCCGAGCCCCGACTTGGGACGGCCCGACCAGCGCACCGAGGGCGACGGCCCCCGCGAGCTCCAAGCCGTGGGTCTGCAGGAAGGTCAGCAGGTGCACGCCAATCATGGAGGCCGTCACGGCCCCGAGGGTGAGGACGGTGGCGAGCAACAGGAAGGCCCGCGTCCGCAGGGTCCCCGTCAGGACGGCCGCGGACGCGGCTTCGGAGGGGTTCCCGGCTGGCTTGCCATCCGGCCTGGCGGCATGGATGCCGGGCAGGAGGAAGGCGTGCAGCGGAAGCGAGATGAAGATCTGGATCGCGGCGTAGACAGCGCAGGCACCGCGCCAGCCGAGATGTTCGACGAGGTAGGCGCTTAGGGGCCAGCAGACCGTGCTGGCGAAGCCGCCCCACAGGGTGAGGGTCGTGATCGCTCCACGCGCCTGCTTGCCGTAGAGACGGCCGAGGGTCGCGAAGGCAGCATCATAGAGCCCAGCCCCCATCCCGACGCCCATGAGCAGCCAGGCCAGCAGATAGACGGGAAGGTTGTGGGCGAATGCCAAGGTGCCGAGCCCAGCCCCCAACAGGAGCGAGCTAGCGGTGAGAACCGGACGGCCTCCCTTGGCGTCGATGGTGCGTCCGACCCACGGCGCGACCAAGCCCGCTGCGAGCAGACCGGCGGACAGCCCACCGACAACCCAGGCCAGCGACCAGCCCGTGTCGGCAGCAATCGGCTTCGCGAGCACGGCCGGCAGGTAGTAGGATGAGCCCCAGGCGAGGATCTGGGTGACGCCGAGGGCGGAGATGACCACCCTCGGGCTCGGTTTCAGGCTGGCGGGATCCGCGACCACGGCCTCGGCTGCAGGGTTCGACACTGGCTGATCTCAGCAGCAGCCAGATCGTTCCGCAACCTTCTCCGGCGCTTTCCCGGGGCCACAGCCACAGCCCGACTTGCCCTCGGCCTTGGCGTCGGCATCGGCGGCACAGCAGGCATCGACCTGCGCCGGGGCGGGGCCGCCGCAGCAGCCCGACGAAGCGGGCGCCCCATCGGCCGGAAGGCTCGTCGAGCACACGCCGGTTTCCGGAAGGACGAGGTGGATGTCGTCCGCCGCCGCGAGGTCGCCGGCGATGGCAGCGACGACCGAACGCACCTGCTCGTAGCCGGTGAGCATCAGGAAGGTCGGGGCACGGCCGTAGCTCTTGATGCCGACCGTGTAGAAGCCCGGCTCCGGATGGGCGAGCTCGCGGTGGCCGTGCGGCGGCACCGACCCGCACGAGTGCAGGTTCGGGTCGATCAGCGGCCCGAGCGCCTTCGAGCTCTCCAGCCATGGATCCAAGTCGAGCCGGAGCTCACGGGTAAGGTTGAGGTCCGGGCGCTGCCCGGTGGACACCACGATCCGGTCGACCGGGCCGAGTTCGCGGATACCGCCCGCGGTCTCGCCTTCGACCATCACCTGATCGCCGGCCGCCTTCACGCGGGTGGCGGAGAAGCCGGCCACCAGGGTGACCCGGCCGCTGTCAACGAGTGCCTTGAGGGCCGACCCGAGCTCGCCGCGGGCAGGAAGCTGGTCGGCGCCGCCGCCGCCGTAGACCCGCATCAGGTTCTCGCCGCGGGTCGCCCACACGATGGAGGTCTCAGGGTTCCGTTCCGCCACCCGGGCGAGGTCGAGGAGGACGTTCGCGGCCGAGTGCCCGGCGCCGACCACCAGTGTAGTCTTTCCCTCGTAGATGGCGCGGTCGCGCCCGAGCACGTCCGGGATGCCGTAGGCGATGCGGTCCGCGTTCTCGGCCTCGCCCTCGGCGAGGATGCCGCCCGCGCCGAGCGGGTTCGGGGCCGTCCACGTGCCCGAGGCATCGATCACCGCCCGTGCCAGGTCGCGCCGGATCGCGCCGTTGCCGTTCGAGACGGCGAGGACGAAGGGCTTGGTCTCGTGGCCCTTGCTGAGGACCTTGTCGGCGCCCTGGCGGGTGATCGCCTTCACCGTGGCGCCCGTCTCGATCACGGCCGCCACCGCGGGTGTCTCGGCGAGCGGCTTGAGGTAGGCCTCGTACAGGTCCGATCCCGTCGGCATCGCCTTGCCCGCCGGCTCCTGCCAGCCATGAGCCTGGAGCAGCGCGCGCGCCGCCGTGTCGGTGTTGTATTCCCACGGCGAGAACAGGCGGACGTGGCCCCAGTCGCGGACGTTGGTGGCGACGGCGGCGCCCGCCTCGTAGACCCTCACGGGGAGGCCCCGCTGGATCAGGTGGGCTGCGGCGGCCAGTCCGACCGGGCCTGCGCCGATGACGGCGATGGGGAGGGTATCAGATGAGGTCATGGGAGGACTCCTTATCGGTTAGCAGCAGGAGGCAGGGCGGGGGGAAAAGCCGTCGCGCACGCGCTCGACAAAGACGCGGCCGTGGCAGCACAGGATCTTGAGCATCCGCGAGGGGTCGCGGTGGCGGGGCTGGGCCAGGACGGCGAGGACGTCCGCTCGCTGGAGGCCGATGTCGCGCAGGAGATGATCGTCCAGTTCACTGAGGGCGACGACGTGCCGACGGTTCCGGGCCGCGCGGGCGAGATGGAGGACGAAGGGAAGGAAACCGGGCATCTGTCACTCCTTTTCGTATTTCCGGTACTATGGAAATACCAAGCAAAAATAAATCAGGCGGCGTTCTCCGCCTGGGTTCCGCATCCGGCGTCGGCGCAGCACTCGTCGACCAGGAAGCCGATGAGGCCATTCATCGCCGGGTAGCTGGCCCGGCAGATCAGGGTCGTGGCCTGCCGCTCCTGCGTCACCAGTCCGGTCAGCAGGAGCCGCTGCAGGTGATGCGACAGCGTCGACGGCGGGATGCCGAGGCGCTCCTGGATCTGCCTAACTGGCAGGCCTGCTTCCCCTGCACGGACAAGGGTGCGGTAGACCTGGAGCCGGGTGGTGTTCCCGAGCGCTTCGAGCTGCTTGGCTGCTTGTTCGACGTTCATGGAAATAAGATGCGCCGGTTCCCGCCGTCCGTCAAGCAGTATTTCTAGGATAATCGAATTAACGCGGTTGGCTTCGCGTGATGCACCTGCGGGAGACGGCAAGGCTGGTGTTGCCGGATGGCTTATCCTAAAGCCGGAGGGATGTTTGAACGTGGACCTTTCTCCCCCTGCCCGAAGTGCCGCCGCCCGGACAGCTTCGGTCTCCTTCACGGCGGCGATCACAGTCTGACCATGCGGTGCAAGGCGTGCCGACACACGGAACGCGAGCAGTTGCCCGCTCTCGACAAGAAGGTCATCTACCTTGATCAGTTCGCGTTCAGCGAGCTTTTCAAGATCAAGGCCGGCACGCGGCGGGCCGATGCCCACGACGCCTTCTGGCGGGAGCTCTACGACAAGGTGCAGCGGGTTCTGCTGTTGCAGCAGGTCATCTTCCCGACATCGGATGTGCATTCCAGCGAAACGATTGTGTCGCCGTTCTCCAGCGACCTTCGCAACGCGTGCGAGGCGATTGGCGGCACCGCCTCGCTCATCGACACCGACGAGGTGTCCCGCAGGCAGGTCCGGGAATGCTTCGAGGCCTACCGCCAGAACCGGGCCCCGAGCTTCTCCCTCGATGTGGACGACGTGATGTCCACGCAGCGCAACGCCTGGCTTCCGGACATGCGGGTCTTTGTGAACGCGGACTACAGTCGGTTTGCCGAGGGCCTGCGCGACAGTATCAACCGGGATGCGGAGCGGATGGCTGCCCCGATTGAATTCTGGCGGGAGGAGCGCCCGCCCTTTGAGAAGATCCTGCAGGCGGAGCTCGGAAGCTTCGGATCGGGGCGCTTGGATGTGCTGCGGCACCTGTTGGACCTGAAGGACCAGGTGGAGCAGTCGAATGATCCGCTCGCCATCCTTGGCGTTGCGGGCCATCCGGTTTTCCGGGAGTTCATGGAGCTGCTTCGCGTCTTCGAGGCCGACGGCCTCGATCAGGCCGCGGCCACGGTGGAGGTCGCGCGGTTCTGGCACTGGCCTGGCAATCGGGAGCAGCCGCGCCATCGCATCACCGCGTACCTGTTCGCCGCCATCGCCCGGAAGATCGTGGCGGGTCAGCGCAAACCGCCAACCCGGGGCTTCATGAATGATGTGTCGGCAATCGCATCCTACGCCCCCTACGTCGATGCCATGTTCCTCGACAAGGAATGCGCGGGCCTTCTCCGGGAGACACCCCTCCGGGAGGACCTGAAGCTGCGGGCCCGCATCTTCTCGCTGAACACGCGGCAGGAATTCCTGGATTATCTTGACGAGCTCGGGGATGCCGCATCAGACGAAGTGCGCCGCTATTCGAAGCGGCTCTACGGGACGAGCTGACCTTTTAGGTGAACCGTGTGCGGTGACCGCATGAGTTCCGGTTGAGAGCAGGACCCCGTCGATCTGCGCCTTCAACTCCGCGCACGGCTCCGTGCCGTTTCAAGGCAGAGAGTGCCAAGGCTTGTTTCCAAGACGTTCGAAATATGCTGGGCGGACTCATTAGGACGCTAAAAGGTTAATCCGTCAGATGTCCATATACTTGGCCAATGACGCTTAAGAAGTATTTGGCAATGGCCATATTGACTTACTAATTAAAATAGCAATGCAGTAATTCTCGACTACAAGGAGCAGCATTATGACAGGGCACAAGCCTCGATTTTTCCTCCATTGCGAAGATGAGAACGGAGTTTGTGATTGCGCGGGAGGAGGGGCCGGCCTCAAGGAAATAGAGGTCAGAACAAGAACTGAAGATAATGTTCTAGTAATGGATCTCTCAGAGTATAATGCGACTCCCAGGTTGGGAAACGCCGATAAGATCGCGGCAGTCAGAATACATATTCATGGCAGCGAAGTTAATATCTTCGCGATATATGATGATCCAATGATGACCGCCACAATGTCGTGCTGCACCGGGTCAGGATGCACCTGTTATGCTTCAGGATGCTATTGCTAGGGGCGCATGATAACCGCACGCTGCTCCTGCCGCATGGCTGACAGCGGCGCTTGAACCCACAGGCTGAGTTGCATGACTTCCATGCCGGGGTCGTGCCTTGGCCTCGACATCATGGTCGAGACCAAGAGGGTTGGAAGACAGCACGTTCCGCCAGCAGCCTGAGACCACGGATTTATTCCCCGGCGATAACGGTTGGAGTAGACCCTGCCGTTTTCCTGGCACCGCGCTCGTACCAGTCCTGGCTGCGGTTCACGATCCAGACGACCGACAGCATCACCGGCACCTCGATCAGGACGCCGACCACGGTCGCCAAGGCTGCCCCGGAGTTGAACCCGAACAGGCTGATCGCCGCGGCCACCGCCAGCTCGAAGAAGTTGCTCGCGCCGATCAGGGCGGAGGGGCCGGCGACGCAGTGCTGCTCCCCAGCGACCCGGTTGAGCAGGTAGGCCAGCCCCGAGTTGAAGTAGACCTGGATCAGGATCGGCACTGCCAGGAGGGCGATGACGGTCGGCTGCGCCAGGATCTGCTCGCCCTGGAAGCCGAACAGCAGCACCAGGGTGGTGAGAAGCGCCACGAGGGACACCGGTCCCAGGAGGCCGAGCAGGCGCGTGAGAGAGCCTTCGCCGCCCGAGGCCAGGAGGTGGCGCCGGACGACCTGCGCCACGATCACCGGGATGACGATGTAGAGCACCACCGACAGCACCAGCGTGCCCCAGGGCACGGTGATGGCCGACAGCCCCAGCAGCAGGCCCACGATGGGGGCAAAGGCCACGACCATGATCGCGTCGTTCAGGGCCACCTGGCTCAGCGTGAAATGAGGCTCGCCCTTGGTCAGGTGGCTCCACACGAACACCATGGCGGTGCAGGGCGCGGCGGCCAGGATGATGAGGCCGGCGATGTAGGAGTTGATCTGGTCCGCGGGCAGGTACGGTTTGAAGAGATAGCCGACGAACAGCCACCCGAGCAGGGCCATCGAGAACGGCTTCACCGCCCAGTTGATGAACAGCGTCACGCCGATCCCGCGCCAGTGCCGGCCGACCTGGCCGAGCGCGGCGAAGTCGATCTTGAGCAGCATCGGGATGACCATGAGCCAGATCAGCACCGCGACGGGCAGGTTGACCTTCGCGACCTCCATCGCGCCGATGGCGTGAAAGACACCCGGCATCACGTGGCCGAGGGCGATGCCGGCCGCGATGCACAGGGCGACCCACAGGGTAAGGTAGCGTTCAAAGACGGACATGCGGAGTTCCTTCAGGCGGTGGCGACCTGGCGGCCGTGCTCGTCGATCACGCGCTCGCCGTCTTCCTTGACGAACTCGCCCCGCTGCGGCGGCAGGAGGTCGAGGACGGCCTCGGATGGGCGGCACAGGCGCACGCCCTCGGGCGTCACCACGATGGGTCGGTTGATCAGGATCGGATGCGCCATCATGGCGTCGAGAAGCTGGTCGTCGCTGAGGGACGGATCGTCGAGGCCGAGTTCCTTGTAGGGCGTGCCCTTCTCGCGGATGACCTCGCGGACCGGGACGCCCATGCGAGCAATGAGCTGGCGCAGCAGGAGCCGCGTCGGCGGGGTCTTCAGGTACTCGATGACATGCGGCTCGATCCCGGCGTTGCGGATCAAGGCCAGCGTGTTGCGCGACGTGCCGCAGTCCGGGTTGTGGTAGATGATGACATCCATGGAAGAGACCTCAGGCCGAGTGGGAATAGGCGGGGAGCACCATGATGCGGAGCCGTCAGCCATCGGCGGTCTCCTTCGGAGGGCAGCAGGGTGTCAGAGTGTCGAGAAGGGGCGCGCAGACCTCGGGATGGCCACCGCAGCAGTCCTGGAGGAGGAAGGTCGCAACCTCGCGGAAGCGGGCGAGGTCGGCGCGGTAGATGATCGAGCGGCTGCGGCGCTCGGACCGGACCAGCCCCGCGCGCGAGAGGATGCCGAGATGGCTCGACATAGTGTTGTGGGGGACGGCCAGCTCCCGCGCGACGTCGCCTGCGGGCAGTCCGTCCGGCTCGTGCTTCACCAGAAGGCGGAACACGTCGAGACGGGTCGACTGGGCAAGCGCCGCGAGGGCCAGGATGACGTCCTCTGATTCCATATGTCGAGACATATGGACATATAACGCTCCGTGTCAATCCTGTTCACCGGCGCCCCGGTCCTGGCGCAAGCGGGGTGGGCGGGGGCGTCCGGCGCCTTGCGGCGCTGGAGTGGCCCCCACGCTTTGGCCGGCGGCCTTTCTGCCGTGGGCTTCGACGATGCGTCGGACCTCGTCACCTGAGAGATACCTTGCCGCCAGGAGCCGGTCGGCCACGGCCTCCACCGCCGCGCGGTTGGCCTGCATCACCGCCTGTGCCTGGCCGTAGACCTTCACCGCTTCGGCCTCGATCAAGTTGCGCAGCGCGGGGTCGAAGCGCAGCTCGTTGTCGGCCCGCTCGGCGGGGGCGCGGTGCACCAGGCTGGAGCCGAGGCCCCACGTGACGTGCAGGGCCGCGAGGGTCCGGGTCACAGTCTCAAGGTCGGCCACGGATCCGATGGTCGGCCGGGCCAGGACGGTTTCCTCCGCGGCCCGCCCAGCCAGCTGAACCACCAGCTCAGCCTCGATCTCGACCCTGGTGGGATTGCCGCCGTCCCGGCGGGTGAGCCCCGTCTTCCCGCCCGTGTCCCCGTGCCGGATGATCGAGACGTGGCGCAGGTCATGGACGCCCATGACCACGGCGGCGACCGCGTGCCCCGCCTCGTGGACGGCGGCGACGCGGATCGCGGAGGCAGGCCGGTCATCCGGTGGTGCGATCACAGCCCGCAGGTCGTCTTCGCTCATCCCGCGTCCGGCGAGGCGGGCCCGTTGGCGGGCATCCCGGACCCAGCGGGCCACATCCGCCCCAGAGGCCCCACTCCCCAGGCGGGCGAACGGCAGCATGTCGTGGCCTGGCAGATCGTTCCCCATGTGCGTCCGCAGGATCTGCGCGAGGTCGGCTTCGGAGGGAAGCGGGATGTGGATCCTGCGGTCGAGCCGTCCCGACCGCACCAAGGCCGGATCGAGGTTCTCGTCATTGTTGCAAGCCGCCATGACGATCAGGCCGTCGCGGCCGTTGGCCGGGGAGTCGAGCAGGGTTAACAACGCGTTGCAGAGGTTAACCCACCAGTCCCTGTGGCGGCTGTCCACGGATTGGCGGTTCGGGATCGAGTCGATTTCGTCGATGAAGAGGAGGGCCGGCCGGGTCTTGACCGCGAAGGCGGCCGACATCGCGGACAGAACGTCGCTGAGATAGCCCTGGTTCGACTGGAGCCAGGCCCCGACGTTTGTGAACGTGAGAGGGAGGCGGCAGGACCGGGCGACCGACCTGGCGAAGGTTGACTTGCCGACCCCGGGCGGCCCGACGAGCAGAAGACCGCGCGGGAGTTCGGCGGCCGAGATCACGCCCCGGCGAAAGTCCTCGACGTCCCGGGCAAGGCCAAGGGCCCAATCCCGGGCTTCGCCATAGCCGGCCAGTTCCTCGACGGGCGGGACGTCATCAACCACCGCGGTCCGGGCGTCCCGGATGGCCATCAGCCGGGCCAGGGAGTCCTGGGCCGAGGTCCCTGGCCGGACCGACAATGCGATGTCATCGATGTCAAGCGTGACCGCGAGATCATCTGGCACCTGATCAAGCGTCTCGCCGGTGACGATCCGGATCACCCGCCCGAGCGTGGCGCCGTCGAGCGGCCGGATGGTGAGCACCTCATCCGCGGCGGCCAGGAGCGCGCTCGGCAGGTAGCGCTGCGGGTCGTGGGAGACCCCGACGATGCACCCGCCCCGGGCCAGGAGGCTGACAATGGCGCCGTTGCCCCGGGTTGCCAGGTGGGTCTTGTCGGACCCGTCGCGCACGACGAGGACCTGCCCCGCGGCGTCGATCTCGTGCGGCTCCGCTCGGTCGATGAAGGTGGTGAAGCAGCCGGGCCTGGCCGCCCGCCGGAGCGCCCAGTCCAAGGCGCTGCACCACATTGCGGACGGCGGTCGGATCACCACGGCGAGGGGCGCTCCCCGGCGGATCCGCGCCACGAGATCATCGGAGATCGCCGCCCTGAGGGCGAGGAGCGCCGCCATGTGGTCAGCCCGCCGCACGGTCGAACGGGCGGAGGATGGCGGCCGTTCGGTCCCCTCGCCGAAGAGTTCCTCGAAGGTGTGGCTCGTTTCCATGTCGTCTCCCTATGGCGCCGAATCCGTCAGGCCCGGCTCCTGGCCGGGTCTTCCGGTTCGCGAAGGTGTGGGGCCCGGCCGGTCCGGGCATGATGCTGAGGGGCCCGTGCCGTCAGGGCTCCGTCCTGCGTCGCCGGACGGGCGTCTCCGGTCCCAGCGGCGCCAGGCTCAGATCGAGCTCGACGAGATTTCGGCACGCCAGCGCCAGGACCGCGGCGACCCCGTCGCAGCCCCGCACGACGGCCGCGACCTCGATCAGGGAAGCCACGCCCGCCTCTTTGAGATGCTGGAGGATGCGCACCTGCTCGGGCGCCGAAACATGGTGGTTCCTGCATCCCCACACGGTGCGGGCATTCAGGACCAGCGGGGCCAGGGGCGCCCCGGGGGCCTCGCGCAGCTCATAGGGCAGCCCGAGGTCCGCGTGGGAGGCTCTCACCCCGTCGAACCAGGCCTGCCTCACCCTGATCTGGACCGGAGGGTAGATGTCGATGGCACAGGTGCGGTCCTCATACTGGACGACGACATCGGGGCGGTGGGCGAGAATCTGGTTCTCGATCCGGATCGCGACAGGCTCGGCCGGGGCCAACGTGAGGACGGCCGGATCGAGGCTGGCAACGACCAGGAAATCCCGGACGGCGGCGTTGCGCACGGGAATGGCGCATCGGGCTTTGGCACTGAGGAAAGTGGCGTTGGCTGTGCCGAACGCGTTTGAGCCAACAGGCGGGGACTGCGCCATTACTGAACTCCACAGGCAAGTCCGCTCCCGCTCCGGCCAGGGCGAAACCCTGCACCGGGTGCGTCGAGCGAGGCGGCCCACCGGCGCCGAAGCGTCCCTGGGCCACACGTTTATGGGGGCTTGTCTATGGAACGAAAGGAGAACATTCCCTGCCGGCGCTGTCAACGGATTACCCTGGCCGCGACCATGACTCCTAAGGGCTACTCCTCCGAGCTTGGGCAAAAGACGCCCGCCCAGGATTGCCGGCGCTTGACAAAGGCCAAGCTTTTGTTCTCTGTTTGTTCCTGCTTGCCGCGACCGCGCGCTTCCGCTGGGGCGGGCGGCCAGGGTAGTACACCCGGATGCGCCGGCCCAGGATGCGGCGCACCGGGCGGTTCGGGATCTCACGGCCACCGCGCCTGGGCTTGCGCCGGGGCGGCATCCGCGGGCTCCGCGGTCACCGCCAAGGGTCCAGGGCCCTGGGCGCCCATGACCCGGCTTGCTCGGGCGGCACACCCTTAGCGTCTCCTTAACGCGAGCGTCAGAGAATGAGCGGCAGTCCCCATCCCACCTTCGCCACGCCGGTGCGCACCGCCCCGGGTGGCCGCTCCCGGCCGCCACCAATGCCAAACCGCCGCAAGGCCATTCCTCCGAAAGCCGGGCCCGCCGGCGCCGCCCGGTCAGGTGCCGCGCCGGCCAAGCGCAGGACGAGGCGCGTGCGGCAGCTGAGCCCGGAGGAGGTCGCCGCCATCGCCGAAATGATCCGCGACTGGGAGGAGCCGGGCTTCGGCTGGGAGCCGGTCTGCGCCGCGGTCCAGCGGCGCTTCGGCTACCGCTGGACCCGGCAGGCGCTCAAGGAGCACGCCCCGATCTACCGCGAGTTCGTCAAACGGTCGGATGTCGGCAAGGCGGTCCGCGGGCGCGTGCAGCGGGATCCTGCCGCGCAGCTGGAGCGGCGCACGGAATGGCATCTCAGGAACCGGATCGCCGAGCTTGAGCGCGAGCGGGATGCCCTGGCCCTCCGGATGGGCACCTGGGTTTACAACGCTCAGCGCATGATGTGGTCCCTTGCCGAGCTCGACAAGCAAATCCCCCCGCCGGAGAAGGCCCAGACGGACGGGCCGCACGCGCCGCAGCCCATGCGGCGCGAAAAGGTGGGACGCCGGAAGCAGAGGTGAGCATGACCGATCCGAAACCCCTGTCCGGCGCGGAGGCCGGAGCCGAAAACCTGGAGCGTCTGCGGCGGTATCTCGCCGCCCTCCAGGCCGAGGGCAAACCCCTTCCGGAGCGGAACGGGCGCGTGAACGTCTCCGCCGTCGCGCTCGCCTGCGGCTTCGACCGTCAGGTCCTCTACAAGAACCCGGCGGCCAAGGCGGAGCTCGATGCGGCCGTGGGCCGGATGGGCCTGGAGACGGGCGCGGCGGCCGATGGCAGCGACAAACCAGCGGCCGCGACGCCCGACCGCCGCGACCGGCGCATCCACCAGCTCGAACAGGAGAATGCCGCCTTGCGCGCCGAGGTGGCCGGCCTCCGGGAGCAGATCCGCCGCATGCGCCACGTCGAGGAGCACATGACCGAGAGCGGAAGGCGGGTCGCCGCCCTGTTCCCGTCCCTTGGTGGGACTGGGGAATGACCGTCCCTCGGAGCCGACCTGCGGACAGCAGGCCGCCGCGCGCAGGCGCTGTCGAAGGGGTCGCGCGCCAGCGCGACGCTTGCGCCAGCCCCTTCGCGGCGGCGAGCACGGTGGCATGATGGGAGCGGGTCGGCGGGACAGGCCACGCGGATGGGCGTCATGACCCGCGCCGGCGAAGCACGCGGGACGACCGCGCTCGTCCGGCACCTCGCCACGGATCCCGCCTTCGAGGGGATCGGCTATGCCCTCGCGGCGCGCCTGGCGGAAGCGTTCGGGGACGACCTGCCCCGGCGGCTGGCTGCGGGGGATCCGGCTCCCTTCGAGCCCATCGTCGGCGCGCGGGCGGCCACGACCCTTGTGGCGGCGTGGCGCGAGGACCAGGCGCGCAACGACATCGTGGTTTGGCTGGACGAGAACGGGCTCGACCCACGCCTGGCCGGCCGGATCGTCCGGCTTTGGGGCGCCGAGGGCGCGCGCCGGATCCGCGAGCATCCCTACGCGCTCATGGCCTTGGCGGACTGGCCGGCGGTCGACGCCGTGGCGCGCCGGCTGGGCGTCGCCGCCCGGGACCCGGCCCGCCTCGTCGCCGCGGTCGAGGCCGTGCTGTACGCCCGTCTGCAGCGCCAGCACACCTGGACGCCGCGGCCGGAGCTTGTCGCGGGGGTGCGGAGGCTCCTCGGAGGTTCGGTGGAAGGAGCTGAGGAGGCGCTCCGCCTCGCCGCGCACCACGGCGCCGCCATGCCGCTTGCCGACGGCTGGCAGCCGGCCGGCGCCGCCATGATGGAGCGGTTCGTGGCCGGGCGCATCCGGGAGATGCTGGACGGGCCGGGGATGGGCGACCTGATCGCCCGCGAGGTCGACGACGCCGAACTCGACGGCTGGCTCACCGGAGCGCGCGCAGCCATCGGGGTCGATCTCAACGACGAGCAGCGCGCCGCCGTGCGCCTGGCGGTCCAGGGCCGCTTCGGCCTTGTTCTGGGGGGCGCCGGGGTCGGCAAGACCACGGTGTTGCGGGCGGTCTGCGCCGCCAGCGAGGCGTTCGGCCGCGTCGTCCACCTGATGGCGCTCGCCGGGCGGGCGGCGGTGCGCATGCGCGAGGCGACGGGGCGTCCGTCCTCCACCATCGCGGCGTTCCTGAAGTCGTGCGAGGCGGGCCAGGTGCCGCTCGGGCCGGAGAGCCTCGTGGTCATCGACGAGAGCTCGATGCTGGACCTGCCCACGCTCTACCGCATCCTCAGGCATCTGCCCGACGGGTGCCGCGTGCTGCTGGTCGGCGACGAGGCGCAGCTGGGCCCCATCGGGTTCGGCCTGACCCTGCATGCCTTCGCCGATGTCGACCTGATCCCCAAGGTCAGGCTGACGCGCATTTACCGGCAGGCCGCGGCCACCGGCATCCCGGCGGTGGCCGCGGCGATCAGGACAGGGTCCCTTCCGCACCTGCCGGCCGGGTTCGGCCGCGGCGACGGGGTCGTGCTTGTCCCGACCCGCGGAGCCCCGACCGCCGCCGACGTGGTCGAGGTCGTGGCCTCCCTGGGCGGCTTTCGCGACGATCTGCGGATCCTCTCCCCCGTGAAGGGCGGGGATATCGGCACGCTGGCGTTGAACGGCCGGTTCCACGGCATCATGGCCCCGGGCCGGCCGCGCCTGTCAGGGCATGCGTTCGCGCTCGGGGAGCCGGTCGTCTTCGGCAAGAACGACTATCGGCGCGACTTGCGGAACGGAAGCCTCGGGACGGTGGTCGACGTGGCGGGCGACGTGCTGACCGTCGAGTTCGACGGGGTCCGCCATGGCTTCTCCGGGCCGGCGCTGCACGACCTGGCGCTGGCCTACGCCGTCACCGTGCACAAGGCGCAGGGGAGCCAGTTCCGGACCGTCGTGGTGCCCGTCGTTCCGACACGGCTCTTGGACCGCGCGTTGATCTACACCGCCGTCACCCGGGCCTCGCGCCAGGTCGCCCTTGTGGGCGACCGCGATGTTCTGGCGGCGGCGGTGGCCGCCACCTCCGCCGCCGCCCAGCGCCTGACCGGCCTGACCGGAGGCGGTTTCCTCCAGGGGCCGGACGTCCGGCGGTAGCCTCCGTCGCCGCCCACCCGGCCCCGCCAGGAGAGGGGCGCTTGCCGCGGAGCGGCCAGGCCTGTATCGGCGGCCTCTGGCACGGAAACCGGCTGGGAGGTTAGATGTCCGGAGGCTTGAGAACACGCGCGGCGTTTGTTCCCCACATCCGCCTGGGTGCGGCCCGAACCGTCCGGGAGCCGGCGCAGGTGACGAACCTGATCCACCGCGCCGCCACGGAGGACGAGGCCTGGATCGAGGAGATGACCACCAAGGTCGGTGACTGGCGCTCGCTGTCCCGGAGCGTCTACCTGCGCTGGGCCATCACCATCAACGCTAGCGAGCTTGCGGAGAGCCGCTACCGGGCCTTGGATCCCGACCAGGGCCTGCACACCACAACCTTGCGTGTCGTCGATGGCGCGCCGCGGCTGGTCCCCCTGGCCGTGTGGACCGGTCCGGAGGCCGCGGACAATTACCGCCAGACCACGCCGCTCATCGCGGCCTATGGCGTGGCCGACCTCTACGGAGCGCTGGAGGACATCGTCTTCGACGCCTACGAGGTGTTCCTCCGGCACCATCCCGAGACGATCATCCAGGGGCCGGAGTTCCTGGAGCTCCGCCGCCTGCACCGCAGGCGCACCGGCAGCGCCGAGGCGCTGCAGGCCTGGCAGGCGGCGTGGGCGGTGCGGTACGGCAACTGGCGGCGCAAGAAGGCCTATGACGGCCTTCCCCGCGTCCTGCGGGCCTTCTTCACCCAGGCGGGCCTGAGGCGGCCCAGCCAATACCGGCACACGGATATCGACGACTGGTGCCGGACGCTGGAAATGATCGCGGAGCTTCGGCACCACGTCGTCCATGGCATGGGCGCCGTTTCCGAGCGCCTCGCGGAGCTCAGCGGAACCCCGACATCGCTGACCTTCGACTTCGTCGCCGGCGCCCCGCTGGAGATCAAACTGCACCACCTGCAGTCCGTGGAGTGCTTCGCCGACCAACTGCTGACCGCGCTGAACCTCTCCCTGATCGAACGCGCCATCGGACCCGTCGCGCTGCCGCCGGAACCCTCCGGGCCTGGCCGGGGGTGAGCCTGTGCGGACGTCGCGGGGCCGCCCTGGACCGCGCTGACGGGAGTGCCTGGCCAGGGCGGAAGGCCCCGTGGTCCGGTGGAAAACTGCGCAAAGGAGACTTCAGTCCTTTACATTGGATCGTTTCTCGGTTTGTTCTGACGGCTGGCGGCGCACCGGGCCGGGATCGCACCGTGCCGCCCCAGACAATCGAACGCCGTTGGGGGCATGATGAAGCTTATCGGGTTTCGTGTTCAGAACTTTCGGTCGGTCGCCGACAGCGGCTACATCAGGGTCGATGACCTGACTGCGTTGGTCGGGCGCAACGAGAGCGGAAAATCCAATCTCCTGCTGGCTCTCCACAGCCTCAACCCTCCGGGTGGCCGCAAGGCCCTGTCGCCGATCAAGGACTTCCCGCGCGACCGGCGCCTGGCCGAGTGCACGGACGAGACGGAGGTGGTCGCGACCCGCTGGGAGTTGACCGAGGCGGAAACGCAGGCGCTCAAGGACATCCTCGGTGAGGGCAGCCGCATCACGGAAGTCGACGTGGGACGCCGGTACGGCAAGGCCAGCCTTTGGATCGGCCTGCTGGGCGCGAAGGCGCCCGTGGTCGCGGACAAGGATGTGAAGGCGGCCTTTCGCAAGCTTGATCCCGTCATCGTCGCCGAGATCGGCCGCGGCGCCGAGGACAAGCGGGACGCCGCCGCTGCGGCGTGGGACGCGCTGAAGGAGACCGACGACGTCTCCGACCCGAAGGCCTGGGCGGCCCGCCTCGAAGCGGGGGCGAAGGCCGTTCGCGCGGCGCTCGGACAGGCCGGGATCATCCTCGGCGACGCCGCCGACGAACTCCTGTCGGGCCTGGAGGAGAAGGCCGCCGCGATCACGGGATTTGACGAGGCTCTCCAGAAGGCCCGGAACGCGGTCGCCGGCTGGGTGCCCCTGTTCATCTATGTGGCGGATTTCCCGGAACTCAACGGCCACCAGGACATCGCCAGCTTCATGCACCGGCGGTCGCAGGGGCTGGAGCTGGACGAGGCGGAGCGGAACTTCCAGAAGCTGGCCAAGGTGGCGGATTTCAGCGCGGAGAAGCTCAATTCCCTCTGGCAGGCGGGCGACCACGAGACGCGCAACCAGCTGCTCAACCGGGCGGGGGCGCTGGTTTCGAAGGAGATCCGGCGCCTCTGGAAGGACCGCTCGCTCAAGGTGCGCTTCAACGTCGACGGCAACCACCTCGACACCCTGATTTCGGATCCGAACGCGACCTACGACGTCGAGGTCAACCTCGACGACCGCAGCCGTGGGTTCCGCTGGTTCTTCTCGTTCTACATTTCGTTCGCCGCCGACACGAACGGCGGCCAGGCCCAGGGCGCGATCCTGTTGCTCGACGAGCCCGGCCTCTACCTCCATGCCAAGTCGCAGGAGGACCTGCTGCGGCACTTCCGCCAGGATTTCGACAACCAGATCGTCTACACGACCCATTCCCCCTTCATGATCCCGGCCGACGACCTGGCGGTGGTCAGGACCGTGAACATCACCCAGGAGGCCGGGACCACGGTCACCAACGACCCGACCGGCGACTCCCGGACCCTGTTCCCGCTCCAGGCCGCCTTGGGCTACCACGTCTCCCAGACGCTGTTCATCGGCCCCGCCAACCTGGTGGTGGAGGGCATCACCGATTTCTGGATCCTGTCCTCGGTCAGCAGCCATCTCCGGTCGCTCGGCAAGACCGCGCTGCCGCAGGACATGGTCATTACCCCCGTGGGGGGCGCCGGGAAGGTGTCCTATATGGTCGCGCTGCTCTCGTCGCAGCAGCTGGGCGTGCTTGTGCTGCTCGACGACGAGAAGGCCGGCCGCGAGGCCCAGAAGGAGCTGGTGACCAGCCGGCTCGTGCGCGACAACGCGGTGATTTTCGTGTCGGAGGCCTTCGCCGAGCCGAGGGAGGCGGACATCGAGGATCTGGTCGACCCCGCGGTCTATGAGGAGCTTGTGCGGCACACCTACCGCAAGGACCTGAAGGGCAAGACGCTCAAGTTGAACACCAATGTTCCGCGCATCGTGAAGCGCTTCGAAATGGCCTTTGCCGAACTCGGGCTTGAGTTCAACAAGACCCGGCCCGCGCGGGAGTTCCTGACCCGCATGGCCACGGAGCCGGAGAAGATGGTGACGCCCGCAAGCCTGCCTGCATTCGAGGCCTTGTTCGCGGCCATTGACGGGCGTCATGGCCGCATGAGATCAGCGGCGGCATGAAGCGGTGAACTTCCGCGGACGCGGTCTCTGCCATCGGGCACAGGCCGCTTTCGCGAGGCGTCCGCATGATCGGCATCGGACTGGCACGCGGCACCGTGGCAGACACGTGAATTGGATGGGGCATGAAGGTCTTTTGGTCTTGGCAGAACGACGTTGCGAGGGACGAGAACCGCCACTTCATCAAGGCGGCACTCGACGAGGCCATCAAACAGATCGGTCAGGATCTTGACGAGGCCGACCGGCCTGAGCTGGACCACGACACCAAGAACGTTCCCGGAGCGGCGGAGATCGCACGAGAGATCCTCAACAAGATCTCGACATGCGCGGTCTTCGTTGCGGACCTGACCCCGATTGGCAAAACGGACAAGGGGAAGGCGCTGCCGAACCCCAACGTCGCCGTCGAACTTGGCTATGCCATGCACAAGCCTGGGGCCGACAAGGTCATCATCATCCTAAACACGGCAAGCGGCTATGATCCGGACGATCTCCCGTTCGACATCCGGCATCGGCGAGTGTTGACTTACGAGCTTGCCAAGACCGCGACGGCGAACCGGCGCGAGAGGGTGAAGGCCCGGCTCATCGAGGATCTCGCCGAGGCCATCCAGACCAACCTTGGTGAGCACCTTGAGGATCGTGCGGCGACGTCGGAATTTCCCTGCGAACCGGCGCGAGCCGATGAGCCGTCTATCTGGGCTTCAGCCAGGTCGACGATCAGTCACAACGACACGTTGGCGGCCAATCACACACGGGAGGTCCGGTTGGTTTCGGGGCCGCGAGGATACATTCGCGTGATCCCCGCGGGGTGGGCAAGCCGTCCGCCGTCGATCAGTGAGATCAAGGGCCTCAGTGATGGGGTGGCCGTCGAGGCGCCAAGCGATGGTACGATGGGCCAGGGCGACTATGGTCTCAGTGAGGAGGGCTTTGTCCGTTATTGGATCACCGGCGGCAACAGGGACGAGTCCTTCGAGACCAGCAACGTGGCCTGCTTCTTCAGTGAAACTGGCGAATTCTGGGTTCTGCACGGAACCGCCATCAGGGAGACATCGAGAGGCGCACAGCTCTACCCGAATGAAGTCATCCGCTGTTGGTCACGAACGATGCGTCAGGCGTTTGGGGTCTTGGACCGGTTTGGAGCGCTGCAAGCCCGCAAGGTCGAGGTTGGCCTGACGGGGCTTCAGGGCGTCCACTGGCCCGGTGTGTACGAGGCGGAACGGGTCCGCTGCCGCAAGCCCCGGTTTACCTTTCATCGCCAGAGCCGGGAGTGGGGTCATCAGGATCAGGTTGGCTTCCTGGCTGAGGCCTACAACGGGCTGCTCAATTTGTTCGGCATAAGGCACATGACTGAGGCCGAGTTCAAAGCTATCCTGTGGCAGTGGGATCCGGAGCGCCGGGTGGAGGAAGCCCAACAGAATGGGGCGAGCACCACCTTGTCATCCGGGGGCGGACATCAAATTTCGCGGTGAACTTTACAGCGCGGCAGAGGATGCATGCAAAAACCGCAAGAGTATCAGAACACTAACACACACAGTTAACTAGCATAACCCGGAATTCCCTTTCTAGGGTCAAACCACCCCATGAGAAGGCCGCCGGCATTTGCGGCCTTTTCATGGGTCGGATACCGCCAACCTAGCCTTGCGAAGTTGGCCTCGCCGGGCGCACCGGCCAAGCTGGCGCAGATGTCGGTCGCCTTGAAGGATAATGCAGCCAAAGCAACCAGATCATCTGTCTGCGAAAGCTGTTAGAGCAGACTTGGTATGCCCGCAAAACGGAAAACTTACCTTGCGTCACTGCACGGAAACTGCTCATTTAGGAGAAGTCCGGAAGTGTTATGACCCGGCAATTGAGAATATTTCCAAGGCTGCTTTTGCGTGCATTGTTATTTTCATCTCGTACACACGCATGAACGGATCCTGGATGAGACAGGCATAGAAGTCTCGGATCTGGAAGCAGCTCATTATCAAGCGCTCAAGGCCATCCAGGAACTCCATGATGAAGGAGAGTCCGACGAAGTCGACTGGCGCGGCTGGCACCTGGAGGTCACTGACGCGTCGGGGAAAGTCCTGTTCTCGATCCCGCTCGACGCGACACAGCACTGAAGCGCCCCGCTGAGGCAATCCTCCCTGCCTTCTGCCTTAGATGTTCGCGGGCCCTGCGACGACAGACGAGGCATGCGCTCTGAATGCGTGACACCGGGGCCTGGGAAAGCTATGAAGGGCAACGGCGGCGCAAGGCCGCCTTTTTCGTGAGCCTGAAAGTCCCAAAGCCGCCATGACCGCAGCATCCCTCGACACGCTTTTGACCTGGATTCGCACCGAGAGCCCGACCCATGACCGGGCCGGCGTCAATCTGATGATGGACCTCGTGGTCGCGCAGATGCAGGACGCGCCGGTGGCGGTCGAGCGCATTCCGGGGACGGATGGTCTTGGCGACGTCCTCGTCCTGCGCGCCGGTCCGCAGACGGCCGAGCCCGGCATCCTGGTGATGTCCCACCTCGATACGGTCCATCCCGTCGGCACCATCGAGCGCGACCTGCCGCTGCGGATCGAGGGCGACCGGCTCTACGGGCCGGGCATCTATGACATGAAGGGCGGCGCCTGGTTCGGCCTCGAGGCCTTCAAGGACGTAGCGCGCAAGGGCACGGCGGCACGGCCCATGGTCTTTCTGGTCACGCCGGACGAGGAGATCGGATCGCCGATCACGCGGCCCCTCATCGAGGATATCGGCCGCCGCTCGGCCTATGCCCTCGTGACGGAGCCCGCCCGCGACGGCGGCCAGATCGTCACCGCCCGCAAGGGCGTGGGCCGCTTCGACGTGCATGTGGAGGGAAGGCCGGCCCATGCGGGCTCGCGCCACAAGGACGGCCGCAACGCGGTCTACGAGGCTGCCCGCCAGATCCTCGCCATCGAGGCGATGACGGATTATTCGCGCGGCATCACCACGACCGTGGGCATGGCCTCCGGCGGCACGGCGATGAACACCATTCCTCAGCATTGCCGCTTCTCGGTGGACCTGCGGGTCGAAACCGTGGCGGACGGCGAGGCCGTGACGGCAGCGATCCTGGGCCTCAAGCCCGCCAACCCGGATTTCAAGGTCACCATCACCGGCGGCATGAACCGGCCGCCCTACGAGTGTTCGGAGGCCACGTCGAAGCTCTTCGACCATGCCAAGTCGCTGGCCGCCGAGATCGGCTTCGATCTCGTCTCCGCGCCCCGCGTCGGCGGCGGCTCGGACGGCAACTTCACGGCGGCGCTCCGCATCCCGACCCTCGACGGCCTCGGCATCGATGGGGACGGGGCGCATACGCTGCAGGAATACGGCCTGGTCTCCTCCATCGCGCCGCGCCAGAAGCTCATGACGCGCCTGCTGGAGACCCTGCGCTGAGCAGCGATGGCGTCGGCGGCTAGGCCGCCCAGCCGCGGATCAGCGCCAGCACGCCGTCGATGATGAACTGCACGGCAAGGCCTGCCAGGATCACGCCGAGCAGGCGGGTGAGCACCACGTTGCCGGTGACGCCGAGCCAGCGGGAGACGCGGTCGGCGGCGGAGAACACCACGAGGCAGCTCAGGATTCCCAGCGCAATCAGGATGAGCAGGGCCGAGAGATAGGCCACGTTGCCGTCGGCGCGGCCGGCCAGCAGGATCACGGCCGTGATGGCGCCGGGACCGGCCATGAGCGGGATCGCGAGCGGGAAGGCGGCGACGTTGCGGATGTGGTCCTCGGTGATGGCGATGTCGGCCGTGTGCTGCTTGCGCTCGTTGCGGCGCTCGAACACCATCTCGAAGGCGATCCAGAACAGCAGCAGGCCGCCCGAGATGCGGAAGGCCGGAATGCCGACGCCGAGAAGGCGCAGCAGCACCTCGCCGCCGAGGCCGAAGAAGGCTAGGATGCCGAAGGCGATCAGGCTCGCCCTGAGCGCCACCCGACGACGCTCCGACGCGTTCATGCCCCGGGTCAGCGACACGAAGATCGGCGCGAGCGCCACCGGGTCGAGGGTGACGAGCAGGGTCACCAGGGCGGCGGAGATATAGTCGAGGAGCATCGGCTGGACCTTCTTGCAAGCTTTGCGTTATGGCCTTCCCAGGGATGTTTGGCGAGGGGGCAGGGCGACGATGTTCACGGTTTTGGATCGGATCAGCTGGCCGGGTCATCCGGACAAGCCCAACGAGGATATCTGCGGCGTCTCGGGCGACTGGGCCTGGGTGATCGACACCTCGATCTTTCCCGGCACTGCGCCCGTCATGCACAAGAAGAGCGATGCGGCGTGGCTGGCGGGGTTTGCCGATGAGAGGCTCTCGAACCTTGCGCCTCACGCCGAGGACGGCGTTGCCCTGCTGCGCCACGTCATGGAGGAGGCCCGAACGGCTTACCGGGCCGTCGCGCCGGCGGAGCGGCATGAGGATTTCGTCGCTTGGCCGCTGGGCGCCATGACCCTGGTGCGCCGCAAGGGCAGCAGGCTCGACGCCTGGACCTTCGGCGACACCACGGCTTATGTCCGCCAGCCTGACGGCACGGTTTTGGTCTTAGGCGACGCTCCCGGCCTGCGCGATGCCGAAGCGGCGATGGCGGCCGAACTGATGCGGCAGTCCGGATCCAGGCCTACGGCCATTCTCGACGAGCCCGTCTTCCTCGCCTGGCTCGGGGAGCGGCGCGAGCGGCAGCGCAAAAGCGGCGTTCCGGCGGCTCTCCTGAGCCTCAACCCGGCCGCCGTCGGCGGGCTGCGGTACGAGACGGCTCCCTGCGAGAGCGGCACGGTGATCCTCCTCGCCTCCGACGGCTTCTCTGCGCTTGTCGATCTCTATCGGGCCATGGATGCCGAGGCCCTCATGGAAGCCGCTCTGGCGTCCGGGTTGGAGCCGTTGGTGAAGCTGGCGCGTGAGATCGAAGCGGAGCGCGATCCGGACGGCACGTTGTACCCACGGTTCAAGGCCAGTGACGATACCACGGCGATCCTGCTGAGGGTGTAGCCTGCCCGCCATCCATCCTGGCCGGCGCAGGGCCGGCCATGACGTGGGTGAGTATCTTCCCCAGCACAAGCCGGCTCAGATGGGCTCGCATTCCACCGCGGCGGGCTTGCGGACCTGCAAGACCGTCAGACGCCTCGTTTCACCGGTGCGCGTGGTCCAATCGATCGATTGTCCAAGCGGAAGCCCGATGAGAGCGGTTCCGATCGGCGTCAGTACCGAGATTTGTCCCTTCGAAATGTCGGCCTCATGCGGATAGACCAGGGTGACCGTCTGCACCCGTCCCGTCGTATCATCCCGGAAATCGATTTCGCAGCCCATATGGACGGCGTCTGCACGCTGCTTCCCTCCGGTCAGGATATGCGCCCGGTCGAGTTCCGCGCTGAGCTCACGCGCCACATCGGGCATCGTATGCATGGCCGCCTCGGCAAGGGTTGAAAGCTTCTCGTAATCTGCTGCCGTGATTGTGATCCTCGGCTTTGCGGCGCCGGCTGCTTGTCTGGCCATTCGTATCTCCTGTTCTCAAGGGTGCCGCAGCGCGGGACGCTGTGGCGGAAACCGGGATCGTCATCGGATTCCGGTGGATTGTGGGAAGGGTCGATGCGCTCGCGCATCGAAGGATGCCGGCCGCTGCACCGGCTATGGTATGCGGCGACCGAGAGTCCTGCTGGTCCGTTTCCGGATGGGATCCGGCTTTGCGGAGGGGGAGCCGTGCTTGAGGAGGCTAAAAGGCATGGCGCCATGCCGGAGCGAGCGTTCAGCCTCTCAGGATGCCAGCTGTCCAGATATTGTGGAGCGCCCCGAGCCCAGGGCGCGGACGCGCGTTGAGCTCGGGGCTACTTGCCCGCGATGAGGTTGCCTGCCCGATGCAGGCCGCGACGGTATCGTAAGAGGCTCAACATGATGCCCCGAGGCTCCTACACCTGGGTAGGTTTGTCAAACGGTGTCAGCGCCATGCAGGTTGCTTCAGGGACGATGCATCGGTCATATCGCAAAGTAGTTTTGTTCTCACTTTGTTCTTGACAGTTGTCCTAAGCTGGGCTATATCATTCCCTATCCCCGCCCTCGAGGGGCGCGCTCG